>BPIQ01000001.1:0-600000 GCA_026004195.1 Candidatus Binatia bacterium
GGTGCTCGGAGGCCGGACGTTCGAGGTGGACGCGTGGGCCCATCGCGACCACACCTTCGGCGGCGAGCGCGACTGGGACAAGTTCTACCGCTGGAACTACCTCTGCGGCGCCGTCGACGGCTTCTGGTTCAACGCCGTCCGCGTCCGCTTTCTGGACGCCACGACCCCCTGGATCCACGTCGGTTGTCTCTGGAACGGCGAGGAGCTCCGGGATCTTTCCGCCGTCGAGATGACGGTGCACACGGCCGACGGCGGCACGCGGCAGACGGGAGTCGAGGTCGTGCTCACCGACGAGCGGGGAGAGAAACACGAAATCCGCAGCGAGGAAGTCCTGGGCGTGGGCTCGGTCCGGATCTGGAGGACGTGGCTCAAGGACGGGGTGGTACGCTACCGGTACCGTGGCCGCGAGGGCTACGGGATCCTCGAACACGGCTACGTGGAGGGCGCCGAACTCGACTGAGCCTTGCGGAATTTGACGAGCGTGATTTCGTCGGTCACCGGTACGAAGACGGCCTCGACGGGCATCCCGGCGTAGAGTTCCTCGGGCTTGCAGTCGAGGACTTCGCTCACGAAATGCACCCCTTCCTCGAGGAGGACGTCGACGACGTTGTAGGGGAGCTTGGACTCGAACGCGGGTAGCGTAGGCCCCCGCACGATCGTCCACGTGTAGACGGTGCCCCGGCCGCTCGCCCGCTCCCAGCCGAACCGCCGCGAGAGGCAACGGGGGCAGGCGGGGCGTGGATAGTGACGGAACATGCCACAATCCGAGCAGCGCTGCAGGCGGAGCTCGCCCCGCCGGGCGGCCTCGTAGAAGGGGGCCGTGTCGGGCGTCGGTGCGGGAAGGGGGATGTCGCGTGTCACGAAGCTGCGTTCCTCGCCGGCCATCGGACTCAGAGCCTGCGCAGGATCACGGCACCCGTGGGATCCGTGTTCGCTCCGGCGACGAGCACGAACTCGCAGTCGGGAACCTGCGAGGTCGACGTCCCCCGGATCTGCCGCACCGCTTCCGCCGTGTTGTTGAAGCCGTGGATAAAGGCTTCGGAGAGCTGCCCGCCGTTCGTGTTGCAGACGAGCCTTCCCCGGGGCCACTGGAGGCCACCGTTCTCGACGAAAGGCCCCCCCTCGCCCCGGGGCGCGAACCCGTACTGTTCGAGGGCCAGGATCACCATCGACGTGAAGAAGTCGTAGAAGAACGCACAGTCGATGTCCTCCCGGCGGCAGTCGGCCTGCGCGAAAAGCTCCCGGGCGACGCGTACGGGCGACTGTTCTTCGAACGGGCGCTCGAAAAACGTCGGCAGCCGGATGTGATGGGAGCCCGCGGCCATGGCCCCCGCGTGGATGACCGCGGGAGGCTGCCGGAGATCCCGGGCCCGCTCGACCGAGGTCACCAGAAGCGCCACGGCGCCGTCGGTTTCGATGTTGCAGTCGAGAAGGCGGAGGGGATCCGACACCATACGGGAGCGGTGGTGGTCTTCCCGCGTGATGGGGGTGCGCATGACGGCGGCGGGGTTGCGGCTCGCGTGGTAGCGGAAGGCGATCGCGACGTCGGCGTACTGGTCGTCCGTCGTCCCGTACTCGATTCGGTGCCGCATGCTGATCATGGCCATTTCCTGGAAGGCCGCGACGAGACCGTGCGGGACGTGCCACTGGTTGGGGCCGGGGAGGACGTTCGGGATTTTTTCCCAGTAACGTCCTCCCTGGTGCTTGCCGGGACCGTAGCTCGAGCGCTTGCCACGCGCTCGCGCACGGTAGACGAGAATCGTCTCGGCCAGACGGGCCGCGATCGCGGCCGCCGCCACCACCAGTACGGACGCCGAGCCTCCACCACCCCAGGACGTGGCCGAAAAAAAACGAAGGTGGGGGTTTCCGAGCACGGAAAGAAGCTGCTCTTCGTCGATCTGTTCGATGTCGTAACGCACGACACCGTCGATCTGGCGCGGCGAAATCCCCGCGTCTTCGCACGCGTTCCAGATGGCTTCCACCGCCATCTCGTACTCGCTCGCCTCGAGCGTGCGTGCGAACCGTGTCTGTCCGATCCCGACGATGGCGGCCTTGTCGCGAATGGCGGAGCGTCGCATAGGCGTGTTCTTCGCGCCACCCGTACTCATAGCGTCGAGCCCCGTGGCGTTCCAGGTGTTCCGTCTTCTGGAGAGGAGCTTTCGCACGTTGCCCGAGAACTTCTCCTTGACCCCTTGCGCGGTAACGACTACGAACGCCGCATGAAACTTCCGGTTCTGGCGGTGGGCCTCTTGCTCGCTGCCCTGCTTGCAGCTTGCGACGGCGACTCCGACGACGAGGTGGCGGGGCCGGCGCCTTCGGCGACGGCCACCGCGACGCTCTCTCCCGTGCCGACGGCTACCGCGACCCTGGCGCCGTCTCCGACCGCGACCGCGACTTTCTCTCCGGTGCCGACGCCTACTACGACCCCTCTGTCCTCTTCTTCCGCGACCGCGACGCCCAGCTCGACCCCGCCCTCGACGCCGTCGCCGACGGCCGTGCCCTCGGAGACGCCCACGCCGAGGTCCGATCTCACGGTCGCTTCTCTCAACATCCTCCACGGGCTCACGTGCCCGCCCGAGACGGAGTTCTGCCGGCTCGCGGACCGAGTGGAACTTTTCTTCCAGTGGATCGTCGCGGCCGGCTGCCCGGACTTCGTGAACGTGCAGGAAGTTCTCGGCGGCGTCCTGGCCCTGGTGCGGGAGAAGGCCGGAAGTGCCTGTCCTTTCCCGTACGAGATCGTCGAGTCCTCCAAGAGTCAGAACATCGTGCTTTCCCGCTACCCGGTGCTGGCCTCGCGGACCGAGTCTCTGCACGGGGGCGTGAGGCTCGTCCTCCACGTGCGGGTCGACCACCCGATCGGGCCCGTGGACGTCTTCACGACGCACCTGGCAGCCAGTATCGACGGCGGCAACGCTCCGTGCGGGCCCGTCTGTCCCGAGGAATGCATCGGGGCCGGAGCCGCGACGAACCGGGATTGTCAGGCCGTGCAGGTGCGCCGTTTCGTCGAGAAGACGCACGACCTCGGGACGCCCGCCGTCGTGACGGGCGACTTCAACGCGCCCCCGGGCAGCTTCGTCTACGAGCAGTTCGTGGGTGCCGGCTGGATCGACGCTTACCTGGAGGCGGGAAACCCCGAGTGCGACCCGGCGACCGGCGTGGGTTGCACGTCCGGAAGGCAAGACGAAAATCTCGTCGACATGGAATCACCGGAAAACGGGGTGGACGAGCGGATCGATTTCGCTTTCGTCGTGCCTCCGCGCGAGCCGGCCATCTGCAACTTCGAAATCGACCCCGCAGAGGATGCCGACGGCGACGGTCTCGGTACGCGGATTTTCGCCGATCTCCCGAACCCGTTCGTCCCCGAGTGCGGCCCCCGTCCGCTTCCCATCTGCTGGCCCTCGGATCACGAGGGAATGCAGGTCGACCTGAATTGCCTGCCGTGAGCCGGCACGTTCACCCCGCGCGGGCGCGCTCGGTCGCGTCCGCAACGAGGGTCCATACCATCCACGACCACGGCCACGCGGAGGGACGCGCTCCGTCGCGTCCGGGGGGGCGGGGCGTCGAACGTTGCCGGTTCGCATGAGAAGCATCGACGTACCTACGGTCGACGACCACGGCCACGCGGAGGGACGCGCTCCGTCGCGTCCGGGGGGCGGGGTTCGAACGTTCCCGGTTCGCATGAGAAGCATCGACGTACCTACGGTCCACGACCACGGCCACGCGGAGGGACGCGCTCCGTCGCGTCCGGGGGCGGGGGCAGGTGGTGGTTTTTCGTGGCAATCCTTGCGCTCTCGCTGTGCACGGCTCGCGCCGAAGAATTGCGGCCCGCCAAGGGCAGGTTTCTGGTGGCGTCGCGTAAGCTTCTCGACCCCAATTTCGCCGAGACCGTCGTTTTGCTCCTCGAGTACGGGCGTCGCGGCGCGTTCGGGGTCGTTGTCAACCGGCCGCTCGAAGTGGAGCTCGAACGTTTTCTTCCCGACGTGGAAGAGGCGCGCGGAAGCGGCGTCGTGATCTTCTGGGGCGGTCCCGTCCGGACGCGGGACCTGCTGCTCCTTTTCCGCTCGAAGAAAAAGCTCCGGGATGCGGAGCACGTCTTCGAGGACGTGTACTCCGGGGGCACCCCGGAGCTGCTGCGGAAGGTCCTGAGAAGGAAAATTCCCCTACGGATCTATTCGGGGCATGCGGGCTGGGCACCGAGGCAGCTCGACGACGAGCTGGGCGAGGGGTACTGGCACGTCGCACCTGCGGACGTGCGGTCGGTCTTCGAGGAGCCGCCGGAAGGTCTCTGGCGAAAGCTCCTCCCGAAAGCCGAGGGGCTCGAGGTCGTCGAGCGGTGGCCGGCTTTCTTTCGAAGGGGGGCTCGGATCTCCGGAGTCCGCGGGGAACCTTCCGGGGCGCCGTATCAGGTCTTCCGAGAGGTGCGAAGCTCGACGCCCTCCACGTCTGCCTGTGACTCGGAAGCTCGGTAACGCCCCTCGGGGTCCCGCTCGATCCGACAGCGGGCGGTGTCGGGGTCGTGCGTGAAAAAGAGCCATCCCCCGGCCGGCAGAAGCTCGTCGAAGATCCGCCGTTTCTCGTCCACGAGGAGTTCGGGATAGCGGTCGTATCCCATCGTGACGGGGAGATGTACCCAGGCTTTTCCCGGCACGAGGTCGCTCGCGTAAAGAATCGGCCCGTCCTCGGTGTCGAAGAGCGCGAGCATCAGGCCCGGAGTGTGGCCCTCGGAAAAAACGAAACGGTAGTGGCCACCGAGCGTCTCGGAAACCGGCCCGTCGACGATTTCGAGTCGGCGGGTTTTCTCGAGGAGGTCCGGTAGCTCGGGCACGAACGACGCCCGGTCGCGAAGGTGCGGTCGGAGGGCTCGCTCCCAGGCTCCTCGGCTTACCACGAAGCGGGCACGCGGGAAGCAGAGGTCCGGCGTTCGCCCGGGGTCCCACGGCGCGAGAACGCCACCCGCGTGATCGAAGTGCAAATGGGAGAGGACGACGACGTCGATCTCTTCGGGTCGAACGCCGAGTTGTCCGAGCCGGCGCAGCAGCACGTGTTCGTTTTCGACGACACCGTAGCGCCTCCGCAACTCCGGGGGGAAGAAAAGGCCGATGCCGGCCTCGAACAGGATGCGGCGACCGCCGTCCTCCTCCACGAGAAGGCACCGGGTGGCGAGCGGGATGCGGTTCTCCGCGTCGGGTCGGACCCAGCGCTGCCAGAGCGACCGAGGCACGTGGCCGAACATCGCTCCGCCGTCGAGCCTCTGGGAATTTCCGGGGACGGACCAGAATCGCCGACGCATCCCTCCCGAGCTCCGCCACAGGAACGGGAGGAATGCAAGGGGAAGCCCGGGCTTCCCCTTGCGTGTCAGCCCACGCTCACGACCTCGATCGAGAAATGCAGCGTTTTACCCGCCAGCGGGTGGTTGAGATCGAGCGTGATTTCTTCGGGACCCACTTCGGCCACGGTGGCCTGGAACCTTTGTCCCCGGATTTCGCCGGTGACGACGTCTCCTACCTCGAGTTCCTCGGGATCCCGGAAAGCGGCCCTCGGTACGCGCTGTACGGCGCTGCGGTCGAACTCCCCGTAGCCTTTCTCGGGCGGGACGTCGATTTCCTTTTTGTCTCCCGGCTCGAGTCCCGCGAGTTGCTCTTCCAGACCGGGCACGATCTGGCCCGTGCCGTGGATGTACTCGAAGGGTTCCTGCCCGACGGAACTTTCGATGATCTCTCCGTCGACACTGAGCGTGTAATGGATGCGAACACGCGATCCTTCTTCGATCATGGACTCTCCTCCTGGAACGCCCCCGGGTGGAAACGCCCCATTTCTCGTTCGTTGGGAGCTTCTCGGGGATTCCGAGTCACTCGGTTTCGCCCTTGTGCGCTTTCTGCTCGTCGCTCGGGGCGGATTCGGCCTTTTCGATGCCGACGACCTTCACGTCGAAGGCCAGGTCCTTGCCGGCGAGCGGGTGGTTCAGGTCGAGCACGACGTCCTCCTCGTTCACCTCGAGAACCTGGACGAGCTGCCCGGTCGGCGTGCTCAGGAGCGATCCCTTCTTCACGTCGTCCGGAACCTGCGAGCGCGGTACCGTGACGCGAGCCTTCTCGTCGTAGGCTCCGTACGCGTCGGCGGCCTTGAGTTCGATGTGCTTGGTCTGGCCCTTTTTCATCCCGGCCAGCTCTTTTTCGAGAGCCGGAAGCAACTGGTTCTGCCCGTGGACGTACGAGAGAGGTTTTTCTCCCACGTTCGTTCCGGCCACGGTCTTGTCCGGCAACGTGAGCGTATACTCGATGGAGACCTTCATGCCGTCGCCGACCACGGGCTCTCCGGCCGGAGCGGCCGAAACCCAGGCGAAAACGAGCACGAGAAGGGCTCCGGGAAAACGACACTTCATCTTGTTCGTTCCTTCCTCGACAGAAAACGGAAAACAGGACGGGGAAGGGCGCCCGAGAGCGCGCTTCCCCGTCGTAGCCCTTCGGGACTTACCAGCGGTTGCGGCCCGGGCGGGTGCGCCCGAAGCGCCCCCGACCGGAGTCCTGCCTGGGCTTCGATTCCCGCGGCTTTGCCTGATTCACGGTCAGGGTGCGCCCTTCGAGGACGGACCCGTTGAGCGCCGCGATCGCTGCCTCGGCCTCTTCCGCCGAGGACATCTCGACGAAGCCGAAGCCTCGCGAGCGCCCCGTCATCCGATCCGTGACGATCCGAACGGACTCCACGGTACCGTGGGCGGAAAAAAGCTCGCTCAACTCCGCGTCACCCGTGGAATAGGGCAAGCCACCTACGTAAACAGTCGATCCCATCATCGACCCTCCTTCTTTTTGGGTTTTGGGTTATTGCCTTGGTTTGCACACGAGAAGGAGGGGGAAACCGGGAACCTCGGGTAGGCGGGTCACAGTCTCTTCCGCCCGGACCTCTCGGGAACAAAACCGCTACACAGCCAGATCGAAACCTCTAGCTTGGAGCGCTTCTAGCACGAACGGGGTACACCGCGCAACCCGGCCTCCCGCCGACCCCCACCCCCCTCGGGGCTCGCTCCGTCTTGGCCCACGCTTCCACTCCTCACGAGCCCTGAAAACGGCTGCACTCCGAGTCCCGACGAAATCCTCCACCTGCGAATGGCCCGGGCTTCTTCGCCGGTAACGCCCGGCCCTCGTCCTTGACCCTGCGCCCGGCCCCCGAACGGTGGTGCGAGCAACGTGAGCGCACCGGCTCCGTATCTCGGCTCGAGCAGAAGGGCTGCCCGCCGTCAACGGCCGAGCAGGGCGTGGCTCCGCGCGGCTTCGTTCGAGGCCGGAGCACTGCGGCCGCGAAGTGCTCGGGCCACCAGGAGAACCGTTCTCCCCTTGCGCGTCACGGCGAGGGCGTTGCCGCGCCGCTCGAGAAGCCCGGAACGGACGAGTTCCTCCACCCTCTGCTGCGAGCCGTAAAAACGCTCGTACTCCTCGAGGAGCTCTTCGGCGTTCTTGGGCCCTCGCCCGAGGAGGTACACCATGCGGAGAAGGATCGAGCTCTCCACGTGACTCCGGACCCCGAACCACGCGAGGAACGCACCCGACCAGAAAACGGAGAAGCTTCCCCAACCGGAGGGTCGTGTGAAGAACCAGAACAGCAGGACTCCTCCCGTGGCGGCCCAGACGAGGAGCGCCGACCCGAGGGCCGTCTGGACCTTCCGACCCCGAAGCGCGAACTCGCTCCCGACCGACGCGAGCGCGAGCCCCACGAGCACGGGCAAAAGGCCCCTCACGTTCGGATCCTCGTGGCGCCGTAGAGGAGTCCCACCCAGAAGGCGACCAGCCGGCCGAACGGTGTCAGGCGACCGTGACGGGGGCGAGCGCATCGACCGCCCAGGAGTGCCCCGCGGCAGGGAGCCCCCAGGTGATCTGGTAAAGGAACAGAGCCAAACCCGCCGCGAGGGCGAGGCAGAGGCCAGGGTCCAGCCGATCGCGCAAGGTGTCGAGCCCTTCCCGACCGGTTACAACACGCCTTCCGGGAAAGCAAACCGCTTTTCTCGCGCCGAGGCGCTGGCGGGCTCCCGGCGGTCAGCCGACCAGGGCGGACTCGGTCCGATCCGAGGTGCAACCCCGCAGGAGTTCGGCCAGGCGTCGGACGTTTTTCTCGCTGTCGAACTCCTCCACGACGCGCCGGCGGGCGGCTTCGCCGAACCTCCGACGCAAGGACGGCTCGGCGGCGAGCTTCAGGATGGCCCGAGCGAGCTCGTCCGTTCGGTTGGGCGGAAAGAGACAACCCGTCTGCCCGTCCGCGACGAGCTCTTCGATGCCCGGCACCTTCGACGCGACCACGGGAAGCCCGCTCGCCATCGCTTCCACTACCACGTTGGCGATCACGTCCCGCCTGCGCGAACGACCCGCCAGTTCGCTTGCGAGGACGAAGATGTCGGATTCCCGGAGGATCCGGGCCAACTCGACCTGAGGAAGAGCCCCGAGAAGCTCCACCGTCCCTTCGAGTCCCCGTGCCCGGATCTGCCGCTCGAGAGACCGCCGTTCGGGTCCTTCGCCTACGATTCGACAGCGGAGGTCGACTCCCCGAGTCTTCAGGATCCCACAGGCGTCGACGAGGAGGTGCATCCCCTTGTACCGTTCGAGCTGTCCGCAGGAGACGAGATGCAAGGGGCCCCCGCCGTCGCCTCGGTTACCGCCGGGCCGGAAGCGACGAGTGTCGACGCCGTGGTAGAGGACGTGGATCCGGCCGGCCGCGTCCGGTGCCAGGCTTCCGAGGAAGGCCGCGTTGGCCTTGGCACACGTGACCACGAAGCTCGCGGCGCGGAGCTTCTCCGGGATCATCCGCTGGACCATGTAAATGTCGTAGGCGTGGGCGCTCAGGCTGAAAGGAATACCGGTGAGCCGGTGGACCACGTAGGCGACCGTCGCAGGGTACGTCATCCAGTGCGCGTGGAGGTGGCCGACCCCGTCCTCGCGGAGCTTCCGGGCCAGGTGTACCGCGACCGGCACGAGCGCGAGGGAGCGAAGCAGGTAGAGGAGGGGGTGGGTGTTGTACCAGCCTCGAAGCCGGTTGTACCACGTCGGTCGCCGGGCTCCGGGCCACTCGAGCCGCACATCTGCCCCCGAGCGCCAGGCGAGCACGACCGAGCGAAAAGCGTCGAACCAGACCCCGGGCCGCCGGCGAAGGAGTTCCCAGTTGTCGCGCCAGAGTCGGGCCGAAGTCCAACCGGGCAGATAGCGGACCTCCGGGATGATTTTTTCTCCCTCGGGCTGCTGCCTCTTGCTCGGTCCCCGAAGGGAGTAGATCTTCGGGTCGAGGCCGCACCGACGGACCCCGAGCACCTCCCAGAGGACGAAGGTCTGGTGGAAGACGGGAAAGGCGGGAAACAGGTACGCAAGTTCCCGGCCGGGTCTCGCCTCGCCTGGAGTCATGGCTCTCCGAACGGCCTCCTGTCGTCCACCCGAACCACGTGAATCCGGGCGCGCCCGAGAACGTAGCGAATCGTCTGCCGCGCCACGATCTTTCCGCCGAGGAGACGGGAGACGAGAAGGGAGGGGCGGTTTTTCGCGCCGATGCACCCCACGACCGTCCTCACTCCACGCGCGGCGAGGCAATCCGTCGCTCGACGTGCGAGGGCCCAGGCCGCGGCTCGCTCTCCGGGCAGGGCGAAGATTCCGCCGGTGAGCCGGGAGGGCGGAACCAGGTGATCCCTCACGGCAGGGAACCAGGGTTTCTCGGGCGTCACCTCGTTCCAGTACCAGCAAGCACCCACGATGCGCTCTCCTCTGAGCGCCACGAAGGCGTCCGGCATGGCCTTCTCGAGCCGACGGCGACGGACGCGGAGGGGTTGCCGGCCCAGGTCGAACGGCAGGATGCGAGCCACCGTGTCCACGTCCTCGGCCGTCATTTCCCGCACGAGCACTCCGTTCACCACGGCCGGCAGAGGAGGCGGTACCACCGGTGGCACGAGACTCCGGACCAGCACGAAGATCTCCTCTTCTCCGAAAAGTCGCTCCCGGAGGCGGCGGGCCGTCGCGCGAAATCCGTCGGAGCGCCAGCTCAGGAGAACCGTTTCCGCGAGGTCGACGATCGTGCTCATTCCTCCGGGGCGGGCTCGGGCCCGGGTTCTCGGTCTTTCCTTCCCGCTCCCTTGAGCCTCTGGAGGAGGAGTCCCACCTGGTAGCGGCGCCGTGCCGCTTCCGGCGGTTCCTCGGGCTCCACGCGGACCGGCTCGTACCCGCAGAGCTCGAGGACGGGATTGCAGATCTCCGCCAGGCGGGCGAGCGTGTACCTCGGGAGCTTTTTCCATCTCCCGACGCTCGAGGCGTCGATGGACGAACGACCGTAGGTCTTCCAGTCGCCGAGCCCGACGGTCTCGCGGGACGAGAGCGCCTTGCTCGTGAACTCCGGGTCCCAGCTCTCGCCGAGAAACCCCATGAGCTTCTGCATGGTGGCGTCGGGTTCGGCCACGAGGTCTTCGTAGCGGAGAAGAAACGAGTGCTCGGGGTGGCTCGCAGCGAACGCACGGATTCCTCGGGCGAGGTCGGCCCACGCGTGCGCGAAGGCCTCGAGAACGGCGGGGTAGCGGACGACGTAATCGTGGAGTTCCCGCAGGTAGGCCCCGTTTTTTTCGCAGAGCTCCTGGATGCTACAGGCCACGTCCAGGCCGTGACGCTCGAGGCAGACGTACGCACACCGGTCCCCGCAGAGCGCCTCGATCTCCGGAAGGTAGAAAGCGTCGAAGGCGGTCTTGGCGGCCCAGCGCGCTTTTCCCTGCCGGGAGGCGTACTCGCGGTGGAAGGAGAACGCGAGCTCCCGGAGTCTCGAGAGGACGTCCTCGCGGGAAAACCCCGCGTACTCGAGACCCTCGAGGACCCCGATCCCCACTCCGTCCGCCGTCTTCTCGCTGCGAAGAAAGCGCCCGCAGGCCGCAAAGACGTTCGTTTCCGGGGGGCAGGCGATCCGGGGATGCGCGTCGAGAAGCCTGCGGAGGAGTGTCGTTCCGGAGCGGGGCGGCCCGAGAACGAGAATGCCTTCGGTGCTTTCCGCTTTTCCCATCACGCCTCCCCGGGCTCCGCCGAGAACTCGCCGACGTCCTCGAGGCGTACCGTGCCCTCCGCTTCGTCGACCAGGATTTCCCGCGGCGGCGGATGGCTGATGAAGTGGATCGGACTCGCGGTGAGCCCGTACGCCCCGCTGCACTCGACCGCGACGACGTCGCCCGTCTCGAGCCCACGAAACCGGACGTTGCGGCCGATCGTATCGATCGTGGTGCAGAGCGGCCCGACGAGAGTGTACTCGCTTTCCTCCCCCCGGTCCGGGGTGACCTTGAACATGCGGTAGTTGCGCTGGAGGATGCTCCCGAGATGCCCGGCCGCGCCGAGGTGGTGGTTCATGCCGCCGTCGCAGAGGGCGATCGTCACACCCCGCGAGCGTTTCGTCCGGACGACCCGCGTGAGGTAGATGCCGGCCTCGCCCACGAGGTAGCGGCCCGTCTCCAGGACGAACTCGGCTTCGCGGAACGAGGGCTCCTCCCGGGCTCGCTCGAGCTCCGGCACGGTCCTCGAAGCCACCGCGTCCAGGTCGAGCGCCGTGTCCGCATCGTGGTAGGGGATGCCGAGCCCGGAGCCGAAGACGAGACGCCGCGGCCGCAGGCCCGCGATCGTGGCCGCGCGGCGGAAGACGTCGAGAAAGATGCGGTAGTTCTCCACGACGGCTTCCGCCTTGAGGCACTGCGTGCCCGAATAGATGTGGAAGCCGCGGAGCCGAAGGCGGGGGAGGGAAGCGAGGGCCGGGAGCGTGTCTTCGAGCTCCTCCTCGTCGACGCCGAACTGCGTGGGTTTCCCGCTCATGTTGACGCCGAAACCGCGGGGAACGTGCCGCGGCGCGATTCGGAGGAGGACGTCCTGCGTTTCCCCCTCTTGTTCGCAGATGGCTTCGAGAAGCCGCGCCTCGTCGAGAGATTCGAGTACGACCTCGCCCGCCCGCGAGCGTACGGCGAAGCGCAGCTCGTCTCGGGTTTTCGCGGGCCCGGTGAACGTGGTCGACCCGGGCGGCCAGCCCGCACGGACCGCCCGCCGGATTTCGCCGGCCGAAGAAACGTCGAGCAGATCGACGACCTCGCGCATCCGGCGCAGGAGCTCGCGGTTCGGGTTGCTCTTGACCGCGTAGCTCAGGCGGAAAAGACCCCGGAACGCCGTGCGCAGGCGCTCGGCGCGGCGGCGGATGTCGCCGAGGAAGTAGACGTAGGCGGGCGTGCCGAACTCGCGCGCGAGCCGCTCGAGGAGCACCCTTTTCTCCGCTCGGTCACCTTCCATGTCGGGTCGCCACGAAGCGAAGGATGCGGCCCACCGTATCCAGATGCTCGAGCGTGATGTCTTCCGGCTCGAAGGAGACACCCGATTCGTTCTCGACGTAGACGACGAGTTCGGCGAGAGCCACGGAGTCGACGAGTCCCGACGAGAAAAGCGGCGTCTCGTCGTCGATTTCCGCGGGATCGAGCCCGAGACGCTCTTCGAGAAAACGCAGGAGGGTGTCGCGGTCGAGTCCCGTCATGCTCTTCGCTCCCACCGCGTCATCGACCTTCCGCTGCGGCTTCGACTCCGCTGGCCCGCTCGCGCAGCAGCTTTTCGTCGGGCTTTCCCGTGGCGGTTCTCGGAATGCGTTCGACGAAGACCGTGCGCTGCGGGATCATGTAGGACGGAAGCCGCAGGTTCAACTCCTTGCGGATCGAAGCGGGGGAAAGTCGGGATCCTCTTGCCGGGACCACGAAGGCGACGAGGAGCGGATCCGCTCCGGGGCCAGCGACCCCGAGCACCACCGCATCTTCCACCCCGGGCACGGCCAGAAGCTGAGCCGCCACCTCGAGGGGATAGACGCGGTTTCCCTGGATTTTCGTCATGGAGTCCCGCCGGCCCTTGAGGTAGAGGTAGCCCTCCGGGTCGACGAACCCGAGATCTCCCGTGAACACGGCCAGCGGCGACGAGTCCTCGGGACCGTAAAAGGGGTTGGGACGCAGCTTGCGCTCCTCCTCGGGCGTGAGCTCGCGGTTCCCGAGGTATCCCAGCATGATACCCAGCCCCGTGTGCACGATCTCGCCGACCTCGCCGGGAGGGCACGGCTTGCCGTCCTCGTCGACGACGTAGAAGCGGGCGCCCGGGAAAGCCCGGCCCACGCTTTCGGGCTTGCGCGCGAGCTCTTCGGGGCGGAGCGAGGCGGTGCGAAACGCTTCGGTCTGACCGTAAGTCTTGAAAATGCCGGCCCGTCCCAGGACCGACCGGAGCTTTGCGAGCGTCGGAGCCGGAAGGCTACCGCCCGACACCGTGACGTAGCGCAAGGGCGCGTGCTGCCCCTCGGTGTCGAACCGGAGGCCGGCGCGGAGAAAATCCTGCCAGATGGCGGGGACGGCCGAGATGCCGGTGACACGTCGGGCCCCGGCGGCGGTGACGATGTCGGCCGGAAGCCACGACTTGAGCAGAACGAGCTCGGCACCGACGTAGAGCGCCGAGAGAAGCTGGTTCAAGCCGACGTCGAAGGAGAAGGGAAGGACACTCAGGAGAACGTCCGAGTCCCCGAGACCGAACCAGCGCACTTCCGCTTCCGTTCGGGCGACGAGGTCTTCGGTCGAAACCAGCACTCCCTTGGGCTCACCCGACGAGCCGGAAGTGAAAAGGCACGCGCCGACCTCGGACGCCGGGCTCGGTGGCGGCCCGGGGTCGGGGGCTTCCGGCAGGCTCGACCTTTCCACCACCCGGTAGGCCGACCGGAGCTCGGTCGCGGTGCGGGCCGACACCGCAGCGGCCCCCTCTCCCCCGAGCCAGAGCCACGTCGTCCCGGGCTTCGCCCCGAGCCTTTCGACGCCGCCGCGGAGCGACAAACTCCCGGTCGCGTCGAGAACGCAGAGCGAAGCATCCGTCGCTCGGAGGACGGCCGCCACCTGGGGCCACCGGTATTTCGGGTTCAGGAAGCAGAAAGGCCTCCCGGCGATCATGGCACCCAGCATGGCGGCGATCGACGCTACGGACTTCCCGGTCAGGAGCGGGACGATCTCGCCCGGCGGGGCTTGCCGGGAGAGGAAGCCGGCGTAGCGGAGTGCGTCGCGGTAAAGCTCGGAATAAGTCGCTTCCCTCGGGCTCCGGGGATCCCATTCGCAGACCGCGACCTTGGAGCCCCTTTCTTTGGCGTGTCTCGCGACACAGCGCACCAGAGCGTTCTCGCGCACAGGAAACGTCGGTCTCCGGGGATACGGCGACTTTACAGCCCCCCTCGTCGGCGAGTCAAGGCGAAGGTTCGGCGGCCTTGACGCGCTCGCTCCGCAGTGCAAGAAGCTCCGGCGGTGGAGGGCGAGGGAGATGCGGCTTGCGGGGAAAGTGGCTCTGGTCACGGGGGCGACGAAGGGGATCGGACGTGGCATCGCTCGGGTCTTCGCCCGCGAGGGTGCCAAGGTGGTCCTCGCCGGGCGTTCGGTCGAGGCGGGAAAGGAAGTGGAGGGCGAAATTCTCCGGGAGGGCGGCGAGGCGGTGTTCGTGCGGACGGACGTCGGCGTGGAAGAAGACGTCGCACGTGCCGTGCGGGAGGCCGTGGACTCTTTCGGAAAGCTCACCACGCTCGTGAACAACGCGGCCGCCACGCACCTCGTGGGCCTTCCCGGCAAGGGAGACACGAGGGTGGATCGGCTCGAGAACCGGGTCTTCGCCGAAACCCTCCAGACCAACCTCTGGGGTCTTTTCTGGTGCTGCAAGCACGCGATCCCCGAGATGATTCGGGCCGGTGGAGGATCCGTCGTGAACATTTCCTCGGGCGTGGCGACCAAGGGCGCGCCGGACATGGACGCCTACACGGCGAGCAAGGGAGCGATGAATGCGCTCACGCGTGCGATGGCGGTGGAGTACGCCAAGGACCGGATCCGCGTGAACGCCATCGCGACGGGATTCGTGGAAAGCGGGGAGCAGACCGAAGAGCTCCTTCGAACTCCGGGCCAGCGCGAGCTCCTGCGGAACATCGTTCCCCTTCCGTACTTCGGAACACCCGAGGACATCGCCTACGGGTGTGTCTACCTCGCTTCGGACGAGGCGCGCTACGTGACCGGAGTCGTTCTCCCGATCGACGGCGGCTACCTGGCCTGTCCGTCCTGACTCCCGTCCCGAGCCGGCTTGGGTGCCGAGCCACTGCCGCGTGGCCCCGGGTAGGCCCCTGCGGTTCGTGGTCGGCCGGCCGGCGCGCTCCGTACCGGGTGGAACCGAGCGGGCGGAAAGGACTTGGTTTTGTCGGGACCGAGCAGCTAAAAGGCGACACGGGATGACAGAGACCTTCCACGTCGAATCTCTCCTCGAAGAGGCGCGCCGACGGACCGGCCTCGAAGATTTCGGAGACCCCAGCTTCCGCGACGGACTCGAAGTCCTGGCTCGTTCCCTCGAAGAAGAGGCACGGCTGGGCGAAAGCGGTCGAGCCGCGTGGAGATCGCAGATCCTCGGATACCTGGTCGAGCGGCTCCGGATCGAGGATTGGTACCGGCGCCACCCCGAGATCGACGCCCAGGTCGTCCGGGCGCCGATCGTCGTGACGGGACTTCCGCGGACCGGAACGACGGCACTTTCGAATCTCCTGGCGCAGGATCCCGAAGCTCGTTCGCTTCGCTTCTGGGAGTCGCTGCGTCCGACGCCGCCGCCCGAGGCCGCGACGCAAGACACCGACCCGCGCATCGCCGAGGCGGATGCCATGCTCGAGGGCATGAAGGCCGCCGCACCCGACCTGGCGAAGATGCACGACGACAACGGCAGGAGCCCCACGGAGAACCAGGACCTTCTCGGGCAGCACTTCCGCACCCTGCATTTCGACGGCATGGCGAGGGTCCCGGCGTACGTCGAGTGGTGGCTCTCCTGCGACATGGTGCCCGCCTACCGGCACCACAGGCGCGTTCTCAAGCTGCTCCAGTGGCGCTGCCCGCCCTACCGCTGGAACCTGAAAAACCCGCCGGATCTCTTCTGCCTCGAGGCCGTGACGGCGGTCTATCCCGATGCACGCATCGTGTGGACCCACCGCGATCCCGCGAAGGTTCTGCCTTCGGTGTGCAGCCTCGTCGCCACCGTTCGTTCGATTTTCAGCCCGGAAGTCGACCGCCACGAGCTCGGGCGCGCGCAGCTTCGCCTCTGGGCGGAAGCCGTCCGGCGCGGGATGGAGTTCCGGGACCGCGTGGGGGAAGAACGTTTCGTCGACGTCCGCATGGAAGAGCTCGTCTCCGACCCGATCGTGGCGGTCGCGAGGATCTACGATCGGTTCGGTCTCGTGCTCGGCGAGGAAGCGCAAAAGCGCATGCGACTCTGGCTTGCCGAGAACCCGCAGGGCAAACACGGCGCTCACCGGTACGACCTCGCGGATTTCGGCCTCCGGCTCGGGGAGGTGCGCGAGGCGTTTTTGCCGTACGTGCGCCGTTTTGCCGTCCGAATCGAGGCGTAGTAAGGAGCGCGCCGGGAAGTCGAGATCGTGGCGGGCGAAGAGCCGGGAAAAAAAGGCCCTGCGGAAGAAGGCGCCGGGACGGGAGCCTCGAAGGCCACGGGAAGCGAGCTTTTCGCCGACGACAGGTGGCTCGTCACCAACATCCTCTCGAGTTCTCGGTGGGCCCGGGGCACGGCGGAAGAGCTCCTTTGCGGGGAGGCGTGGCGGACTTTCACGAGACGCCTCGAGCGAGTGGCCGAGCGAATTCTCGACGCCCGCGTACCGCCCTACGCCGTCGACCGCGCCGACGGCTACCGCTACGTCGCGACGCTTCTGCGGAACGCCCTCGACGTGGCGATCGAGGAGCACGACCCGGACCGGCCCCGGGTCCGCTGGCTCACCCGCAGGAACAAGATCGGCTACGATTGCGCGGATGCGCTCTACGGGTATGCCGAAATTCGACCCGACGCGACGTACAGGCTGCGCGGGAATCGGGGGAGCGTGCACTTTTTCGGCCTGCAGGTCATGTCGAGCATCCGCAATCTCCACAACGCCCACGCCGACGAGTGGGAAGTGGAGCCCGACGGGAGCTTCGAGCTCGTGGCGAGCCCGGCGCGGCAGCCGGGAAACTGGATTCCGCTCGGCGCGGGAGCCGACACGATCTGGTTCCGGCAGTTTTTCTACGACTGGGAGAACGAGGTTCCCGCCAGGCTTTCGATCGAACGGGTCGACCCCGGGCCGCGGGGCAACCCGAACGGGAGGCTCGACCCCGCGGATTTCGCACGCAGGCTCGACGCCGTAGCGGCGAACGTCGAGGCCAACGTGGAGCTCTGGTTCCGGGTCGCCGTCGCCCAGCGAGAACACCTGCGAAACCGCTTTCCGGAAAAACCCTTCGGCGGCGCGGCCATGGGCGCGCAGAAGCACCAGACGGCCGGTACGGGCTACTTCGCCCTCGAGGACGACGAAGCGCTCGTGGTCGAAGTGCGCCCTCCGCGCGCCAAGTACTGGAGTCTCCACCTCTGCAACTTCTGGCTCGAGTCGCTCGACTACGCCCACCACCAGTCGAGTCTCAACGGGCACCAGGCCGTTCTGGATCCGGACGGCGTCTTCCGCGCGGTCGTTTGTCTCGAGGATCCCGGTGTCGCGAACTGGCTCGACCCCGTGGGGCACAGGGAAGGGACGATGATCTACCGGTGGAATCTCGCCGACGACGCCCCCGTTCCGGAAACCCGCGTCGTGCCTCGGGCGAGGCTCCGGGAGTACCTGCCACCCGGGACGCGCTTCGTCTCGCCCGAGGAGCGGGCCCGGGCGATCGAAGTTCGCCGTGCCCACGTGCTGCGCCGGATGCAGGTCGGCGGTTGAGGGTCCGCGAAGGCTACGTATTCGTTTCTTCGGAAATCGGTCGGGGGCACCCTTTCTACCTCGACGGGGTGGCGGACTCGCTCGCCGAGTCCGAATTTTCGGACCTGGTGTGCGCACGTCACGGCGTTTTCGACCTCTCGAGAGGCCCGGCTCGGAGCGGCTGGAGAGCCGTGCGGGCGCTCTACCGTCTGGGTGGGCTCGGGGCCGTGGGAAAGCGGTTCTACGAAGCCGTGCGGGGCGTAGCGACAGGGCGGGCCGAGGGCCGGAGTCCCTCTCTCCCCCGCTTTCTCGGTGCGGGGTGGGCGCGTACTCTGGCCGGGAAGCCCGTCGTCGTCGATCACCCCCTCCTGGTGGCCACCCTGTCACCGTGGGCCGTTGTCTGGTACGTGCACGGGGAGGTCGTCGTCCCGCCGGAGTGTCTGCGCGCGCGCCCTTTTGCCGTTTTCGTTCCGCTCGCGGAGACCGCGAGGGAGTTCCACCGCGCCTTCGGAAACGAGACCCGCGTCTACGTGACGGGGCTCTGCGTGGAGCGGGGGCTCGTGGGCCGAGCCCCTTCCGCTTTCGAAGAGAGGGTCCGGCGGCTTTCCGGCACGGGGCCTCTTACCGCGGCGCTCTTCGGCTCCGGCGCGGAGCCGACCGGGCACGTCCGCCTTCTCGCGCTCGCGGCCCGCTCCCTTCGCGAGTGCGGGCAGCGCGTGTTCGCCTTTGCGCGGGAGGGCGGGCGCTTCCACCGGGCTCTTTCCTCCGGTCGTCTCGTTCGGGACGTGGAGCTCGCGTTGTTCCGGACGAGAAAGGACCTCGAGAACGACACGGTTCGCCTCCTCCCCTGTGTGGACGTTCTGGTGGCTCCGGCGCACGAGCGCACCGCCTGGGCCCTGGGACTCGGCCTTCCGATGTTCGTCCTCTCGCCCGACATCGGCCCCTTCGCCCCCCGGAACCGGCAGTTTTTGCTCGCGCGCGGCGTGGCCGAGGAACTGCGCTCGGAGAACGACGCTCGGGTGTTCGGCCGGCGCTTGCTCGTGCTCCGCGAGGAGGGCAGGCTTGCGCGGATGGCGGAGGCGGGACGGGGGCTTCCCGTCGACGGGTTTCGCGTCGCGGCGGAAATCCTGGCACTCGTGGCGAGCGGAAGAGAAGAGGAGGCGGAGAAGTGGCGCTTTCGTGGAGAGGGATAGCAGGGTCGGAGCGCTCGGTTGCGTGGGCTCGCATGTCGTCGGTAGCCCGCGCTCTCGTGTGGCTCGGGGGAATCGCGGCGATTTCGATCGCCCGCCCGGTCCTCGCCGACGAGCGGCCGGACATCGTGCTCGTGGTGATCGACACGCTTCGGGCCGATCGCCTGGGTACGTACGGCTACGAGAAGCCGACCAGTCCGAACCTCGACGAACTCGCCCGCCGCGGGACGGTTTTCGAGCGGGCCGTGGCGCAGGCTCCCTGGACCACGCCGTCGGTCGCGAGCATTCTCACGGGAAAGATTCCCGCGGCACACGGAGCGATCGGCTCGATCGAGGGGAAGAGGGCGAGACTCGCCACCGAGCAGAAGACGCTGGCCGAGATGCTTCGTGCGAGCGGCTACCGGACGGCCGGGATCGTGACGAACCCGAACGTGAAAGCCGAGCTCGGATTCGGTCAGGGTTTCGACGTGTTCGAGGAAAGGATGCTCGCGACGGCCGAGGTCGTGACGGACTGGGCCGTCGAGCAGCTCCGGCAGGAGCGGGACGCGCCTCTTTTCCTTTACCTCCACTACATGGACCCGCACACGCCTTACGCGCCGGCCGAGGAGTACCGTGATCGCTTCGTCCGGACGACGCCTACCCGCTTGGGGGCCGTGGTAAGACACAAGTTTCTACAGAAGGTTCGCCTCGGTCGGGTGCGCCTTCTCGGTGCCGACATGGAGTTTCTCGAAGAGCTTTACGATGCCGAGATCGCGCAGGTCGACGCGGCGCTCGGGCGGCTCATCCGAGAGATCGAGCGGACGCGGCCACTCCGGTCGCGCGGCTTGCTCGAGCGTATCTTTGGCAGCGGCTCCCGAGGGGTCGTGATCACCGTCACGGCCGACCACGGCGAGGAGTTTTTCGACCACGGAAGCGTCCTCCACGGTTACACCGTGTACCGCGAGCAAACCCACGTTCCCCTGATCTTCGCGGGCTCGGGGATCCGCGCCCAGCGGGTCGCGGGAGTCGTCCGGTCGGTGGACATCGCCCCCACCCTTCTCGAGGTTGCCGGAGTGAGGGTTCCCGGCGGGATTCAGGGCGTCTCCCTCTGGGGAGTCTTGCAGGCGAAAGGGGAAGCCCCTCCCGTTGCCGCCGTCTCGCAAGCCGAGATGGCCCCTCGGGGCGAACTCGTCAAGCTCGACGCCATCGAGACGGCCGACTGGAAGCTCCTCCGGGACCACGTCCGGGGACGGGTCGAACTCTACCACCTGCGGAGCGACCCCCGGGAAACGAAAGATCTGGCCGCGAGCGCAGAAGGCGTGCGCCGCCGGCTCGAAGGCGAGCTGGAAGCGGCTTTGCGGCTCGCGCCGCGCGTCGAGCCGGAGACCGTCGAGGTCGACGAGGCGACCGAGGAAAGGTTGCGGGAGCTCGGCTACTGAGGAAAAGTGGGCGGGCTCGAGGCGAGTTTTCATGTGGGGCAAGGCCGTGAAGCTACGTCTCCCGAGCCCGGAGGAGGCTCTTCCGGGTCGGCCCGAGCGAATGCCGGTGCCGAAGCGGCACCTCGTGCTCGGCACGCCTCTGGAGCCGCCCTTCCCGCTGGGAACGGAGCGGGCGATTTTCGGCATGGGGTGTTTCTGGGGCGCCGAGAGAAAGTTCTGGCAGCTCCCGGGAGTCTACACCACGGCCGCGGGCTACTCGGGGGGCCATACTCCGAACCCCACTTACGAGGAGGTCTGCACGGGGCTTACGGGCCACGCGGAGGTGGTGCTGGTCGTTTACGACCCCCTGGTGATTCCGTACGAGGAGCTCCTGCAGGTGTTCTGGGAAAGCCACGACCCCACGCAGGGAATGCGGCAGGGAAACGACGTGGGAACGCAGTACCGATCCGCGATCTACTTCACCACCGAGAGCCAGCGCGAGGCCGCGGAAGCGTCCCGGCGTGCCTACGAAGAAGCGCTTCGTGCTGCGGGCTTCGGCCCCGTGACGACGGAAATCGCCCCTGCGGGCGAGTTCTACTACGCGGAGCCCTACCACCAGCAGTACCTGGCGAGAAATCCGTTCGGCTACTGCGGCCTGGGCGGCACCGGTGTGCGCTATCCTGGGCGGGCGTCTTGAGAGCGTCCCACCCACGGCCCCGGCCA
The DNA here is from genome assembly GCA_026004195.1 of Candidatus Binatia bacterium. Lineage (NCBI taxonomy): Bacteria > Candidatus Binatota > Binatia (SeqCode) > Binatia bacterium. Next base: position 21,035 of record BPIQ01000001.1, read on the forward strand.
CGACAGAGCGTGGCCCTCCGATCACCACGGCCGCATCCGGAGGGACGCGCTCCGTCGCGTCCGGGGGGCGGGAAATGAACGCGTCCGCCTCGATTGCGACGACGCACGTCGTCCCATGGACGGACACGAACCCCGCGGGAGGGACGCGCTCCGTCGCGTCCGGGGGGCGGGGGCGGATGTGCGCGTGGCGAACGTCGGCAATGACCGGTGGCACCACCCACGGCCCCGGCCACGACAGAGCGTGGCCCTCCGATCGCCCCGCCGGTGGGATGCGCTCCGTCGCGTCCGGGGGGCGGAGGCGGATGTGCGCGTGGCGAACGTCGGCAATGACCGGTGGTCCCACCCACGGCCCCGGCCACGACAGAGCGTGGCCCTCCGATCGCCCCGCCGGAGGGATGCGCTCCGTCGCGTCCGGGGGGCGGAGGCGGATGTGCGCGTGGCGAACGTCGGCAATGACCGGTGGCCCCACCCACGGCCCCGGCCACGACAGAGCGTGGCCCTCCGATCACCACGGCCGCATCCGGAGGGACGCGCTCCGTCGCGTCCGCGGGGCGGGGGCGGATGTGCGCGTGGCGAACGTCGGCACTGACCGGTGGCCCCACCCACGGCCCCGGCCACGACAGAGCGTGGCCCTCCGATCACCCGGCGGGAGGGACGCGCTCCGTCGCGTCCGGGGGGCGGGAGGATCGCCGATGGGATCGGCAGAATTCCGATAGAGGTTCGGCATGAAAGCGTGGATCATCTGGGGGCTCGCCATCTTTCTCTACGGGGCCTTCTTCGTCTGGTACCAGGGGCTCCGCCGACCGCTGACGAAAGACGAAATCGACACTGTGCTGGAATCGCTCGGTAGGGCGGAAAACGCGAGCCCCGAGCGCCTTGCGCGCTTTCGGGCTTTTCTCGAGGCCGACGATGGCCGCGAGTTCTTCATGGTGAATCTGATCCGAATGAACACGGAAAAGGTAGAGGACCCCGATTCGGGCGAGCCGGTCGATCCGAACGCATTGCTCCTGCGGTACACGCGTCCCTTCATGCGACGCGTCCTGCGCCGGGCGGGCCACCCTGTGTTCTTCGGACAGGCGGCCGGTGGATATCTCGAGGAGTGGGGTGTTTCCGAAGATCCCGGCTGGACGACGGCTGCCGTCGTCCGCTACCGGAGCCGACGTGACCTGGTCGAACTCGTCTCCGACCCGAGTTTCCCCCTGGTCCACCGCTACAAGCTCGCGGCCATCGCCGGTACGTTCGCATTTCCGGCCGCGCCGGCCATGCTCTTCGTCGGACCCCGAGTCTGGGTCGGGCTTCTCCTGGCTCTCCTTGCGGTGGCGGCGCATCGGGTTTTCGGGTAGGTCGCCGAAGGAACACGCGGGCCTTGCTGGCGCGACGACCGCTGCCGTGGAGGACCCGGAACCGGTAGCGGGGAGACGCACCCCGCGGCTTTCGCCGGAGTGACGTTCCTCGTCGGCGTCGGGTTTTCATCTTGAGAATCTCGGCTTCCGCGGCTTAGAATTGCGGGTCGTCGCAATCCTTGGCTTTCGCAAGGGGGGAGCGATGGTGTCCGGAAGCAAGGTTTTCGTCGTCCGGCGGTCCTGCTTCGTTGCGGCAGCCCTGAGCTTTTTTGCGGTATCGCAAGGGCTTGCTTCGTCCGGCCCAGGCGGGCCCACCGAGAGCTTGCCTGTGCCGGTGCAGGCGGCTCTCTCGGAGGCCGCGGGCCGGGCCGACGATTCGTTTCACCTCCGGAGCGGTTCCCGTGACATGTTCTCGGCGCGCAACCCCGTCCACGGGCTCCGGATCGAGCTCGCCCGCGACGGGAGAGTCGAGCTGGCCAACGAGCGCGGAAACCGCATCGGGGTGTCCGCGGCACTCTACGGTCGAGAGGGAGAACCACTGCGGGAAATTCCCGGTCCTGGAAACGTCCGGGTCGAGGCAAACACGATCGAGTACGACCGGGACGTGGTTCTCGAGCGGTATGCGAACGGACCTCTCGGTTTGAGCCACGCGTTCGTTTTTCGGACTCGGGCGGAGGATGCAGGCGCGGGCAGCGGCGCTACTTCGTCTCCCCTCGTGATCCATGTGCGCTTTCGGGGCGACGTCGAGCTCGAGGGAGGGGGCACGGCCGCCGATCCGGTCGTTCTCGCGCAAAGCGGCGAGGAGATTTTTCGGTATGCCGGTCTTGCAGCCTGGGACTCCGAAGGCCGAGCCCTTCCGGTCGACTGGCAGGTGAGCGGGCGGGAGGTTCGTATCCGCGTGCACGACACGGGTGCGACCTATCCGGTGACCATCGACCCCTTCGTCCAGCAACAGGCGAAACTCACGTCCTCGGACGGCATAACGAGCGACGAGTTCGGTACGTCGGTGGCCGTGAGTGGGGATACCGTCGTCGTGGGGGCGCCCCTCCACGACGTGAGCGGGAACTCGGCCCAGGGGGCGGCTTACGTGTTCGTCCGCTCCGGGAGTTCGTGGTCCGACATGACGGAAGTGGCCAAGCTCCTGGCCTCGGACGGTGGAGCCGTGGATTTCTTCGGCACGTCGGTTGCGATCGAAGGCGACACGATCGTCGTGGGAGCTCCGCTCCATGACGTGGGTGCCGACACGGACCGGGGTGCCGCCTACGTGTTCGTGAGGCCCGTAGGCGGTTGGAGCGGCACGCTCACGGAGACGGCCAAACTTCTCGCGTCGGACGGCGCAGGTGGCGACGAGTTCGGAACGTCCGTGGACCTCTCGGGCGATACGGTCGTCGTCGGGGCCTGGCGGGCCGATATCGGCGCGAACTCCGCGCAGGGCGCCGCGTACGTGTTCGAGAAGCCCGGAAGCGGTTGGTCGGGCACGATCAACGAAGTCGCCAAACTCACGGCATCGGACGGCGGCTCGCTCGACGAGTTCGGCGCCTCGGTAGGCATCGACGGGGAAACCATCGCCGTGGGTGCGCGTTTCGGAGGCAGCACTTCCACCGGCGCAGCGTATGTTTTCGTGAAGCCGGGCTCGGGCTGGGTGGACGGCACCGAGACGGCGAGGCTTCTCGCATCGGATGGTTCCTCGACGGACCTTTTCGGAGCGGCGGTTGCCGTCTCGGGGAACACGGTTCTCGTGGGGGCACCCCGTCACGATACGAACGGAGACACGGACCGCGGCGCTGCTTACGTTTTCGTCGAGCCGCTCACGGGCTGGGTCGATTCCGTCGAGACCGGCAAGCTCATCTCTTCCGACGGAGAACCGGGGGACCTATTCGGTACGTCCGTGGCGCTCGAGGGCATTTCCGCCGTTGTCGGCGCTCCTTTCCACACCGTCGGATCGGCGGCAGGTCAGGGGGCCGCGTACGAGTTCGTCAAGGGATTCGCGGGCTGGAAAAAGAAAAACAAAGAGACCTCGGTTTTCTCTTCGCTCGACGGCATCGCGGGAGACGAGTTCGGCCATGCGGTCGCGATTTCCGGTGGTACCGTCGTTGCGGGTGCCCGCAGAGCCAACGTCGGAGCCGCCACGAACCAGGGCGCGGCGTACGTGTTCGAGCCTGTCGTGACCGGAGCCGCCCCGGCGTGCCCCGCGACACCCCAGGCTGGGTGTGTCTCGCCCGGAAAGTCCATCGTTCTGGTGAAGGACAAGACGCTTCCCAAGGGGGAGCCGCAAAGGGCCGACCGCGTGATCTGGAAGTGGCTCAAGGGACCGAGCGTGGCATTCGCGGACTTCGGTGATCCGGTGACGGGTTCGACCGGGTATTCGCTCTGCGTGTACGACGAGACGGGCGGGGTGGCGTCGCTCGTGAGCAGCTTCGGTGTTCCTGCCGGCGCGACCTGTGCCCCGGGAAAGCCTTGCTGGAAGCTCGTGGGAAGCGCGAGCAACCCGAAAGGTTATCTCTACAAGGACAAGCTCGCGGCTACGGACGGCATCGCAAAGATCCTTCTCAAAGCCGGGGACGCGGGGAAATCGAAGATTCTCGTGATCGGCAAGGGCGGCCAACTGTCCCTTCCGGGCCCCGCGGGCGCCGCTTACTTCCAGCAGGATACCGGCCTCGTCGTGCAGCTTCTCTCGGGAGCCGGGTCGTGCTGGGAGGTCCGCTATCCGGTGCCGGCCCTCAAAAACGAGCCCGAGCTCTTCCGCGACAAGTGCGGGACGGCGTCCACGGGCCCGTGCTGAGGGCTCTCCTGCCGGCTCGAGCGGCAGTTGGAGCTTCTGCCTTCCTGGAAGTCCACGCCTTCGGCTCCGGGAGGCCCTTTTTCCGAAGGAACCCCTCGGCCCTCCGAGCATCCGCCGCCGGGAAAACGGGCGGTCGGGTCCTACCAGAGAAAGAGAAGTGGAGGCGGGGGGAATCGAACCCCCGTCCGAGAGTGGGCCACCGTGGCGTCTACGTGCGTAGGCTCGTGTTTTGCTCTCGCCGCCGAGGCTCCCACGGCCAGGATCCGTCGGCGGCCAGCTCGTCAGGTTTTCGTCCCCGACTTACGAGCGTCGCCGGGGCTTAGCCCGATTTCCGTCGCCCGATCCGGCCCTACGGGCTCGAGCCGGTCGGACGCTGGCAGCGCTCAGGCTGCCAGAGCGAGTTGTTCGTCTGCGTGTAAATTTCGCAGCCTGGATTTTGGCGGGCTCCAGGTACCCGTTGCACGCAGCCCCGGCTTTTCCACCCCCGTCGAACCCATATCGCCCCCATTGCCGTGGTTGCACGACGGAGTATAGCGCCGGCCGGGGGGCCCTGCAATCGGAAGGACCCCGCTCCGTCGGGTCCGTACCCGCACCCGGCACCGCCGGTGCGCGGAAAATGCGACGGCGACGCATCCCCCCGGACGCGACGGAGCGCGTCCCTCCCGGTGGGTCCGTGCTCGTTCGATGCACCGCCCGTCTCGTTCGGTGGCACCGCCATGATCGTCCATCCGAACGGCCGCGTTCACCGCGCCTGCGCCCCTGCCGCGTCCGAAGCCGCCTTTCCGCTGGACTCCGAGCGGAATCCCGGGCATTATTTTTGGTAAAGAAATCCCAAATTTTCGGCCCCCATTGGCTCGCTGCTCCCGAGGACCGGGGAGGTGCCGTGACCAAGGACGCCACCCTGGTGGGGAGGGGCCGGTGGCCTCGCCGAAAGACCCGACATGGCAGAACTCTCCCCCAGAGAAGCGGTTGCCCGGGCGGTCCGGCGGCTGTTCCGGCCGATCGTCCGCCAGCTCATCCACCACGGGCTCACCTTTCCGGAAGCGAGCCAGATCCTCCGCCGGGTCTTCGTGGAGGTCGCCGAGGAAGTCGGAAAGCTTCCGGGCCGAAAGCTCAGCGACTCGCGGATCGCGCTGATCACGGGCATCCCTCGCAAGGAAGTCGCCCAGCTCCGCGACAGGCCGGAAGAAGAACTCCCGCTCCCGCTCGAAAAGCACTTCGCGACGCGGCTTCTCGGAAGGTGGACTTCCGACCCGCGTTTTCTCACGCCCGACGGCCAGCCCCGGGTCCTTCCCTTCGAGTCCGAAACCTCCGAGCCGAGCTTTTCCGAACTCGTCCGGACCGTCGGAGGCGACATCCCTCCGCGGGCCGTTCTCGACGAGCTCGTGCGCGTGGGCGCCGCGGAGGTCTCGCCGACGAGGGAGGTGACGCTGCTCACCCGGCGCTACGTGCCCTCGGCGGGTACCCTCGAGAAAATCGACATGCTCGGGGAGGACGGCGCGGAGTTTCTCTCGACGATCAACCACAACATTTTCTCTCCGCCCGACGAGGCGTTCTTCCAGCAGAAGATCGTCTACGACAACATCGGCTCGCGCGGCGTGCCGACGCTGCGGCGCGAGCTCCGGCGGATGGCCGACGCCTTCCTCGCGCGCGTGGACCGCCTGATGGCGTCCTACGACCGGGATCGCAATCCCGAAGCGCCCGGCGGCGAGCGCTACCGGGTCGTCCTCGGCGCTCACTACTTCCAGGAGCCCTTTCCCGCCGAACCGGAAGAGGAGGAGAGCGGAGGCGGAAAGGAACGCGAAGGCGCGGCGCGTAGGCGCGGGGCACGCTCGCGCTCGAAGTCGCCCGGCGGCCGGAAACCCGGGGAGACTCGGGAAGACACGGACGCTCGGGGTCCCACGAGAGCTCCGAGATCGAGAGGCGGTCGCAGGAGCGAGGAAAAAGCCGATGACGGACGGAGGAACCGGGCAGGGGGAAAAAGAGCCGGAAAAAACAGGTGGGGAAGAGGGAACGTGGAGGCGAGGAGCGGAAAGAAGAGTCGGGGAAGAAGGGGCCCCGGAGCCGAGGATCGCGCAGGGGTGGACCGGGGACGAGCGGATCGGTCGGGAAGCAAGCAGGGAGGAGCCGGTCGTGGAAAAACGACGCCGGGAAGAATCCGGGGCCACGGCAAGCACGGCCGGGCGAATCGGAGCCATGAGAAGTGTCGGACGCGGAAACGGGGGACAGGGAAGTGTCGGACGGGGAACCAGGAAGGCCCGGGAGCAGCAGAGGAGGAAAAGATGACCCGGTGGCGCCACGTACTCGGAAGTCTGGCTCTGGCCTGTCTTGCTGCCGTGGGCTTCGGTTGTGCGGACGGAGGCGGACGCGGCACGGGAATCGTGGGTGCGACGATCACGGGCAATCTCGCCCCGACCACGGCGACAGCCGAACCTCCCGGCGAAGAACCCGTTTGCCCCGTTCTCGGGAGCTCCGCGATGGTGAGTGTGCGCGGAGCGAACGTGGCGGCTCCGATCGAGCCCGACTGCAGCTTCACCTTGCCCGACGTTCCTCCGGGCGAGGAAGTGGTCCTCGACATCGAGGCAGGCGAACGCACCGCTTCGGTCACCATCCACAACGTGCCTCCGGCTACGGTGGTCGTCCTGCGTGACATCCGCATCCGCGACGAGGAGCCGGAGGTCACGGCCATCCGGGTGGAGCCGAGGACCATCGACGAGGCGCTGGGCCTTTCCATCGTCGCCGACCCCCCGAAGGGACTGGCACCCCTGGCCGTGCGTTTCGCCCTGCGGGCCACCGTGAACGCGATCGAGGGGGTCACCTGGTTTTTCGGTGACCGGAGCGAGCCCTCCCACGAACTCCGGCCCGTTCATGTTTACGAGAGGCCGGGCGAGTACGTTGTCGAGGTCGTGGCACGGGTGGGCGAGAGGGAAGCAAGGGCGTTCACCGTCGTGCGGGTCCGCCGCGCCACCATCGCCGACCGCGAGCTCCGCGTCGAGCTCGTGGGCGAGCCCCAGGCAGGGCCGCCGCCGCTCGACGTGCTGTTCACCGCCCGGGTCGAGAACGCCGAGGGCGAGCCGCTCTTTTTCTGGGAATTCGGCGACGGCGAAACGCTCGAGACCCACGAGGCAACGGTCCACCATCGCTACTCGGTCGTTCACGGCGAGTTCGTCGCGGTCGTGACGGTGAGGGACGCGACGGGCCGCGAGGCAGGGGACTCTTTCCCGGTCGTCGTGAAGCCCCGCGAGGTGGACCTGGCTCCGCGACCTGCCCCGACGCCTACGGGTGGCCGGACGGAGAAGTTCACACCCAAGGGGACGGCGACTCCCGGGCCCACGGTGACTCCTTCGGCAAACCTTCCGCCGAGCACGCGGACGGCCAACCTTCCCCCGAGCACCGTCACGCCCGCGGCTTCCGCAAGCCCTTCGGCGAACCTCCCGCCTGGCACCCCCACGCCTCTACCGCCTGCCATCACGGTCGTACCCGGCACGCGCACGGTGAAGCCTACTCCCAGCGCGAACGCCACGGTCGGAAAAACACCGCTTCCCCACGAGACCGAGCCGCCCGGGGATCTCCGTACGCCGAGCCCACCCGACACGGATGACACGCGGACCGAGCCGCCGTCCACCGGCGTGCAGACCCCGACTCCTCCCCCCACGAACGACGTGACACCGACCGAGCCAGCCGATTTGCGGACGCCCACCCTGCGGCCGACGGGCAAGGAGGCGACGCCGACCGAACCGGCTTCCAACGACCTTCGCACGGCCAGCCCCGCGCCGACGCCAGGGGATGCCACTCCCACGGACCCGCCGTCCAGCGACCTGCGAACGCCCACACGACGGCGAACGCCGGACGATGTCGCTCCGACCGAGACCGAGGAGAAGCCCACGCCGACTTCGAAGGCCGAGGAGACTCGCCACGCTCGAACACCTCCGGACAACGTGCCTCCGACTCCCACACCGCACCCGACACTTGCGCCCACTCCGGCCGAGACACCCGAAGAAAGACCCCCGGAGCTGGAAACTCCTCGCCTTCCCCCCGACGAGGAGCCGACGCCGAGACCGACCGCCAGTTTGTGGTCCCCGCGGCGCGAGCCTCCGGGCGCCGATTCCGGAACGCGCGAGGCGCCAAGAAAGCCCGACGCGAACGCGAAAACCTAACGCGAACGGAGAAGGTCCCGAAGCGCCCGCATGCCTGCCGTGCGAATCCCGCGCTCTTCGAACGCGCGCTCCATCGTGCCGTCCGAGTAGATGCGGCACTCTTCGTCCCGCTGACGCCAGTCGGGCGCGAAGCCGCGGAGCTCCTCGCCACCCCGCGCGCAGTGCGTGATGAGGTAGGAAAGGCCGCGCGGGAGCCGGTCGATGCGGCGGAGGTTGTGCTCGAGGCCCGTCCCCGGCTCGAAGGAAAGCGAGTCGGCATCGAAGCCGTCGAAGACCGGAAAGCCTTCGGCTTCGAGGTCCTCGACGAGGCGGCCGTAGAACTCCGCTGCCTCCTCGAGGCCGCGCGCGGCAAGCGCCTTGCGGTCGACGCGGGGGAGGAAGAGCGGGAGGCGGTAATGCCGCCCGAGCCGCACGTAGACGTCGACGAATTTCGGATGGAGTACCGTCCCCATGTGGCTATCGAGATGCGTCACGTCGATTCCCGCGCCGAGCGCACGTTCGATTTGCGCCCGGAGCTCACGCTCGACTTCGGGCGGGTCCGCGTGCTCGACCGTTTCCGCCACGGTCCTCCACATCGCGCCGTCGGGGCTCCGGAGGCCAGGCGTGTCTTTCGTGAGAGGTCCCCAGCGAACGCTTTCGTACTCGCAGTTGAGGGTCAGATGGATGCCGAGGTCCAGCCCCGGCTCTCGCCTTGCGGTCTCCGCGATGGCCTCGAAGGCGGGGCAGGGAACCATGACGCTCCCGCACGTGGCAGCACCCCGCAGCGCCGCGAGAGCGCCCTCGTTGGCATCCGGGCAGAGCCCGATGTCGTCCACGTGCACGACGACGACCCGGTCGTCCGCGGAAAAACCGAGTTTTTCGGCCCAGTTCGTCATGTCCGACCCCCGCAGGCGACGGAGCCCGTCCCTCCGGACCGGCTGCGTCTTCGTGGATGCCACGCACGGTACACGTCCGTCCAGCCTTCCCGCAATCGGAGAATCACGCTCCGTCGTGACCGTGTTCATCGGAGGGCCACGCTCTGTCGTGGCCGTGTTCGTTCGTCGCACCACCGGTCATCGCGGGCACGAAGCTACCGACCTCAATCGTACGCGGCGGGCGCGTTCACCCCCGCCCCCGGACGCGACGGAGCGCGTCCCTCCGGCCCGTGCGGCGCGTAACCCGTGCGCCTCCGCGCGGCGCTTCGAATCCACAATCGGAGGGCCACGCTCTGTCGTGGCCGTGTTCGCCGCACCCCGGCGGGAACGTCGACCCTGGAGCGCGGTCGCGTTCTCCGCCCCCCCCGGACGCGACGGAGCGCGTCCCTCCGGCCCGCTCACCGCGGCCGCGGGAAGGGCAGGATCTGCGCGGCTTCCCTGGGCTCGCGGGCGACCTCCTGCACGATGCGGCCATCGCGGAGCTCGAGGATGCGCGAGCCGAGAAGCGCCACGGACGTGTCGTGCGTCGCCATCAGGACCGTCAGGTTTTTCTTGACGCTCAGCGTCGCGAGCACGTTCAGGATCTCGCGCGCTGTCCGCGAGTCGAGAGCGCCGGTGGGCTCGTCGGCCAGCAGCAGGTCGGGCTCGCCGACGAGCGCCCGCGCGATGGCGACGCGTTGCTGCTCGCCGCCGGAGAGCTGCGCCGGGAAGCGGTCGTGGAGCGATGGAGCGATCTCGACCTGCTCGAGCATTTCCGCGGCGCGCGCCCGGGCCTCGTGGAGGCGGAGTCCCCGAAGCTCGAGCGGTGCTGCCACGTTCTCGATGGCCGTAAAACCGGGCAGCAGGTTGAAGCTCTGGAAAACGAATCCGATGTGCTCGAGGCGCAGGTCGGACCTCCCGTCGTCGTCGAGTGCGAAGACCTCCTTTCCGGCGACGAAAACACGGCCCCGGGTGGGCAGCTCGATCCCGGCGATCAGGTTAAGGAGCGTCGTCTTCCCGCACCCGCGCCGACGCGGTGGAAGGCGATCAGGAAAGCAGCCGCGAGGGCGAGAAGACCCACCGCCCGCAGGATGAGATGCATGGAGCGCAGCGCCGCATGGAGGTTCGCCTTTCGTTGCTCCGGGGTCTCGACTACGAGCCCCGAGGGCAGGACCTTGCGAAGACGCTCGGCCACCTCTTCCGGGTCGGCCCCTCGATCCACGACGACGTCGATGCGGTCGATCATCCCGGGACGCCCGAACATCTCCTGCGCCTGCAGGATGTCCTGGACGATGAGATTGCCTCCGTAAGCGCGCGCGATGCCGGCCGCCTCCCAGATGCCACCGATTCGAAAAGCGTGCCGCCCCGTCGGCGTATCGAGCCGGATCTCCTGGTCGTGCTCGAGGCCGCGCCGTTCGGCGAAGGCGCGCGTCACGATGATCGCTTCGGCCGTGTTGAGGAATTCGAGCGCGTCCTCGAGAACCCTTCCCTCCCCGGCGCCGTAAACGCGAAGCGCCTTCTCGTCCAGGATGTCGAACGCGTGGAGCGTGAGAAGCTCGGGTGGCCCGTCCACCGTGACGGCCGTTCCCGTGAGCACCGCGACGGAGAACTCCACGCCCGGCACCCGGTCGACCAGGCTTTTCATTTCTTCCGGAAAAAGACCTTCTCCTTCCATTGTTACCTGCAGCGCCGCCCGCCCTGCTGCGGTGTCGATCGTCTCGGCAAAGGCCCGGAAGACGGCCTTCTCCACGAGTTCGATCGCCGCGACGAGTGCCACTCCGCACGCCAGAGCCCCGACGGTCAGGGCGAAGCTCCCCTTGGCCGATCGGAAAAAGCGCCAGGAGCGGGAGAAGGTGGCCCGCGAAATCACCGTCGCACCGCGTTACCTCTCCGGCGGGGTCTTGGGGTGCGGCGGCCGGAATCGTGTGCGTCCCGCCACCGTTGCATTTCCCCCGGACGCAGCGCGCGTAGTACGACTTTGTCCGAGCTGTCAAGGGTTGCCAGAATATCTGCCGGGAAGTCTTGACGGGCACGGGGGTATTGCCGTAAGCGCGTTACCGTTCGGGGGATCGGTCCGGGGGCTCACGAGGGGAGCGATGGATGCACTGCAGCTTTCGGATTCCTTCTCGAGGGGCGCGGACGTTGCCGCGTGCGTGGACGAACCTTTCGAGCCGCCGCCTGCCAGTGCGACACCTTCGGCGACTCCCACATCGCAGCGGGCGGCGACTCCGACCTCCACCCGCAGCGCTCGGTCACATCTTCCCGGGCACCCACCTGATCGGGAGCCGTCGTCTGCTGGCGGGGATACCGCTGGCGCTTGTGCGCGGCTTCGTGCACCAAACCGTCGGCGGTGAAGTCACGTTCTGGGACGCCCAGTACAAAAGGACCCTCGACTTTTTCCGAAGCAGAGCGATATGAGACGTGCCGGTTCGTGGATTCGGCTCCAGCTCGTTGCCGTACTGCTCCTGGTGAGCGGCCAGATGGCCTGCGCGAGCCGTACCTTCACGACGATTCCTGCGTACTGGGTAGAATACCAGCGGTGGTGGGAGCCGCTGGTTTTCTTTTTTTGGGATCTCTACTTTACGAGTCCGACGGACGGATGGGTCGTGGGGGACGATTACCTGTTGCAGATAGCGGGGGGCAACCCCAGCGTCACGTTCATCGAAGGTTGGCGTCGCGGGATCTCGTTCCATGTCGTGCGCGTTGTCGACAACGGGGACGTTTGGGCGGGAGGCAACAGGAAGGGGAGTGCGGCCATCTGGCGCTACTCGGGTGAGTGGCACCAGGTGGTCGAGTTGCCCGAGGGCTTCACTGGTGAGAAAAGCGTGGCGGAGTCTGGCGAGTCAGAAGGCTTTCCTCTCTCGGAACTCCACAGGAGGACGGCTTGGGTAGCCGACATGGAATTTAGCGGCCCCGAGAACGGATTCGCGCTGGTCCTCGAGGGACTTGTCTACAACCTGCGCAGTGTGCTGCTGGAGTACAGGAGAGGTGCTTGGCGCATCCTGCCATTGTCCCTGCTGGAGGAAGGGCGGGCCAGACTCCTGGATCTGTGCCTGAGTGGCGACAGCGGCTGGGCGGTGGGATTCATGCGTGTTGAACCGAGCGGTTCGAGACCACTGGCGCTGCGCTACGAGAACGGTCAGTGGCAGACGACACAACTTCCGGAAATCCCGGGGCCTTACGTCTCCCTGTCCTACGTTGTGTGCGACCCGAGAGGTGGTGCGTACCTGGCAGGGACGGTGCGACGCGATCCGCGCGTGGGGCCCCTCATGGAGAACGTGCTCTTGCGCTATACGGACAGGTGGGAGCGAGTCGAGGTGCCGGATCCCTCTCCGGACAGGAAAGCCGAGATCGCGGCGATTGCCCTGGCGGACGACGGCCTGTGGGTAGCGATGTCCGAGCTACGCGGGGGAGCCTTGTATGCGTATCACAACGGCTCCTGGTCCCGACTCCCATATCCGAGCGTGGAGGAGGGCCCGACGGGTGGCTTTACCGACTTCGACGGGCTTCAGGTTTTTCCAGGCGAGGCATGGGCGATCGCGAACGGTGGGGGCCGCGGCCTCTTGTTTCACTACGCCAACGGAAGGTGGACGAACAAGAACTGGGACTACAGTGACTGGCGCTATCTCTGGTCGATGTTCTTCGGGCACTGAGTCTTTAAGGGCTTACCGGGGGCTGCCCCTTTCTGCCAACAGGAATGAGACATCGGGTCCTCTTTTTCCACACGTTCTGAGGGTGCCTCCCCGGTGTCTTCGGATTCGACAAGCCACCGGAAGATGATTACGGTCTGGTCGTCCGGGTCCGGGGGGTGCAGACAGCAACCTACCGGGGGTATGTCTGCGCAGCGGGGACGCATCGGCGTAGAGGGTGACGTTCAAGGGTACGACGAGGCAAGCACATACCTGAGCAACGATCCTGGCACGGGGCAGATGATCTCGTGCCTGGGATCTGGCAGGCGTGGAAATCTACTGGTCAGAACAAATCTGGCTCACAACGACAGCTTCAATCCGGTCACGAACACGGTCAATTGGGATCCCACGAGGGGACTCGTCACGAGCAGCGGGGGGATCCAATCTCCGGCTCTTGGTCTGGGGCACGAACTTGCTCATGCTGCAGGCCCGAGGTGGTTGACGAGCATACTGTCGTTCATTCCGGCCGGCCGCTACACAAATCTCGAGGAATTCCGAATGATCCGCTTTTGGGAGGTGGGAGCAGCGACACGCCTCGGCGAGGCTGTCCAATACGATCACCTCGGGCAGGTCTACCGGACGCATGGTCCCACGCTGCGCTACTAGCGAGGGCCGAGTCATGCGAGCTCTGAGATTGGTCCTCGACGTTGCCGCTGGCGCCACCGTAGGCTTGGCGCTGGCTTCTGGAGAGCACATGCTGCCGGCGGAATCTTCCTTGCGTGATCTGAAACACGATCTTGTCAGCGACAAAATCAGGACCGTAAAGGTACTCTTTATCCCCTATGAAGTTGTTACCCGAGTCCGGCTTACGCCCGAACTCCTGGAGCGAACTGCTGAAATCAACCGCGTGCTGGAGATGGATGCGTCTATGCGCAGCAGTTTGCTGGAAGCGATTGACAGAGCGCGGGTCCGAGAATCCGTTTCTGCACCGGACATCCGTTGGGGCGCTGTCTTCTACGGATCCGACGGCACGGAGCTGCACTCCATCTACTTGAGCGGGAAGGTTTTTTTTAGAGCTGGTCGCCGCGGTATCATCGACGGAAATCCAGCGAAGCTGAACGATGCTTTGATTGACTGGTTCGAGGGCACGTTTGGAGATCTGGTCAGCCGGCCAAACGCACCTCGTTAGCAGGCTGAACTGGCTGAACTACAGCCCCCGGCCGCCGGATCGAGGCACATTCGCCCGCGTACCAGAAACTCCTCCTACGGGGGTTCGGGGGCGCAATCAGGGCGTTTTCCCTCTACGGGCTCCGCGGAGGGCAGGGGGTGTTCGAGAGGGCGGGGGAAGCGAGCCGTGGTGCGCAGGGGAGTGGCCAAGGGGGCCATGGCACCTCGGGAGGCCTCTCGCAGGTGAGCAGCTAGGAGCTTGCTGAAAAACTACCTTTTTGCCCCCGCGTAGTGTATAGGGGACACGACGCTGATTCCGCCCGAAGAGGAGGTGGAGGAAGATGAGGGGAGAGGATCGGTTCCAGGGGGCGATGTTCAGCTACGTGTCGCTCGAGGACCGTGTGCCGCGGGAGCATCCGCTGCGGACGATCTGGGCGATTTCGGACGCGGCGCTGCGGAGGCTCTCGGGGAGGCTCGGGCGGCTTTACGCACGGGTCGGGAGGCCTTCGATTCCGCCCGAGAAGCTTCTGCGGGCGCTGCTTTTGCAGGTTCTCTACTCGGTGCGGAGCGAGCGTCTTTTGATGGAGGAGCTCGAGTACAATCTTCTTTTCCGGTGGTTTGTGGGGCTTGGGATGGACGAGAAGGTGTGGGATGCGTCCACCTTCAGCAAGAACCGGGAGCGGCTTTTGCGAGGGGAGGTGGCCGAGGCGTTTTTCGCGGAGGTGCTCGGGCTTGCGCGCGAGCAGGGGCTTCTTTCGGACGAGCACTTCACGGTAGACGGGACACTGGTGGAAGCCTGGGCGAGCCAGAGAAGCTTCCGGCCGAGGGAGGAAGCAGGCGGAGACGGAAAAGAGGAGAAGGGAGGGGCGGATTTCCGGGGGGAGCGGAGGACAAACCGGACGCATGTCTCGAGGACCGATCCGGATGCGAGGCTTTACCGGCGCGGGGATGGGGCGGAGGCGAGGCTTTCGTACCTCGGGCACGTGCTGGTGGACGCAGAGAACCAGCTTGTGGTGGGGGCCAGCCTCACGCGGGCCGAGGGGAGTGCGGAGAGGGAGGCTGCGCTCGAGATGCTCGGGCGGGCACGCTACCGCAGGGGGGCACGGCTCGGGGCGGACCGGGGCTACGACGTGGCAAGCTTCGTACGGGAGGTGAGAAGGCTCGGGCTTGTGCCGCACGTGGCGCAGAGGCGCCTCGGGAGTGCGCTCGACCGCAGGACGACAAGGCACCGGAGCTACTACAAGACGCAGCGGATGAGGCGGCGGGTGGAGGCGGTCTTCGGGTGGCTGAAGACGGTGGGGCTTTTCCGGAAGACCCGCCACAGGGGAGTGGCCCGGGTGGGCTGGATGTTCACGCTTACACTTGCAGCCTACAACCTGGTGCGGATGCGGAACCTTCTGGCCGAGAGCGCCTAAGGGGACACAGAAGAGATGGAAAAGACCCTCGCGAAGGCCGAAAAGGGGCTCATCAGAGGAACGGGGAGGCCTCCGGGGAAACCGAGAGCCCGTCTCTGAAGGTCGAAAGACCTTCCGGCGGAGGTGAAACTTCTTCCGCGAAGGCATTTTTCAGCAGCCTCCTAGACTTCGCTGCTCGCGAGTATGGCCGCCGGTTTCGATGCCCTTCCATTGCTCAGGGAGTGTGGCACGGCATGACCTACGCGGGCAGGGTCCTGGCGACGCTTCTCTATGCCGGAGTGGTGGGGCAGGTTGGTCATTCCGGATCCCTTGCACGTCGTCAGCGGGAGGCTGCTGAAACATACCTGCCGGCTCCTTGACGGGGCGTGCTGCCGGTCGTAGGTGTAGCGGCCCTCGTTGGAGACGAATGCGAGACGCTACTGCACTCCGACCAATTCCGGTCCTTGCCGCTGCTTTGGCTGGTATCTTCGTCGCGGCGGGCGCGCGAGCAGCGAATTTCTTCTCGGAAATCGAGCTCGCCGATGCGGTCGTCGTGGGGACGGTCACCGACACACGGAGCGTGGCACAGGGAAGACTGTTTCTTTACGATGTCCGCGCGGACGAACGGCTCGCCGGCTCGGGGCCGGAGGAGATGGTCCTCGCGGAGGAGAAGGTCTTTCCGTCCGACGTGGCACGGCTCCGGAAAGGCGCGCGCTGCGTTCTCGCCCTGGCCGGGTTTCGCCCGCCGAGTCTTTACCGGGAAGAGGTTGCCGGAGCCCATCTCTTCCGAAGCCGCGCGTTTCGGTGCGAAGCGGTAGCGTCCACGACGGCGATCGTCCGCGCGTACCTCGCCGCGGGTAGACTGGCCGAGGAGAAGCGTGGGGCCGCACGTGTCCGTGTGCTCGTCGAGGCGCTCGACCTGGATTCGCTCGCGCTCGATGCCGTGCAGGCGCTCGAGCGAGAGCCGGGACTCGAAAAGCTCCTCCGCGGGGAGCTCCTTCGAAGCTGGGAAGAGGTTCTCCGGAACCCTCGGAAGCCGCTGGCTCTCCGGAAAGCCCTTCTGCGTCTCACGGCCGAACGCCGAATTCCCGTTTCGCTCCCGCTTCTCCGGAGTCTTCTCGGAAACGCCGCGCTCGCGCCGCTCGCCGCCGAAGCGCTTGCCGCGCGTGACGAGGCTCTCGACCCGGAGACTTTCGCCCGCCTCTGGGAAGAGGCCGGCGCCGAAGGCCGCCTCTCGCTGCTTTCCGTCCCGGGCCAGCGAGGCCCGAAAGAGCGCCTCGGTTTTCTCCGGACCTGCGCGCGGGAGGATCCTTCGCCGGCCGTTCGCCGGCGCGCCACGGAGCTTCTTGCTCGGGAAGGCGACGAGGCGGGACTTGCCGAGCTTCTCCGGCGCACCGACACGGTAGTGGCGTTCACGGCGGCGAAGGCGCTCGTGGAACGGAAGACCCCGCCCGCGCGCAGAGCGCTCCGCGGGGCTTTGCGTGACGGGCCGTACGAGGCCCGCGTGGCCGCGGTCTTCGCGCTCCGAGAAAAGGGCACGCGCGAGGACCTGGAACTCCTCGCCAAAGTGGTCTCCGAGTCGCGCGATCCCGAGCTTTCGCGCCTTCTCGCACTCGCTTTCGGAGGCGAAGCCCATGGGGAGTGAGCGGCACGGATTACGCGCGGATCTCGACCCTCGTGACGGCTGTTCTCGTCCTTGCCCTGCTTTCGGGCTGCGACGGTGACGGCGAGCGAGGGAAGAGCCCCACGCCGTCGCCCACACCCGTCGCGTCCGGCACGGTAAGCCCCGTGCCCCCGGCGACCCCGACCCCCGAGCCTCCGACGGCGACACCCGAAGCCACGAGGACACCGACCCCGACGGAGGTTGCTCCCACGCCGTCGGTGACGGCCGTCGCCAGAAAAATCACGGACGCCTCCGAGCTCGTCGGCGGACCCCTCGCCGTGGGGCGCGTGGGCGACTACCTTCTCGCCAACGACCGTATCCGTGTCGTCGTGCGGGATGTCGGAAGGCAGTTCAGCTTTCTTCTCACGTACGGCGGGAACATCGTCGACGCCGACATCGTACGTTCTCCGGGGGAAGAAGGCCGCGACAATTTCGGCGGGCTCGTGCCTCTCGTCAACATCGCCTCCACGGTGAACACGCAGGAGATCGTCGTGGTCCACGACGGCTCGGACGGCGAGCCGGCGGTGCTCCGGGCCGTCGGCGTGGACGACCTCTTCGATGCCATCGACCCGACGAACGCCATCCGCGAGTTCGGCGTGGGGATGATCCCGCCGTCCGCGCAGGACGTCGACATTCCGGTCGAGATCGCGACGGAGTACAGCCTCGCGCCGGGCGAGAACTGGGTCCGGATCGAAACCTTCGTGAAGAACCTGGGCCCCGAGCCGCTCTCGCTCTACGCGGGCGATGCCGTCAACGGAAGCGGCGAGGTGGACACGTTCGTCCCCTCGCTCGGCTACGGCGAGGCCGTGATTCGCCTCACGGTGCCCTATCTGGCGTACCCGGCGCTCCGGGGCGGCGACGTCTCCTACGGAGTCGTGCCGGCGCCGCTCGAGGGCAGTGCCGTCGCGGCGAGCGGTTTCACGCAAGCGGGCGTGAGTGTGGTGTCCTATGGCCAGAATGTCGTGAACATCGTCCTTTCGCAGGAGGAGGGGAGGTTTCGAATTCCTCCCGGGGAGGTCCGCTCCTACGTGCGCTACTTCGTCGTGGGCGACGGGGATGCGGACGCGATCGCGGAGGCAAGAGCACGGATTTTCGGCGAGGAGGCGGGCCGCGTGGAGGGCACGGTGCGCGCCGACGGCACTCCCGCCGAAGGGGCGGTGGTCTGTGCGCTCCGGCGCCCGGGTCTTCTCGCGGATTTCGACGTGCGGAACTGTGCGCACTCGAAGTCGGGTGGGCACTACGACCTTCACCTCGAGCCCGGGAACTATTTTCTGGTCGCGCGGCTCGAGGGCTACCCCTACGAATCGGGAGGGACGGCTCCCGCCGAGCATCCGGTCGAGATCACGGCGGGGGCCACGGCGCAGGTCGACTTCGAGTTTCCCTCGACCGCGAGGCTGCGCGTTCGCGTGCGCGACGAACGAGGAGAGCCCCTTCCGGCAAAGGTTATTCTCGCCGGCTTCGAGCGCGCCCCGGATCCGGGGAACGTCCAGGATCTCGTGGGCTTTCGTCTGGTGGGAGGCGTTTTCGGCGGCAAGCCCAAGGCCAAGGGCAGTCAGCCCTTCGGCATCGCGCAGGTGGCGTACGTCCCGCTCGAGGGCGAGGCCGCGCTCGTCGTACCGCCGGGCGAGTACGAGGTCTACGTGACGCACGGCCCCGAGTTCTCGCTGCACCGCGAGCGCGTCCGGCTGGAAGCCGGGCGGGAGGATTCCGTCGAGGCGCGGCTCGTCCGCGTCGTCGACACGAGCGGCTTCGTCGCCGCCGACTACCACGTCCACATGATTACGAGCCCCGACTCGGTAGTGACGCGAGAGGAGAGGATCCTTTCTTTTCTCGCCGACGGCATCGAGCATTTCGTCGCGAGCGACCACGATTTTCTCACCGATCTCGCGCCCGATGTTCTCCGGCTCGGTGCGGAGGGGGCCGTCCGTACGACCGTGAGCGACGAGATCACGACCTTCAACATCGGGCACTTCAACGTCTGGCCGCTCGAGGTCGATCCCACGAGCATCACGGGCGGCGCTCTCGACTGGGGCAGGGCGGGCGTGGAGCCGGGACGCGACTACCCTTCCCTCGGGAGCTACCAGCTCTCGCCCGCCGAAATCTTCGCGGCGAGTCCCCCGGATGCCGTCGTGCAGGTGAACCACTTCAACACCGGCTACTTCAGCCTGGGCGGAATCGACACCGGCTTCGACCCGCCGCGCTCGTTCACCGACCCGGCCCGCGTCCGACTCGATCCGACCCTCGAGAACCTCTACGACGACGGCTTCACGGCCCTCGAGATGTGGATCGAGGGCAACCGGAGCCAGACGAACCGTCTTCTCGAAGAAAACCTGGGCGACTGGTTCAACCTCCTGAACCAGGGGCGGAGGAAGACCGGCGTCGCCAACTCCGACACGCACTCGATCGTCTTCGACCGGAGCGGCCAGCCCCGCACCTACGTCGCGTCCTCGACCGACGACCCCGGGGCGCTCGACGAGCGGGAGCTCGCCGCCAACGTGAACGCGGGCCGGGCGATCGGCACGAACGCTCCTTTCGTTCGCGTAGAGCTCGAAGCTGCGGACGGTAGCCGTGCCGGACTCGGCGTGGGCGAGCCCCTGGTCCTGGAAGCGCCGGACGGGAACGTCGAGCTCCACGTGGAAGTGCAGAGTCCGCTCTGGGCCGAGTTCGACACGATCGAGGTCTACGCCAACGTGGAGCCCGTGCCCGAGCCCGATCCCGCCCGGCACCCGCACGGCGTCGAGGTGCCTCGCTACCGGGTGTTCCCCTCGCGCACGCTCGTGGCGGGCCAGGACTTCGAGCCCGAGCGGGTCGAGGTCGCGCCGGGTGCGGAGACGGTGGCAGGCGAACGTGACCGTGCCGCTCGCCTTCGAGAGGGACGCGTGGGTCGTCGTTCTCGTGAAGGGCTCGCCCGGCGTTTCCCGGCCGCTCTGGCCCGTGAACCCCTTCGACCTCGACCGCGAGTCGAACACGACGCTCGACGACCTGACCGACGGAAATCTCGGTGAAGGCGGAATTCTTTCGCTCGCCTTCACGAACCCGCTTTTCGTGCGCGTCGCTCGCTAGGCCGGTCCTCGCATCGGAGGGCCACGCTCCGTCGTGGCCGTGTCCGCCCTGCCCCCCGGGCGCGACGGAATGCACGCGTCGGAGGGCCACGCTCTGTCGTGGCCATGTTCGTTCGTGGCACCGCCGGTCATCGCGGGCACGAAGCCTCCGACCTCAATCGTACGCGGCGGCCGTGTTCACCCCCGCCCCCGGACGCGACGGAGCGCGTCCCTCCGAATGGCCGCGTTCGATCGGAGGGACCCGCTCTGTCGGGTCCGTGTTGGTTCCTGGCACCGGCCGTGATCACGTGTACGACCGCGCGCGCCCACGAACCCCCCGGACGCGACGGAGCGCGTCCCTCCCGGTCGGGAAGGCGACGCGCCGTATTCGGCTACCGTGCACCCGCGAATACCGTCAATCCCCGACGACCGGAGGACGCGACGGAATGCACGCGTCGGAGGGCCACGCTCTGTCGTGGCCGTGTTCGTTCGTGGCACCGCCGGTCACCGCGGGCACGAAGCCTCCGAGCTCAATCGTACGCGGCGGCCGTGTTCACCCCCGCCCTCGGACGCGACGGCGTGCCTCCGGCGGATGCATCCGAAAGGCGTACACGTTACGCGGCGTTTCGAACGTTCGACCGGAGGGCCACGCTCTGTCGTGGCCATGTTCGTTCGTGGCACCGCCGGTCATCGCGGGCACGAAGCCTCCGACCTCAATCGTACGCGGCGGCCGTGTTCACCCCCGCCCCCGGACGCGACGGAGCGCGTCCCTCCGGCGGCCGTTCGCCCAACGAACCGGAGGGCCACGCTCTGTCGTGGCCATTGTCGGGAAACGTACCGGCGGTCGTTGCCGACGTCCGATCGGCACGTCCGCCCGCGCCGCCGGGACGCGACGGAGCGCGTCCCTCCGGCGGGTCTGACCAGGTTCCGGACGCCGGGGCACCAAGCACCGTACGGAGACTTGACAGGTCAGCTAGGTCCGACCATTTTGGTCAGGTGAAGTCGGTTTCCGTCAGCGAGCTGAAGGCGCATCTTTCGCGCTATATACGCCGCGTACAGCGGGGGGGTGAGGTCGAGATTGTGCACCGCGGCGTGCCGGTGGCGCGTCTGGTTGGAATCGAGGCGCGTGGTCCGGCGCCCGACCGCCGGCGCCGACAGAGGCTCATCGCTCTCGGCATCCTCCGCCCCGGCCGCGGCGGTGCCTCGGCCGTTCTCGAGCAAGAGCCCATCGAGCTGAAGGGCGCGGGGATATCGGAAGCGCTCGAGGAGGAGAGGGAGGATCGCCTCTGACGTACTGGGATGCTTCCGCGGTCGTGCCCGTCGTGATCGAAGAGAAGGGGACCTCGCTGGTTCGCGGGTGGCTCGAGGAGGATCCTCATATCGCCACCTGGGCGATGACGCGACTGGAGATCGCCAGCGCTCTGGACCGGCGGTACCGTCAGGGCTTGCTTTCGTTCGCGGACCGGACCAGGGCACTGGCAAGGTTTGCTGCTCTCTTCCGTGCTTGGGACGAGGTGGTCGACGTGGTCCCGGTCGTCGAGCGAGCTCTGGCATTGCTGGGCCGCCACTCCCTACGAGCCGCGGACGCGGCCCAGCTCGCGGCCGCGAGCCTGCTAGCGGAGGACGATCCGGCTTCGCTGCGGTTTGCATGCCTCGACCGCCGGCTCGCACAGGCCGCGCACGCGGAAGGTTTTACTGTGCTCACCTGGCCTGCCGCGTAGCTCTTACGCGGCGTTTCGAACCGGCGATCGGAGGGACCCGCTCTGTCGGGCCCGTGTTCGTTCCTGGCACCGGCCGTGATAACGTGCACGACCGCGCGCGCCCGCGAACGCCCCGGACGCGACGGAGCGCGTCCCTCCCGCGTCGGAGGGCCACGCTCTGTCGTGGCCGTGATCGCCTATGCCGCGAACGTCGATCCTCGAACGCCCCTCGCCGCGACGGTCCCCGGCCCCCCGGACGCGACGGAGCGCGTCCCTCCGGGTGGCGTTCGTGCAACGAACCGGAGGGCCACGCTCTGTCGTGGCCGTGGCCGCCTATGCCGCGAACGTCGATCCTCGAACGCAAAACACCACGTCCCTCCCACGAACGTCCCTCGCCTGCGCGACGGCACGTCCGCCCCCCCGGACGCGACGGAGCGCGTCCCTCCGGATGGCCGCGTTCGATCGGAGGGACCCGCTCTGTCGGGTCCGTGTTCGTTCCTGACACCGGCCGTGATCACGTGTACGACCGCGCGCGCCCGCGAACGCCCTGGACGCGACGGAGCGCGTCCCTCCGGGTCGGGAAGGCGGCGGGCGTTCTCGTTCACCCACGCAGTCGGCCCCGTCGCATGACGCGGTCGAGCTCGCGCTGGGTTTCCCTTTCGCGGATCGCCTCTCGCTTGTCGTAGATCTTCTTTCCCCGGGCGAGGGCGAGCTCGACCTTCGCGATACCGTTCTTGAAGTAGAGCCGAAGCGGTACGAGGGTGTAACCGCGTTGCTTCACCTTGCCTGCGAGTCTCTCGATCTCCCGGGCGTGAAGGAGCAGCTTTCGGGTGCGCCGCGGGTCGTGCCCGAATCGCGAGGCGGGCCCGTAGGGGCTGATGTGGGCGTTCAAGAGCCACGCCTCTCCTTTGTCGATGCGAGCGTAGCTGTCTTTCAGGTTCGCCCGACCCTCGCGCAGGGATTTGACCTCGCTTCCCTGCAGGACGATGCCGGCCTCGAAGGTTTCTTCGATGTGGAAGTCGTGGCGGGCACGTCGGTTGACGGCGACGTCTTTTTCCCCTCCACCCTTTCGCGCCACGGGCGTGAGGCTAACACGGCCTCCGGAAAGAAAACAGGGTAGGGCCACGCTCTGTCGTGGCCGTGTTCGCGTTCGTCACGTCCCCCCACCCTCCCAGGACGCGACGGAGCGCGTCCCTCCGGAGGCGTTCGCGCAACGAACCGGAGGGCCACGCTCTGTCGTGGCCGTGGTCGGGAAACGTACCAGCGGTCGTTGCCGACGTCCGATCGGGACGTCCGCCCGCCCCCCCCCGGACGCGACGGAGCGCGTCCCTCCGGATGGTGGCCGCCTATGCCGCGAACGTCGATCCTCGAACGTAAAACACCACGTCCCTCCACGAACGTCCCTCGCCTGGGCGACGGCGCGTCCGCCCCCTCCCCAGGACGCGACGGAGCGCGTCCCTCCGGCGCCGTTCGCCCAACGAACCGGAGGGCCACGCTCTGTCGTGGCCATTGTCGGGAAACGTACCCGCGGTCGTTGCCGACGTCCGATCGGCACGTTCGCCCACCCCCCGCGGACGCGACGGAGCGCGTCCCTCCGGATGGTGGCCGCCTATGCCGCGAACGTCGATCCTCGAACGTAAAACACCACGTCCCTCCACGAACGTCCCTCGCCTGTGCGACGGCACGTCCGCCGCCCCCCCGGACGCGACGGAGCGCGTCCCTCCGGATGGCCGCGTTCGTCACGTCCCCCCGCCCCCCCGGACGCGACGGAGCGCGTCCCTCCGGCGGCGGTCTCAATGGAACGCGTGTTCGGTTTCGCCTTGACCCGGCCTCTCCGGTCGCCCCGCCCGCGGGCGGTTCTGCTCGTCCACGAACACGACGCGAGGCTCGACGCGGCGCGCCTCCTCTTCGGTAGCCCACCCGAAGTGAGCCACGATCACGAGGTCGCCGACCTTCGCCTTGTGCGCGGCCGCTCCGTTGATGCAAAGGACGCCGGAATGCGGCTTCCCCGGAAGTGCGTAGGTACGAAACCGCTCGCCGTTCGTCACGTTCCAGATGTCCACTTCCTCGTGCGGCAGGATGCCGGCCAGGTCCATCAGGTGCGCGTCGATCGTGACGCTACCCTCGTAGTCGACGTCGGCCTCGGTCACGGTGGCCCGATGAATTTTTCCGAGAAGCATACGGCGAAACATCGGTCGACCTCCTTCACGAAGCGGTGTCCGCCCCGGGCGGCGAGAGAACGCAGTTGTCGATGAGCCGCGTGGACCCCACGCGCGCGGCGAGCGCGAGCAGCGTGGGCTTCGCGATTTCCTCCACTTCTTCGATCGTCTCGGGATCGGCGAGCTCCACGTAATCGATCTCGACCTGCGGCTCGCTCTCGAGCACCCGCCGCGCGGCGGCGAGGACCGATCGGCCGTCCTTCTCTCCGCGGGCCACCGCTTCCCGCGCAGCGGCGAGAGCTCGCGGGAGCGCGAGGGCCGCCCGCCGCTCTTCGGGGCGCAGGTAGACGTTGCGCGAGCTCGTGGCGAGGCCGTCTTCTTCGCGTACGGTGGGCACACCCACGATTTCGATCCCGAAGTCGAGGTCACGGACCATCCGGCGCACGACGGCCAGTTGCTGGAAGTCCTTTTCGCCGAAAACGGCCACGTGGGGCTGCACGATGTGGAAAAGCTTGGTGAGCACGGTAGTCACCCCGCGGAAGTGCCCCGGTCGCGAGGCTCCGCAGAGCCGCCGCGTGGCGCGCTCGACTTCCACGTGGGTCTCGAAACCCGGCGGGTACATCTCGCGCAGCTCGGGGACGAAGAGGACATCCGTGCCGGCCTCGCGGGCGAGACGTTCGTCGCGCTCGAGGTCGCGGGGATAGCGGTCGAAATCCTCGCCGGGGCCGAACTGGATCGGGTTCACGAAAATCGAGACGACGACGCGTTCCGCGCGGCGTCGTGCTTCGGAGACGAGCTGGAGATGCCCCCGGTGGAGGTAGCCCATGGTGGGGACGAAGGCGATCCTCCGGCGCGCGAGCCGCTCGCGCTCGCTCCACCCTCGCATGTCGTCGATCGCCCGGAGAATCTCCACGCGGTCAACCCTCCGCGACTTTTCTCGCCCCGCGTTCGACGGGATAGAGCGAGTGGTAGGCGTGCGCTTCGGTCGGGTAGGCGCCGCTCCGCACCTCTTCGGCGTAGGCACGAACGGCGCGTCGCGTCGTCTCGGCCAGTTCCGCGTAGCGCTTGACGAACCGCGGCGTGGGCCCGGTCGTGAGGCCGAGGAGGTCGTGGAGGACGAGGATCTGTCCGTCGCAGTGGGGACCGGCTCCGATGCCGATCGTCGGAATGGGAAGCTCGCGCGTGATTTCCTCGGCGAGGTCCATGGGAACGCACTCGAGGACGACGGCGAAGGCTCCCGCCTCGGCCACGGCACGGGCGTCGGCGAGCACTCGCTCTCGTGCTCCTGCGGCCGTGCCGTGCGTTCTGCCCTGTACCTTGTAGCCGCCGATGCGGTGGATCGATTGCGGCGTGAGTCCGACGTGCCCCACGACCGGGATGTCGACGCGCACGAGCGCCCGGATCGTCTCGGCCATGGGAAGACCGCCCTCGAGTTTCACGGCGTCGCAGCCGCCCTCCTTGAGAAGCCGCCCGGCGTTGCGCACGGCCTCGGCCACGTCGGCTTGATAGGTGAGAAAGGGAAGGTCGCCGACGAGAAGAGCCCGCCGCCTTGCGCGCGCGACCATACGGCAGTGGTAGATGGTCTCTTCGAGCGTGACGGGCAGCGTCGTTTCGAGACCCTGGACGACCATGCCGAGACTGTCGCCCACGAGAACGAGGTCGACGCCCGCTTCGTCGACCAGCCGCGCGAACGGAAAGTCGTACGCCGTGAGCGCGACGATCTTCTCGCGGCCCTTCCGCCGCAAGATTTCGGGCACGGTCACTCTCTCGGGCATCGCTCCTCCTTTCCGAACCGTAGACGGAGGGGCGTGCCGAGAGGCCGCGCTCGCCCTCGGCTTCCCGCGTCGACCCCGCCGCAGGCGGTGGCCGCGCCACGAAGACGCTCGACTGTCACTCGTTTTCTCCGTCTCGGTCCGCTACCGGCCAGGGCCGGCAGCATCGGATCCAAGCGGATTCCGCTTCTCTAGCGGATATACGACCATCGGATCTTTCGCAAGACTTTCGGACCCCCCCGTCTTTACGGGTACGTGAATCGACCGGTCGGGAGAGCCAAGGAAGTGTCCGCTTCTCTGGTGGCCCCCCGTCCTTCCGGCC
Source organism: Candidatus Binatia bacterium (assembly GCA_026004195.1). Taxonomy (NCBI): domain Bacteria; phylum Candidatus Binatota; class Binatia (SeqCode); species Binatia bacterium. The sequence goes on from BPIQ01000001.1 coordinate 47,057, forward strand.
GCACCGTCCACCAGGGGCTGAATCCCAGTCGCCCTAGGGGCTCGTTCCCTTCCGCCCCTTTTCCCTTCGAGCCAACCAGGACCGGACACTTCATTCGTCGCAATGATCGGCCATTTTCGTGTGTCGGGGACAGCAATTGGAACGAATTGCTCCCCGGTGATCTCTCCCGTCCCCTGGGCTCCCGGCGGGGTTGCCGTGCAGGCGCCCGAGGGTCGAACGCGGCGGCAAGCCCCCCGCGGGAATTCTCCGGCCCTTCGTCGGGACTTCCGTCCGGGACGACTCCCCGATTCCGAGAAGCCACCGTAGAGGTGGTCGGTGGGTCGGGCGCCCCCAACGACGAGACCGCAGGGTGTAGGGTCTTGCAGCCTTACTGGACGAGTGCAGGGCCCACGGTGACGGTGCGTTCGCACCGAAAAGCGGCGCGAGTCCCGCGGCCGCGCGGCGGCGAGGAAAACTTCAGCGTATCCGTTCGCTCGCGCACGAAAGCTCCCGCGGCAGTTGCCACGTCTGACCGATTCGGCGGACGACGACCTTCTCGGACTCCGGGCCGGCTGCTTCGAGGAGGCGTCGCATCGCGTCCCCGACGGGTTCCTTTCCCAGCCGGAACGTGTCCCAGTGGACAGGCACGAGATAGCGAGCCCCGCTGTCCCGGAACATCCGCCAGACTTCTTCGGGGTTCGCGTGGTTTCGGATCCAGGGGTCGTAGGCTCCGTTTCCGAGGACGAAGACTTCGACCCCCTCCTTGCGCGCGGTCTCGGAAAGGCGCGTGGAGTATGCCGTGTCGGGTGCGAAAAGAAGCGAGGTACCGCCTCCGCGCAAAACGTAGCCGTTGTAGCCCCGCCACGGATCCCAGGGCCAGCGCTTCCCCCAGTGCCGGACCTCGACGGCTTCGATTTCGACGGAACCGACCGAGAGACTCTCGCCCCAGGAAAGTTCCACGGTCCGGCGAAAGCCCATGTCTCGGACGAGCGAGGACGTGTTCCGCGGGACGACAAGCGTCGTCTTTCGCGGCAGGGCCCGGAGCGACGGAAAGTCGAGGCTGTCCATGTGCGCGTGCGAGACCAGGACGACGTCGGGCGGGGGGATCTCCCGGGGCCCCAGCGCCACGCGCACGAGCCGTTTGGGCCCGAGCATCCAGGGGCCGAACTCCACGCCGACACGGTCGAAAAAAGCCGGGTCCGTGAGGATCGTCACGCCACAGAAACGCATCAGGACCGTCGCGTGTCCGAGATAGGCGAGCGTGAGCCGGGAGTCGGACCACGAAGACGGGTCCGGCTTCTCGGGTGGGGGCGCAGGCTCCGGAAAGCCGACGCCCGGGACCCAGGCCAGAAGAAAAAGCAAGAGGGCCAGGCTGCCCGCAGCGAGAAGCTGAATTTTCCGCTGTCGGTCCGCGGCGCGACGGGTTGGACGTTCGTTCGCGACTTCCTCCCGGGGTGCTTTGCCGTTCTCCGGGCTTGCTCTGTCCTCCAAGTGTTCCCCTCCTTCGAGCTGCGCGACAGTTTGCCCCGTTCTCTGGCTGCTTCCGAGTCCCTCCCGTCTTCGGAGCGCTCGGGCTTCGTGCTCCGCTCTCCCGGCTGCGTGACTCGCTCTCCCTCGAGCTTTCGGTTCTTTCGACCTTTCCCTGCCCCCCGACCGTGTTTTGCGACCTCCTGCCGACCCCGGCTCAGCCTGGAGTGATGCGCAGCCCCCGCGGCGTCGCGAGCCGCTCCACGCCGGCCAGAAGACCGTCCGCGAGGAGCGCGAGAGCCGCTGCAGGCAGGGCGCCCGAGAGGACGAGCTGGAAGTCCGTCATCGTGAGCCCCGTGACGATCGGGTCTCCGAGTCCTCCGGCCCCGATGAAAGCCGCGAGCGTCGCCGTGCCGATGTTGATGACCGTCGAGGTGCGGATCCCGGCGAGAAGAACTCGTGCACTGAGCGGCAGCTCGACCCGCCAGAGGACGTCGAACCTGGTCATCCCGAGTCCGACGGCGACCTCGCGCAGCTCCGGGTCGACCGAGCGAAGGCCCGTGATCGTGTTCCGGAGGATCGGCAAAAGACCGTAAAGGAAAAGCGCCGCGAGGGCGGGCCTCACGCCCACGCCGAAAAGCGGGAGCATGAAGGCGAGAAGGGCGATCGACGGGATCGTCTGGAGGGCACCGGCGAAGCCGAGGGCGAGCGCGGCGACGCGCGGCCTCCGGCTCGCGAAAATTCCTGCGGGAACGGCCACGAGCGTCGCCGCGGCAACCGAAAGAAGAGTGAGCTCCAGATGCCGAGCGGTGAGCTCGAGCGTGACGAAGCGCCGCTCCCAGAGGAGGGCCAGAAAAGAACGGGGGCGCGCTCGCGCGGCGGGCCGAGCCTCCAGAAGGCCCAGTCGCGAGAGAAAGTCGGCAGCGGCCGCCCCCGCGGTCTTGCCCCCGTCCTCGACCGCGAGATTGAGCCGCCGCATCGAAGCTGCGTCGATCCTGCCCGCGAGAAGGGAAAGCACAGCGGCCAGCTCGGGATGCCGTGCGAGCGTTTCGGCACGGACGAGCGGCGCCGCTTCGTAAGGCGGAAAAAAGCCCCGGTCGTCGGAAAGCTCGAACAGGTCGAACGCTTCGATTTTCGCGTCCGTCGAGTACCCGTCGGCGACGTCGATCGCACCCTCGGCGAGAGCCCGGTAGGCGAGGTCGTGCTCCATCCCCACGGTGCTTTTCTCACGGATGCCGTAGACGCGGCGGAGGCCCGGCATTCCGTCGGGCCTCCGGAGAAATTCGTGGGAGACGCCGTAGCGCAGCGGAACCCGTGCCGCGTCGCTCAGCGTCCGGACTCCGAGCTCTCGCGCGCGGTCCCGCCGCATGACCATCACGTAGGTGTTGTCGAAGCCGAAAGGGGCGAGCCACACGAGACCCCACCGCTCCCGGAACTCGCGCGAGACGCGCGCGAACACCTCCTCGCGCGACCCCGAAGCGGACGTTTCTCCGAGGATATTCCGGAGTCCCGTGCCCGTGTACTCGGCATAGAAGTCGATCTCGCCGTGCCGGAGGGCGTCGAACGCGATTTGCGTGCCCGCGAGATTGAAGCGGCGTTCCACCCGAATGCCGAGCTGCGCTTCGACGAGCTGCGCCATGATTTCGGCCAGGATGCGGCTTTCCGTGAAGCGCTTCGAGCCGACGACGAGCGTCTCGGCGGAAAGAGGCCGTGCGGCGGCCAGAGGCAGAAAAAACGCGAGAAGAAGCGTCGCGCGCACGATCACGAGGGGCCGCGCTCGCTTTTCGTGAAGGCGTCGACGAGCGGCGTTCTCGGCGAGCGACGGATTTCCTCGGGCGTGCCGTACTGGACGAGCCGGCCCTCTTCGAGGACGGCTACCCGGTCGGCGAGAAAAAAAGCTTCGCGCACGTCGTGCGTCACCAGCACGACCGTTTTCCGGAGGCGCTGCCGGAGCTCCGCGAATTCGAGTTGTAGCCGCTCCCTCGTCGGGGGGTCGAGGGCTCCGAAGGGTTCGTCCATGAGAAGGATCGGAGGGTCGGCCGCGAGCGCGCGGGCGAGCCCCACGCGTTGCCGCTGCCCCCCGCTGAGCTCGGCGGGATAGCGGGACAAGAGTTCGGGCCCGAGGCCCAGAAGCTCGAAGAGCTCGCCGATCCGGCGAGATCGCCGGCTGTGCGACCAGCCGAGAAGACGAGGCACGATCTCGGCGTTGCCTTTCGCGGTAAGATGCGGGAAGAGGCCTGCGTTCTGCACCACGTAGCCGATTCCGCGACGAAGCTCGACGGGATCGACCCGCGAGACGTCCCGGCCGCGCACGAAGACACGCCCCGAGGTGGGCGAGAGGAGCCGGTTCACGAGCTTGAGCGTCGTCGTCTTTCCGCAGCCCGAAGGTCCGAGAAGTGCCAGGGTTTCCCCCTCGGCCACGCGCAAGCTCACGCCGCGCAGCGCCACGTGCCCGCCGGGGTAGGTTTTCTCGACGTTCTCGAGTTCGATCGCGAACTCAGCCGGCATCGCGGGCGCACCGGAAGCCGGCGAAGATCTCGCGGCAGGAGGGGGCGTACCAGTTTCGGAAAGTCGGCCGACACAGAAGCTCGCCGCTCGCCCACGAACCCCCGCGCAAAACGTAATGCCTGCCGTCGAAGTAGGGCTTCGAATAATCTTCGTAAGGGTAGGGGCGAAAGCCGGGATAGGGTCCGAAGAGACTCGAAGTCCACTGCCAGACCTGCCCGCTCATCCCGTAGAGGCCCGCGCCGTCGGGTCCCGAGGCGTCGACGGGAAGCAGAGCTCGGCCACCGACAGCGGTGCGAAGCCCAGCGGACGACTCCGACCCACGAGCGAATGCGCCGTCGGGCGACGCGGGCGGGAGTCGCCGCCCCGCCGCTCGTCTCGGGCTTTCGTCCGCCGCCCGACCGTTTCCCCTCTCTCCCCATCGAGCGGCGAACTCCCACTCCACCTCGGTCGGAAGCCGCCGCCCGACCCACCGCGCGTAAGCCGAGGCTTCGAACCAGCTCACGCCGACCACGGGACTACGCGGCTCGAGCCCGCTTCCCGGAAACGAATCCAGAGAAGCCCATCCCTCGGGGGTGCGCACCCAGCCTCGGGGGTGCTCGATGCGGTTCTGCGTCTTCCACCGCCAGCCTTCCGGCGTCCAGAGGTCCGGCCGCTCGTAGCCGCCGTCCTCGACGAACGCGAGAAATTGCGCGTTCGTGACGGGGTGGGTGTCGATTTCGAACGGCGCCACCGCCACTCGCATGGGAGGAACTTCGTTGTCGAGCCAGTCGCCGCCAGGCGCCTTGCCCATCACGAACCGCCCGCCCGGAAAAAACGCGGCCGGCGTCGGCCGGGGGTCGGGACGCAACGCCGCCGTCGCACGCCCGGTCTCGGGTCCCTCCTGCCGGGCGAGGTTGAGAACGACGCGGATCGTCTCGACGTGCATCTGCTCGTGCTGCGTGAGGAAGCGGACGACGAGACCGTCCTCGAAGAGGTCGGGCCGGAGGAGTCGTCCTCCCTCGCACACGTACTCGCGGGCACGCTTGCGGACCTCGTCGAGATAGCCGAGGATCTCTTTGCGAGGCGGTAGGCGCGTTCTCTCCCGTTTCGGATTGACCCTCGGGTCGAAAAGACGGTCGAACTCGGGGAACGGGGGCGTGTCGCCGCGGCAGGCGCGGACGAGCCAGAGGGCTTCCGTGTAGGCGACGTGCCCCGCGTGCCAGCCGACAGGGCTGAACTCGGGGTGGTATTGCGCCGAGAACGCCTCGTCGGAGACCTCGTCGAGCAGGGCCAGGGTCTCGTCACGGGTCCGCTCGTGCCGTTCCCAGAGCTCCACGGGAAGTCCGAAGGCGAGAGTCGCGGACATCTCGGCGGGGGAAACTAGACCAAAGCGAGCGCCCTACGCAAATGCGGGGTGCGTGCGTGCCACGCCCTCTTCCACGACGACGAGGTGCCCGGGCGGTACGGCACGCCAGTCTCCATCCTGGTCCAGGGGCTCCGAGGCGAGAAAGCTACCGCCGGGGAAACGCGGGTGGCTCGTACAGACGTAGAGCGTCGGTGCGGTCTCGCGATTCGAAAGTCGTGCACCCAGGAGAACCCGACCGTCCGTGGCGGCGCAGGTGAACTGGATTTCCACCGCACCGTCGCGCGAACAGGAGGAGACGAGCTCGAAGGTCCGCGCGAGCGCCCGGGCCATGTCCGAGGGCTCGTCGCCACCCTCGCGCAGACACTGGAGAAAAAGGACGAAGAGGTGCTCGGAATCCGTGCTACCTCGAAGCTCCGCGTAGAGGTCGTCGGAAAGAGACTCGCGGAGCCTCCGCATCGTGGATCGGGCGAAGTCGGCGACGAAGCCGTTGTGGTTGAACGCGAGGCGGCCGTGGACGAAGGGTTGGCAAGCTTCGGGCCCGAAGGGCATTCCCGGCGTGGCGCTCCGAACGGCAGCCGAAAGGGCCTCGGCCCGGAACCTGGGAGCCAGGCGGGCGAGGTTCTCGTCGGCCCAGATGGGGAGCGTGCTCGTGTAGAGGCAGGGAGCCTCGCCGGCCTTCGGATACCAGGCGATACCGAAGCCGTCCGCGTTCACGGTACCGCTCAGCATCTCGCGGGGGCGGTAGCTCTGGTGGAGCAGCGAGTGCGGTGGTTCGAGCAGAACCGCCGAGAGCGGGACGGGCGGACCCACGTATTCCACGAGCCGGCACATTGCGTTAATGTTCCCCCTGCGTCGTTTTCGCTTCAACCCGTACCTCGTGGAAGTCGGACGAAAAGAACACCGGGCGGTCGATCCGCTCTTTTCCTTCGAGCGACATACGGGGCCCGGGTTCGTCGAGTGCCTGGCCAGCGACGCGCGGGACGGGCTTACGCGCACGCCGAAGGAACTTCCGCCGAAGTATTTCTACGACGACCGCGGGTCGCGGCTTTTCGACGAGATTTGCGAGACGCCGGAGTACTACCTCACCCGGACGGAAGGGGAGCTTCTCGGGCGCGTGGCGCGCTCGATCCTCGAATCCACACGCCCGACGCAGATCGTGGAACTCGGAGCAGGGAGCGCGAAGAAAACCCGACTTTTCTTCGAAGCGTGGGCGGATCGAGGTGCCGAGCGGACGTACGTTCCCATGGACGTGAGCGAAGGGCTCTTGCTCGAGACCTCGCGCGAACTGCGCAGGGACTTTCCGTGGCTTCGCGTCCACGCGATCGCGTGCGACTACGAACGTCACCTGTCGGTGATTCCACCCGGGCGGTCCCGGCTCGTCCTCTTTCTCGGAAGCACGATCGGGAACTTCGCCCGCGGGCGTGCGGTCGAGTTTTTGCGCGGGCTCTCGCGCGTCCTCGGTCCTCGAGATTTCGTCCTCGTGGGCTTCGACCTGCGGAAGGAAACGCGGATCCTTCACGCCGCCTACAACGACGCGAGAGGGCTCACCGCGGAGTTCAACCGCAACGTGCTCCGCGTCCTGAACCGGTATCTGGACGCGGATTTCCGGCTCGAGTCCTTCGAGCACGTGGCCTTTTTCGACGAGGAGAAATCCCAGATCGAAATGCACCTGCGAAGCCGCGAGGAGCAGACCGTGCGGCTCCGGCGCCTCGGTCTTTCGGTTCGCTTTGCGAGAGGGGAGACCATCCGGACCGAAATCAGCCGGAAGTTCACGCGGCCCGAAGTCGAGTCCCTCTTCGGCGCGAGCGGCTTTCGGCTCGAGAAGTGGTATGCTTCGCCCGGCGAGTGGTTCGCGCTCGCGCTCGGCAAGCTGGCGAACGGCGGGAAATGAGTAGGGGACGTGTTCGGTTCCGCAGAGACTGGCGTGCCCTCGGGAGAGTTTTTACGACCGGGCGGGGTCTAGGTTGCTTCGGTCTCTCCGTCGCGCTTCATGCCGGCGTCCTTCTCTCGCTGGCCGGCTCGACGCTCGAAGTGCCCAGGACGGAGGGGCTCGTCCGCATCGTCGTCCTGCCGGGTGGAGGCGGGAAGGGAGGTGCGGGAAATGCGGGGGGCGGACCGGAGTCCGCTCGTACTTCGAAGGGCGCGAAGGACGGAGAAAATCCGCTGCGCAGCGAGCCGGCGCGCGTCACCGGCGAGCGGGACGGCAAATTCCGGAAGCCCGTCGCCGAGCGGAAAGAGGGCGCCGAGCCTTTCGAAGTTGCGGGCGCCCGGACGACTCGCTCGGAGGCTGCCGCGGACGCCGCCCAGGGTCTCCGGCGGGGCCGAGGGGCGCGGGTGGGCGACGTCCTCGTCGGGGAAAGGACGAGCTCTTCCCGGGTCGCACCGCGGCCGGCTCTCCGGTTTGCGCGGGAAAAAGGTTTCCGAGCGGAGGCGGGTACGGATTCGCATGCGGCGGGCGGGCAGGACGAGAGCGGGAGCTCGGTCGCGCTTGCGGCTCGCTTCGCAGGAAGCGCAAGCGCCACCGAAGGGGGAGGAAAACCCCCGCACGATGCGCCGCTCGGGGGGCGCGAGGCCTCCGGCGTCGCGCGAGCAGGTCGGGACGAGGGCGGAGTGCTTGCGGGCATGACATCGGGTCCGGGTTCCGGCTCCGGAGGAACGGGCGGTGGGAGCGGCGGCGGGCACGGAACGGGCCACGGGTCGGGCATCGGTCCCGGTCGGGGCGTGGGCCGCGCGGAGTGCGCCTACTGCCCGGAGCCTCGCTATCCTGCCCTCGCGCGTCGTCGAGGCTGGCAGGGCGAGGTCGCCCTGCGGCTTCTCCTGTCTCCGGACGGCCGGGTGCAGCGAGCCGACGTTCGCCATTCCTCGGGCTACGAAGTCCTCGACCGCGAAGCCCTCGAAGCCGCGAGACGAAGCCGCTTCCGCCTGCGCGAAGCGCGGGGGCGCTCGTTGCGTGCGGATATCGAATACGAATTCCGCCTGCGCCGCTAGACGCCGCACGGCCCGCCCTGTCCCGGGGGCCCACACGGGAACACGGACCCGACGGAGCGGGTCCCTCCGATCGAACACGGCCATCCTGGAGGGGCGCGCTCCGTCGCGCGCTCGGAGAGCTTCGGTGTGGAAGCGACCACCACGAGGCCCGGTGGCTTTCGTCGGCTCTCGATCAGCTACACTCGTCGATGATGGCCGTTGCGACGCTCAAAGCCTGCTCCACGGCTAACTCCAAGTGGTCGACGTGACTCTCGTAATCGCATTGATTTCTCCAGCCCCGAAGCCTGTCGAGGTCCGAAGCCAGTTTTTGCTTCCCCTGGGCGCTGAAATGTTTTCGCAGGTCCGAATGGTCGCGGGGACGCTTCGTCGCTCGGAACCCGAGCTGCCTCTCGGCGTAATCACGTGCCCAGCAGAACGCGGCGTAGTACGCCCGGCTCACGGCGGATCGCTTTGCGGCCTCGGGAAACGCACCGGCCCCGGCTTCTGCCTCCAGCGCCCTGGCGAGTTCGAGGAAGTCCCTCCAGTCAAAGCTCATCCCGGTCGGCCTTCTTCCTGAAGTCCGTCGTTATCTGGAGCCAGCCGTTTCGGCCCGTAAGACGCTCGATGAAGGCCGACTCCGCGAGCCTGATCCGCTCCATCGTCTCCCGATCGTAACGGTTGGACCGAACGAGCAGCACGAGATACTCGTCTTCGATCTCCGGGTCCCTGTAGAGCTCGAGAACTAGCTCTGCATCCGGAAAATAATGGCGGGTCGACCGGACGGCCGCGGGAAGAATGTCTTGCAGCTCGGGGAAACGGGCCAGGTAGTCTTCGATGTCGTCCGCGCCAGCCAATCGGACCCCTGCGTCGAGGAGTTGCCGTCGAAGGTTCGGCGAGGCGGGTGACTGCTGCGAGAGGGGATTCTCGGTAGTGCCTACTCATGTGGGTCGTGGTCGAAACGAGAAGCCTGCAGCGCGACAAGCATGGCCTGGACCTTTGGTTACACCTACGCCAAACGGGAAGCCATCGTCAAACAAGATGGCGGTTCGCGTTCCCGGCCTGATGCGCGGAGGATTCGAAGCAAAGGGGGATATCTTGACCCGAAAGCCCCCTCCTTTTATAAGCCACCCACGCTGGCGAGCTTAGGGAAGCCGGTGAGAATCCGGCACGGCCCCCGCCACTGTAACCGGAACGAAAGCGGCAGCGAAGCCACTGTCTCCTAGCGAGATGGGAAGGCGCCGCGAGTAGGCAGCCGGAAGTCAGGAGACCTGGCGAGCCAGCGGAAAGGTTCGGAGTCCTCCGGGGTGCGGGGACGAGAGAGTCCGGGGCGTCCGAGCCCCGCGTTCGACCGGCCCGCACCGACCCGGTGGCGGGTCGGATGCTCAGCTTCGCACGAAAAACGACGCTTCTCTGGCTCGGCGGCGTGCTGCTTCTCGGAAGCGTCCGCACTCCTGCCGAGGCAGGGGCGCCAACCCGGGAAGACGACGGGTCCGCGAAAAAGCTTCCGCTCGCCGAATCCCCGACGAACCACTCCCACCGTGGTCTGCGGGCCCGAACCGGTGGGAAAAAATTTTCTCCCCACCTCGATCCCAGCGACGAAGCCGCTCCTGCCCGCGAGGCCACGGCTGTCTCGAAAAACGCAAAGCGTGCTCCGGGCCAGGAAGGCCCGGTGGCCCTGGCAGATACGCTCGCTCCGGAGAGCCCCGCAGGCCAGAAAAGAACGTCCGCCCCGCGAAGCCCTGCGCTCTCCACGAAAGGCCCTGTCCAACCGAAACGCGCTTCGTTCGCGCAAGGCCCGCCCCTCGAGAAACCGACGTTCGCCCAGGCAGGTGACGACGGCCGAGAAAAGGAGCCCGTCGCGCGGATCGTGGTGACGGCCGAGCCCGTCGAGGAAGCCTCCCAGCGTGCGCCGACCGCGTTCGTTTCGGTGCTCGAGACGCAAAAGCGTGCCGAGGAAGGGGAGACCGTGGTCGACGCCCTGGCCGAGGCCGTGGGAGTCCAGGTGCGTCGCTTCGGCGGTCTCGGTGCTTTCAGCACGCTTTCGGTCCGTGGCTCCTCGGCCAATCAGGTCCAGATCTACTTCGACGGCGTTCCTCTCTCCCGCGCCCGAAACGAGACCGTGGACCTCTCCGACCTGCCGATCGACAGCCTCGAGCGGATCGAGGTCTACCGGGGCGTGGCGCCGCTCTCCTTCGGAACGCAAGCGCTCGGCGGTGTCGTGAACCTCGTGCCGCGGAAGCCAGGGCCCGAACCCACGACGGAGGTCGCGGCCCAGGGCGGCTCCTTCGGAACGCGCAAGGTGACGGGCTTCCACTCGCGGAGGCTCGGCCGCACCGAGGTTCTGGGTCATGTCAGCTACCTCGGGAGCGAGGGCGACTTCTCCTTTCTCGACGACAACGGCACGCCACTCCAGCCCGCCGACGACGAAGTCGTCGAGCGGAAAAACAACGCCTTCGATTCCGTCGATGCGCTTCTCCGCGTCGGCGTGCCCTGGCGCAAGGAAGTGCGGGCCGACCTCGTGCAGGAGGTTTTCTTCAAGGACCAGGGCGTGCCCGGAGTCGGCAACACGCAGTCCGACACGGCTTCTTTCCGGGAGTTCCGCTCCCTTTCTTACCTGCGCACTCGCTCCCGGGGCTGGCTCTGGTCTCCCCTCGACCTCGAGGCCACGGTTTTCGGCAGCTTCCAGCGCGAAGAATTCCAGGACCGCGAGGAAGACCTCAAGCTCGGTCCCCAGGACCGGGACGACCGCAGCGTATTCGTCGGCGGGAATCTCCTGGGTGTCGTCTACGCGCTTTCGGGTCACGTCTTCTCCGTGTTCCTCGGGCTTGCGCACGAGCGGTTCGACGGCGAGAACCGGATCCCCGAGGACGGCGACGAGCCCACGCAAACACGGCTCCGTTTCTCGGCCGGCCTCCAGGACGAGTGGACTCTTTTTCGGGAACGCCTCCTACTCGTGCCCTCGCTGCGCTTCGAGCGGATCCGCGACCGGATCGGCGAGCGCTTGCCCGTGGGGCAGGTGGTGGGAGAGCCCGTGAGCGTCGGGCGCACGCTCTGGAACCCGGCCCTGGGGGCACGGCTCGAGGTGTTCCCGTGGCTCGCGCTCCGGGGAAATCTCGGGCTTTTCGAGCGCGCCCCGAACTTCACGGAACTCTTCGGCACGCGGGAGGCCGTCTCGGGGAACGAAAAGCTACGCTCCGAACGTGCCTTCAACCGGGACGTGGGGTTCACGGTCGAGCACGACTTCGAGGGAATCGTCGAGAACCTCCGGCTCGAGTACGCGTACTTCGACAACGACTTCGACGACATCATCGTGCTCGTCCCCGTGAACCGCGCGCGCTTCAAGCCGCTCAACGTGGGCGGTGCCCGCATCCGCGGTCACGAGTTCTCGCTTTCGGCGTCCTTTCGGGAGCTTTTCCGCCTCGATCTCAACTACACGCGACAGGACGCCGAGAACCGCGGCGCCGACCCGACGACCCGGGGCCGGAGGCTTCCGCTCCGACCCCGCGACGAGCTTTACGCGCGCTTCGAGGTCTCGGGCTCGAGGTGGGAAGCGCATTACGAACTCAGCTTCGTCGGCGGAAATTTCCGCGACCCTGTGAACTTCGACCGCGTGCCCGACCGCGACATCCATACGGTCGGGGCTTCGTTCTCGCCTTGGCCCTGGATACGGTTCTCGCTCGAAGCGCGGAACGTGACCGACAACCAGGTTCAGGACGTCGCCGGGTTTCCGCTCCCGGGACTTTCGCTTTTCGGTACGGTCAAGATTCGCCCTTGAAGGGCGGAGAAGGGAGGTTCGACGATGGCACGAAAAGCTTTCTGGCTCCTTCCGCTCGCGGGCTTTCTCGCGGCGTGCGGTGACGGAGGCGGCGGTGGCGAGGGCGAGGCGCCGCCGCCCAACGTCGCGTTCGTCGTCGTGACGGACTTCCAGACGGGCTCCTTTGCCACGGTGAGCCTCGACGATTTTTCCGTCACGCGGGCGAGCCCCGAACGGCAGGTGCACAGCGACGCCGTGGTGCGGGTGGCGGGAAACCGCGTCTACGTCGTGAACCGGATTTTCGCCGACAACATCCAGATCCTCGACCCCGAAGCCGGCTTTGCGACCGTCGTCCAGTGCTCGACGGGAAACGGGACCAACCCGCACGACATTCTCGTCCTCGACGGCGAGAAGGCCTACGTGACGCTCTACGACACGGGAAAACTTCTCGTCGTCGACCCCGAGCCGGCTCCGGACTGCTCGGACTTCGTCCGCGGTGAGATCGACCTTTCGGCGTTCGCCGACGCCGACGGGAATCCCGAGCCCGACCAGATGGCTTTCGTCGGAGGGCGTGTTTTCGTTTCGATCCAGCGGCTCGACCGGAACAATTTCTTCGTACCCGCCGGTGCCGCCGCCCTTCTCGAGATCGACCCGGAGAAAGACGAGGTCGTCGCCGAGATCACGCTCGGCGGCCGGAATCCCTTCGCCACGACGAAGGGGCTCGTCGTCCAGGGAGGGGAGATCGTCGTGGCGGAGACGGGCCAGTTCGGGGTGCTCGACGGGGGGATCGAGCGCGTGCAGGCTTCCACCCGCATGCCGGAAGGCTTTTTCGTGACCGAGGCCGAGCTCGGCGGCGACATCAACGACTTCGTCCTGGCCGACGGCGTGGGCTTTGCCGTCGTGTCGGCACCGGATTTCACGACGTCGCTCGTGTCGTTCGACACGGCGACCGGGCAGAAGCTCTCGACCCTTCTTTCCGGGGTGTCCTTCCTCGCCGACATCGAGCTCGACGGCCGCGGCCGCCTCTGGGTTGCGGACCGGACGCTGGAATCGCCGGGCATCCGTGTGTTCGACGCAGCTACGGGAGAGGAACTCACGTCGGGCCCGCTGAACCTAGGACTCCCGCCTTTCGAAATCGTGTTCGTCGCAGCGAGCGGGGAAGGGTGAGGGCCACTTCGGGGGTTCGGTTTATTGCCAGCAGAGAAATGGCGGCCCCGGGGGGCCCTTGCTCGGAGCTGGAATGGAAGACAGGAGAAGTCGAAACGTGTCGTGGCTCGGCTCTTTTTCGGGCTCCCCGGGGAAGACTCCGGTGAAACCACGTCGGAAGAGAAGGCCCGGCGAGCGGGAAGACGGCTCCGCCGAGGTGCATCGGAGGAAGCCGAGACGTATCCCATGAAACGGTGCAAAAGCCTCCGCGCGTCGATTTTCCCGGCGGCCCTTCTCCTCCTGGTCCCGGCCTCTGCGTGGGCCCTCCGTCTTGTCTCCCTCGCACCGTCCGTGACGGAAACCCTTTTTGCCCTCGGAGCGGGCGGCGAACTCGTGGGCGTTTCGACCTACTGCGACTACCCGCCGGAAGCGAAACGGATCGACCGTGTGGGGACGTTCGTCCAGCCGAGCTTCGAGCTCATCCTGGGCAAAAAGCCCGACCTGGTGCTCGCCGTTCCGAGCCCCGGTAACCGCGCGACCGTCCGGAAGCTCGAGGAGCTCGGCCTTCGCGTGGTGGTCGTCGACCCGCACAGCGTGGAGGGGGTTCTCGAATCGATCCTGCACATCGGGCGAGCCGTGGGTCGCACAACCGAGGCCGAGGGGCTCGTCGCGCAGCTCCGGCGCCGGATCGACTCCGTCGAGCGGCGGCTTCGGGGCGTTCGTCCCCGCAAGGTGCTCGTCGTCGTCGGCAGGTCGCCGCTCGTTGCCGTGGGTGGTGGTGTCGTGCAGGACGAACTCCTTCGCCGCGCCGGAGGCATCAACCTGGGGGCCAAGGCCGGAGAGGGCTGGCCGCGGCTCTCCCTCGAATGGGTTCTGGCCGAGGGGCCCGAAGTGATCCTCGACGCCAGCATGGGAAGCGAGAGCGGCGCTCTCGGAAACCCCTGGGCTCGCTTCCGGGAGCTTCCGGCCGTGCGCGAAGGAAGGGTCCACCGGTACCGCGACGATGCCTTTCTGCGTCCGGGCCCGCGCATCGCAGAAGCACTCGAACGACTCGCGGCACTCCTTCATCCCGAAAGGATGGGAGAGGCGGACGGGGCGCTTTCGCGGGCCGGCTGGGTCGAGGCGTGTTCGGAAGCTTCGGAGTGCGTGCCGTGAAGGTCGGAGTGGATCGCGCGAAGCCGGAGTCGGGCGGACGGGCGCTGCGCTCCGAAGAAAGCGTCTTTCGGCTTTCGCGCGCGAGGCTCACGCGGCGGAAATTCCTCCGCGTGCTGGTCTTTCCTTTTCGTGCTCGTGCTCGCGAGCGTCGTTCTCGCTGCTTCCCTCGGTCCCGTGCCGGTCGATTTCGTGCACGCGGTTCTCGGGCCGGCCACGGACAATCTCGACCGTACGATCGTTTTCCGGGCCCGGCTACCGCGCATCCTTCTCGGGCTCGTGGTGGGCGGTGCTCTCGCGTCCTCGGGGGCCGCGCTCCAGGCGATCTTGCGGAACCCGCTCGCCGAGCCCCACATCCTCGGCGTGTCGGGCGGTGCGGCGCTGGGCGGTGTCGTGACCGTGCTTTTCGCCGGCGCGACGCCCGGTGCCGAGTGGTCGCTCCAGCCGCTCGGCGCCTTCGCCGGGGCGCTCGCGGCCACGCTTCTCGTCTACCGGCTCGGGATCGTCCGCGGCCGTCTCCACCCCTACACGCTTCTTCTCGCCGGTGTCGTGTGCAACGCCCTCGCGGGGGCGCTCCTCCTTTTTCTCAACGCCATCGCCGACGTCTACCAGGCGCAGAGTCTCCTTTTCTGGCTCATGGGAAGTCTCGCGGTCCAGAGCTACGGAATCGTGGCGGCGGTCGCGGTGTACGTGGCCCTCGGTTTCACGGTGCTCCTCCGCGAAGCCCCGGCACTCAACTGCCTGAGCCTCGGCGACGACGAAGCTTTCCACCTCGGTGTCGACGTGCACCGCGTGCGGCGCTCGGCTTTCGTGGCGTCGGCTTTTCTCGTGGGCGCCGTCGTTTCGGTGAGCGGGATGATCGGCTTCGTGGGTCTCGTCGTGCCTCACATCGTGCGGATTCTCACGGGGGCGGACAATCGGCTGCTGATTCCCGCTTCGTTTCTCGCGGGGGGCGTCACGCTTCTCTGGGCCGATACGGGCGCGCGGGTTCTTCTCGGGGCCACCGAGCTTCCCGTGGGTGTCGTGACCGCGCTCCTCGGGGGCCCGTTTTTCGTCTATCTCCTCAGGCGCGAAAGCACGAGGACGTGAGGCGATGGCGGTTCTCGAGGCTCGCGGCGTCCATTTCTCTTACCGCCGAGACGAGGTGCTCTCGGGCGTGGCGCTCGCCGTCGAGGCCGGGGAGATCGTGGCCCTCGTGGGTCCGAACGGAGCCGGAAAGTCGACACTGCTGCGCATCTTCTCCGGCCTTCTCGCGCCGCAGCGGGGCGAGGTGCGTCTTTTCGGCAGGCCGCTCGGCCACTACGGGCGTCGCGAGCTCGCACGCGAGGTGGCTTTCGTCGAGCAGGCCCCGGGAGTCGAGTTTCCTTTCACCGTGGCCGAGGTCGTCCTCATGGCGCGCGCGCCACATCTCGGCCGTCGATTTTTCGAGAACCGGCGCGACCTCCGTGCGGCGGAGGAAGCCCTGCGGCTCGTCGGGCTCCTTTCCCTCGCCGACCGTCCCGTCCACGAGCTCAGCGGGGGCGAGCGGCAGCGCGTTTTTCTCGCCCGCGCTCTGGCCCAGGAGACACCGGTTCTCCTCCTCGACGAGCCCACGACGTTCCTCGACGTCCGCCACCAGCTCGAGCTCTACGAAGTGCTCCGCCGCCTCGCCGCGGACGGCCGCACGATCGTCGTGGCCCTTCACGACCTCCAGCTCGCGAGCGCTTGCTCGACGAAGATGGCCCTTCTCTCCGGCGGGCACCTCGTGGCCGCGGGAAGCCCGGACGAGGTCCTCACGCGCGAGAACCTGAGGGCCGCTTACGGCGTCGGGGTGAATCTGGTGTTCGACGAGCAGAGCCGCTCGTACGGTGTTTTCCCTTACCGGGGGTAGGCGGTGGGTCGTACTTCGAGGCTTTTCCGGCTAGCCTGTAGCACCCTTGCTCCGATCTGCTACAAATGCTGCCAACTTCGTACGCAATGCCCAGGTTCGTCACTCAGCGGGAGTTGCGAAACAACTCCGGGGCAATTCTCCGAGCAGTCCAAGCGGGGGAGACGGTGGTCGTGACACGGAACGGGGTGCCGGTGGCCGAGTTGCGACCGCTCTCTCCACGCCGCTTCGTCCCGAGGTCCGTGCTTGCCCGCGCTCGGTCTCGGGCACCCCGGATCGACGCTGCGCGCTTCCGCGCGGACGTGGACCGCCTGGTGGATAACTCCGTGGATGCCTGAAGCGCGGCGCGGCCTGCTCGACACATCCGTCGTCATCGACCACGACCTCGTGGACCCCGATCTTCTTCCCGAGGAGTCTGCAATCTCTGCCGTTACGCTCGCCGAACTCGCTGCAGGGCCACACGCGACCCTCCGACGAGGACGAACGCGCCCGCCGTCAGAGCCTACCCCCTCACCCCCGGTAGAGGCCGCCGTTCACGTGGATGACCGTCCCGGTGACGTAGCTGGCCTTCGTGGCGAGAAAAGCCACGACTTCGGCCACTTCCTCGGGTGTCCCCATGCGGCGGAGCGGGATCTGCGCGAGAATGGCCGCCCGGATCTCCTCGGGAAGCTCGCGGGTCATCCTCGTGTCGATGAAGCCCGGTGCGACGGAATTCACGAGGATCCCGCGGTCCTGGAGTTCGACCGCGAGCGACTTCGTCATGGCGTCGAGTCCCGCCTTTTCCATGGTGTAGGGGACCTGCCCGGCGTTGCCCAGGTGCCCCACGACGCTCGAGATGTTGACGATGCGCCCGGCTCGCTGCCGGAACATGAAGCGGCGGAGAACGAGACGGGTGAGATAGATCGTGCCGCGCGTGACGGCCCGCACGCGATCGATGTCTTCGAGCGACATGGAAAGAAAGGGAGCGTTGACGTTCGAGGCGGCGTTGTTCACCAGCACGTCGAGTCTCCCGGCCCTTTCCTTGATCTCGCGCACCATCCGCTCGACGTCGGCTTCGACGGCAAGATCCGCCTGCAGGAGCAGGCCGCCGATCTCGTCCGCGAGCTTTCTCGCTTCGTCTTCGCTCGATCGGTAGTGGACGAAAACTCCGAAGCCCTCGGCAGCCAGTGCCCGGCAACACGCGGCGCCGATCCCTCCGGCCCCTCCGGTCACGAGCGCGAACTTGCGATCCCCGGCTTCCACTTGCCTTCCCCGAACTTCGTCCCGCGTGCGATCGTCGGGCCAGAGAAGTCCATCGCCCCGCCCTTCAGCTTCGCTCGGCGGGTTCCCGGAAGGCCTTCTCGGCGGTCTTGAGGCTCACGATCGCGGTCACCGCGACGCCGATCTCCCGGAAAAACGCCGAGAGGGGACGGGCGGGTCCCACCTCGACGATTCGGTCCGCCTCCGCAGCGAGTGCCTCCATGTTGTCCACCCACCGGACCGTTCCGGTGATCTGCCGCACCAGGTTTTGCCGCACCTCCTCGGCGTCGGCGGTATGGAAGACGCCGGTGAAGTTGGAGGCGACCTGCGGCGTGAACGTCACGTCGATGGCGACCCTCGAGAGTTCCTCCGCGAACCTGGGCTCGACGGGCCGCATGAAGCGCGAATGGAAGGGCGCGCTCACGTTGAGCCGGACGAAGCGGCGGCCGGGCGCCGCCAGCCTCGCGCAAGCCGCATCGACGGCGCCCCGGAGGCCGCTCAGCACGAGTTGCGAGGGAGAGTTGTGGTTCGCGATGTCCACCTCGAGCCCGTCGAGCGTCTTGCGGACCTCCTCCGGGTCGAGGTCGCCTCCGATCGCCGCTGCCATGGCTCCTTCGCCGGGCGGCACCGCTTGCTGCATGAGGGCTCCACGCCGCCGGACCAGGTGGGCCGCATCCCCGAGCGAGAGGGCGCCTGCGGCGACGAGCGCCGTGTACTCGCCCAGGCTGTGCCCCGCGAAGAGCTCGGCTTCGAGACCGAACTCGCTCTGCAGCGCGCGAAGCATCCCGATTTCGGTGGCCAGCAGACAGGGTTGCGTGTACTCGGTCAGGTCGAGTCGTGACGGATCCTCGCCGAAGACGATCTCGGCCAGATCGACGCCGGCCCCGTCCGAAGCTTCGGCGAACGCTTCGCGGACCGTGGCGAAGGCGTCGTAGAAGTCCCTGGCCATGCCCGGCTTCTGGGCGCCCTGGCCCGGAAAGACGACGGCTCGACGCGGCGACGCGCTCATGGTGCTCCGGCTCGGGGTACCGTCTTCGTTTCGTCTTCGAGGCGGACAGGCGGCGGAGGGCTCTCCTCGAATCGCACGCGGCTTTTCATGCAACAAAAACGCGGCGGCAACAAGGCGGGGGAGCGCGACGGCAGACTGCGGTGAGCACCGGACCGAAGAAACGCAGGTAAGGACTCCGCACTCCCCCCACAAAGCAGCTCCGCCGGATAGAAGGCGGTGGTGGCTCGACCCGCGCTCCGGCACCCCGGGCCCGGTGTGCCCCTCTCGGCAGGGAGATGCCGAGCGTAGAGCCCGCCGCTCGCCGCCCGACGACGTGCGGTTACCGTCCGGCGCTCGGTGGCGGTGGAGTCGGGCCGGGCGTCCTGGCGGTCTCGACACGCACACCGTAGGCCTCGAAGCGCGCAACTCGCGATGACGTAGCAAGCATGCGAGCGGCCCGGTGGCATCGTGCAGGCGTGCGGGCGCGAGCCAGAGCCGGCTGCGGAGAGGGACCGGAGATCGGGCCCCGCAGGGAGAGCCGCCCCGGTGAGATTCCGAGCTGGAAGTCACTTCGTCGGGCTCGCCACGTAACCGATCGCCGTGAGCGCGATCATGTAGGCGAGCAGCGCGACGCCGAAGGCCCGGAAAGCGAGCGAGCGCAGCCGCCCCGAACGCTCGGTGTCGAGCAGCGGAACCACGAAGAGAAAAAGCCCGCCCAAACCGAACGCCACGACACCGAGCACTTCCCCTTCGATCCCCGCGACGTAGCTCGGGATCATCTTGAGCGTCTGGAAAAGAAACATGAAGTACCACTCGGGGCGGATGCCGGCCGGCGCAGGGGCGAAGGGATCGGCCTTCTCGCCGAGCTCGACGGGGTAGTAGGCCGCGAGCGCCGCGAGGACGGCAAGCGCGGAAAGCCATCCGACGAGGTCGCGGAGGAGGAAATTCGGAAAGAACGGGATCGTCCGCAAAGGACGCCCTTCCCGGGCCACGCTCTCGGGCACGCTCATCCCGTGGCGCTGGACCAGGTAGAGGTGGAGCCCGAGAAACGCCGTCGTGAGCGCGGGCAGGATGGCCACGTGGACGCCGTAAAAGCGCGTGAGCGTGGCGCCGGTGACGTCCTCTCCTCCGCGAAGGAGCGTCCGCAAAAAAGGCCCCACGACGGGGAGCACCCCCGGAATCTCCGTCCCGACCCGCGTCGCGAAAAATGCAAGCTCGTTCCACGGGAGAAGGTAGCCCGTGAATCCGAAGGCGAGAGCGAGCGCGAGAAGCGCGACACCCGACATCCACGTGATCTCCCTCGGCCGGCGGTAGGATTTCAGGAAGAGCACGCTGAAGAAGTGGACGAAGAGGACGAGGATCATGAGGTTGGCCGACCACGCGTGGACGGAGCGGACGAGCCAGCCGAACTCCACCTCGGTCATGAGGAATTCGACCGACTCGAACGCCTCGCTCGCACTCGGCCGGTAGTAGAGGAGGAGCAGGATGCCGGTTACGACCTGCACGGCGAAAAGAAAGAGCGTCATCCCGCCGAAGTAGTACCAGAAGGTGTGACGGTGGACCGGGACTTCCTTTTTCCTTGCGATCTCCTCGATGTCGGCAAGCCCGAGCCTCTCGTCGAGCCAGAGCCAGAGGCGGCTTTTCTTCTTTTCCACGGTCGGGCGCCTCCGTGTCAGGTCGCCTTGCTCACGACGATCTGTTTGCCTCGCACGTTCACGGCGAAGGCTTCGAGGGGTCGGGGCGGCGGGCCCGCGATGTTCTTCCCGGTGAGGTCGAAGTGCCCGTTGTGGCAGGCGCACCAGATGTGCGAGAGGTCGGGGCGGTACTGCACGATGCAAGCAAGGTGCGTGCACACGGCGGAGAAGGCTCGAAGTTCACCGCTCGGCGTTCGCACGAGAATCCCCGGCCGTCCACCGAAGCGGAAGATGCGGCCCGAGTTCGGGGCAATTTCGGCCGGGTCGATGTCGAGCGTGACGGAAAGAGCCGTGGACTCTTCGACCTTCGGCGGGACCAGGTAGCGCGCGACGGGATAGAAGATCGCGACGAGAAGCGCCCCCACGCTGGTTCCGAGAAACCAGTCGAGGAACCGTCTCCGGTCGATCGCAAGAACGCTCGGGTCCTGTTCCATGCGAATCCCCCCGTCCTTATCGGCGCCGTTCGATCTCGCGGATCTTCAGGACGAGCCCCACGAGCACGGCCAGGATCACGACGAGAGAGACGGCGAGGCCTTTTCTTCGAAATTGAAGTTCCGCTAGAAGTTCTTGCGCTTGGGTTCGCACTTCGTCCGCGATCTCGAGCCCGGGATCGACCTCGGCGCGCACCTTCGACACGTCGAAGGCGTGGACGGCAGCCCGGGCTTTGACGAGAGCGGTGTGCGCCTCGGTGAGCCGGAATTTCACGGGGCCCGTGGGCATCCCGGCTCTCGTCGCTCGCTCGAGAAGCACCCGTGCCTCGTCGTACCGGCGGGCGAGCGTGTCGATGGCTTCGCGCATCGCCAGGGCCGCCTTCCCTCCCGCGTCCTCCGCGGAATGGCATGCCGCGCAGACGGCTGGGTCGTCGAGGCCGAGCATGCGGTCGCTCGTCTTTACGATGTCGTGGTTTCCGTGACAGCTCGCGCACCCGGGAATTCCCATGCGGGTGAAAATCTCGGCGTGGAAACTCCGGGCGAAGAGCTCAGCGTTCTGCGCGTGGCACTGGCCGCAGACGTTCCCGACCCACGAGACGCCCGGCGGGGCGGCTCCGTGGTTTCCGTGACAGTCGTTGCAGGTGGGAGAGGAGAGGTCCCCGCCCTCGAGCCGCATCCAGTGGACGCTGCGCTTGTAACGCTCGACGGGATCGGCAGGGAGCCCGTAGGAACCCATGAGTTCGGGGTCCGCGTGGCAACTCCCGCACGTGTCCGCGACCCGCAGCGGATGAACCGTCGAGCGCGGGTCGGAAGGCGGGCGGATTTCGTGGACGCCGTGGCAGCTCGTGCACGTGGCGACGCGCAGGTCGCCTTCGCGGAGTTTCCGGCCATGCACGGACGTGTAGTACTCGGTCACCTGATCGACGCGTAGGCTCGGGTTGTACCGGTGCATGAAACGCGCGTCGGAGTGGCAGCGGCCGCACACCCGTACGATTTCCTCGCCGGCGGGTTTTCCGGCGTAGCCCTTCTCGGGATCCATGGCCGTGAGTTCGGGATCCGTTCCGTCGCCGCCGTGGCAAGCGACGCACCCGAAGCCGCGCGCGAAGTGGATGTCCTCGGGGTAGCGCTGCGCGGGAAGGCCCAGGTCGCTCTCCCCGAAGGCCGCGTGACACACGAAGCAGCTTTCTTCTCGAGGGTCCGCGAGCGCCCGAGCCCGGGGAACGAGAAGAAAACACAGGGACACGGAGAAAACGATGGGCAGCCTTCGGGTCACGGCTTCTCTTCTCCGAGCTCTCGAAGGAAGGCGACGAGGTCGGCGACGTCTTGCGGCTCGAGACGCGGCCAGGGGATGTTTTTCTCGCGGAGCTTTCGCGCCATCGAGCTCCCGTGGTTCCAGAGTGCCGCGACCACGCCCGCCGGGTCTTCGAAGCCCTTCGCGCTCCGGAAATCGGGCGCGCTGCGGCCGCCGAGAGGACCGATCGAGTGGCAGGCGAGGCAGCCCCTCGTTCCCACGAGCTTCTCGCCCCGGGATGCATCGCCGCGCTCGGCGAAAAACCCGAGGGTAGCGAGATACGCCACCAGGTCCGCCATCTCGCCGGCGTCGAAACTGGGAAGGCCGCCCCCACGTTCCCGGGCGGCACGGAGCATCGCGGGCTGCTTGTTCCACATGGCGGCAGCGAACTCGAGGAGACTCGGATAGCGCTTGCCGGCGAGGGGGGGAGCGGAGGGCTTAGCTTCTGCGCCGACCGCGTGGCACCCCGCGCACCCCTTGCGGTCGAAAAGAATTCGCCCCTTCTCGGCGTTTCCCGGCAGCACGTGGAGGAGCTCCTCCCCTGGCGGCCCGGGCGGCGAAGCGCTCCGCAGGTAGGCGACGAGATCCCGCAGTTCGGTCCCCGTGAAAACCGGGCGTTCGATTCCCCTTTTCGCCATCGCCTCGGCCATCGTGGGTCCGTGGTTCCAGAGCGCCGCAGCCAGGTAGATGGGACCCTCTCGCGCCGCCACGTCGAGGCTCGGACCGACCACGCCTCCCGTCCCCTGGAGCTGGTGGCACGTGACGCAGCGTTTGTCGCGGAAGAGACGGCTTCCCGCGACGGCGTCTCCGGGCGGGTCGAAGTAGTCGGCGAGGAAGAGGAAGGCGACGAGGTCGCCGGCTTCCTTCGGGTCCATCGGGGAAGGTTCGAGGCCGAGTTTTTCCATCGCCTCGAGCATGTGCGGGAAGTGGTTCCAGAGGGAGCTGGCTAGCTGGTAGAAGGACCGCGCTTCGGTGGTCCTTCCGAGGTCCGGGCCGAGTGTCCCGCCTACCCCTCCGATCGCGTGGCAGCGGGCGCATCCCTTCGACCCGAAAACCCGTGCCCCGACGAGCGGATCCTGAGCGGCCTCCGTCGTGGAGAAAAAGACGAGAAACGAGAGGATAAAGGCAAAACGCATGCGTGCGTTCCGCCTTTCTCACGATCGCGTGCGGGAAGGCAAGATGACGAAGGTCAGCTTTCGGGGCTCGCAAGGCGGTGGCGGAACGAAGGAGCGACCCGTGCTGCGCGAAGCGGAGCCCGCTGGAGCAAGCCGAAAAGGCTCCACATCGTCGTGACGCGCGGGAACGAGATCGAACCCTTGGGACCGGGTGTCCGGGCCGTGCACGCGCCGGGACTTTTCGGCTCTCCGGCGTGGGTCCGGAGAGAGCGGTCCCTCGGCGAAGCGAGAGAGCGGGAGAGCGCTCTCGGGTGGTGATGGGCCGGAGGCGCGGGTCGTGCCCCTTTTGGTCGGCCGCCCGCCCCGCCGTGCCTTCAGCCGCTGCCGAAAACGCCGTAGCCCAGCCTGTCCAGTGCCCAGGCGACGGCACCGGTCCGGCTGAACGTGCCGCTCTTTTCGAAGATCCGCTCGAGGTGCTTCTGTACCGTGCGTGGGTTGATGTCGAGAATCGCGCCGATCTCCTCGTTCGTCTTGCCGCGCGCTACCCATAGGAGCACCTCGGCCTCGCGCGGCGTCAGCGGAAGGGTTTGCAACGCTTCCACCGACAGACCGGGTTTCCCCTCGTCGATCACGAGCGCGTCGTGAGCTCCGGGCGCCGGCCGCGGTACGTACCGAACCCGCAGCACCGCATTTCCCGACCCCACCCGAAGCTCCCCGCCACCGGCTTGCGGGCGATCTCGCGCGCGCTCGAGCCAGGAACGGAGGGGCTCTGCCGGCACCGGCCGGGAGGCGTCGAAGCCGAGTGCACTGCGGATCCACTCCGGCAATGCGGGCGGGATCCAGGCAATGCGGCCGCGGGCGTCGAGCAGGACGACGTGCACACCCGCACGCTCGCCGGCCTCGACGGCCTCGAGCGCCCTTGCCACGGAATCCCGCTCCCGCACCCGCTGGTACGCAGCCCCGAGCGGCCCGCGGATCAGGTCCAGCACGTCCCGGTCGCGGTCGCTGAAGTCCGCCCCACTACGGTTGAGGGCAATCCCGACGATGAGCGGTGGCGGCGCCGGAAGGGCGAAGGCGATCTGGTGCTCCGTGCCCAGCGGACGAAACCCTTGCTGGTACACGTCGAGTCGATGGAGATCGCGTAGCGCGATGACGTCCGAGAAGCGTACCGGACGCGCGTCTCCCACCTTCCGGTGGTGCTGGATGAGTGGATGCTGGTCGAGATAGCGGCTGAAGGTCGCATCGACCTCGGGCGAGTGGAGGGATTCGGGGACGAGGAGGCTCACCAGCCGTCCGCGCTCGGGATCGACCTCGTTGTAGCTGATGCTGTCGCAGGCAACGAGGCGCCGGAGGCAGGTCACCGCGCGGCGCGCGAATTCGCCCGGCTCTCGGGCTTCTGCCACGACACTGGCCACGGCCAGAAGCCGACGAACGTCGGCCCTGCGAAGCATCACGACCGGCGACCCCCCGGCAGCCCTCGTATACGCCAAATGACGTATTGACGGCAATGGAAAATGCCGGCGACGCTGCGTCGTCCGACGTGGGGGTCGCCGAAACGGTGCGGGTCCTCTCCACCTTGTCACGAGCGTCGCTGATCGGGGGACTGGCAGGTCTCCTGCTGGCTCCGCCTGTGGTGGGGGCGACTTGCCAGGGTGACTGCGACGGCGACGGGGTGGTGACGATTGCGGACCTGATGACCGGGGTGCCAATGGTGTTCGGCACGAGGAGCACGGATGCCTGCCCGGATCTCGACCGCGACGGCGACCGCCGGATCACCGCCGCCGAGCTGGTCGCGGCAGTGAGGGCCGCCCTCGACGGCTGCCCCGCAGACCCGACACCCACCACGGCCGCACCCACGAGCCCGACACCGACCTTACCCACTCCCGTAGAGCCGACAGCCACGACGGCCGTACCCGCGAGCCCCCCACCCGCCACGCCCACGAGTTCTCCCCCGGCCTCGCCTACCCCGGCCGGGCTTGTGACCCTGGCAGCTTCCTCCCCCGCGCACGGCGAGTCGGATGTCGCCATCACGCGCGAGACCGTGCTGCGCTTCAGCGGCCCGCTCGACCCTGCCACCGTCACGCTGCAGGCGATCTTCGCCTCCTTCGGCGGCGAGCACCTCGGCGACACCATCCACCTCTCCCGCGACGGCACCACTGTCACGCTCTTTTACGCCTGGCCGTTTCTGCCGCCCGGGGCACGGGTGCGGGTGATCGTGGACGGCAACCGGCTGCGCGACCGAGCCGGGCGCCCCGTGGACGCCGACGGCGACGGCGCGCCCGGCGGCCTTCGCTTCGTCGACTTCGACACCCTCGGTGTCAGCACCGTTCCTGGCACGGCGGTCTGCGGGCGGGTGTTCGCCTCCGAGCTGGCCACCGCTCCCGATGGCACCTCGGTGAACCGCCCCCTGGCCGGGGTCACGATCACGGTCGACGGCAGGGAACAGGAGATGCGGGCCGTCACCGACGATATGGGCAACTTCCGCCTCGAGCCCGCTCCGGCCGGGCGCTTCTTCGTCCACATCGACGGGCGCACGGCCACGGCAGGCGTTCCGGAAGGAGCCTACTACCCCCTGGTCGGCAAGGCGTGGGAGTCGGTGGCCGGCGAGGAGACGAACATCGGCGAGGTCTACCTGCCGCTCGTAGCGCCGGGCACGCTGCAGCCGGTCAGCGAGACCGAGGACACCACGATCACGTTTCCCCCCTCGGTGCTCGCCCAGCATCCCGAACTCGAGGGGGTGCAGGTGACGGTGCCGGCCGGCTCGCTTTACTCGGAGAGCGGGCTTCCGGGAGGCATGGTGGGGATCGCCCCCGTGCCGCCCGACCGGATGCCCGGCCCGCCGCCGCTCGGCCTCGAGTTTCCCATCGTGATCACGGTACAGTCCGACACGGGCACGAACTTCGACACGCCCGCGCCGGTCTGCTTTCCCAATCTGCCGCTGCCCGAGACCGGCGAGCCGCTCGCGCCCGGGGCAAAGAGCGCGCTCTGGAGCTTCAACCACGACAGCGGGCGCTGGGAGCTGCAGGGGTCGATGACCGTGACCGACGACGGGCGCCTGGTGTGCACCGACCCCGGCGTCGGCATCTCCGCCCCCGGCTGGCACGGGAGCCGCCCGGCCGTGAGCCTCCGCGACGGGCCGATCACCAGCGGCGCGAGCGATCCGTTCGAGAAGGGCACCGAGCACACCCCTCCGGGGCGGCCGTGCGACGACGAGTGCGAGAGATGGATCAGGCGGGTGCTGCGGCGCCTTTTCGGAGCGGCGCTGTTTGCCGACCGCAAGGGCGGCTCCAAGGACCACGGCGGCGACTCCGACCCGATCTACCTGTTCTCGGGCGAGTTCTACGAGGCGGTGGAGGACATCCGCATCCGGGGCCGCGGCTTCGACTTCGTGTGGGCGCGCAAGTACCGCTCGCTGCTCGGGCCCAACACGGCGCAGGGGAACGGCTGGGACTTCTCGTACAACATCTACCTCGAGCGGGGCAACGGCGACCTCGTTCTCCACGACGGCAACTCCCGCCGTGACCGCTATCGGCTGCGGATCGGGAAGTGGAGACGTTCGGAGTTCTTCCGCGAGATCACCTGCGAGTGCAGCGGCCCCGGGGGCATCGTGGGCCCAGAGTGCAATCAGCTCTGCGGGCTCCCGGGCACTCTGTTCATTCCGGCCGGCGCAAGCGCGGGCCGCGGCGCGCAGGAGAGCACCGCCCGCCTCATCGTCACCTTCGACGACGGCGGCTTCTGGGAGTTCCACCCCTTCGACGATAGCCGGCAGGCGGGCAAGATCCGCCGCAGCGTCGACCGCAACGGCAACCAGATGCGGTTCGAGTACGACGACCGGGGGCGCCTCAGCCGCATCCTCGACACCCTCGACCGGCCCATCGATGTCGCCTACAACGCCGACGGTCTCATCGCGAGCGTCACCGATTTCACCGGCCGCCAGGTGCGCTACGAATACTACCGCCAGGGCGAGCCAGGCGGTCTGCCGGGCGATCTGAAATCCGTGACCACCTTTGCCGTCACCGGGACCCCCAACGGCAACGACTTCCCCGACGGCAAGACGTGGACCTACACCTACGCGGTACCGCCCGAAGGCACCCGCCGCGGCGGGCCGCCCAAGCTGCTCACGATCACCGACCCCAAGGGCCAGACCTACCTGCGCAACGTCTACGAGGAGATCGGCGAGGGGCTCCTCGGACGCGTGGTGCGCCAGATCTGGGGCAACCCCGACGACGTCATCGACATCGCCTACGTCCGCCAGGAGCCGTCGGAAAGCAACGGGCATGCGGTGATCAAGGCGATCGTCAACGACCGGGTGGGCAACGTGCGCGAGTACTTCTTCGACGCCGCCCGGCGCCTGGTGATCCGCCGCGAGTACACCGGGCGGGCCAACCCGCGCGCGCCGACCACCGAGGCGGTCAACCGCCCGAGCGGGAAGCTGCGCGAGAGCGACCCGGACTTCTTCGAGACGCGCTACGAGTGGAACGACGATTCGCTGCTGGCGCGCGAGGTGCGGCCGAACGGCAACGCAATCGAGTACGTCTACGAATCGGACCTCAACCCGGCCGCGCCGGCCCGCTTCCGCGCCAACCTGCGCGCGGTGCGCCGCCTGCCCGGCAGCCACCAGCCCGCCGGCGACCAGGAGGCGATCGAGGAGCACTTCGAGTACGACCCGCGCTTCGGGGGTGCCCAGTTCGTCACCCGCCACACCGACGGCCGCGGCAACGTGACGCTCTACGAGTACGACGAGCGCGGCAACCGCACCCGTGCCGTGCACCGCATCCCCTCGATCGTGGAAGACTTCGAGTACAACCGCTACGGGCAGCTCACCGCGCACGTGTGGCCCGACAACGGCAGCAACCACCGCCGCCGCGACGAGTTCACCTACTACGAGGACGGGCCCCAGCGCGGCTACCTGCGCAGCATGGTGGCGGACGCCGGCGGCTTCGATCTCACCACCACTTTCGAGTACGACCGGGTGGGCAACATCGTGCGCATCACCGACCCGCGGGGCCACGACACCCGCTACGTCGTCAACCAGCGCGACCAGGTGGTGCGCGAGATCTCGCGCGAGGTCGGCGAGGGCTCCGGGGTCCGCTACCAGCGCGACTTCTTCTACGACGCCAACGACAACATCGTGCGGGTGGAGGTCGAGAACATCGACGGCGAGGGGAGGCTGCAGCAGGACAACCCGCGCTTCACCACCACCATCGAGCGCGAGATCCTCGACCTGCCCGTGCGCACCACGGTCGAGGTCGACCCGGGGCACGCGATCGTCACCGAGATCGAGTACGACGGAAACCGCAACCCGATCCGCTTCCGCTCCGGGGAGGCCACGAACGGAAATCAACCCGCCAACGTGCTCGAGATGCTCTACGACGAGCGCGACCTGCTCTTCCGCACCATCCGCGCCCCCGGCGATCCGGCGCAGTCGACCACCCAGATCGACTACGACCGGAACGGCAACCGGATCACCGTGCGCCGCGGCATCGAGGAGGAGCCGCGTGTCTGGAAGACGGTCTTCGACGGCTTCGACCGCCCGTTCGCGCACGTCGACCCGATGGGCAACACGATGCAGTACCACTACGACGCCAACGACAACGTCGTCTCCACCCGCACCGACGGCGAGCTGGTCGACGAGCCGGGGGAGGGCGAGGCGGTCCGCCTGGGCGAGGCCTCCTACCTGTACGACCCGATGGACCGGCTGGTCGAGTCGCGCCGCGCCTTCTTCGACACCGAGTCGCAGCAGCCCATCGGCGACGGCGCCTCGGTGGTGCGCATGGAGTACAGCGACAACTCGCAGCTCCTGCGGGTGGAGAACGACAACGGCCATGCGGTGCGCCACGAGTACGACACGGCCAACCGCCTGCGACGCGCCACCGACCCCAAGGGCAACACGGTCGAGTACGAGTACGACGCCAACTCCAATCTGGTACGCCGCACCGAGGTGGAGCGCTCGGACCTCGGCAGCCCCGACGAGACCTTCGTCACGCGCTACGCCTACGACAATCTCGACCGGCTGATCGAGCACGTCGACAACGTCGGCAACACGCACCGCTACGGGTGGGACTCGCGCCAGAACCTGGTGCGCCACCTCGACGCGAAGGGCAACGTCACGCGCACGGTCTACGACGGGCTGAACCGGATGACCGAACGCATCTACGAGCTGCGCGCCGGCGGGGAAGGCTCGGGGGACGTCACCGGCACCATCCGCACCCGCTACCTCTGGGACGACAGCTCGCGGCTGGTGGGGCGCAGCGACGACAACGGCCACACCACGCGCTACACGTACGACCCGCTCGACCGCCGCACGGCCGTCGTGCTCGCCGACGGCACCGCCCACGCCTACACCTACGACGTCCACGACAACGTGGTGTCGATGACCGACGCGAACGGCACCACCGTGGTCTCCACCTACGACCTGCTCGACCGCCTCACCCGCAACGAGGTGACGCCGGGCCCCGGGGTGTCGAGCGACACGACCTTCGAAAGCTTCGCCTACGACGGGCTGTCGCGGCTCGTGGCGGCCGAGGACGACGACTCGCGTGTGGAGCGCGGCTACGACTCGCTCTCACAGGTGGTGCGCGAAGTGCTCGACGGGCAGGAGAGCCGCTGGCTCCACGACGGGGTGGGCAACGTCCTGGAGATGACGTTCCCGGGGGGCCGCCGGCTCTCCTGCACCTACGACGAGCTCGAGCGCAAGAAGACCGTGACCGACACCGCCACCGGCCTCGTGGCCCGCCACGACTACATCGGGCGGTGGCGGCTCGAGCGGCGCACCTACGGCAACGGGGCGCGCAGCGAGTTCGCCTACGACGGCGTGCGCCGCATCGTGCGCACGGCGCACTTCGGACCCGGCGGCACCCCGCTCGACGACCGCCGCTACGCGTGGGACCCGATGTACCGCAAGACCGAGCGGCGCGACCTGCTCGCCGACATCACCGAGAGCTTCCGCTACGACTCGATCTACCGCCTGGTGGAGGTGCTGCGCAGCGGCGCGGCGGGCCTGCCGCCGACCACCGCCTACCGCTTCGACGGGGCGCAAAACCGCCTCGAGGTGAGCGGCGGCCCCGATGCCGGCGCCTACGGGCGGGATACCACCCTGCCCGAGCCGGGCGATTTCCAGGTCAACCAGTACTCCGCCACGCCGTTCGACCTGCGCCGCTACGACCGCAACGGCAACCTGGTCGAAATCGCGCCGGAGCAGAGGACGGTGGCCTACGACTATCTGGACCGCATGGTCTCCTACGAGGGCGGCGCCGGAGTGCGGGCGCACTACCGCTACGATGCGCTCGGGCGGCGCATCGAGCGCGCGGTGGAGGAGGACGGCTCCTCCGAGACCGTGCGCTACTTCTACGACGGCTGGCAGGTGTGCGAGGAGCAGGACGAGGAGAACGCCACCCGCGCCACATACGTGTACGGGCTCGGTCTCGACGACGTGCTGCAGATGCGCCGGGGAACCGACTTCTACTACCACCAGGACGACCTCGGCAGCATCACCGCCCTCAGCGACGGCTCGGGGGCGCTGGCCGAGCGCTACCGCTACGCCGACTACGGGGCGCCGGCGATACTCGACCCCTCCGGCGCGCCGCTCGAGCGCTCGGCCGCCGGCAACCCCTACGGGTTCACGGGGCGGCGGTTCGATCCCGAGTCGGGATGGTACTACTACCGCACCCGCTACCTCGACCCGCGTGCCGGCCGCTTCACCACCCGCGACTCCATCGGCATGTGGGGCGACCCGAAGAACCTCGGCAACGGCTACGCCTACGCCGGCAACGATCCCGCCAACCACACCGACCCCCTCGGGCTGCAGGGCGACCCGGGCCGCCCCTTGAGGAGGACGGCGCAGGAGCTCTCTTCTGTCCTCGAGGAGCAACTGGGGGCCGCGACCGCGAAGATGGAAGCCGCAGCCAGGGCCATAGAGAGCGCCAGCCGCAACGAGATGCAGCAGGACTTCTTGAGGAGGACGGCGCAGGAGCTCTCTTCTGTCCTCGAGGAGCAACTGGGGGCCGCGACCGCGGAAATAGAAGCTGCAGCCAGGGCCATAGAGAGCACCAGCCGCAACCAGAAGCCAGAAGCATCGAAGGCACCACCACCTGCCCCGCCTCCTCCCCGGAAGCCCGACCTTGGGCAGTTCGCGGAGCCGAGCTTCCCGGCTTTCCCACCCCCGCACTGCGAGCGCGGGCGCTTCCCGCACGCGGCGCTGCGCCACCTCATCCCCACAGCGTTGACCCTGGTCCAGAGCTTGCCGCCATACGCGCAGGAGGATGGTGGGTGGGCCCCTGGTGTCGTGGGGCAGGCGCCCCCACCACTTGAGTTCCGCGAATTGCCGGCCTCTCCCCCGGGTCGACCCCTGCGGCCGCGAGGAGGATTCAGATGACGCAGTGCCGTACCAAGGAAGCAACTTCCCGAGCGGGCGGCGGCCGTTGGCGACGCACGCCTCCGATGCGCTGGATGATCCGTTCGAGTCGCGGATGACGCAGTTGGTAAACCACCGAACAGGCCGAGCCGGCAGCGGATTTTCCTTCCGGCCCGTGGACGTGGTCGCGGGTTATTTGGTTGGAGACGCGGCCGGGCGGATGGCAGTGCATGGCTGGCGCGAGCCCGAGTGCGACCTTCTCGGCGCTCACGTAGCCGAGGGCAGAGCCGCGGCCCGGCTTGCCGGGAGGGAGGCGCGGCCGGACCCGTTCGGCGCCGCGCGGCGCCACACACACCGGAGGGCCGGGGACAGGTTGCGCCGGCTCGCAGCAGGGCTCCTCCTGGTCGCGGCGGCTGCCCACACTGCCCCGAGAGGCGCGGCCGCCCAGCCGCTGGAGACCGGGCTCCACTACTACGCCGTCGAGAACCTCGCCACGGGCCGGATCGAACAGCGCGGCACGGCGGGCTCGAACGGGCTCGCGTTCGACAACCTCATCCTGGCTCCCCGGACCCCCTACCGCCTCTGGATCCTGCAGGCGTCGACCCTGTTCGTGGACGACGTGAGCATCATCACCACCGCGGCCGGAACCACCCAGCAAGCGCCCCGATTCACCGTGCACCGGTCGACGTCCGGCGACTCCGACGGCGACGGGCTGCACGACGAGGGCGAGCTGGTGATGGGTACCGACCCCAACGAGCCCGACACCGACGGCGACGGCGTGCTCGACGGCGCCGAGGTCCGGCAGGGAACCAATCCCAGCGACGGCCGCCCGGTCCGCACCGGGGTCGTCGCCTCGGCCGACACGCCGGGTCTGGCGCAGGACACCTGCGCCCTGGACAACGTGACGGCCGTGGCGGACGGCAGCGCGGGGATCTCGGTCTTCAACATCTTCAACGGCATGCGTCCTCTTCTCATCGCGAGCGTCGATACTCCCGGCACGGCCGAAGCGGTGGCCTGTGGCGGCATGTACGTGGCCGTTGCCGACGGAGAGGAAGGCCTGGCGATCGTGGACCTCCGCGACCCGCCGGCAGCCCGCGTGGTTCACCAGGTCCGACTTCCGGGGCGGGTGCGGGCCGTTGCCGTCGCCGCCGATGTCGCCTTTGCCGGCTCGTCGGAGGGAACGGTCTTCGCCGTGGACAGGAGGAGCGGCTCCGTGCTCGCGCAAGCGGCGGTTTCGGCCCGCGTGGAGGATCTTCGCGTCAGCGGGGACACCCTGTTCGTCCTCACCCAGGCGGCCTTGCACGCGTTTTCCGTTGCCCCCGACTTGCTGACCTTCCGCGGTCGGGTTGCGCTTTCGGGCTATCGGGCGGAGGGGATCACGGGACGCAACCGGCTGTTCGCCGGAACGCGATACGCACTTGCGACGGGGTATCCGGGCTACGACGTCGTAGAGATTCGCCGCCCCGAAGAAATGGACCTCGTCGGGCGGATCGCGGATGTGGGGCCGAACTCCTTCAAGCAGATCGTCGATACGGGCTCGGGGATCGGTGTTGCGGCCGTAGGAGTCAACCCCCGCGCCGACGGCACACACGACGTCTGGCTGTA
This sequence comes from Candidatus Binatia bacterium, assembly GCA_026004195.1. Classification (NCBI taxonomy): domain Bacteria; phylum Candidatus Binatota; class Binatia (SeqCode); species Binatia bacterium. Next base: position 79,958 of record BPIQ01000001.1, read on the forward strand.
CGACCTTCGCGATCCCCGGGACACGACCCGCTTCCTCACCACGCTCGCGACTCCCGGCAGCGCCCGCGCGCTCTCGATCTTCAACGGCCTGGCCTACGTCGCCGACAGCGAGTCCGGGCTTCAGGTGGTGAACTACCTGGCCTTCGACAGCGCCGGAGTGCCGCCTACCGTGTCGCTGTCGAGCAACGCCGAGCTGGGCCTGATCGACGAGGGGGAGATCTTGCGGGTGCGCGCCGAGGTGCGGGACGACGTCCAGGTGCGCAACGTCGAGTTCTACGTGGACGGCGAACGGGTCTCCACGGTCGGCAGCTTTCCGTTCGAGCACCGCTTCGTTGTCGGTCCGGCCGCCGAGCGGCCGGCCTTCGTGGTGCGGGCACGGGCCAGCGACACCGGTGGCAACGCGGCGTTCTCCGAAGACCTCGTCGTCACCGTGGCCCGGGCGACGGCCGGCCCGCGCGTGAGCCGCGTCGCTCCGGCCGACGGCGCCATCGAAGTGGGGGTGAGCCTCGTCGCCGCCTTCTTCAGCAAGCCGGTCGATCCGGCCACTCTCGCCGGCGCCTTCGCCCTCACCGAGCCCGGTCCGGACGGGGTCCTCGGCAGCGAGGACGACGTGCCCGTCCCGCTCCCGCCGGTGGACTACCGCGAGGACATCCTCGCGGCGCTGCTGCATTTTCCCGACCCGCTGGCACCGGGCCGCTACCGGATGCGGGTCGACACCTCGGTGCGCGACCTGGCGGGCAATGCACTGGTGGGCCCCGCCGTCTGGTCCTTTGCCGTGTACGAGGCCGGCACGGACAGCGATGGCGACTGCCTGCCCAACTCGCTGGAGAGCCTGCTCGGGCTCGATCCCGCCGACCCCGACACCTCGCGCGACGGCACTCCGGACGGGGCGGAGGACTTCGACGGCGACGGCCTGACGAACTGCTGCGAGCTGGCGGTGGGCACGGACCCGGCCAACCCGGACACCGACGGCAACGGAATCGAGGACGGCGCGGAGGACAGCGACGGAGACGGGCTTGCCAACGCCGCCGAGTGCACGCGCGGGACCGACCCGCTCGATGCCGACACGGATGGCGACGGCCTCGACGACGCCGCGGAGACGGGTCTCGGCACCAATCCCCTGGCTGCGGAGCGCAGCCTCGACCTCGTCCTCGACGGACGGACGGTGGAGGTGGCGGGTCGCCTCGGCCCTCCGGCCGTGCGCTCCCTCGCCCTTCGCAACGGGGCGGTCCTGACCCATAGGCCGGCGGCTGCGGCACGTTCCTACGGCATCGAGATCGACGTCGAGTCGCTGGTGATCGATGCCACGAGCCGCATCGACGTGAGCGGGCGGGGATTTCTCGGCGGGCGTTCGGGCGACAACACGGCCGACGAGGGGCGCACGCTCGGCAACGTTCCCGGCAGCACGCGGCGCAACGGCGGCAGCTACGGCGGCCTCGGCGGGCCCGGCAACGTCCCCGGCGTGTCGAACCCGGTGTACGGAGATTTCCGCGACCCGAATCTGCCGGGCTCGGGCGGCGCCAGTGAGGGCGGCGCGGGTGGCAATGGCGGCGGAGTGCTGCGCATTACCGCCGATTCCCTTGTGCTCGACGGTGAGATCGCTGCGGACGGGGGAAACGGGGTCGGTCGCGTGGCGGCGGGCGGCAGCGGCGGCGCGATCCGCATCGACGTCGGCACGATTGCCGGTGCGGGAACGATCCACGCCAACGGCGGCGAAGGGAACGGCGGAGGCTTCGAGGCGGGAGGCGGCGGCGGTGGGAGGATCGCCCTGTACTACGACGAGGCGGGCTGGCTTCGACCTGACCCGCATTACAGCCAGCGGGGGCCAGGGTGTCGGCACCACGGCCGGTCCGGGCACCGTGTATTTGCGGGAGCGGGCGGCCGGTGCCGGAGAACTGGTGGTGCGCGGCGCTGGAATCGAAACGCCACTTCCCGAAGCCATCGCGGGCGATCGGATCGTCGTCGACGCAGCGCGGGTGTCGGCAGAATCCGCTTCTCCCACCGCCTTGACGCTCCGCAACGGCGCCGTGCTCACCCACCCGGCCGCGACCGCGACGACTAGGAGTTCCCTTGTTCTGAACATCACCGGGCAGCTCCGCATCGATGGGACGAGCCGCATCGACGTGAGCGGGCGGGGATTTCTCGGCGGGCGTTCGGGCGACAACACGGCCGACGAGGGGCGCACGCTCGGCAACGTTCCCGGCAGCACGAGACGGAACGGCGGCAGCTACGGCGGCCTCGGCGGGCCCGGCAACGTCCCCGGCGTGTCGAACCCGGTGTACGGAGACTTCCGCGACCCGAATCTGCCGGGCTCGGGCGGCGCCAGTGAGGGCGGCGCGGGTGGCAATGGCGGCGGAGTGCTGCGCATCACCGCCGATTCCCTTGTGCTCGACGGCGAGATCGCTGCGGACGGGGGAAACGGGGTCGGTCGCGTGGCGGCGGGCGGCAGCGGCGGCGCGATCCGCATCGACGTCGGCACGATTGCCGGTGCGGGAACGATCCACGCCAACGGCGGCGAAGGGAACGGCGGAGGCTTCGAGGCGGGAGGCGGCGGCGGTGGGAGGATCGCCCTGTACTACGACGAGGCGGGTGGCTTCGACCTGAGCCGCATTACGGCCTTCGGGCGACGGGGCCCGTTCGCTCTCGACGGCGGTGCGGGAACGGTATTCGTCAAGGCGGCAGACCGGACCTTCGGCGATCTCGTCGTCGACAGCGCCGGTGGCAATCCGGCCAGTGCCACCCCTCTCTACTCGCTGCTAGGGGGCACGAGCACCGAGCTTGCGCCCAACGCCCTCACCGATGCGACGGCCGACTTCATCCCCGGCACCCTGATCGGCCTCGAGCTGAACCCCAACCGCATGCAGGGCAAGACATTCACGGTGATCGCCAACGACGCCACCACGCTGTTCACCGATCCGGCCGACGGCGACATGACGGAGGTGGCGGGGCCAGGCGACACCTACGGCGGCGAGCCCGTGCTCGACCGCCTCCAGGTCTCCAGCCACGCACGGCTCGAGGTGGTCGACGGCGACCAGAACCGGCCCGACCGGCGGGGTCTCCTCACCGCCACGGACCTCATGCTGGTAGACGAGGCAAGGCTCGAGCATCCGGCGGCGACGCTGGCGAGCTTCTTCGGCTTGGAGATCGACGTGTCCGGCACGCTCAGCATCGATGAGACGAGCCGCATCGACGTGAGCGGGCGGGGCTTTCTCGGCGGGCGTTCGGGCGACAACACGGCCAACGAGGGGCGCACGCTCGGCAACGTTCCCGGCAGCACGAGGCGCAACGGCGGCAGCTACGGAGGACTTGGCGGCACGGGCAACGTGGCAGGGGTGTCGAACCCGGTCTACGGCGATCCCCGCAACCCGAACGAGCCGGGCTCGGGCGGCGCCAGTGAGAGCGGCGCGGGCGGCAACGGTGGCGGGTTGATCCGCCTCGTGGCGGGAGCGATCCAGCTCGACGGCGAGATTGCAGCAGACGGCGGTGACGGGGTCGGCCTCAGTGCGGCCGGCGGGAGCGGCGGCGCGATCCGCATCGACGCCGGCACCCTCGCCGGTACCGGAACGATCCACGCCGACGGCGGCAAGGGCCACGGGGGCGCCGGCGGCGGGGGTGGTGGCGGGCGCGTGGCCGTGTACGGGGCCAGCGCGTTGGACCCCGCCGACATCACCGCCGCAGGCGGAACCGGCTTCCAGCCGGGCGAGCCGGGTACCGTCGTCGTCGAGCCCTGAGGCGCGGCGTGAGCGCGGGAGGGCCGGAGGGGGGCTCGTGCGCCTTTCCTGCGAGAGGCTGCAGCTCGACGGCGCGATCCGGGCCGATGGCACGGACCGCGAAAGCGGCATTTCCGGCGGGGGCAGCGGTGGGGAGATCCGCGTCGAAACGGGCCGGCTGACCGGAAGCGGGACGATCAGCGCCGACGGCGGCGACGGCATCTCGACGTTCAACTTCGGGAGTTCCGGCAGTGGCGGCGGCCGGGTCGCCGTGTACCACGGCGACGCGAGCGGATTCGACCTCGATCGGATCACCGCCGGCGGGGGTGGTGGCGGCGCGCCGGGAGAGGACGGCACCGTGCGCCTGGAGCAACGGTGACACCCGGTCTCGTGCGCTCCTGGTGAGCGCCGCGGCTTCGCCGTGAGCGCGAGCCAGCCCGCCGCAGCCAGGCTTAGCGCAAGCAGCACGAGGGCGACGAGCCCCAGTGCCGGGGCCTTCTGCGCGCCGGTTCCCACTACGGGGGCGGCTCCACCGTTCGGTACGCAGTCCGTCGCCTCGGTCGCGGCCGGGCCGATGACGGCAGCGAAGGTTGCGGTCGGCCCGATGGTGAAGCTCGGGGGCAGATGGATCAGGATCGAGCTCCCCTCCGTCGACATCGTGGCTACTCCGACCGGTTTCCACTGGTCGTCGGTGACGGTCAGAGTTCCCGAGCTTTCGGTGAACAGATCCACGCGGAGGTCGACACCCAGGCCGGTCCCGTCGGGGCAGAGGAAGCCGACGAACGACGCGCCGCCGGTCGTCGCGTCGCCGTCCGTGTCGAGCTCGATCAAACCCCCGACCGCCTCCGTGGCCGGTGTTGCCAGATCGAGGCGCAGGATCGCGCCGTCGGGGTGGCGAACGGCCTCGGCAGCGATCACGTCGAGCTGCGGCGATGCGATGCCGAGCGTATCCCCGAGCGGATCGGTGAACGCCGAGCCGATCTCGGGCGAAACGAGCACCGCGACCGGCAGGATCCAGCCAGCGCGAATCAGTCGACGGAGCAACATACGGCCTGCGCCGTCGCGTGGCCGATGCGGCAGTCCACGCGCCACTCGGTGAGGCTCGACGGGTGGCTCGACTGGAGCTGGCCGACCTTCCAGGCCACGGGATGGAGGGGCAGCGTGTTGTCGCAGCTCCCGCCGCCGGCAACAACTCGTTCATTGGAGTCACAGGCGGCCACGGCGGTGCTTGCTGCCTCGGATACGACGACTAGGCGGCAGTCGTCGAGCGGCGAAGGTCCGGGCGGCCCTTCGGGCCCGGCTGGCCCTACGGGTCCGGGTGGTCCTGTTGGTCCCTCCGGGCCGGCCACGCCCTCGGGTCCCTGGGGACCAGGTGGCCCCGCCGGGCCCTGGGGCCCCTCGGGGCCGGGCGGTCCCTGTGGCCCGGGAGCCGTTGTGGAGCAGCGCAGATTGGCAGGCAAGGAGCCTGGATCGAAGTCGAGTGTCGCGCACCCCACGAACCAACGCACCTGAGTAATTGGTTCCTTAGGAGGTTCCGGAGCGAGATCGACCGTCAGCTCGGTAGCGATGGTGAACCCCGGCTGGAAGGTGGACGGCGCGTGGAAAGTGCTCGGGACGAAAAAGTTGAGTGAGGGAGTTTCCGGCTGGCTCTTCAGGTTGGTGATGCCGAGCACCACCCGGACGTGGGTGTCATCGACCTGCTCCCAGCAGTGGATGGTGGGGAAGAGTAGCGGGCACGAAGAGGGTGTCGGGGTAGGACAGACTCCTGCGGAGAGACCGGGCGGGAGCGAGCAGCAGATAGGCCCCGACCGCGCTCGCCTGTCTCCAAGGAAACTGCACCATGGCCGCGTCTCCTTTGTCGAAGGATCTGCGATTCGATCAGGTCGGAGCCTTTGCACACCCGGAGGAAAGAGTAGGCGTTTCGATCGCTCAGGAGTCTGTGTACACCCTGGGAACGAGGCTTGGCAAGGAATACGTTCTGCCCTGTCTCTCTGTTTGCCTACCACTGCCGCGACAGTGGCCGCATTCTTCGCCGTGGACGCTCGATACGCGGCAAGTCCAAATATTGGAGCGCCCTGCCCCGGAAGCACGGCTACGCGCCGGGCCGCGCTCGGATGAGCGCGGAGAGGCTATTGCGAACACCGATGGTTCCCTAGGAGCTTGCTGAAAAACTACCCTTTTTCCTCCGGGTAGTGTAAAGAAGACACCACACAAATTCCGCCCGAAGAGGAGGAGGTGGAGGAGGATGAGGGGAGAGGATCGGTTCCAGGGGGCGATGTTCAGCTACGTGTCGCTCGAGGACCGCGTGCCGCGGGAGCATCCGCTGCGGACGATCTGGGCGATTTCGGACGCGGCGCTGCGGAGGCTCTCCGGGAGGCTCGGGCGGCTTTACGCACGGGTCGGGAGGCCTTCGATTCCGCCCGAGAAGCTCCTGCGGGCGCTGCTTTTGCAGGTTCTCTACTCGGTGCGGAGCGAGCGTCTTTTGATGGAGGAGCTCGAGTACAATCTTCTTTTCCGGTGGTTTGTGGGGCTCGGGATGGACGAGAAGGTGTGGGATGCGTCGACCTTCAGCAAGAACCGGGAGCGGCTTTTGCGCGGGGAGGTGGCCGAGGCGTTTTTCGCGGAGGTGCTGGGGCTTGCGCGAGAGCAGGGGCTTCTTTCGGACGAGCACTTCACGGTGGACGGGACACTGGTGGAAGCCTGGGCGAGCCAGAGAAGCTTCCGGCCGAGGGAGGAAGCAGGCGGAGACGGAAAAGAGGAGAAGGGAGGGGCGGATTTCCGCGGGGAGCGGAGGACAAACCGGACGCATGTCTCGAGGACGGATCCCGACGCGAGGCTTTACCGGCGCGGAGATGGGGCGGAGGCGAGGCTTTCGTACCTCGGGCACGTGCTGGTGGACGCAGAGAACCAGCTTGTGGTGGGGGCCAGCCTGACGCGGGCCGAGGGGAGTGCGGAGAGGGAGGCTGCGCTCGAGATGCTCGGGCGGGCACGCTACCGCAGGGGGGCACGGCTCGGGGCGGACCGGGGCTACGACGTGGCAAGCTTCGTGCGCGAGGTGAGAAGGCTCGGGCTGGTGCCGCACGTGGCGCAGAGGCGCCTCGGGAGTGCGCTCGACCGCAGGACGACAAGGCACCGGAGCTACCGTGCGACGCAGCGGATGAGGCGGCGGGTGGAGGCGGTCTTCGGGTGGCTGAAGACGGTGGGGCTTTTCCGGAAGACCCGCCACAGGGGAGTGGCCCGGGTGGGCTGGATGTTCACGCTTACACTTGCGGCCTACAACCTGGTGCGGATGCGGAACCTTCTGGCCGAGAGCGCCTGAGGGGACGCAGAAGAGATGGAAAAGGCCCTCGCGAAGGCCGAAAAGGGGCTCATCAGAGGAACGGCGAGGCCTCCGGGGAGACCGAGAGCCCGCCTCTGAAGGTCGAAAGACCTTCCGGCGGAGGTGAAACTTCTTCCGCGAAGGCATTTTTCAGCAGCCTCCTAGGAGATTACGGAGAAATGCGGGGGCTACAAGGAGGGGGCCGCAGCCCTCGAGACATTCCGGGCCGGTTGCTAACGGTGCAGGTCCAGGCAACCGGCACGCGGAGGAAAAAGAAGCAAGAGAAGAGGGAGCCTCGACGGCGCTATCCGTACCAGGAATTGCTGACGACAGCATCCCTCCCGGGCAGCCCCTTGACGGCATTCCCCGGCGGTTGCTAAGTCGCGACGGGACAAGCCAATGGGATTCCCGCAAGGTCCCGCGCTCGGCAATTTCGAATCAACGGCTCTGGTCCGGCCACTGTTCTGTGTAATCGACGGACTCCTGCCACGGATGAGCGGTCGCAACCCGGGCACCGTCCTCCGGTCGACTGCCGAGCGAGGTTGCCCCACGGCTCAGCAGCAAGCCGGGCCCGAACACATGGCAACGAGCCGAGGTGAGCAGGCGGCGGTTTTGGTCTACCAGGGCGCTCTGCTCCTTGTAGTCGAAGTAGTCGAAGTCATATAGGAGGCCGGGATGCCAACCTACAAATGTCCCGTTTGCGGAAAGCCGCTCACGAAAGCCGAGTATGAGCGTGCGTTGAAAATCCACCAGGCGAGGGAGAAACACCTACGCGAACAGGAAGAACGGCTGAAGGAGAGAGAACGCGAACTTCTGAGACGAATCCAAGCCGCGAGGCGCGAAGCGCAAGAAAAGGAGAGGAAAAGGGCCGAGCGGTTGATGGCGGGCTGGAAAACCAAGGTCAAGACCCTGGAAGAGCGGATTCGGCAACTGGAGAAAGGCACCACGCCTCAAACCGAAGGGCTCGAGTTCGAGGAGACGCTCGCGCAACGACTTGCGCGGGAGTTTCGCCACGACAGCATCGAACGGAAGGGTAAAAACGGAGACGTTCTTCACTTCGTCCGATTCGAAAACACAACAGCTGGAATCATCATCTACGAATGCAAGCGCACACCGAAGATTCTGGCTCAACACGTGCGTCAAGCATACAAGGCAAAACAGCTCCGGCAGGCCGACTTTGCGGTCCTCGTCACGACGGGCCAGAAGAAGGGTTTCAGTGGCCTAGCCCAGATGAACGGCGTCCTGGTCGTTTCGCCGCTCGGCGCCATTCCGCTCGCTTCTCTACTCCGCGAACACCTGATCGAAATGACGCGCGCGAGAATCACAAAAGAAAAGCGTGCGGCCATTGCACAACGTCTGATGGAGTACATCACGAGTCCTCAGTTCAAGAACCCGATAGAAGAGGTGATCCAGGCGACTTCGGAACTGCAGGAGATGATCCAGGAAGAGGCCAGGCAGCACGTCAGGATTTGGCAAAAGCGCTGGGACAATTATCAAAAAATCCGCTGGGACAGCACGCACATCAGGGACAATCTGCAGCTGGTCATCCACGGCAAAGAGCCCCGGCCAATCGGCGCACCCAAGGCGCCGCCACTTCAGTTACCCGCTCCGGCGAGCCGATAGCTCGTCTTGTCCGGGGCCGCGCTCGGATGAGCGCGGAGAGGTGGTACCGGTACAAATGTCCAAGGCGCAGTGGGAGGCTTCAATGGGGCCGCGCTCGGATGAGCGCGGAGAGGCGTGCCTCGTGGGCTTTGGCATTCAGACAGGAGGTGGCTTCAATGGGGCCGCGCTCGGATGAGCGCGGAGAGGTGAAGACGCGAGCAGTGCGGTCGAGACATCGTGCGCGCTTCAATGGGGCCGCGCTCGGATGAGCGCGGAGAGTCTCGGAAGCCAGCCTTCGCGCTCCGCGCGACGCCGCTTCAATGGGGCCGCGCTCGGATGAGCGCGGAGAGGGTCTGGAATGCGAGCAGCCTGCGTCGTCCACGTAGCTTCAATGGGGCCGCGCTCGGATGAGCGCGGAGAGAACGCAGGTCGTTGCGGCCGAAATGGTCGTCGACGCTTCAATGGGGCCGCGCTCGGATGAGCGCGGAGAGTCGATGGACGCCTGGGCGTAAGCGCCAGCGAACCATTGCTTCAATGGGGCCGCGCTCGGATGAGCGCGGAGAGTCGACCGTGACGACGCCGTTCTCGGCGACGCTCTACGGCTTCAATGGGGCCGCGCTCGGATGAGCGCGGAGAGTCTCGCGGACTTAGGCGATGTTCGCGCTCGACGCGAGCTTCAATGGGGCCGCGCTCGGATGAGCGCGGAGAGCGACTCTGACGAGTACAGCGGGCGGAGCTCGCCGCTTCAATGGGGCCGCGCTCGGATGAGCGCGGAGAGCATCGCACTCGGCCCGTCACCCGGTCCGGATGCCAGCTTCAATGGGGCCGCGCTCGGATGAGCGCGGAGAGCGCGCGCGTGCGAGTCGGTGGGTTCCGTCGGCTTCAATGGGGCCGCGCTCGGATGAGCGCGGAGAGCTGATCCGACCGTGTCAGACTCAGCTGGTCTCGGCTTCAATGGGGCCGCGCTCGGATGAGCGCGGAGAGACTCGCGCACGGTGTCGCCAGCGGCTCGTCGCTTCAATGGGGCCGCGCTCGGATGAGCGCGGAGAGGCTCAGGCGAAGGCTCGCGGAGCCACCGGCTCGCGCTTCAATGGGGCCGCGCTCGGATGAGCGCGGAGAGCCAGAGCCGCTCCGACGGGTCCCCGCGTAAGCGCTTCAATGGGGCCGCGCTCGGATGAGCGCGGAGAGGTCCACGGCGCACGGATCGGACTTGCCAGCCCGTGCTTCAATGGGGCCGCGCTCGGATGAGCGCGGAGAGGGGCACACGGGCGCCGTAGCGATGTCAGCCAGGCTTCAATGGGGCCGCGCTCGGATGAGCGCGGAGAGGGGACACTGCAGTGCTGGAGCGCTCTCGATGCAGAGCTTCAATGGGGCCGCGCTCGGATGAGCGCGGAGAGCCAGATCGCTGCGCGCCGAGCGCTGTGCGGTCAAGGCTTCAATGGGGCCGCGCTCGGATGAGCGCGGAGAGATCGCCACCCGGCGCGATCCTCGGCGGTTCCAGGCTTCAATGGGGCCGCGCTCGGATGAGCGCGGAGAGGCTCGCGAGACGCCGGCCGTGCCTGCGCAAGTCGGCTTCAATGGGGCCGCGCTCGGATGAGCGCGGAGAGATCGGCGTGGCTTCGATCCTCCGGATTCGACGGGCTTCAATGGGGCCGCGCTCGGATGAGCGCGGAGAGTCTACCGGACGAGTACCCACGTACCAGTGGCTTCAATGGGGCCGCGCTCGGATGAGCGCGGAGAGGTAGCCGGTCGACCGCAGCGATCGGCAGGCTCGGCTTCAATGGGGCCGCGCTCGGATGAGCGCGGAGAGCTCATCGCCGAGAGACGGCACGCTTACACGCGTGCTTCAATGGGGCCGCGCTCGGATGAGCGCGGAGAGCGATGGACCGTGCGAAGACGCCATCCGGATCCGGCTTCAATGGGGCCGCGCTCGGATGAGCGCGGAGAGGATGCTCCCGAGCGCCACGAGTGCGACCAGGCTTCAATGGGGCCGCGCTCGGATGAGCGCGGAGAGTGTGCCGATTGCCCGCCGAATTCGCGCTCGCGCTTCAATGGGGCCGCGCTCGGATGAGCGCGGAGAGGACATGCCGAGGAGCGGCGAGCGCTCAGCGGCTTCAATGGGGCCGCGCTCGGATGAGCGCGGAGAGGCCGAGCCCGCGAAGCTTCGCCGGCTCTACGCTTCAATGGGGCCGCGCTCGGATGAGCGCGGAGAGATGGAATCGTGCCTCGACGTGCGCCACGGCTAGCGCTTCAATGGGGCCGCGCTCGGATGAGCGCGGAGAGTGCTCGCGCTCGCGCTGGCCCAGCCGTGCGTCGCTTCAATGGGGCCGCGCTCGGATGAGCGCGGAGAGGATGCTCGTTGCGATGCCCGATGCGCACGGTGCTTCAATGGGGCCGCGCTCGGATGAGCGCGGAGAGTCCGGGCGAGCGAGACGTAGGGTGCGCAGTCTCGCTTCAATGGGGCCGCGCTCGGATGAGCGCGGAGAGGGCCGTCGGCGCGTCTCGACGTGCCAGGCGCGCTTCAATGGGGCCGCGCTCGGATGAGCGCGGAGAGCGGTCGCCAACGCGGACCGCTCGAGCGAGCCGCTTCAATGGGGCCGCGCTCGGATGAGCGCGGAGAGGTGCGACGGCTGTCTGAGCTCCGGCTGGACTGGGCTTCAATGGGGCCGCGCTCGGATGAGCGCGGAGAGGGCGAGGTCGGGGAGCGAGGCTCGTGACAGTACGCTTCAATGGGGCCGCGCTCGGATGAGCGCGGAGAGGAGCCGTACGGATCGCGCGACAGTGCCGTCATGCGGCTTCAATGGGGCCGCGCTCGGATGAGCGCGGAGAGTCCGACCGCCGCGCTCACGCGCCGGCCGCGCTTCAATGGGGCCGCGCTCGGATGAGCGCGGAGAGTGACGCGGTGCATGCGCGCGGCAGTCCGACGGCTTCAATGGGGCCGCGCTCGGATGAGCGCGGAGAGTCCGCACCGCCTGGCCACGACGCGGACTCAGGCTTCAATGGGGCCGCGCTCGGATGAGCGCGGAGAGCGCGCGGCCCGGCGAGGCGCGATGGCGAGACGTCGCTTCAATGGGGCCGCGCTCGGATGAGCGCGGAGAGGAGGTCGTCCGCGTCGAGCGCCGTCGAGCGTCCGCTTCAATGGGGCCGCGCTCGGATGAGCGCGGAGAGCTCAACCTCACGCACACCGCACCGCCGAGTCCCGCGCTTCAATGGGGCCGCGCTCGGATGAGCGCGGAGAGTCGACCGTGAGGCGCTCGACGCAGCTCGCGTGCGGCTTCAATGGGGCCGCGCTCGGATGAGCGCGGAGAGGACGCGCCGACGTCGGCGCCGCCCGCGGCTACGGCTTCAATGGGGCCGCGCTCGGATGAGCGCGGAGAGCTCAGGGATCGCGGTGATGGACTTGGCGCGCTTCAATGGGGCCGCGCTCGGATGAGCGCGGAGAGGTCGACGGCGGATCTGCTCGCCGCGAGCGGCTTCAATGGGGCCGCGCTCGGATGAGCGCGGAGAGCAGCTCGGGCATCGACGAGCTCCGAGTCCTCGCGCTTCAATGGGGCCGCGCTCGGATGAGCGCGGAGAGGGCATCGTTCCAAGGGGGCGATTTTCAAAGAGCGAACGGCGCCTTTGCGAGAGGTGGCGCGATGCGACTATGCAACGGCCGGCAATCGCGTTGCAAGGGGGGAAAATCCGCCGATTTCTCCATGGGTTGCAGCCTTCGAGCACCCGCTGGTGTTTTGCGATCACCTCGCCTCTCGCGAGCCGGTCAGCGAGTTTCGAATCCCGCGTAACGAGAAAGCTCACCGGTGACGACTCTTGCCAGAAGCCGCGCCTGGATTTCGAGGACGCGGCGGTAGTTTACGCGGTAGCCGAACGCGGGGTGCGTGACAAGGGTATCCATCCTCTGTTCGTAGGCCCTGAGGAACGCCTTTCGCCCCCGGGCTTTGAGAGCGACCGCCGGCCCGACGCGGACGAAGTCTTCGGAAGTTACCATACGAGTGTTGAGTGCGGTGATGACCACGGAGTCCGCAACGAGCGGACGAAAGCCCTCCATGAGATCGAGCGCGAGCGCGGGGCGCCCGAATCGGGGTTCGTGAAAGAAGCCGAGAAAAGGATCGAAGCCGATCGTGTGGCAGACGATGGTGAGGTCCTTCGTGAGCAGCGCGTAGGCGAACGACAGCAACGCGTTCACCGGGTCCACGGGCGGCCTGCGGTTCCGTTTTTCGAACTCGAAGGAAAATGCGGGGTCCGTGTCCTCCGGCTCGCGTTTGATCATTCCCGAGAAGTGCTGGAAGTAGAGCCGCGCCGCGACGCCCTCGATGCCGAGAAGCTCTTCGGTCGACTCCGCGCTCTCGGCGAGTTCCGCGTAGTGCTTGAGCTGCCGGAGCACGAGAGCCGGTGGCTCGACGTGGTTCCGCATCAGAAGCGTGCGTTGGTTGCGGATCTTGCTTGCGACCAGAGAGCGCGAGACGCCGAGACGGAACTCGCGATCGCTCGCTCTCGCGAACTGTGCGCGGCGGAGGAACACGTTCTTGAGACCGAGCCCGGTCGTCAGGCCGTAGAACCATCCTCCGTACGAGAAATGGGCGATCGGCTTTTCGGCCCAGCAGAGACCCTGGAGCGCACTTGCCGTGAGCTGGACGTTGCCGAAAACGTTCACCTGCGAGATCTCGTTCATCCGCACTTCCTGGACCACTTTTTCCCTGTCCTTGATCCGCAGGACCTCGCCGGTCTTTCCGATCGTGAGCCCGTGCCCGGTCACGTAAAGGGGTCGCAAATCGTCCCGAGCCGGGACCAGGCGGCGAGGCTCGGCCGGAAGATAGGGGAAAGGCGGAGACTCGGGCGAGTCGGGGAAAAGCTCGAGCTGTCGTCCCGCTACGAGAGCGTCCGTGGCCGCGCAGAGGTTGGTTTCGTCGGGAAGGCAAATCGAGACGAGTGAGCAGCGGGGGCACTTCGGGCTGTCGACGAGTGGAGGTGGGATTTCGCCGCTCGCTGCCAGGGCCTTGGCGGCTTCGAGCGCTTCGAGTGTCTCCGTGACCAGCGCCTCGTCGATGGGCACGCGGACGCGCTGTCGTGTGGCGTCGTAATAGACGATTCCTTCGTCGCAACGATAGCCGTTGTCGCGCAGGACGAGCGCCTGCGCGCAGATCTGGACTCGATCGGCGGGCCAGGCCGCCGGACCCTCGGGTGTCTCGGCTGGCCGCCCCTTCTTGTAGTCGACGGGGGTGGCCTTCTCACCCTCGCCTTCGACGAGGTCGATCTTGGCGATGAGCCCGAACCGCTCGCTCGAAAGCGTGACCGACCGCGAGTGGAACCGCTCTTCGCCGTCCGGAGAAGGGAGCGCGTCTTCTTTCCCTTCGATCTTTTCGTGGCGCAAGGCCCCCTCGACGGTGTCGGCATTGTGGGCGAAGAGCGCGTCGACCCACTCGTAGAAAAAAAGGCGAGGGCAGTAGACGAATTCGTTGAGCATCCTCGCGGGAAGGTACTCCGGAAGCTGTCGGGCCGGCGGTCGGTCCGACGGCTGGGGATCGGGAAGGGGCGATTTCAGGTTCTCCGCCATCAGTCGTCGCGCTCCCCGTCGACGACGATGCAGGGGCTGTCGATCGGCGAGTAGGGTTTGCCGAGCGCCGTGATCACCCTGTCACCGCGACCTTCGGTCGGCCCGAGATCGACGAAGAGTACCTGGTCTTCGCGGTGATCGATGATTTCGCTCAGCGCGTGGCGGCACCGCGCGAGGTCCGTGGGCGTGAACTGGCACTCGAAAACCGAGTACTGAAGGTGGTCTCCGAAGTCCCGCATCGTCTTGAAAACCTTGCGAAGCCGCTTGTCGTCGCAGATGTCGTAGCAGACGAGGTACGTCTTGCGCACCGCAAGCTGTCGGCGTTGCAAGGAGCCTGCCAGGGCCCGTTGGCGCCGGTCGTGCGCTTGCGAGTAGAGGTTCGGTCGAACCAACCGGGGGGTCCGGCACGACGTGGGTGCGGAAGCGTCGAAGCCCGTCGGGTTCTACGGAAGCTGGAAGGAGCCGCGTGAAGGCCGCTTTTACTGCGGCTCGGCGGGGGGAGCAGGCGTGAGGTGAGGAGGATCGGGGGCGAAGGGGCGCCGAGACGAGACTCCTCGGGAGAGGTGGGGAAGGTGCGCAGGCGGGAGGGATCGCGTGGGCCTGGTCCGAAGCCGCACCCGGTGGCGGCGACGCGTGGCCGGCGCGTAAATGCCCTTCGAGCCACCGGCTCTGCACCGGCTGTGGAGGCCGCGCCGAGCCGCGCCGATGCTCGGACTTCAAAGAATTTTCCACCAGGGCGCTGCGAGAACGCGCCGCGTGAGGGGAAACACCTCCTCGCCCGCGTAAAGTAGAAGCCCACCCCGGGCCTTGTCGGCGTACTCGTCGAGAAAAACCTCGAGTCCTTTCGCATCCCGGGGGCCGACGCGCGTGGCGGCTTTGACTTCGATGGGGAGGAGCCTCCTCGGTGTCTCGATCACGAAGTCGACCTCCGTGCCGTCGGCCGTGCGCCAGTAGAGGATATTGGGGCGGAGAATCTCGGTCTCTCGCCAAGCCAGGAGGTCGAGGAGAATCAGGTTCTCGAGGTGCGCGCCGCGCGGTTCCGTCTCCCCGCTCAGGTAAAGGGCGAACCCGGTATCGCCCCAGTAGAGTTTCGGCGCCTTGATGAGCCGCTTCGTGCGGTTCACGGAGTAGGCGGGAAGCCGGATGGCGAGAAAGCTCGCTTCGAGGACGTTCAGAAAACGATGCACCTGGGGCTGGCTCAGCCCGACGTCGCGGCCGAGTTCCGCCTGATTGAGGAGCGAGCCGATCCGCAGGCAAGCTGCCTGCGCTAGCCTGCGAAAGTCGCCGAGGTTTTCCACTGCCCGCAGGTCCGGCAAGTCGCGCTCGAGGTACGTCTGGAGGTAGCCCGAGAACCAGTGGGCTCGCTCCTCGTGCGTGGTCAGTTCGTGGGCGGGAACGGGGAAGCCGCCGCGGCGGACGACCTCGTGCCAGTCCGAGCGCGCCACGCTTTCGGCTTCGAGGACCTCCTTCCACCTGGTTGGTGGGACCGAAAGAAGCTCCCGCCATCGTCCGGTACGTCCCAGACCCCGGATCTCTGCCACCGTCAGCGGCCAGAGTGTTACGTAGGACGCACGGCCCGCGAGCGACTCACCGATCCGCCGCAGCATCAGCAGATTCGCCGATCCGGTGAGGACGAAGCGGCCGGGGCGGCGCGGCCGGTCGCGGTCTACGGCACGCTTGACGGCGATCAGCAGGTCCTTGGCCCGCTGTACCTCGTCGAGCACCAGTTCGGGTGCGCGCGAGACGAGCGCCTCCGGGTCGGCTTCGGCCTGCAGGCGCACGGTCAGGTCGTCGAGTGTAAGGTAGGGGCGCTCGGCCAGCACGGGTTGGGACCGAACCAGCGTCGTTTTTCCCGTCTGGCGGGCGCCGAGGAGGACGACGACGGGCACGACTCGGAGAGCCGCGTCGAGGGCGCGGCTGGCCGCGCGCGGTAGGATCCGCGTGCTACCGTGCCTTTCCACGCAGGAATGATAATCATACTCAAAAGGAATGGTCAACTTTCCTCCGTCGGCCCCCCGCCCAGAGCTAATTGCCGGGCGAGGAGGGAGAAAGGTCAACAGACTCTTCGGGACGGCGAGAAGTTGAGCTTCCGGTTCGCGCCTTCGCCGACCTCGATTCGCTCGGCCCGAAAGACCGCCGCAATTCCACGAGATCGCAGCACGGTGGGATCGGGGCGTTCCTCGACGAGAAGCCGGAGCTGAACGAGGGACCGAACCCCGTCCAACCCTACCGGGTACTGCCAGAGGGGCCAGGTGAAAGTCCGGCCCTCGTAATCCCAGCCAGCCGTTACGAGACGCGAGCCCACAGGGGCACTGGGGAACAGAGCGAGCGCACGGTAAGCGAGCAGGTTCGCCATCCACACGGTGCGCGGTCTGTTGTCCGACGCGGTGGGGTCTCGGTCCATGAGCGCGTAGCGGCGGTCTTCGATCGGATCCCACCGCAGGGAGAGACCTTCGTCCCGATAGTCCCACGGCGCGAAAAGTACGGACTGCACTCGGTCCTCGGCGACCCGTGCCATCAACTGTCGCGCGGTGTCGAGAAAAAACTGGTGCCCGGAGCCGGTTACGAAACAGAAGGGGGTCGGCTGAATCGCCTCCGACCGCGCCTGCAAACAGGCGTCGCTCCCGAAGGCAGCCAGCAAATCCAGAGACCCGCGGCTTGCCGAAGTGCTCTCCGCGGCCAGTGTAGCTGCGAGTGTACGAAATTCCTCGCTCGTACAGTCGATTCGCTTGCCGAGGGCGAGTTCGGGGCTGGGGACGGCCTCGCGCAGAGCTTCGAGCCAAAGCCTTCGCTTCTCTTCGTATTCCCGCTGGAGGGGCAGTAGCTCGCGCTCGACGGCTTCCGAGCGAGCCGCTCCGCGAAGACCTCTTTTTTTGATTTCCCCGAGCTTTTTCTTGATGGCCGTCTTGGCATTTTCCATCTCGTGCTGCGCCTCGGCACGTCGCGTTTCGGCTTTCGGGTCGATGCTCGCACCTCGTAGCGCATCGCTCACCGCGCGGCTCAGGTCGCTTGGATCGTGCGCGGCGACGCCTTCGAGGACCGGCGTCCATCGAGGCGCCTCCATCCACCGCAGTTTCGGCTCGCCCAGACGAGCCTCCGAAAGGCTCGCGAGCGCGCCGAGAGCAGCCAGAAAGCCGAGCGGGTTCGCCCCGTCGAGACCGCGGAGTTCGAAGGCGCGGGTTGTCACGGGCGCGTCTCCTCGGCGACCACGAAATTGCTCGCATACCAGTCGGCCAGCCGAACTATCGCCTCGAGGTAAGCGAGGCCCCACCAGCCGTAGCGGCGAGTCATCCGCCAGAAGCGGTCCAACAACCCGGAGTCGAGTCGGTGAGGTGGTGCGAGGTCGGACCGTACGGTCGCCTCGAGAACGAGCTCTGCTTCGCCGAACCTTGCGTGGATCCCCGGAGGCGAAGTGTCGAGACAGACCGGGGCGAAGGGGCGTCCGTGGCCGTGGTGACTGGCTACCAGGTGGAGCACCAGGTCGGCCAGCGTTTCGTCCGTGGGGAGTTCGGCGAACCGCCGGGCGAGTTCCATCGAAAGCATCTCGTGGCGGAAATTTTCGGGAAGACCAGTCGCGTCACGGATCACTCTGCGGCGAGCGGGAGAGGATGGCACGGAGGCCGACTTGGCAATGGGAACCTCGGCGAGGGCAGCAGCGACTTCGTCACCGTGCCGGAGCATGAGCTGAAAGCGGGGGTCGGTCTTGCCGGTGTCGTGCCACAGGGCAGCAAGACACACGGCTTTCCCGAGGTGTTCGGGGAGGCATCGGACGGCGATCTTCTCCGCTGCGCGGCGCACCAACTTCGAGTGCTCTTCGAGAGCGACATCCCGCTCGGCCGCGGACGCCAGGTCGTCGTCGTCCGCGAAAAGGTCCGGCTCGGGTCCGGGCTTTTTTCTCGCACGCCCGACGAGGATCACCCCGCCTGCAGGGTGTTCGAGCAGACGTCCCGTGCGGACTTCGTCCAGAAGGGCGAGCCACCACCGTGGTGGAGGTGCCGGCGATCCGTCGTCCGGCCGGCGGTAGTCGAGCAGGGCCTGGATCGTCTCCTGGACAACGTCGCGCTCGGGAGAGGGCGAGGTCGCGACGTCGACGAGGTCTTTCACTGGAGGGCAATCGAGCCAGCGCGCGAGCACGGCACGGTTCAGGCGAACAGCGGCCGGGTGCCCGGTCCGGGCGCGAGCGGCTTCCCAGAGATCCAGTCCTTCTTTGCCCAACGCCGTCGCTCCTGTGGCCTGGCCCAGTGCCTCGATTCCGTAGGACGCGGGGACTACCACCACGTCGCCCGGACCGATTTCCGCCGCGCTCCACGCTACTTTCGAGCGATCACGGCCTCGCCAGAGGAGACACGGCCGGATCCGGCCGGCGCGCTCCCCGGACTCGGGGGATTCCCCGGCTACGCCCTCGACATCCGCCTCGTCTTGCGGCGAAGGCCGCTCACCGAGCCAGTTTCTCACCCGCCAGAGGGGGGCTTGCATCATCTCGCCGCTCGCCGGAGGGCACAGCGCGACCGTTTCGACCCATGATCCGGTGTCGTCGGCCTGCAGGTCACAACGCCAGACCACGGACGCTTCGGGCTCGGCGGTTCTGCCGTGGAGATACAGCGAGATGTCGGGCTCGGGGTGAGGAGGCGGTGCGGTCTGGCAGAGGAGGTCGAGGTGAGCGGGAAGCAGCACGGGCGCTGCCTCGGCCGGCGCAAAAAGTGGACCAAGGTCGTCCACGCCCTCGAGGTGTCCGTCCAGAGCCGTCACGCCCATATCCACGACAGGCCGTCCCTCGGAGTCGGGCGTAGCGTGCTCGCCGAGCCACTTCCAGGTGGCCGAGAGCGAAGGACCGTACACCGGGTCGGCCTTCTTGGGTGCGATGTCCGCGTCTCGGATCAGAATCACCGCTGGGGCAGGGTCGGACGAACCGAACCTCGCGAGCCTTCCGAACCGCTGCCGGAGCGCGTCGAGGCTCGCGCATTCCGTGACGAGCGCATCGAAGCTGAAGTCGGCACCTACCTCGAGGCACTGCGTGGTGACCATCACCACCGGACGGTCCGGTTCCTCCGGTTGGAACGCTCTCAGGTACCGGCTCCAGCGCTCCACCAGCTCGTCGCGCTCGAAGGGGCGGATTCGACCCGTGAGCAGGGTGACGTCGGCTTCCTCTTCGCCGAGCGAGTCTCGCAGCCGCGCGGCGATTTCCATGGCTGTGCGCACACGGTTCACCATGACCGCGACTCGTCGCCTCCCGGCACGGAGAAAGTCCGACGCCCTCTCCACAGCTTGGCCGACCAGGGGGTCGCCCTGACCACCTCGTGGGCGCTCGGTGCACACGAGCAGCGCGGGTTTGGATGTCTCGAGCCTGCGTTGCAACTCTGGATGGTCGAGCGCGGTCTCGCGTTCGGCGCCGGGGAAGATCGAACCGGGGTCGATCCCCTGCGGCGGCGTGGCCGACATCACGACGAACGCAAACGGTGTGGTTACGGGCTCTTCCGCCCACGCCGGACTCCGATACCGGCTCACCGCCTCGAGGGTTTCCAGGAACGGCACCGAGCAGTGGGCCTCGTCCAGCAAGATCAGGCTGTCGTTCGCGGCCAAGCCTGCGAAGATCGACGCGGTGAGGAGACTGTGTCCGTATCCTCGGAAGAGAAGGCGCGAGCCCACCTGGTCCACGGTCGAAGTGACCACGGCGGGCTGGGAGGGAATCCGGGCCCAAGCGTCGTCGGTCAGGATGCCTCCCCGCAACCGCCCTACGGCGAGCGGTCGCTCCGTTCCCGCGAGTGCGCGCAGCCGGTCGGCGACTTCTTTGAGCGGACCCGTCTCGGCGGCCGCAAGTTTCTCCGCGAGTTTTCTGGCCCGCTCGAAAGCTTCGTCGACGACGATGCGGCGGTCGACCACGAACCAAATTCGCCGGGGCGCGGTGCGTTCGGTCAGCGCCCGGTCGGCTTGCGTGGCGAGAGCCCAGACAGCGATGTCGATGCATGCGGTCTTGCCGGAGGCGGTGGGGAGATCGAGGGCTCGTGGCCACCGAGTGCGCGCGACGCGCTCCGCGAGCATGGATTGCCAGGGGAACGGGTCGCGATCCCAGAGGGCGCGGAAATAGGAGGTGAAGTCAGGAAAGGCGCTCACGCCGTGTTATCTCCGTGTGTCGGCCGTCCCCGCGCCGGAGGGCCGTCGGCTCGCAAAAACCATCGGAGAACCTCACACGTTCGGAAGGCTCAGCCGCAAGCATTGCCCTACCGTTCGACACCTCGCTCCCCGGGGAGCAGCTCCTTCTCCGAGCTTTCGGATACTTCATCGTAGCGACGGCTCGGAGCCTTCAGGGGCTCGCGCTCGCGTCCACTGGCCGACACAGCCCGTACCCCCGGTACCGTCCTGCACCGAGCAGCACCGGTCCCTGTACCGGCTCGTCGAAAACGAGGATCGCGTGGGTGTGGCGGCGCTCGCTGCCGTCCTTGCGCGCGAGTCTGGGGAAGACGTGCGCCGGCGGAACGCCGAGGTGCGCCGAGACCGGGCGTTACGATTACCTCGCGCGGTCGGGGCAAGCCTGTAGCCAGGCAAGCGCCCGAGCCATCGATTCGGCAACCTCCCGCTGGTACGCCGCACGGTCCTTCGCTCTTGGGATGGCGGTCGAAGGCGACGGGCGTCACGGTGGACCAGTGCGTGGCACCGCCCGGGTGCGCCGTCCAGGCCTCCGGTCGCAAGTTCCACGGCGGCCGGTCGCCGAGCTCGCGCACGAGGCCCCACACGCCGAGGGCCCCGAGCTTGAGCTCGCCCACCCGTCCCAGGATCCGCAGGACCTCGCGCCGGTCCTCCGGATCGAGCCCCGCGGGCAGGACCGCCGCCGAGCCGACGAGGTGGCCGTCCGCGTTCGGGTGCCCTACGAAGGCCAGCGGCACGAGCGCGAGGTGGGGTCTCTCCGAGCGGGCCGCCGTCGGGCCGGTGCCCGCTCACGATCGCGCGAACCGCTCCGGCCGCACCGTCGGCAGTAGCTCACCAGAGCCTCCCGCCAACGCTGCACGAGCTGAAGGGTGGCCCGGCAGCCCGAGGCGGCGACGGGACCGCTTCGCCGCTCCAGGCCGAAGACGACGAGCTGGGG
This sequence comes from Candidatus Binatia bacterium, assembly GCA_026004195.1. Classification (NCBI taxonomy): domain Bacteria; phylum Candidatus Binatota; class Binatia (SeqCode); species Binatia bacterium. Next base: position 101,224 of record BPIQ01000001.1, read on the forward strand.
CTGAAAACACTGCCAGCCACCTCGGCGCTTCTCCTCTTCGCCTCTCCGGCCGTGCGTAGCCGTGTAGAGGGAGATCTCGGGGCGGAGCTGGACCGGCGGCTCTCCCGCCGAACTCTTCCCGCAGCCGCTTCTTCGCCTCCCTGTGCGCCGCCGGTCGCTCCGTCTCTCGGCAGCCAGAAGCAGTGCCGTGTAGCCGCTCGACCGCCTCGGCGTTGTACCGCCGCTCGAGATCGTCGAGCGTTCCCGGGCCCGGCACCCGTAGCTGAAGCTCGGCGCGCTCGTCGTCCGGGAGCCAGTTCGACCTCCCCGGCCTCCTCGGGCCGCGCCACCCACATCTGGACGAGGAGACTGGAATGCCCGATGCGGGTGACCTTCGCCGCAGAGCGACGCCAGCGCGCTCAGCGTGCCATCGTCGACCGTGGCGTCCGGCCACACGAGATAAGCCGTGTCGTCTTCCGAGCCACGCCCGGGCGAACGTCCGCGGCTGGCGGTCGCGCGAGCCAGCTGCGGTGCCGACTGTATGCTCGCGGTCGGGGGCTTGCCGAAGCATCTCCGGCCTTGTCGTTCACCGGTACGTAGTGCGTGACCACCGCCCGCGGCGCGGCCCCGGGGCGCGCAGCGCGGGAGGGGGCAGCGACTCGAGCCACAGAAGCGCCTCGCGCTCGCTCGGATCCGCCCCTGTCTGGAAGTGGGCCGCCGCCAGGGCCATGAAGACTCGCGCCGGGTGCGGCGGCCACTCGGGCCGTCTCGCGCGCATCGGCGTCTCGGACGCCGCGACGAACCCGTTGAGGTAGCGGATCCCCAGCGCCAGCATCTTCAAGTGACCCTCCGGAGCCGCTCCTTGGCCGCCTCGAGCTGGCTCAAGCCGCACGAGCTTGACGAGCTCCTGCGACGGCTCGAGGACGAGCGGTTCCTCGACGGCCACGGCAGCCCTGTGCCGCGAGCCGCCTGGACGGCCTGTCCAAGCACGCTCGAGGGCCTGGTCGGACGTGAGCCGAGTACTTCTTCGGCTCCTCGCCCGGCCGGTCCAGAGCTCCCAGACCATGGGCCCGTCCGGCCAGAGGAGACAGCGCGACCGCAGGTCGGTCCCGGCCTCGAAGGCCAGGGTGGCCGCTGCCAGCCCCAGGGCGGCCAGCACGGTGCGAGCGGCGACGTCCAGCTGCGCGCTCGACCTTGCCGTCGACCGGGAAGCGCAAGCCGCCGCAGGCAGATCAGCGACAGGGTGGTCGTCTGCTCCGCGTACTCGATCGGTCACGCCCGGAGTTCGCCGATCTCGAAGGGCACGCTCGAGTGGTTGATCTCGGACGGCCGGAGCGCGCCTTTTTCCTTGCCGCTCGGCGACCCTTGTTAAGCGACTTGTCCTCGTCCCGCAAGACCAGCACGTTCTTGCTGATCTCCAGCGGGTCGCGACGCACCCCGCGCCCGGTAATCATCGGGGCGCCACTCCGCTCCCTACGCCCACGATCTCCGAAACCATCGCCCGCTCGAACTTCGGCCCCAGACCCTCCCTTTCGGCCCGGTCGAGTCCCACATGCCGAACACGAGCGCCGTCGGGCAGAGCTCGAAGAGCGGCGTCGCGTTGGCCAACGCTCACCGTGTTGAGCGCCTTGCCTCGTCTCCGACTCTGCGGAACCGCACCCCGTCGAGCTCGCTGTCCCGCAGGATCGCATCGGCGAGCCGATGCGGGACCTGGAGGCTCGTGATCCTCCCCACCTTCTCGATCAGCCGGCCGGCCGCCTCGTCGGCCTCGAGGTCACCGGTCGGGTCGTGCTCGGAAAAGTCGACGACGACGAGCGGGAGCTTGATCTTCCCCGCGTCCACCGCCTCCTGGAGCGCCAGCTCCATCCGGTTGGCCTGGCTCTGCACGCTGTCCAGGAGCACACAGGTCACCGGCCCGTCTCGCCCGGGAATGCGCCGCTGCTTCGATCGCGTAGACCGCCCCGGCGAACGTCGGCGGAAATACCTTGCTTCCCGGACCCCCTCCCGGCTGCAGGATCCTGCGGCAGCGGAAGGCCGCGGCGTTTCCGGCTACCGCCTCCCGGAGGGTTTCGTAGGTCAGGGGATCGAAGCTCTTCGGTTCCGCATTCATGAGTTACCTCCCTGGTCGACTTTTCGAATCGAAAGCCGCTCCAGCTACTGCCCGCTTACTTGGTGGTTTCGCCGCCGTTTGCGGCCGGAGAGTTGTTCCTGGCATTCCCGGGGTGCGCGTGCCCGTACGCAGTGGAAGTTGGAGCGACCACGTCGCAGCCCGTTCGCTCCAGGTTTCCAAGCCCGGCAACGCCGTCATCGACTGTCCCTCGGGGCCCGAGGTCAGGCGGCGTTCTTTACGACCCTCCGGAAAAGTGTTCAAGAGACGGTTGCCATCCAGGGACAGGGTTTTTTCGGGGAAAGCTCGAGCAGGGGAGAAAAGCTCGAGAGTTCCCTGCTCGGACACAAGGCGGTAGAGGACGCGGCTGTCCCGGCCTGCCTCCCACGTTCGGCCCGACCCGCACCCCGGGGGAGGTGCCGCCGGAGACACCCGGCAGAGAGGGGAGAGAATCGCCGACGCCGAGGAGAACGGGCACTGCTCGAGATGCAGCAACGTCCCCCCGCGGCCGAGGAAATGCGCCACTGGCGCGCCCTCGAGGAAGAGCATCTCCGGTGGGGTGGGTACCCTGCCCTCGAAAAGCTCGACGAAGCGAACCGCAGGGTTTGGTTGCGTGACTTCCGGCGGACTTACCTCGAGCGAGACCTTGCCGACCTGGGAAGGGTGGCCGACCTGGACCAGTTCGTCCTGGCGCAGAACCTCCTTGCCGCCGGGACCGCCCAGCTTCGCTCGTACTCGGAAGTCGCGAGGGAGCTCGGAGTGGCCGGAACGAGATCGAACCGTTGGGACCGGGCGTCTGGGCAGTGCCCGGCTGGCGACTTTTCGGCCCTGCGGCGTGAGGCTGGACAGACCGATCCGGCTCCTTTCCTCTTTGCGTGTGCTCGTGGTCGACGCGGCTTGCTAGGCGAACTGGGGTTCTCTCTCGCTTACCGGAGGAACCACGGATTGCCCTTTTGCGAGTCGATGTCTCGCCACCCGGGCCCGGGAAGGCTGCGTGGTCGTCCGGGGAGAGAGTTCGCCGGAAGTAGCGGGCGCAGCTCGGGCGCGCGCTTCTCGGCAACCGCAGCGTCTTCTCCGGCGGCCCCGCCAACCGAGGCCGGACACTTCATTTGTCAAAAGGCTCGGTCGTTTTCCTGTGTCAGCGACACCACCAGAAAAGCGGACACTTCATTTGCTCTCCGGAGCGGTCGATTCACGTACTCGTAACATGCCAACCCCCCGCGGTTGACTCGCCGGGGCGGGCGTGTTAGCCCCCAAGGTCAGGAAGTCCTTGTAAATTCGATGTATTTTCACTTCGCGAACGTCCTGGTTTTCACCGCCTTCGCGATCCTGTTCGTAGGCGGAATGATGCTCCTCGGGAGCCTTTTGCGCCCGCACAACCCCGAACCCTCGAAGCTCACGACCTACGAGTGCGGCGAGCCGCCTACGGGGACGGCCTGGATCAACTTCAACATCCGCTTCTACCTGATCGCGCTGATCTTCGTGATCTTCGACGTGGAAGTGGCCTTCGTTTACCCCGTGGCCGCGGTCTTCCGTGAATGGGTGGCCGAGGGGCGGGGGCTTTTCGCCCTGGTCGAGGTCGCCCTCTTTCTCGGAATTCTTTTCATCGGGCTCGTCTACGCCTGGCGGAAGGGGGACCTCGCCTGGCTCAAGAAAACGTCGCTCTTTCTGGCGGAGGAGCCGCGGGCGGCAGTTCGCGAGGCAGCCTGAGGAGGGGAAGGGAGTCGGAGCTATGTCGCTCGTCAACTCGATGCCCGAAATGGTTCTCACCACGAAGGCGGACGCCTTCCTGAACTGGACCCGGAAGTCCTCGGTCTGGTGGATGCTCTTCGGGCTCGCCTGCTGTGCCATCGAAATGATGCAGACGCAGGGGCCGCGGGCCGACGTGGACCGCTTCGGCACCGCGCCGCGGGCGGCTCCGCGGCAGTCGGACCTGATGATCGTCGCGGGGACGCTCACCCTGAAGATGGCGCTCCGGACGAAGATCCTCTACGAGCAGATGCCCGAGCCGCGCTACGTCATCTCGATGGGGAGCTGCGCCAACTGCGGCGGCCTTTTCCAGCTCGCCTACTCGGTCTGCGACGGCGTCGACAAGGTGATCCCGGTGGACGTCTACGTCCCCGGCTGCCCGCCGCGACCCGAGGCGCTGACCGAGGGGATCCTCAAGCTGCAAGAAAAGATGATGCAGGAGAAGTGGCTCGTCCGCCGCGAGGCGAAGACCCGGGCCGCCTGATCGCGGTCGCGTTCCGATGGACGCCGCTGCCATCCACGCGCGCCTTCGGGAGCGCTTCGGCGAGGCCATCGAAGGCGTGGACCTCGAAGCGAAGGACCCGTTCGTCGTGGTACGAGCCGAGGCGATCGCCGAGGTGTGCCGCTACCTCCGGGACGACCCCGACCTTCGGTTCGACTGCCTTTCGAACCTCACGGGAGTCGACTTGAAGGCGGAAAACCTCCTGCAGGTGGTCTACCATCTCTATTCCTACCCTCACCGGCACTCGATCGTGCTCAAGGTCACGACCCCGCGGGAGAACCCGCGCGTGCCGACGGTCGAGCGCGTTTGGAAGGCCGCCAACTGGCTCGAGCGCGAAGCTTACGACCTTCTCGGCATCGTCTTCGAGGGCCACAGCGACCTCCGGCGCATTCTGATGCCGGAGGACTGGGTCGGGCATCCCTTGCGGAAGGACTTCGTCGAGCCGGAAGAATACCACGGCATCAGCACGCGGAGGGAAAGCCTCCTGCGGTCCTGAGAGGGGGAGAAGGATGGGTCTCGCCGGCTACGAAATCGAGATCGAACGCGACAGGGGAAGCGGCCTCGAAACCGAGGAGATGACGCTCAACATGGGGCCGCAGCACCCGAGCACGCACGGGGTGCTGCGCTTCGTCGTGAAGGCGGACGGCGAGCTCATGCGGGAAGCCATTCCCGACGTGGGATACCTCCACCGCTCGATCGAGAAGATCGCGGAGAAGGTCGGCTACCACGGCTTCATGCCCTACACGGACCGCGTGGATTACGTGGCGGCGATGTTCTGCAACCAGGGCTGGGCGATGGTCTGCGAGAAGCTCGCCGGGATCGAGGTCCCCAAGCGCGGCGAGTACTGCCGCGTGATCGCCTGCGAGCTCAACCGCATCGCGAGCCATCTTCTTTCCGTCGGCACGATGGTGCTCGACATCGGGGCCACGACGCCCTTTTTCCATGCCTTCCGCGAGCGGGAGAAAATCAACGATCTCCTCGAGGAGCTCTGCGGGGCGCGCCTCACCTACAATTACATGCGGATCGGTGGCGTGGCCTGGGACCTCCCCCCGGGGTTCGCCGAGCGCACTCTCGACTTCCTCGACAACTTCGAGCCCGCGCTCGAGGAATTCAACGACCTGATCACGGAAAACAAGATCTACGTGGAGCGGCTCGCGGACGTGGCCCCGGTGCCGCCCGAGCTCGCGATCCAGTACAACCTGGTGGGCCCGAACCTGCGAGCTTCGGGCGTGAAGTTCGACCTCCGGCGCGACGAGCCCTATTCCGTCTACCCGGAGCTCGAGTTCGACGTCCCCGTGGGCACGGGGGAGGCGGGGACTCTCGGCGATTGCTACGACCGGTACATCGTGCGGATCCGGGAGATGCGCGAGAGCTGCAAGATCGTCCGCCAGTGCCTGCGGCAGATCCCCGACGGACCGGTACTCGCCAAGGTGCCGCGGAAGTTCAAGCCCCCGAAGGGGGACGCCTACGTGCGGGTCGAAAGCGCGCGCGGCGACATGGGGTGGTATTGCATCAGCGACGGCACCGAGTTTCCCTACCGGACGCACATCCGGACGGGCTCCTTCTCGGCCATGAGCATCATCAACGAGATTTCCCGTGGGATCATGATCGCGGACCTGGTGGCGGTCATCGCGAGCCTCGACATCGTGGCTCCGGAGGTGGACCGCTAGGGCCCTCTCGGGGCGGCCCGGCCGGGCGCCCCTTCGCACGAGACCCATGCAGCAATTCCTGGACGAGCTGATCGCAAGCGGTACGTTCGGCACGCTGCCGCGCGAGGTCGTCTACCTCCTCGGGATGCTCGCCGCCGGCTTCCTCGTGGCCTTCGTGTTCGTGCTCAACATCGCCGGCGGCACGACCTTCATCGAGCGCCGGATCTGGGCCCGCATCCACGACCGGGTGGGACCGAACCGGGTCGGGCCGCAGGGGATCCTCCAGTGGCTCGTCGACGGGATCAAGCTCCTCATGAAAGAAGACGTCGTGCCGGCCCAGGCCGATCCGATCCTTTTCCGGCTGGCCCCCTACGTCGTGATGGTGGGATTTCTCACGACGTTCGTCGTGATCCCCTTCAGCAGCGTTCTCGTGATCGCCGACATGAACGTGGGGATTCTCTTCCTCACGGCCGTCACGTCGCTCGTCGTGGTGGGGATCCTGATGGCGGGCTGGTCTTCCAACAACAAGTGGTCGCTCATCGGCGGGATCCGGGCGGCCGCCCAGATCGTGAGCTACGAAATCCCGGCGGCGATCTCGATCATCACGATCGTTCTCGTGACGGGCACGCTCAGCATGCAGGAGATCATCCGGCAGCAGGGATGGGCACCGACCGACTGGCTGCTCTTCCACAGCCCGTTCACCTTCGCGGCGTTTTTCGTTCTGCTCACGTCGCTTCTGGCCGAGGGAAACCGCACGCCCTTCGACCTCCCGGAGGCGGAAAGCGAGCTCGTGGCCGGCTTCGTGACGGAGTACTCGGGGGTTCGTTACCTCATCTTCTTCATGGCGGAGTGGGGAAACCTCTACGTGATCGGGGCCGTCATGACGACGCTCTTTTTGGGCGGCTGGCAGATCCCGCCGGTCACGGACAGCGCCGTGCTCCAGGGCTTTCTCGAATTTCTCACGTTCTTCACCAAGTCCTACTTCTGGGTGCTCGTGGCCATCTGGGTGAGGGCGACGCTGCCGCGGGTGCGCGTCGACCAGCTCATGACGGTCTGCTGGAAGTACCTGGTTCCCATCTCGTTCGTGAACCTCCTCGGGACGGCCGTGTGGGTGGTCGTCTGGCCCGAGGGGAACCGGATCGCCGAAATCGCACTCTTTGCGCTCGCGGTCCTGCTGGTTCTCCAGTTCTTCCGGCGCGTGGCCTTCCACCTCCGGCGGGCGCGGGTGCGCGAGCGCGGGGAGCTTTACCTAAGCCCGCTCGCCTAATAAAAGAGTCGGGACGATGGCAAAGCGGCGCGGCTACCTCCGGAACATCTACGAGGCGTGTGCCACGACGTTCGAGGGCCTCGCCGTCACCTTCTCGCACCTCGTCCGGCGTCCCGTCACGGTCCAGTACCCCGACCGCATCCCGATTCCGGTCCAGGACCAGTTGCCGTTCCGTTACCGGGGCATTCTCGAGGTGGACCTCGAGATCTGCACGGGCTGCCTCGCCTGCGAGCGTGCCTGCCCGATCGACTGCATCGTCATCGAGGCGAAGAAGGACCCGCAGACCAAGGCCATGGTGCTGAGCCGTTTCGACATCGACCTGGCCAAGTGCATGTACTGCGGGCTCTGCAGCGAGCCGTGCCCGACGGGCGCCATCCACCACACCCCCGAGTTCGAGGGCGCGGACTACTCGCTCGAGAGCATGGTGCGCCGCTTCGTGAAAGAACCCGTCATTGCCTACAAGCCCAAGAAGAAGGAAGAGCCGGAAGATCCCGAGGTGGCGGCCCTTCTCGAGCGCGGGATGCGTTACGTGAACGAGTTCGCGCAGCCGGGCGGAGAGGGCGCGGGGACCGGGACATGAGCGAGATCTCGGCCGGGCTTCTCGTTTTCTGCCTTCTCGCGGCGGTCACGGTGGGCTCGGCCGTCCTGGTCGCTTTCTCGCGGAGCATCATCTACTCGGCCTTCTCGCTGATGGGAACCCTGCTCGGTCTCGCGGGGCTCTACGTGACGCTCGCGGCCGACTTCGTCGCCGTGGTGCAGGTGCTCGTCTACGTCGGCGGCATTCTCGTGCTCACGCTCTTTGCCGTCATGCTCACGCACCGTATCTCGGACGTGGAAATTTCGAACCGTGCTCTCGGCCGCTTCCCGGCGATTCTCGTCGTGGGGCTCGTGGCGGCGGTCATGGTGAGGGCGGTGCTCGGGGCCGGCTGGAAGGTCCGCGAGCTCCTGCCTCCGGTGCCCACGACGTACGGGGTCGGGAACGCTTTTCTCGGGGAATACGTGCTGCCTTTCGAGCTGGCTTCCGTGGTCCTGCTCGCCGCACTCGTCGGCGCCGTCGTTCTTTCGCGAAAGGAGCTCAAGGAGTGACGGGGATTCCGCTCGAGTACTACCTGCTCGTGAGTCTGGCCCTCTTTCTTCTCGGGATGTACTGCGTCCTCACCCGCCGGAACGCCATCGGCATCCTCATGGGGGTGGAGCTCGTGCTGAACGCCGCCAACCTGAACTACCTCGCCTTCGGCCGGTACGGCTCGGGGAACTACGACGGGCAGGTCTTCGCGATTTTCGTCATCATGCTGGCGGCCGCCGAGGCGGCCGTGGGGCTCGCCATCGTGCTCGGGATTTACCAGCAGTTCCACACGATCGACGTGGAAGCGACCGAAACGCTGCGCGGCTGACGGGGGCCGGTCGGCGAAGGGGAGGGGGCGACCGTGCATCCGACGACGGTGAACTACCTGCGATGGATCGTGCTGCTCCCGCTCGCGGGAGCGGCCGTGAACGGCATCGCGGGCGCGTGGCTGCAGCGCCGTTTCGGGAAGCGCGCGGTGAGCCTGGTGGCGTGCACGCCCGTCGTCGTGGCTTTCTTTCTCGCCGTCCGCGGGTTTTTCGACATTCTCGGCCTGCCTCCCCACGAGCGCCTTCTTCTGGACCGCCTTTTCACCTGGCTCGACCTCGGGAACTTCCACGCCGACATCGCCTTCGCGCTCGACCCGCTCTCGGCCGTCATGGCGCTCGTCGTGACGGGGGTGGGCGGCCTCATCCACATCTACTCGATCGGCTACATGCACGAGGACGAGGGGTACTGGCGGTACTTCGCCTACCTGAACCTCTTCATGTTCGCGATGCTCACCCTCGTTCTCGGCGACAACCTGCTTCTCCTGTTCCTCGGCTGGGAAGGCGTGGGGCTCTGCTCCTACGCCCTCATCGGTTTCTGGTACCACGACCGTCGCGAACGCGAGGGCGGGCTCGAAGGCCTTCATCGTGAACCGGGTGGGCGACTTCGCCTTCGTCCTGGGTCTTTTCCTTCTCTTCTGGACGATGGCTTCGGAGGGGCATCCCACGATCACCTTCCGCGAGCTCGCCGAGCACGCCCACGTGCTCGAGGGTGCGACGCTCTGGGGCGTGGGGGTCGCCACGCTCGTGACTCTTTTCTTTTTCGTGGGAGCCACGGGCAAGTCCGCGCAGATCCCGCTTTACGTGTGGCTTCCGGACGCCATGGCCGGCCCCACGCCGGTGAGCGCGCTCATCCACGCGGCGACGATGGTGACGGCGGGCGTCTACATGATCGGCCGGCTCAACTTCCTCTACTCGATGGCCCCCTTCACGCTCGAGGTCGTGGCGGTCGTCGGCGCCGTGACGGCCGTTTTCGCGGCGACGATCGGGCTCGCCCAGAACGACATCAAGAAGGTCCTCGCTTACTCGACCGTGAGCCAGTTGGGCTACATGTTCCTCGCGATGGGGGTGGGCGCCTACGCGGCGGGCATCTTCCACCTGACGACCCACGCGTTTTTCAAGGCGTGCCTCTTTCTCGGCTCGGGAAGCGTCATCCACGCGCTCGGGGGCGAACAGGACATGCGCCGGATGGGCGGGCTGCGCGAGCACATGCCGATCACGTTCTGGACTTTCCTTCTGGCCACGCTCGCGCTCTGCGGCATCCCTCCGACTTCGGGCTTTTTCTCCAAGGACGAGATCCTCTGGAAGGCCTTTTCGAGCCCGCACGGTAGCGTGCTGCTCTGGGGACTCGGCACGGTGGGGGCGGCACTCACGGCTTTCTACATGTTCCGGCAGGTTTTTCTCGTCTTTTTCGGCGAGTGCCGCGCCGACCCGCACGCGAAGGCGCACCTCCACGAGTCGCCTCCGGTGATGACCTACCCGCTCGTGATCCTGGCCGCGCTCGCGCTCGTGGCCGGCGCGCTCGGTGTTCCGGCCGCACTCGGCGGGGCGAACCGCTTCCACGAGTTCCTGGCACCGGTCTTCGGGGGGCACGGAGCCGAGGCGGGGCACGCGGCCCAGGCCACGCACGGCGAGGAGCTCGCGGTCGAGCTCGGGCTCATGGGGCTTTCGGTCGTGGTGGCGCTCGCCGGGATCGGGCTCGCCTATGCCGTCTACGGGGCCCGGAGGATTCCGGCCGAGGTATTTTCCGAGTGGGCCGGGGGCGTTCCGTACCGGCTCGTCTACAACAAGTACTACGTCGACGAGATCTACGAGGCGACCTTCGTCCGCGGCACGCTCCTGCTGTCGCGAGCCGGGGCCGCCTTCGACCGCTACGTGATCGATTTCCTCGTCGACGGCTCGGCCTACGCGACGCGGTTCGTGTCCTGGCTCGGCGGTCTTTTCGACAACTACGTCATCGACGGGGTGGTGAACCGCGTCGCCGACGCGACGATCGCCGCGGGCACCCGATTCCGGCGGCTTCAGACCGGCAATATCAACGCCTACCTCTACGCGATCGTGGTCGGTGTGGTGGCCGTGATGCTCGTGCGACTGATGTGAAGCGAAGGAGACCGGGAGAGCGATGGACCACCTGTTGAGTTCCATGACCTTCATCCCGCTCGTCGGGGTGGCGATCATCCTCCTGCTTCCGCGCCAGGCCCACAACGCGATCAAGTGGACGGCCGTCGCCGCCACGACGCCGCCGCTCGTGCTCGCGGTCTGGCTCTACCTGAACTTCGACCGGACGCACCCGGGCTTCCAGTTCGTGGAGCGGGCGGCCTGGATTCCGGCGGCGAACATCGAGTACCACATGGGGATCGACGGCGTGAGCGTCACGATGGTGCTGCTCACGGCGCTCCTGTGCTTTCTCTGCATCTTCGCGTCGTGGGGGATCGACAAGGGCGTGAAGGGCTACTTCGCGCTCTTTCTCTTGCTCGACACGGGCATGATGGGCGTCTTTTGCGCCCTCGATTTCTTCCTCTTTTTCGTGTTCTGGGAGGTCATGCTCCTGCCGATGTACTTCCTGATCGGCATCTGGGGCGGGCCGCGCCGGGTGTACGCGGCGATCAAGTTCTTCCTCTACACGCTCCTCGGGAGCGCGCTCATGCTCATCGTGATGCTCGCTCTCTACTACTCCGTGGAGCCCCACACCTTCGACATGACGAAGCTCATGGAAGCGCACGGAAGCCTCGGGCGCCTTTCCATGTGGGCCTGGCTCGCGCTCTTCATCGGGTTCGCGATCAAGATCCCGGCTTTCCCCTTCCACACCTGGCTTCCCGACGCCCACGTCGAGGCACCGACGGCCATTTCGGTCATCCTGGCGGGGATCCTTCTCAAGATGGGCACCTACGGGATTCTCCGGATCAACTACTCGATCTTCCCCGAGGAGACCGCACAGCTCGCCTTCTGGTGTCTGGCCGCTCTCGGCGCCTGGAACATCGTCTACGGGGCGCTCTGCGCGATGGCGCAGAAAGACCTGAAAAAGCTCGTCGCCTACTCCTCGATCAGCCACATGGGCTACGTGATGCTCGGCATGGCTTCGTTCACCCCCCAGGGGATCAACGGTGCCGTGCTCCAGATGTTCAACCACGGCACGATCACGGCCATGCTCTTTTTGCTCGTCGGCGTCATCTACGACCGGGCACACCACCGCGACATCGACGGCTTCGGGGGGCTCGCCTCGGTCATGCCCGTGTACACGGGCGTGACGGCGGTCGCGTTCTTCGCCGCACTCGGGCTTCCGGGGCTTTCGGCCTTCATTTCCGAGGCGCTCGTGCTCCTGGGGTCCTGGGGCCGGTACCCGGAGCTCGCGATCGTCGGGGCGAGTGCGGTGATCCTCACGGCGGGCTACATGCTCTGGGCGCTGCAGCGGATTTACCTGGGACCCGTGAACGAGAAGTACCGGAATCTCCCCGAGATCAACGGCCGGGAGCTTTTCACGCTGCTGCCGCTGGCCGCCATCGTCGTCGTTCTGGGAGTCTACCCGCACGCCGTCCTCGATTTGATGAGGCTCTCCCTCGAGCAGTTGAACCAGACGGTGCTCGTCCACTTCTGAGAAGCCGCGGGGCGGGAGGATGGACCTCGGTAACCTGGGAAGCCTGGCCTACTTCTGGCCCGAGCTCGTGCTCGTGGCGACGATTCTGGTGGTCTTCGTCGTGGACCTTTTCGTCGAGGACAAGGAGCGGCTCGGGGATCTCGCTCTCGCCGGTGCGGGGCTTTCCCTGCTCGCGGCCTCGCGGCAGTTCGGCGGGGAGACGGGCTGGCTTTTCAGCCGCATGATCGTGCTCGATCCCTTCGCCGTCTTTTTCAAGGTGCTCTTCGCGCTCGCGGCCATCGCGATCGTGTGGATGTCGCTCGACTCGCGCGAGGTGCGCAGCTTCCGGAGCCAGGGCGAGTACTACGGGCTTCTGCTGACGGCCACGCTCGGGATGTACCTGATGGCGGCGGCCTCGAACCTGCTGATGGCCTACCTCTCGCTCGAGCTTCTGAGCCTCGTGTCCTACGTGCTCACGGGCTATCTCCGGCACGACCGGCGCTCGGGCGAGGCGGCACTCAAGTACCTGATCTACGGCGGCGTGGCTTCGGGTACGATGATCTACGGGATGAGCTGGATTTTCGGGCTCACGGGAAGCATGGACTTCGCCGCGATCCACGCGGAGCTTTTCTCGGGCTCGCCCGACCGCCTCACGGCGTTCGTGGCGCTGGTGCTCGTGCTGGCCGGCTTCGGCTTCAAGATCGCCGTCGTCCCGTTCCACATGTGGGCCCCGGACGTCTACCACGGCGCCCCGATTCCGGTGACGGCGTTTCTGGCCGTGGCGTCGAAGGCGGCGGGCTTCGCGCTCGCCATCCGCTTTTTCTACCCCGTGGTTTCCGAGATGGCGGGCGACGGCACGTGGAAGTTTCTCGCCGGGCTCGACTGGCCGCAGCTCCTGCTCGTGCTGTCCATGGTAACGATGACGCTCGGGAACCTGGCGGCTCTCTCCCAGCAGAACCTGAAGCGCCTTCTCGCGTACTCGAGCGTCGCGCACGCCGGCTACACGCTCATGGGGCTCGTCGTACTGAGCGACGAGGGGCTGAGGGCGGTCCTCTTCTACCTCGTCGTCTACTACCTGATGAACCTGGGCGCGTTTCTCGTCGTCATGATCGTGGCGAACGCGACGGGCCGGGAGGACATCGACGGGATGCGGGGCCTCGCCTGGCGCGGCGGCGCGGCTCCGGCCGTGGCGATGAGCGTCTTTCTCTTCTCGCTCACGGGCATCCCGCCGCTCGCGGGCTTCGTGGGGAAGTTCTACCTCTTCGCGGCCGTCGTCGAGCGCGAGCTCTACTTTCTCGCGCTCGTTGGCGTGCTGAACAGCGTCGTTTCGCTCTACTACTACGCCCGGATCGTCAAGACGATGTTCCTCGATTTCCCGGAGGCGGGCGACGGGACCGTACGGGTAGGACTTCACAGCGGCTCGCTTCTCTGGGGGCTCGTGGCCGGCACCGTCGTGCTCGGAGTCTACTGGGCTCCGGTCGTGGGCCTCGTCGACCGGTCGCTGCGTTTCTGGATCGGCTGAGGCGTCGGCCTCGAACGCTCCCGTGGTCGAGTTTCCGCACCCGAAGGGAAATGGGGGAAGAGCCTGCATTTTCCGCCGGCCCCCGCTCCCGGTCGGGCGCTTCTCGGTCCTGCCGATGCTCGTTCGGGTTCCGGATCGGCCGGGGGCGCTTGACCTGGGGGGCGGCGGCTGCCCAGAATCCGCGTGGAGTCGAACGTCCGTGCCGACCTTTTTCCGAATTGTTGCGGCGCAACTGACCCCTCGTCTCGGGGACGTCGCGGCGAACCTTGCCCTCTACGAGGCCGAGATCGAGCGAGCCGTGCGCGACGGCGTGGACGTGCTCGTTTTCCCGGAGCTCTCGCTCACGGGGTACTTTCTCAAGGACATGGTCTCCGAGGTGGCCTTGCGTCTCGAGAGCGCCGAGGTCCGGCGGCTCCGGGAGGCGAGCCGACACGTGGCGCTCGTGGCCGGGTTCGTCGAGGAGGCGCCCGATTTTCGGTACTACAACTCCGCCGTGTATTTCGAGGACGGCGAAATCCGACACGTGCACCGCAAGGTCTACCTTCCCACGTACGGGCTTTTCGACGAGGGGCGCTATCTCGCGCGCGGGAACCGGATCCGGAGCTTTCCGACGAAGTTCGGCCGTTTCGCCATCCTGATCTGCGAGGACCTCTGGCATCCTTCGACGATCTACATCGCCGCGCTCGACGGTGCCGTCGTCGTCGTGTGTCCTTCGAGCAGCCCGCTCCGGGGGATCAGCGACGGCGCGGTGCAGGACGACAACGCGCGGTACTGGGAGGCACTCAATCGCATCTACGCCCAGACCTATTCCGTCTATCTCGTCTACGCGAACCGCGTGGGCTTCGAAGACGGCGTCGGCTTCTGGGGCGGGTCGGAGATCGTCGCTCCGGACGGGACGACGGTGGCGAAGGGGCCGTACTACGAACCGGCGACGGTCGGAGGGGAGATCGACCTCGCCCGAGTCCGGCACCATCGCGTGATCGCCCCGGTGATCCGGGACGAGGATCTGGACCTCACGATCAACGAGCTTTTGCGGATCCGGGGGCGGCCGCGAGAAGGCGGGGAGCTGCCTGCGGAAGCCCTGGAAAAAGCGCACGCGGAAGCTCGGAAAACGAAGGGCGGGGAAGTGCGCGAGGGGAAGGGTGTGGAAGGTCGCGGTACGGGGAGCGTGGAAGATCGCGCCGAAGAAGATCGAGCCGCGGGTACCACCCGCCCGAAGCCGCGGGCGAGACGCCGCGTAGCCGCCGGGCGCAGCAAATGACGGCCGAGGTCGGTCCGGCTCTCGCGTGCATCTCGACGAGGCTCGGCGGCTTTCGCCTCGGGCGTCCGGCTTCGTTTCGAAAATGACCGCCCACGTTCCTTCCGTTCTCCCGCGTATCCCGACGAACCCACCGCTCCTCCGCCGCATTCTGACCGCGTTCATTCGCAACGAGGTCCGGAAGGTCGGCGTCGAGCGGGTCGTGGTGGGTCTTTCGGGCGGCGTCGATTCCAGTCTTTCGGCGCTACTGGCCGCCGAGGCGCTCGGGCCCGAGAACGTCCTCGGCCTCGAGATGCCCTACCGGACCTCGAGCCCCGAAAGCCTCCGGCACGCGGACGCCGTGGCGAGGGTGGGTGGCTTCCAGGTCCTGCGGATCGACATCACGCCGCAGATCGACGCCTACTTCGAGCGCTTTCCCGACGCCGATCCCGTCCGCCGGGGCAACAAGATGGCGCGCGAGCGCATGACGATCCTCTACGACCACTCGGCACGGTGGAAGGCGCTCGTGCTGGGGACCAGCAACAAGACGGAGCTTCTTCTGGGTTACGGGACGCTCCACGGCGACATGGCCTCGGCCGTCAATCCGCTCGGGGACCTCTACAAGACGCAGGTCTGGGCCCTGGCCGAGGCGGTGGGGGTGCCGGAAGAAATCGTGCGCAAAAAGCCCACGGCGGACCTCTGGGTCGGGCAGACGGACGAGGCGGAGCTCGGTTTTTCCTACCGGGAAGTCGACGCGCTTCTCTATCTCATGGTGGACCTTCGTTACACGCGCGAGGAGCTTTTCAGAGTGGGTTTTTCCGAGGCTTTCGTCTCGCGCGTCGCCGAGATGGTGAAAAACTCCCAGTTCAAGCGCCGGCTTCCCGTCATCGCCAAGGTCTCGCACCGGACGATCGACCGCGACTTTCGTTACGCGCGCGACTGGGGGCGGTAGGCGGTCGCCGCGGGCCGGCGACGCAGGCGCCAGGATGCGGTCGTCACGGAACGACCAGGCAGAGCGGGACGAAGCGCCTCACCTTGCCGGTGAGCGGGTTGCGCTCGATGCCCTCGACGCACCGGACCGTGGCGAGAGGGTCGCGAAGGCCAGCATCCCGCAGGCTCGCGCACAGGTTCGCGGCGAGGGTTTCGGTGTCCAGGCTTTCGCTCGCGACGACCTCCATGTCGATGCCGCGGGGGGTCTGGTGTACGCGGTACTCGCTCACCGCCGGCGTCTTCACCATGACGGTGCGGACGACGATGGGGTGGATCTCGACCGAACCGTAGCGGAAGACCTCGTCGGCCCGGCCCTCGACGGAGGCGCGGAGGTAGCCCTCCGGCGAGTCGGGATGGCGCACGAACCGGTCGGTGATCTCGTAGCGGATGAGGGGCTGGGTGAGGTTGTAGAGGTTCGTCACCAGGATGCCTTCGGAGGGCACCCCCGGGGGGACCGGTCGGCCGTCGGCGTCCACGAGTTCGACCAGGCAGTTGTCCGTGGCGAAGGTCAGGACGGACTCGCCGGGCTCGCTGTGCCCGACGAGACCCTCGGTCGACGCGAACTGGTCCACCGGGGGCACCCCGAAAGCGTCGGCGATGGCGGCGCGCGCCGAAGGGGTGAGGACCTCGCCCGTCGTGGTGACGGCGAAGGGGGTGATGCGAAGCCGCCCGGCACGTTGCTCGGCGGCGAGGGCCTCGAGGCGTGTGGGATACCCCATGAGAGCGTGGGGTTGGATGTCGTTCAGGCGCGCCACCGCTTCACAGATGGGAAGCGTGGCGGGAACGGACACGATCCGCATGGGCCCGCTCTTGCTTGTCGCGGCGCCGAACCCGGTCGCGTGCACGGGGGAGGCGGCGGCGACCATTGCAAGGACGAAGCCACCTGGAGGCGGACCTCCGAGGGCCATCAGACGGGCGAGGGACCGGCGAGAGATCGAGCAGGCGAACTCCACGTGCTCTTCGATGGTCTGGAGGAAGATGCCCCGTATCCCGGAGCTCCCTCCCGAGGTGAGGCACACGTAGCGGTCGAAAAGGAGAGTGGGCTCTTGCGACGCGGCGGCGAGGTGGGCCTCGACGGTGGCGCGATCGAGCCTGCGATCGGTCGTGACCTCGTCGAAGTGCTCCATCATTTCGCCCTTCGTCATCGGAGGCAAAGAGGGCAGGTCGCCGAGCTCGAAGCCCTCCGGATCGACCCCGGAAAGCCGCCGGGCGTGAAAGGGCGAGCATCGGAGGGCATGGGCGAGGAGGGTGCGGAGCGCGTCCCGCTGGTGGCGCTCGAGGCGGTCCGGGGTCCACTGCAGCCGCTCGAGATGGTGCGGGATTCGGGCGGCGACCAGCGTTTCCGTGCGGGCCCCGAGGTCGTCGAGCGGTCCGGTCGCGGTCGTCATCGGCGTCTCCCTTCTCTGTGCGCGGCGTCAGCCGGGATGCGAGCGTGAACAGTCCCGCGATCGTCTCGTCCACTCGCTCCCCTCCGAGGGCCTGCCCGGAAGCTCGCGCCAGGTCACCTTGCTTCTTCGAATCGAATCGGTTCGGGCGAGAATTTCCTCGCGAGGTTACGCGCCTCGTCTGCGTCGACAAAGCTCACCGTAAGCCGAAAGCTCTCCGGACAGCCCAGAACGACGAGGTGGTCCATGATCGTGCCGTCGATGGCGATTTGCAGGTCCGTGTACGACTTGCACTGGCGGGCCATCATGCGGTCGAGTTCGCGCTGGGCCGAGGGAGTCAGGTCGAAAACCACGCGGTAGATCTCTCCTTGCTCGACCCACCGGCCCCGACCGCCTTCGGTAAAATAAGGTGTCGTGTGCCCGTGCACGGCCAGCACGTCTTCGTGCGTGATGGTGGCGAGGGGCTCGGCAAGAACGACGACCCTCTCGCCCGTCTTCAACGGCACTTCCTTGGTGGCGCCCGTTTCGTGGGCCTCCGTGGCAGGGAGGTAGATTTCGATGCTCGCCGCCTGGGCGGAACTCGTGAGAAAAAGAAGTGGGGCAAGACTCGAGATGACGCTCCATAGGAAATCCATACTGCTACCTCGGAGTCATGCCAAAAGGTGTTGCGGCGATGCAAGTAGGAAAGGGTCGGAGAGAAGGCCCTCGATTTCGAGCGGAGTTATCGATCGTGCGCTCCTGCCCTTTGTAGGTCTCGGTCGACTCCTCGGTCGACTCCAGTGACGGCCGAAAGGCGCCTTTTCGCTTCTTCGGACACGATCAGACCAACCTTTTGGTGGCTGAGTCGGAGCGGCTTTCCCTCGGCCGAGGGAAATCAGCGCTCCCAGGAGAACGAGGCTCGCGCCGACGTCGAAGGGTTCTTGCTCGGGACGGTTTCTCGTGTAGTGCCTGGCAACGAAGCGGACCTTCCGGCCGTCCCGGTGAACCTTCAACTCTACCCAGGGACTCCGGGCGGGAGTGAACACCCCCTTCGGGCGCACGATGGCTTCGAGGAAGTCGCGGTCTCGCCGGAGATGGCGAGTGGTCCAAAAACGCCGGAGCAAGGCCTCGGCTTGCTCGACAACGCCGTCTGCCGCGTTCGCTTCGACCTCGGCCGTGCACTCGACCTCCTGTCCCCGCCTTTCGAGTTGGATTCCGAAGCCCCTGCGGAGGATGTGAAGCTGTTCCAAGGTGGTCCGTAGCGCCCAAGGCCGGAGGGACACGTACAGGGCGAGGAGGAAGAAGAAGTTGAACGTCGATATGCCGGCCAAGACCAAGAGGAATCTCAAAATTTTTCCGCCGGAATGGTAGGAGGGCTCGTCTCCTTCGATGGTGTTGACTCCGAGATGGGCTGCAACAAGGTAAAGACCGAAAATGAATCCGAGGAGCGAAAAAGTCAGTGCGAAGCGAAATGCGGATGAGCGATCGAGCTCGAGCCCCTCGTCGAAGGCATCCAGGACGCGCACAAAAAGATTCTCGGGCTCCCCCTCGCAGCAGCCTTTCCCGCTCGGCCTGGTAGGCAATGTCATTGTCCGTCATGGCAGCGTAACCGAAGGAAGGACAACAGTCGGCTCGAAGCCGAGAGGCGGGCTACGGGTAATGATGACGTTGCCCGAGGGTGACCGCCCGCCGGGTACACCGAACTCTTCTCCTTCTCGCTAGCCAAGAGGGCGCCTCGGCGTTCTTCTTGCATCCAAGAGGTCCCTCAGGGGCCGTCATCGCTGGTCCTCGAGAGAGGCTCCGCAGAGCGTGCACCTACGGGGAACGCAAAACGTCAATTCGAAGGACTTCGTCCCCAGGCAGGTCACCGGATTGTTGAGGACCGCCTTGTTGCAGACACGGCACTTGCGAGTCAGCAGGTAGCCAAGCAGGGAAAGCTGGAACACCACGCCCAATCCGAGGAAAATCCGGTGCAGCAGAAACCCGGCCAAAAAAAGGAAGACCCCCAGAGGAAACCCGACGAGCATCGCCAGGTGCACGCGCCGCCGTACGTTCATCGTCGGCTTCCCGTTGGGCTATGTTTCAGGCCGGTACTGCGTCCCGCGGGACTCGCGCACGGAAGGGCGGACTTCCCTCGACATTCGCTGATCTCCCTCCGCCCTCGCCCCCCGGTCACCGGACGTCCGATTCGTAGGACCAAGGGCTCCTCTTCCCCGCTCGTGGTCGGCACGGCGTGGTATGACGCTCCGACCTCGAGGAGTAAGCTGCTACGCCTGTTTCTCCAGATCCGCCCCGCAGAGGGTACAGTGCTTCGGAATGCGTACGGTCCATACGTACAGCTTCAGGTGGAACCACTTCTCCAAGAAACGCACGGGGTTGTTCGAGATGCTTTTGCCGCACACCCTGCATTTTTGGCGAGCGGAGATCAACTGGAAAAACATTTGCACCCCGGCCCCGACGACCAAAAATATCGGGTGAAAAGCAATGCCCGCTACCAGGAAAGGAAAGGCGAGAAGAACGCCAAGGCCGCTCGCTAGGTAGGCTTTTTGCCTTACGTTCACGCTACGTCAGATCCGGTTACCTTCCACGCTGATTTCAGAGTGGGCACACGAAGGAAAGCGGAGATGTGTAGATCCTATTTTCGCCTTGAGCCGACTAAGTCGATTGTCGCCGTTGTGGGGAAGGACCACGAGAACCCAACGTCCGTGGCGCTTGGGCCCGGGCCCCAGGTCAGGCCCAGTGGGTGGCCCGTGGCAGGATCGAAGAGAGCAGTGAGGCTCCACCAGGCGAGGACAAGGTTCGCGTTCATGGTGGTGCCACTCAGCTCGCCGTAGACTGCGCCAGCGAATAGATCTGCAGAAACATTGAGGCCAGAAGAGAGACCGCCGCTTCCGAACAGGCCCCCGCGAACTTCCCCAGTCATCGCGTCGATAGTAACGAATCCACCCCCTGCGATCTCGGCCCCGGTTATCGCGGTCGCGGATCCCCCGGTGCCAAAGAAAACCGTGACGGCTCGACTTGCGTTAGGCTCCGAGTGAGAGGCCGGCGAGACAGGGGGCGCTTGCCGGATGACCTGGAGGGCGACGGGTAAAGCGCGGGAAAGTACTCCCTCGACGGCGTTTTCGAAAAAATCCCTGGGGGGTTGAGGACGGCCAGCGCCGGAAAGGTGATTGCTACGGGAGTGGACGGAACAGTACCGACGTCATGGCGTCGTGCCGGGATGTAACTAATCACCGCCCAGAAGGGCTGTCCATGCCGGCCCAAGGACTCGCCCACGTAGAACTTCGCGGCATTTGCAAGGGCTATTTCTGCCGCCATGCTCGAGAGTCCTTGCTGTCTGAGTATTGCCTGGATAAAGGCAGCCAGCAGGGTGCTCGCTGCCTGCGCTGGGGACGAGGGAGGGGAGGTACCGTGGATGGATTCAGCAGGGTAGGAAGCGAGCGTTAGTGGCCCTGCCTCACCCTCCGGGTTGGTGGCGCCGCCACCGGATGCTGCCAGCTGGGAGAGGCGCCCCAGCTGGAATTGTTGCAGCTCAGCGAGGGCTTCCGCGACGGCCGCGGCCAGTGCCGCACGCGCCTGGGCCAGGGCGCTAGCCATGGCAGCGCCGCGGCGCTGTCCTGCGGCAAAAAGCGCCATAGTCTCCAGGCTCGGCTCGACCAGTGGTTGACGCTCGCCGGGTAGCGTGCCGGAGAGAATGCTCAAGGCGACGCCGGCACCCACGTCCGGAACTGTCAGCATTCCGCTCGGGTCCGTCCTCGCCACGGGGTTCCAACCGACGTAGGCGTAGAGGTTCACACCCTCTCTCGCCGGATCCAGGCTCGTGAAGCGGGCGATCTCGGGGTCGTAGAAGCGGGCGCGGTAGTCGTAGAGCCGGGGCGTGCTTTCCCACCTCTGGCCGGTGTAGAGGCGGTCGGTGAGCTCGGTGCCCTCGGGCACGGGGTCGCCCTGGGGGTCGAAGGCCCGGAAGGTGCCGTAGGCGTCGTAGCGGAAGTACATGGCCACGGCACCGTCGGGGCACCCGAGGGAGGAGGGCTGCTTGTAGCAGGTGAGCATCGTGGGCGAGCCCAGGTGGTCGAAGTGGACGAAGTAGGTGGGAAGCGGGGGCTGGGTGGAGCCGCCGCCACCTCCGCCCGTCGCCCGGGCAGAAGAGACGCAGGTGAGCGGCAGGACGCTCGTCCCGAAGACGAAGAGCAGCAGTAGAACATGTCCCTGGCGCACCCAGCCGAAAAAGACCAAGCGCTGGTGGGCCAGGCGCGGCCGGACGCGGCCCGGCGTGAGGCCGAGAAGAAGGAGAAAAGAGGCAAGCGCCAGAAGCTTCAGGGTTTCCCGGGAAGTCCCCAGGGCTTGCTCGAGCCTCTCGAGCCGACGCCCGTCGAGAAGGGCCGCAAGAAGGAGGAGCTCGCTTCCCCCTCCGGCTTGCGCCAGAAGGAGCGGCGAGCTCTCCGAGAGCGTCGCCACGTTCTGTGCGATGCGTCGTTCGCCGGCGTAGACGTGCCGGACGAGCTGGTCGCCGCGCAGCTCGAAGAGCTCCCCGAAGTAGAAGGTCGGCACGCCGTCGACCAGCTTGGCTGCGACCCGACCCGTGTAGTCGCGGACGTACTCGACCACGCTGCCCTGCGCTTCGATGCGGCTTACGCGCCCGAGCGCGTCGTAGGAAATGGCGTAAGCCTCGGAGCCTCCCCCGGTGGTCTCGGGCCGCCGCAGGAGCTCGCCGCTGGCGTCGTACTCGAAGCTCTGTGCCATGCCCGGCGGGTCGGTGGCGAGGATCCGGTTCGGGAAGCCCGTCGAGAGGGCGTGCTCGATCGAGAGGGAGCCGCGCCGGGTGAGGTTCGAGAGCCGGTCGTAGGCGAAGTCTTGCGTTCCCTGCCACTGGGGATGGGAGGGCGGGACCATCTCGACGAGCCTTCCGAGGCCGTCGTACGAAAACTGCCAGTCGTTGTCCAGAGTGCTCGAATCCGAGTAGCCGTATCCATTCGGGTCGACGATGCGAAGCAGGTTCCCGGCCTTGTCGTAGGCCGTGTACTTGAAGTGCTGGAGGGTCGAGGAGTTCCGGACGACCTTGATGCGCTGGAGGCGGAAGCGGTTCTCACCCGAGGCGTAGTACTCCCATGTCGCGACCGCACCGTTCCCGTAACGCAGATTCGTCGGGCGTCCGAAGACGTCGTACTGGGCGTCGAAGAAGTACGAAGCTCCCGGAGCGTTGGCCGCCAGAAGCCGTCCTGCGTTGTCGTAGAGATAGGTGACGTTTTCCGTGCCGCTGCGCGTAGGGTAGAGAAGACTCTGCACCCGGTCGGCCACGTCGTACGTGGTCTCGAACGTGAAGTTTCGAACGAGCCCGGCCGCCCGGATTTCCTTCGTCGACTCCACCAGTCGCCCGCGCGCGTCGTACGAGAAGGACGTCCAGCCCGAGGAGTCCTCCACGGCACAGAGTCGTCCCTTGCCGTTCGAGCACGCGACGTCGTGGAAATACTCTTCGACGAGCGTGCCACCGGGGATCGAGGGGCAGGCCTGGGACGAAGGGCAAATTCTCTCGCCGCTCCAGCTGTCGTCCGAAAAGGTATAACGGCAGTGAAGCCGACCGAGCTCGTCGTAGCACATCTCGACGTGGCGACCGGGCTCGGGGTCGTCCTGGTACACAGGGTTCCCGACGACGTCGAACTCGTAACGCCACACACCGGAGTTGGGGTCCGAAAGTTCGATGCGCCGGCCGAGGGAGTCGTAGCTGAAGCTCGTCGTGAAGGCCGTACCGTCTTCCGCGTAGGTCGTGACCGAGAGGAGTCGATCGAGTCCGTCGTACGCATAGCGGACGTGCGAGCGGAGGCCGGTGGCATCCATGGGGCCGTCGTATTCTTTCGTTTCGAGGAGCCGCCCCAGAGCGTCGTAGAAGTTCTCGGTTCGGCGACCTGCCCCGCTCACGTTCGTTCTCTTGCCGTCGTCATAGGCCGTCGCGTTCTCGTCGCGGAAGAAAACCCGTCCGGCGACGGAGTAGTCCCAGGTCCGGTACGTGCCGTTGGGATGGGTACGCTTCGACTCGCGGTCCAGTGCGTCGTATTCGAACTCCGTCGTCTTCTGCGTTCCGGGGGGCGGGTACCAGAAATCGACGGGCTGTGTCGTTTCGTACGGTACCGTCCGGCTCCGAATTCGGCCGGCCTCGTCGAACTTGACGGCGTCGGAGACGACGACCGTAGCGGCTCCGTCGACCACGTCGTCTCGTCTTCGCTGGAGTTCGCGCCCGACGCTGTCGAAGAAGACCACCTCCCGCCGGTAGCCGTAGGGCTCCCGTACATGTGTTTCGATGCGGCTCGGCATGGGTGCGGACCCGAACACGTAGGTGAACTTGCGCCAGGGTTCGGGGTCGATTGCGGGCACGCGCACGATGCTCGCAAGGCGCCCGAAGCTGTCGTAGTCGTACGACGTGGTCGCGCCGTTGGCATCCACGAGCTCCGAGATCCGTCCCCAACGGAGGTCGTAGGTGGTTCCCTGCTGGTGGCCGAGCGGGTCGGTGACGGTGCACGGGTAGAGACCCAGGTTGCACGACCAGTCGACGGTGGTCGTGTATCCTCTCGGGTCGGTCCGGGAAACGAGAAGACCGGCCGCGTCGTAGACCGAGTCGGTCGAAACCCAGACACCCCTCGTGTCGAGCCAGTCTTCGATCCGCGTCGGGTTGCCGCGGCTGTCGTAGGTGAAGCGGCGCGAAGCGAGACCCGCGCGATGGATCTGGGCGGGACGGTCGACGATGTAGGACCCGAGGTCGTACGAGTAGGACGCAGAGGTCGTCCGCACCGGCTGTCCGTCGGCGCTTTCCTGGACGAGGACCGGGTTGGCGAACTCGTCGTAAAGAAAAGCTCGCGAGAGGGTCTGCGAGCTCGTGCCGTCGGTTCCGTACCGAGTTTCGGAGCGGCTCGAGAGCGTCACCTGGCGTCTTCCGTCGGGGAGCGTCGGCGCTTGCCAGGTGAAGACCTCCTCGACAAGAAGGCTTCCCGTCGTGGCGTCGACGACCCTTCGTCGTGCGGGCTTGCGGCGGTACGGCCGCGCCTGGGCTCGAGACGAGGGGTCGAAGGGGTCGGCGGCTTGCCGGAATTCCGTTTCCGTGCGGCGGCCTCGCTGCGGGTCTACTTCGACCGTCCAGCGGAAGCCCCGGAATTCCCGCTCCTCGGGGTCGTAGGCGGGTCCGGAATAGCGGAATTCCGTGAGGAAGTCGTAGCCCTCCCCTATGGCCGTGTCCGCGTAGCCTGTTCGCAGGTAGACCGACTCCACGACGCGGACGGGAAATGGCGCGTAAACCGGCTTTTCGGCCGCCGGGCTACACGCGGCCCCGCCGCACTCCTGGGCCGATTCGCAGGGTTTTCCGTCGAGGGGCCCGCCGTCGCAGACGAGCCCTTCGGCACGGAACACCCCGGCCGCCTTGTAGCGGATCTCGTAGACGGCGCCGAATCCATTGTGGACCTCGACGAGTTCGTTGGAGCGTCCGCCGTCCGAAGAGTGGCGGACGATCCACGTCGAGGGACTCTGCGCGTAAAGCCAGTCCGGAAAGCCGTCGCTATTCAGGTCGAAAAGGCGTGTCTTCGGTTTGTGGTGGTAGCAACTCCCGCCCTCGAGAGGCACTCCCTTCCACCACTCGATCCAGTTTCCGGGTGCGCCAGGAAACGGGTCGACGCCCGTCCACGTCACGGCAGCAGAAAGGCCTTCCCCGGTGTTGAAGTAGACCTGCCAGTTGCCTCCCGGCGATTCGACGTAATCGAGCCTTCCATCCCCGTTCATGTCGAAGAGCTGTCCGTCGACGTACGCGTCTTCGATGCAGGGATCCTGGGAGCCACTTCGCCATACCGCCCCGTGGTTCTTCCGGGGATGGTCCAGGTTCTCGCCGCAGGTTCGAGGCCCGCGCCCGTGTTCAGGTGGACGTACCACACGGGCGAGTCCTCGGGGGTGATCACCTGGTCGACGAGCCCGTCGCCGTTGATGTCGTGCCAGCCCAGTCGCGTGAAGACAGAAGACACTGCCCCAGGGAACCGGTACCTGCGAGAACCCCGCCCCGTCGTTGAACAACGCCACGCAGGAATCTCTCCGAGCCCCCGACGCACCAGAGACGGTCGGGCCGGCTGTCTCCGTTCAAGTCGACGGTGACGACTTCGCTGCTGGGAAAATCGAGAAATCCGGCCGAGATCGGAGAGCCCCCGGGCGGAGTCGGGGACAACCACTGGTACAAGGCCCCTCCGCTCGGCACGTCGAAGAGGACTTCCCAGTAGCAGGGACCGGGATCGTAGTCGCACCCCGTGTAGAGCGCATCGATGAGAAAGTCGCCGTCGAGGTCGAGGTGAGCCACGAAGAACTGCGAGCGGAGCCAGTAGCTCGAGCTCGAGCTATCGTGAACGGGGAAAAGGTCCGAGAGGTCGGTCTCGGTGCCGTAGTCGAAGTACGTACCACGGTTGTGCTTGACCTCCAGCGAAGCGCGGAAGCCCGTTCGGGACCTCCGGGTCTCCGGAAGTGCTGGCGACGATGTCCGGAAGACCGTCGCGCGTCCACGTCGACGACGTCCTGGTAAAGCTGGTTGTACGTAGCTCGTAGAGCTGCACGTAACCGCTCCAGCCCCCCTGAACCGGCAGGCTCACGTCTTCCCCGAACCCGGTCGGCCCGTCGGCGTAGACGAAGGTCGACGGAGGGTACGCGAGGCCGCCCGGCTCCTCGGGCGTCGGTGCCCCGAAGGCACGCACGCGGACCAGACGCGTCGTGCCCACGTACGGTGCCTGTTCGTACTCGAACTCGTACCGGCGAACCGTTTCTCCCAGCGCCCGCACGACGATCTCGGAGGGTCGGACGGAGCGGTAGAACTCGAATCCGAAGAGATACGACGGGGGCCGGTCCGGCCGGTCTTCGTAGAGGACTTCGATCTCGTAGACATGGGCGTAGCCCGCCCCGGGGTTCGCTCCCCACTGGACGCGCGTGGGATAGAGCGCTCGGTTGAGCGGAAACTCGAGACCGTGGGTCCCGTAGCTATAGTCGACGACGTTGCCATTGGGGTCTTCGATGCGGACGAGTCCCCAGGAAAACGTTCCACCGGCCTGCGAGACGTCGAAGCCCGAGCGCGTTTCGGGGCCCCCGGCGCCGAAGACGAAGCGGACGCCGGTTTTCTGCGTCACCACCCAGGTGTTCGAAGCAGGATCGAACGCGACCCGCCAGAACCGCTCCTCCGCCGTGGAGCCGAACAGGTGACCTCCGGGCCCCGTTCCGAGGTAGTGGTCGAGCGAGACCTGCTCACCGCCGATCTGGAGCACGTACTCGCCGGGAACCCCCACGCCGTCTCCGGGTACGGGGTAGCGGAAAGGGTCGGAGGGATTTTTCTGATAGAGAAACGGAACGCCTTCTTTCGTGGAGCGTTTGATGCAGCCCACGAGGAGGTCCCAGCCAGCACCGAGAAGGCCGTCTTCCCGATGGCTACTGTAGGAGGGGTCGAAAAGCGGGTTCGCCTCTCCGCGCCCCGGAGGCATGTAGATGGGGATGCTGACGGCCGCCGTTCCCGTGGCACCGAGGACACGGGGGGCGGTGGCCAGACCCACGAACGCCTGGTCCGATGGTTCGTCGGCCGGCGTTCGGGAGAGGACGTCGACGAAGGTCGAGTAGTCGCGGATTTCCGGAGTTTCGGGCCCCGGTTGTCCCCAGGCGAGTCCCGCGAGGGCGACCAGGGCCACGAAGGTTCCTGCGAGCTTCCTTGCTCCCATCGTTTCTCCCTCCTTGGAATCCGTCTCCCCGACGCCGAACGTTCACCGATGCCGTTCGAGCCGAGGAGGCACCTGTTTGGGCCATTGCGGCTCGCAAGCGGCGTGCCCGAAAGGGCGGGACGCGGGTTGAGCGAAGAAGAGGCCTCGATCGGACCGGGAAGGCTTTCCGGTCCCGACGATGCCGTAGCAAGAAGCGCAACGCCCACGGCAAAAAGCGCAACCGGTGTACTCGTTTCGAGTACGAGCGAGCCACGAAAAAACCCGAACCCGCTCCGGGGGGCGAAGAGTTCGCTGGCGGCGTGTGCCCGGAGATGTGGAACGCAAACCGGGCGCGGCGTTCTTTTTCTCGATTTTCGCGAAGGGGGTCCATCGTGCCGACGGCTGCGAAGCCCTGTTTGCCGAAAGGAGCACGCGAGGGGCCTATTGCGGGGGTGACCGTCGAGGGGTCGAGGACTCCGAGCCTTCGACAGGAGCCGGGGGGTCCTGTACGTTTTGCTTCGTCGGGACGCTCCGCACCCCGCAGTCGTGAGGGAGTTCGGTGGGTCCGGAGAAGTCCCGGCAGCCTTCGACGCAACAACCACGAGGAGCCTTCGCCCGGATGCCCGGAAAGCTCTACGTCGTCGCCACTCCGATCGGAAATCTCGAGGATCTCTCCCCGCGTGCCGCCCGCGTGCTCGCCGAGGTCTCGCTCGTCGCGGCAGAAGACACGCGGAGGACCCGGAAGCTTTTCGCCCGCTACGGGATCCGGACGCCGATGGTAAGCTGTCACGAGAACAACGAAGCCGAACGGGCTCGCGAAATCGTGGCGCGGCTTCGTGAGGGCCGGGACGTGGCGCTGGTGTCGGACGCGGGCACGCCCGGGATCGCCGACCCGGGGGCGCGTGTCGTGCGTGCCGCCGCGGAGGCGGGGGCCGAGATCGTTCCGGTCCCGGGACCTTCGGCCGTGGCCGCGGCTCTCAGCGTCTCGGGCTTTCGGTGTGACCGCTTCGTTTTCGAGGGCTTTCTCCCGGCCGGCCGCACGGCACGGCGAGAGCGTCTTCTCGAGCTTCGCGAGGAGCCGCGCACGCTGGTTTTCTTCGAGGCGCCTCACCGCGCGGAGGCGTTTTTCGGCGACCTGGCCCGGATTTTCGGTGGAGAACGAAAAGCCGTCGTCCTGAGAGAAGGGACGAAGCTCCACGAGACCGTCCTGCGAGGAACGCTCGGGGAGCTCGCCGCCCGGGCTTCCGAGCTCGCACGAGGCGAGCTCACGGTCGTGGTCGAGGGTTACGAAGAACGTGCCGGACAGCGCGGCGGGTTCACCACGGAAATCGACGCCGAAATCGACCGGCTGCTTTCCGAGGGGAAGAAGACTCGAGAGATCGCCGAGGAGGTGGCCGCGCGCTTCGGTCTTTCGCGGCGCTCGGTCTACCGACGGGTTCTCGCTCGGAGTTCGTCGGTAGCGGGGTAATTCTCGCGGCTTTTCCCGCCGTGCCGGCGTCCCTCGGAGCGGTGCGCGCCCCGTTCGGGGCCGGAGGAGTTCCGCCGGTCGCGGGCCCCGCGAACATACTTCCGCCCCGAAAGCGGTGCACCCAGTACGCTCCGTAGGTGCGCGGAAACGTTGCTGCAAGGACGAATCTCCCCGCAAAAAACGGTACGGAGCGGGGCGCGGTCCTGCCGGGCGAAGTTGCTCCCACGCTTTTCCGCTCCCCGGCGGCAGTTCATCCGGCGGGACCCGGGGGGAGAGAAGGCGCGGAAGCTCTCCCGTTGGCTTCCCGCTTGTCCCGGGGCGCCTTCGGTCCCCCACTCCCGCCTTCGGGGTTCCCCTTTCCCGCTTTCGGTCAGTAAGTAATCCGGAAATCCCGGAACTCCCCGGAGGCGGGAAGGCGCTCTTCTTCCACGTGGGTGACGAGTGCTCCGGGCGGACCCTCGTGGCACCACCGGACGAAACGCTCGATCCGCTCCGGGTCGCCCTCGGCTACGATCTCGACGCGCCCGTCCGGGAGGTTCCGGACCCAACCGGTGAGCCCCAGGCGGCGGGCGTGGTCGAGAGCGCTGAAACGGAAGCCGACACCCTGGACCCTACCCGAAACCAGCAGGTGAACCCGAGAAAGTGCCGTCATGCCTTTTCCCCGAGAAGCCGCCGCCACTCGGCTTCGTCGATCGTGGGAATACCGAGCTTTCGTGCCTTCTCGAGTTTGGATCCGGGATCCGTCCCCACGAGCACGTAGTCGGTGTTCTTGCTCACGCTCGAGGTCACCCGGCCTCCTTCGCGTTCGATGAGCTCGATCGCTTTTTCCCGGGGGATGCTCAGCGTCCCGGTGATGACGAACGTCTTTCCGGCGAGCCGTCCCGCCTTCGCCCTCGGTGCCTCCGCCTGCGGGACCACGCCCCGCTCGCGGAGCTTGCGCAAAAGCGCGCGGTTCTGCGGAGCGGAAAAAAAGGCGCGGATTTCCTTTGCCGTTTCGGGGCCCACACCGTGGATCGAAAGGAGCTCTTCCTCGCTGGCATCGGCGAGGCGCTCGACCGAGCCGAAGTGCTCGGCCAGCACCTCCGCCATGTGCTCGCCGACTTGCGGAATCCCGAGCGCGTGGATGAAACGGGCGAGGGTAGGCCTCTTGCTGCGCGCGATCGCGTCGAGAAGGTTCTGCGCCGATTTGTCGGCCATGCGCTCGAGGCGGACGAGGTCCTCCTTCCGCAGGGTGTAGAGGTCGGCGACGTCGCGCACGAGTCCGGTTTCGACGAGTTGGCTCACGAGCTTCTCGCCGAGGCCGTCGATGTCCATGGCACGCTTGGACGCGAAATGGCGGATGCGTTCGCGGAGTTGCGCGGGACAGCTCGCACCGAGACAGCGGTAGGCTGCCTCGCCGGGCTCGCGGACGACCGGCGCGCCGCACACGGGGCACGTCTCGGGCATGCGGAACTTTTTTTCCTTCCCGGTCCGCTTCTCCACCAGGACACGGGCCACCTGCGGGATGACATCGCCGGCGCGTTCCACGATCACGGTGTCGCCGATCCGGATGTCTTTTCGCTCGATCTCGTCCATGTTGTGGAGGGACGCACTCGAGATGGTCACGCCTCCCACCTGGACGGGCTCGAGCTGAGCGACCGGCGTGACGACGCCGGTGCGGCCGACCGAGGGAACGATGTCCACGATGCGCGTGATGCCTTGATGGGCCTTGAACTTGTACGCGATGGCCCAGCGGGGAGAGCGGGAGATTTCCCCGAGCCGGCGCTGGAGGTCGAAGCGATCGACCTTGACGACGATGCCGTCGACGTCGTACGGGAGCTCCTCGCGTTTGCGCTCCATTTCCGCGTGGTAGCGGAGGACGGGTTCGGCGCCGCGACAACGGCGGTTCAGCGGGTTCGTCTTGAGGCCCCAGCGCCGGATGGCCTCGAGGAACTCCCACTGGCTCTCGAGTTTGGGGCCGCCTTCGATGAGCCCCGGGCTGTGACAGAAAATGTCGAGCGGGCGCTGGGCCGTGATGCGCGGATCGAGCTGGCGGAGGGATCCTGCCGCGGCGTTCCGAGGGTTCGCGAAAAGAGGCTCGCCGGTGCGTGCGCGTTCTTCGTTGAGCTTCCGGAAGGCTTCTCGACCGAGAATGACCTCTCCGCGGACCTCGAGCCTTTCGGGGAGGTCGGCGGCGGGGCGCAATCGGAGGGGGACGCTGCGGATCGTCTTGATGTTGTTCGTGACGTTCTCTCCCGTGATGCCGTCGCCCCTCGTCGAGCCCACGACGAGCTCGCCTCGGAGGTAGACGAGCTCGACCGCGACGCCGTCGAGCTTGGGTTCCGCGACGTAGTCGACCGGCCCGGAAATCCGGAGCATCTTCCGCACACGCTCGTCGAACTCGAGGAATTCCCGCTCGTCCATCGCGTTCGAGAGGGAGAGCATGGGGAGCGAATGCCGTACCGGTTCGAATTTCTCGGCGGGCGGCGCGCCCACCTTCTGCGTCGGAGAGGTGGGCGTCCGGAGCTCCGGATAGCGTTTTTCGAGCTCTTCGAGCTCCCGGAAAAGGCGATCGTACTCGGCGTCGGTGATTTCCGGGGAGTCGAGGACGTAATAGCGGTAGTTGTGGTGTTCGATGAGCCGCCGCAGTTCTTCGGCCCGTTTCCGGGCTTCCTCGGGGACTTTTCCGGGGGAAGGGTTCGCCTGGGCCATCGGCGGATTCTTTGGTAACGCAGGCCCGATAGGCTCGCAACCGCGGCCCGGGCTTCCGGCGAAAAAGGCGGGGCAGGCAAGGGCCGCCCTCCTGCGACACGGCCAAGCAGGCACGGGTCAAAGGAAAATTTTCGATTTTTCTCCGCTTTTACACTTGACGAAAGGTACCGTTCCGCCGCATAGAAAGGGGGCCGGAAAAGGGCCCGAGGTTCGTGCGACGGGCGGAGCGAGGCCGAGGGGTGAGAATGAAAGGAAGCGGCATTCGGTTTTTGGTTGCGGTGGTGGGGACGTTCGCGAGCCTTCTCCTCGCAGGGTGCGGGGACGAGGGCGGGCGGGAGGACCTCGGAAGTGTCGGAGTCACGATTGCGGGGGCCCCTCCGGTCGCGCGAAGCGTCCGCGTGGACGTGGGCGAGTTCGCTAGCGCGTGTTTTGCCATCGACGACCCGGACAAGACGGTTTTCGACGTCCCGGCCGGATTCACCTCCGTTCAGGCTTTCGCTTTCGACGGAACGGACTGCACGGGCCTTCTCCTCGCGCAGAGCGCGCCGCAAGAAATCGCCGTGAATCCGCGAGAGACGACGGTGGTGAGGCTCGTTCTCGAGCCGGTCGTCCGGCCTTCGCCGACGCCCACCTCCACGGCAACCTCGACCTCCACGGTCACGGCGACGCCTACGCGAACCCGCACCCCGACCGTCCCACCGACCGGGACGTTCACGCCGAGTCCGACACCTTCGGTGACGGTGACGCCGAGCGCGACGGCCACTGCCTCGCCCACGCCGAGCGTTACCGCGACTTCGACGGAAACTCCGACTCACACGGCAACACCCACCGGCACGCCCACGGGAACTCCCACGGCGACCGAAGAGCCTACGCCGACACCGAGCGAAACCCCGACCGAGACACCGACGCTCACGCCGACGCCGGAGCCCACCGAAACGCCGACGGAAGTGCCCACGACGACGCCGACGGAGACGGCCACCGAGGTTCCAACCCTGACTCCGACCGCCACGGCGACCGAAGTGCCGACGTCGACGCCGACGGGGACAGCCACGGAGGTACCGACGTTCACTCCGACCGACACACCGACGGCCGAGCCTACGGCCACTCCGACGGACACGCCCACGGAAGGACCGACCTTCACGCCCACGGACACACCGACGGAAGGCCCCACGCTGACGCCGACGGACACGCCGACCGAGGGGCCGACGTTGACGCCGACGGGGACTCCGACCGACACACCGACGGCCGAGCCCACGGCCACTCCGACGGACACACCCACGGAAGGACCGACCTTCACGCCCACGGACACACCGACGGAAGGCCCCACGCCGACGCCGACGGACACGCCGACCGAGGGGCCGACGTTGACGCCGACGGGGACTCCGACCGACACACCGACGGCCGAGCCCACGGCCACTCCGACGGATACACCCACGGAAGGACCGACCTTCACGCCCACGGACACACCGACGGAAGGGCCGACGCCGACACCGACGGACACGCCGACCGAGGGGCCGACGTTGACGCCGACGGGGACTCCGACCGACACACCGACGGCCGAGCCCACGGCCACTCCGACGGACACACCGACGGAAGGCCCCACGCCGACGCCGACGGACACGCCGACCGAGGGGCCGACCTCGACGGCGACTCAGACACCGACGGAGACGCCGAGCGGAACCCCGACGGAGACCCCCACGCAAACTCCGACCGAGTCTCCGACCTCGACGGCCACCCTGACGCCCACCGACACCCCGACTTCGACCCCGTCGCAGACTCCCACCGTGACGCTTACGCCTACGCAGAGTCCCACGGACACGCCCACCGTGACACCCACCGAAACGCCCACGGACACTCCGACGGCTACGCCGTCGAACACACCGACCGAGCCTCCCACGGCAACGCCCACCGACACGGCGACCGTGCCTCCGACCCCGACGCCTACCGCCACGGCTTCGGCGACGCCGACCCTCACGCCGAGTTCGACTCCGACCGCCGAGCCCACGGTTTGCGAGCCGACACCGCGGCCGGAAACCCTTTTCTACGTAGACGCCGTCAACGGAGACGACTCCAATCCCGGGACGAGTCCGCTCGCACCGTTCCGAAGCCTGAGCCACGCGTTGTGCGTCACCGGACCGGGCAAGCGGCTTTTCGTCGCCGCGGGGACGTACTCGGCGGAAACGACAGGCGAGGTCTTTCCGCTGATCGTCCGGGGACACGCCGTCGAAGGCAGGCCCGACGGAGGGGCGGTCACCGTCATCGGACTCGGGCCGAGTGCGGACGGAGACGTGACCTTCCTCGTCGAGCCCGCGGGGAGTCTCAACCAGCTCAAGGACCTCGAGATCGTGTCGCCGTCCTCGGGAGCGGGCACGGGAATCCTCGTGCGCGACGGTGCCACGTCGAGCGACACCCTCGTGCAGGGTGTCGGGGTCTCCGACTTCGGGACGGGGCTCGTGGCCACGGGCGGTGCGAAGCTCGTGAGCGTGAGCAGCGGCGATTTTGTGGGGAACGGCACGGGTATCCGGACCGAAGGGAACGTGCTCGCTCAGCTCACGGCCAACCGTATCGAGAACGGTGGCTCCGGCCTGCGCATCCTCGGTAGCTCGGTCGTCCAGGTCCGGAGCAACACGATTCGGGATAACTCCGCCCAGAACGTGGAAGTCGAAAGTTCGGGTGCCGACCTCGGTGCCGTCGGCGCTCCGGGGAACAACACCATCCAGGGTGCCGGGGGCGTCAACATCTGGAACCGGAGCGGCGGGACCGTTCCGGCCGTGGGGAACACGCTCGATGCCGGCCGCCTCACGGACCAGGCGAACGAGGACGAAACGGACCCGGCCCACAACATCGCCAACGAGCCGGGTGGCTGCATCGAGCTGAGCGGCAGTGACTGCCCGTGAGGTCGTCGATTCGGAGGGGGAAATGCGGCGGTGGTGGATCCTGACGGTCGTCCAGCTGCTTTGCGTGGTGCCGTGGGTGCATGCGGCGGGCAGCTCGGAGCTCGAGTTCTCCCGCGCGCTCGCGGCTTATCGGCAGGGAGAGGACGAGAGAGCGGAGAGACTTTTCGGGGCCGTTCTCCAGGAGAGCCCCCGCCATGCCGGAGCGCTGTACTACCGCGGACTTCTCAGGCTGCGGCAAGGCAGGGTAGAGGAGGCGGCGAACGACCTGGCCGCCGCCTACGACATCCGGCCGGACCTGCCGGTCGCCTCCACGCTCGCGTTCGTGTACTTCCGCGCGGGCAACGCAAGGGAAGCGCGTCGCTGGCTCGCCCGCGTCTCCGAGGAAGACCCGAACGCGGGCCGTGCGGCACTGCTTGCGGCGACGCTCGCCCTGCGCGAGCGGGACTGGCAAGAGGCCGCCGCGCAGCTCGATCGGGCGGAAAAACTCGATCCCGAACTGGTCGGGGAGGTGGCCTACCAGCGCGGGGTCTTGCTCCTTCGACAGGGGAGGAACGAGGAGGCACGAGCCGCTCTGGCCGCCGCGGCCGAATGGGGTTCGGAAGAAGTGGCGGGCGCGAGCCGAGCTCTTCTCGAGGAACGACCGGTAGCTCGGGAACCCTGTCCGGGTCGGAAGCGCTGGCGGCTCGGCGTCTGGACGGGCTTCGAGTACGACTCGAACCTGCTTCTCCAGGACGATCCGCCGAGCCGTGCCTCGACGCGCAATCCCGCGTCGCCCGCCCTCGTCGACATCGACAAGAGCGACGGTCGCTACGTCGTGGGTCTCGGAGGAGCGTTTTCTCTTGCCAGTACGGCGGCGGTCCGTGCCGAGGTGGGCTACGACTTCTACCAGAGCGTCCACTTTCGCGCTTCCGAGCTCGACCTGCAGGGACACCGTGTCTACGTAGCGAGCGAGTTCCTGGACGGCGCCCTGACCCCGGGGCTCGACGGCCACTACGCCTTCTACCTGCTCGAGGACCGCACCTACTTCCAGGAACTTTCGGGCTCCCCCTTCCTCCTCTGGGACGAGCGCGGTCAGGGAGAGCTCGAGGTGTACTACCGGATCCGGGGCCGGGACTACCTCGGCGCCCCGTTCAACCCGTCGCGCGACGGCGTGAACCACGCCGTGGGGGCGCGACAGAGCTTTTTCCTCGGGCCCCGAGGAGAACGCTTCGACCTCTGGTACCAGTACGACCGCGAAGATCCGAAGAGCAACCGAAGCGGCCGCGAGTTCGAGCGGCAGTCGAACACGGTCGGGGCGTCGCTCGCGTGGCCGTTTCCCGGTGCTTTGTCGGTCGAGCTCGGTTACTGGTACCGGAACGACGATTACCTGAACGAGAGCACGAGAGGCCGGCGCTTTTCGATCTCGGGTGAGACGCGAACGAGCTCGGCCACGGAGAGGAACGACGACGTCCACACGCTGGTCGCTTCGGCCACTCGTCCGCTCTACGGTCCCGTGTGGCTCACGGTTGCCTACTGGGGCCAGATCGACGATTCCAACCTCGCGACGTTCGACTACGACCGGCACATCGTGTCGGTCACGCTGGGAGCGAGTTTCTGAAAGCAAGCAAGGGAACGATGGCCGGGTTTTCCACGGTCGGGCCTCGACGAGGAACCGGACGCCATCCGCGAAGGTTCGGCTCTGCGGAGACGGGCACGCTCCGTAGGAGGAGGGACGCGATGAAACGGTGGGCCATGTGCGCGCTGGTTTTGGTGTCGCTTCCCGGCGTGTTTTCTCGGGCGGCGCGTGCAGCCGAGGTCGTCGCCGCCGACGGCCGGGTGGAACTTCTGCGTGCGGGGGAAGAGGAGTGGCGAGCGCTCG
This sequence comes from Candidatus Binatia bacterium, assembly GCA_026004195.1. NCBI lineage: Bacteria > Candidatus Binatota > Binatia (SeqCode) > Binatia bacterium. Next base: position 137,162 of record BPIQ01000001.1, read on the forward strand.
CGCCGGGCACGAAGATTTCGGGCCTCGACCAGGTGCGGAGCGGGGAGGGCAAGGCCGACCGGGTGCGCCTGCTCTTCGAAGACGGGACCGTTCTCCTCCTCGCGCCGGGAAGCTGGATTCGCCTGGACGAAGAAACGCTCGCGCCCGGAAAGTCGGCCGTCCTGGTCCGGTTGCTCGCGGGCGCGGCCCGAGTCCTGAGGCCTTCCGGCGAGGCCCCGGGCTCCCGTTTCGAGGTCGAGACGCCGACCGCGCTGGTTTCGGGGGAAGATTTCGCGCTCCGGTTCGACCCGACGGCGAGCCGTACGGAGGTGGTGGCTCTTTCCGGCCGCGCCGAAGTGGCCGGCGTTCTCGGGGTTCTCGGCCGACCCGTGACTCTCGAGTCCGGGATGGAAACCACCGTCCGGCAGGGCGCCTTTCCCGACTCGCCGAAGCGAGCGGCCCCCGAGAGCTTGGCCCGGTGGGAACGCGAGACGGAGTTCCTGGCCAGTGCTGCGGATTCTCCTCTTGCCCGCTTCGTCGCCCTCGAAGCGGTGCCCGCTTCGGGACCCGCACCCGCGGAATGCGTCGGCGCTCGCGAGCTTGCGCGGCGGCGTCGGGGCCTCGAGCGCGAAGCGGACGTCATCGATCAGCCCTTCCGGGAATTTTCTCTGACGAGGCCGGGCTTCGTGCCGCCCGGTAACGTGCGCGTCGAGTTGGAATGACGACCGCCGACCCGGCTTCGGGTCGCGGAAGGGACGGAGAGGAAGGTCGTGACGGACCTCGGTCGGCCCATTCGAATTCGGTTCTGGGGTGTCCGTGGCCGGCGTCCCGTGGCCGGAAGTGCGGCCGGGGAGATAGGCGGAAACACGGTGTGCGTCGAGGTCGAGGCCGAGGGGTTCACGATCTTTTTCGACGCGGGCTCGGGCATCGTGGAAGCGGGCGAGCGCCTTCTGGAGACGTCGACGGCCCGGAAACTTCACGTGTTTTTGAGCCATGCTCACTACGACCACGTCGAGGGTCTTCGGGACTTCCCGCCGCTCGACCGGGAAGGCTGGACGGTCGGTTTCTACGGGGTGGGCGGGGCCTGGTCGCGCCACCTACAGGGGCTTTTCCGTCCCCCCTACGCCCGTCGAACCTGGAAGGAACTGGCGGCGGAAACGTTCGTGAAGAGCCTCGCCTCCGGAGCCAAGGTCGTGCTGGACCCGGCCAAGCCCGGAATCCTGGGCCCCCGGGCGAGCGTTCCAGCGGAGGGTACGGTGGTCGTGGCTCGACAGACACGCGCCCATCCCAAGCCCGGGGTAACCCTCTACAAGTTGGTCTCGAGTGGCCGGACCGTCGTGTACGCGACCGACCTCGACGTGGCTCGCTCCCGTGCGGAGGTCGTCGCCTTCGCGAAGGGGGCCGACGTCCTGATCCACGACGCCTTCTACACGGACGAGGAGTACGAGACCGTGGGCAAAACCCGGGCCGGTTGGGGGCACAGCACGCCACGAATGGCGGCGAGCCTGGCTCTCGAAGCCGAAGTCGGCGAGCTCCTCTTGTTCCATCATTCCCCTCGGCGGTCCGACGCCGAGGTGGCGCGCATGGAGCGAGAAGCCAGGGAAACCTTCCCGACGACTCGTGCCGCCCGCGAAGGGGTGGAAGTTCACCTGCGCTAGCCCCAGAGCGGGACCGTCACGTGGTAGAGACTCCGTCCGCGGCGAACGGAAAGGAGTACGGTCCGGTTTCCCCGGATTTCGACGAGCTTGCGCCGGAAACGATCGAGGGAGTCGAGGGGCACACCGCCGAGCCCCGCCAGGATGTCGCCGGGACGCACGCCGATGCGAGCCGCGGGGCTACCACGGCGGACGGCGACGATCTCGAGACCCGCGCGGGTCTCCCGTAGCCGGACCCCCAGGAGTTGCCAGGCGAGAGCGTCGGCCCGCTCGTCGGGGAAGCGCTGCGTCCGCACCGTTCTGGCGAGCCGCCGCCCGTCGCGCCAGAGAAGAAGTTCCACCGGGCTTCCTACCGAGTGGTCCCGGATCCTCTGCCGGTACTCGTCGGTCGTGCGCACGCGGCGGCCGTCGATTTCGAGGACGACGTCGCCGGGTCGGATCCCCGCCCGCTCGGCCGGGCTTCCGTCTTCGACGTCGCGAACGAGTACACCCTGCCGGGTGGCGAGTCCGAAGTGCCGTGCCATGTCTTCGGTCATTTCCTGCACGAGCAGGCCGACCCAGGGCAGGTGCACTTCACCGTAGGCGATGAGATCCTCCATGATCCGCTTCGCCCGGTTCACCGGGATCGCGAAACCGATGCCCTGCGCTCCTTGGTAGATGGCCGTGTTGACGCCGATGACCCGGCCCTCGATGTTGACGAGCGGCCCGCCGGAATTGCCCGGGTTGATCGAGGCGTCCGTCTGGATGAAGTCGTAGAAGGTCTGCTGCTGGGTCTTCACCGCGCGCCCTACGGCGCTGATCACTCCCGTGGTAACCGTGTGGGAAAGCCCGAAGGGGTTGCCCACCGCGATCACGGTCTCTCCGATGAGAAGATCGTCCGAGTCTCCGAGCGGAGCCACGGGCAGAGGCTCGGGTGCGTCGATCTCGAGCACGGCCAGGTCCGAGTCCGAGTCGGTGCCGACGAGTCTCGCCTCGAACTCCCGTTCGTCGGCGAAGGTGACGCGAATGCGGGCCCCTCGCAGGACGACGTGCTGGTTCGTGAGGATGTAGCCGTCGGGGCGTACGACGAAGCCGGAGCCCAGGCTCGTCCGGCGCAAACGCTCCCGGTAGGGCTCGAAAAAATCGCGGAAGAATTCCTCGAAAAACGGGTCCCGGAAAAGCGGAAAGGGGGCCGTTTCCCTCTCGATGACCTGCTCGGTCCAGACGTTGACGACCGCGGGGCTGATGGTTTCCACCGCACGGACGACGGGGGTGCGGCGCTCGGCGGCCCGTGCCGGTGCGGCGGCAAAAAGGAGCAGGATCGCCGGAAGGAGGACCTTCAAGAGGCTTTGTCTCGCGCCCATTCGACGTACCCGATGAGACGGTAGACGAGCTTGGCCACGGCGTAGTCGGGAGCGTGAAAGCCCGGCCGAGGGGCGAGCTCGGTCACGTCCGCGCCCACGATACGGCTGCGCAGGGCCACGAGCCGGAGAAGCTCGAGGAGCTCGAACCATCCGATCCCCCCCGGCTCCGGCGTGCCCGTCGTCGGCACGACCGAAGGGTCGAGGCCGTCCACGTCGATCGTCACGTAGACGTGGCGGCCCAGCCCCTCGGCGACGCGCTTCTGCCAGCCGGGCTTGCGGAGGTCCCGCGCGAACCAGACGGGGATGCGCTCCCGCCGGATGACTTCCGCCTCCTCCTCGCTGAGGCTCCGGATCCCGACGGCCACGAAGGGGCACCGGCCCACGAAGCGCCGCATCACGCAGGCGTGGGAGAAGGGGGTTCCGTCGTAGCGGTCCCGAAGGTCGGCGTGAGCGTCCACCTGAAGGAGGCAGAGGTCCGGAAAGCGGTCGAGGTAAGCCTCGACGGCCCCGACCGTCACCGTGTGCTCGCCGCCGAGGGTGAAGACGAACTGCCCCCGCTCGAGATGCCGGCGGACGCGGCGGGCGATCTCGCGCATGTGCCCCCGAGCGTCCCGGCCCGCGAAGCGGACGGGAGGGGCCGTGTGGATTCCGGCCTCGCAGGTCCTGCGGCCGAGCTCTTCGTCGTATTCTTCGACCTGTTGCGAGGCGGCCAGGATGGCGCGCGGGCCGTGCCGGGTTCCCTTGCCGTAGCTCACGGTGCGCTCGTAAGGAGCGGGCAGGACGACGTAGCGGGCACGATCGGGGTCTCGGTGCTCCTTCGGGAGCCCGAGGAAGGGGGGCAATGCCGGCACGGGTCTCCGTTCAGTCCGCGGGCTCGGCGAAGACGGCCGCCGCGACGACGCTCGTCCAGAGGCCGTCCTTGTCCCCGATGGCGGACTGCGTGATGTTCCGCGTGGTCACGATCTTGTCGGAAAGCCGCCAGACGTCCTTGCGCTCGTCGTAGCTCTTGTTGGGATCGAAGGGGACGCCGAGGATGGTGGCCAGCATGGAAGCGGCGAGGTCCTCGGCGTAGTCTCCGGCCTTGTCGTCGGTCTCCCCGAAACTGTGGTGCTCGGCGAGATATCCGTACTGGGAGCGGTCCTTCGGGATGGCGAGGCCGACCGAGGCGGCCACGAGACGGTGTGGCTCGTTCGTCGCGTTGTCGCTCATGACGGCGTAGACGATCTGCCCGGGCTTCAGCAGCTTGAGGCCTTCCTGCGGCGAGATGAGTTTCGCGTAGGGCGGGAAGATGCTCGAGACGCGGACGATGTTGAACTGCGCGATCCGGGCGTTGCGCAGCGCCATCTCGAAGCTCGTGAGTTTCTCCCGGTGCTTGCCCACGCCGCGCGTGAGGAAGATCTTCTTCGGCACGATCGCCATCCCACGAACCCCTCCCTCAGGAGGTCGACGCGGGACGGAGGGCGAGAAGCAGGCTCGCCTGCCGCCGGGCCGAGTTTTCGTTGCTTTTCTGCGAGGTCCACCGTGGGAGTCGCCCACGGGACTCCGAACCGTTCAACGCCACCTCCCGCTGGGTACGATGTGCGCGCCGCGCGGCCGCCCGTTTAACACGAACGCAGCATGCGTACAAGAAAACCTCGCGCGAAAAGCGCGCCGCTCGCGCCTCACTTCGGGTGGTACTCGCCGAACACCGCTCGAAGCGCGTCGGAGATCTCGCCTACCGTCGCGTACGCTCGAACGGCGTCGAGGATCGGGGGCATGAGGTTCCCCTCGCCGCGTGCCGTTTCGGTCACGCGCCGCAAGGCTTCTTCGGTGCGCTTCTGGTTTCGCTCGGCCCGCACGGCGGCCACGCGCCGCTTCTGCCGCTCCTCGAGCTCGGGGTCGATTCGGAGCACCTCGGGGATCGGCTCTTCGGGGAGCACGAACTCGTTGACGCCCACGATGATCCGTTCCTTGCGCTCCACCTCTTGCTGGTAGCGGTAGGCCGCCTCGTGGATTTCGCGCTGCTGGAAGCCTTCCTCGATGGCGCGGACGGCGCCTCCCCGCCGGTCGATTTCCTCGATGTACTCGCGCGCACGCCGCTCGAGCTCGTCCGTGAGCGACTCCACGAAGTACGACCCCGCGAGCGGGTCGACGGTGTCGGCGACGCCGGACTCGTACGCGATGATTTGCTGCGTGCGGAGGGCGAGCCGGGCCGAGTCCTCGGTCGGCAGCGAGAGGGCCTCGTCCTTCGCGTTCGTGTGCAGCGACTGCGTCCCGCCGAGCACGGCCGCGAGCGCCTGGAGTGCCACGCGCACCACGTTGTTGTCGGGTTGCTGGGCCGTCAGCGCCGAGCCGGCCGTCTGCGCGTGCGTCCGGAGCATCATGGAGCGCGGGTCCTTCGCCCCGAAGCGCTCCTTCATGATCTTCGCCCAGAGCCGCCGGGCCGCTCGGAACTTGGCGACCTCCTCGAAGAAGTCGTTGTGGACGTTGAAGAAGAAGGAAAGCCGCGCGGCGAACGCGTCGACGTCGAGCCCCTTGCGGATGGCCGCTTCCACGTACGCGATGCCGTTGGCGAGCGTGAAGGCGATTTCCTGGGCCGCGGTCGAGCCCGCCTCGCGGATGTGGTAGCCGGAGATGGAAATGGTGTTCCAGTTCGGGACGTGCTCCGTGCAGAACTCGAACACGTCCGTGACGAGCCGCATGGAGCCTTCGGGCGGGTAGATGTAGGTACCCCGGGCGATGTACTCCTTCAGGATGTCGTTCTGGATCGTCCCGCTCACCTTCGTCCACGGAACGTTCTGCCGCTCGGCCACGACGAGGTAGAGGGCGAGAAGGATGGCTGCGGTCGCGTTGATCGTCATCGAGGTGGAGACCCGGTCGAGGGGAATGTCGCGCAGGAGAACTTCCATGTCGGCGAGCGAGTCGATCGCCACCCCGACCCGTCCCACCTCGCCCCGGGCCCGGGGGTGGTCGGAGTCGAGTCCCATCTGCGTGGGCAGGTCGAAAGCGATGCTGAGCCCGGTCTGCCCCTGCGAGAGAAGGTACCGGTAGCGGGCGTTCGATTCCTCGGCGGTACCGAAGCCCGCGTACTGCCGCATGGTCCAGAGCCGACCGCGGTACATCGTGGGCTGGACCCCCCGCGTGAAGGGGTAGAGGCCGGGAAAGCCCACCTCCGAGAGGTAGTTCTCGTCGGCCCGGTCTTCGGGAGTGTAAAGACGCCGGATTTCGATGCCCGAAGTCGTGGCGAAACGCGGGCGCCGTTCCGGGGTGCGCTCGAGAGTCTTTCGGAGCGGCCCTTCTTCCCACGCGCGTCGCGCCCTGGCGATGGCTTCCTTGTCCCCTTTCATGGTCTCTTTCCGGCTCTTAGCCCAAGGAATTCTTCGAGTCCACCGGCGTGCCTTCGAGCAGGGGCGTCCTAGCGCACGCCGTCGAGGGGCACGTTTTCGAAACGCACGCGAGTTCCCGGCCCGATGCCGTGTCGCCGGGCGAAGCCCGCCGGGACCTCGAGGACGTAGCGGGAGGGAGTCCCCACCCGGAGGCTTTCCGTACTCCCGGGCCGGGCGTCCGGGACGACACCCACGACGGTTCCGTGGGCGTCGATGAAGACCATGTCGAGGGAGATCCACGTGTTCTTCATCCAGAACGCGTGGTCTTCTTCGTCCGGAAAGAGAAAGAGCATCCCCGTGCCGGCGGGGAGAGACTTCCGGTACATGAGGCCGAGCGACCTCTTCTCGGGCGTGTCGGCGACCTCCACGCGCACGCGGACCGCTTCGCCACCCGGGAGTTCGAGCACGACGGCAGGGCTACCGCGGCAGGAGATCGCGGCCGCGCCCGAGAAGAGGAAGAAAAGTCCCACCGCGCCCGCCTTGCAATGGCGGTGTCTTTCCCCTAGGAGAAAAACACCCCGCAGGGCGCCCCGGAGGAGCTGCATGAGCCGACTGGTCTTTGCCCTACTCATCGTCGCGTTCGTAGGCTTTTTCGCCCGGACGATCTACCGCCGATTTCTCGTCCTCACGAAAGCCGCGCCCGCGCCGCGCTTCGACCGGATTCCGGAGCGAATCCGCCTCGTTCTCGTGTACGCGTTCGGCCAGAAGAAGTTTCTCGAGGGCGAACAGCCGGCCGGCTGGATGCATTTTTTCATCTTCTGGGGCTTCGTGATCCTGGCGGTCCAGGTCGTGCACATGTTCGCGCGCGGGTTCGTCGACGAGTTCTACCTTCCGCTTCTCCACCCGCGTCTTCTGGGCGGTCCGTACCTTCTCGTCAAGGACGTGATGGAGGTGGTCGTGCTGTTCTGGGTGGGGGTCGCCCTCTACCGGTGGGCCGTGTCCCATCCGGAGCGGCTCTACGGGTACCCGCCCGCGGAGGGGCGGCTGCGCGGGCAATCGCACTGGGAAGCGTTTCTCATCCTGCTTTTCATCGCCACCATCATGGTGACGGGCCTCCTCTACGACGCGGGGCGGCTCGTCTTCCTCGCAGGACACGAGGCGATCGAGGCCGAAAGGCCGTGGCAGCCCGTGAGCGCGCTGCTCGCGGGTTGGCTGAAAGCCGCCGGCCCGGGGACGGCCGAGTTCCTGAGCGACCTCGGGTGGTGGGGGCACAACCTCGTGATCCTCGTCTTTCTGAACCTCCTTCCCCGCTCCAAACACTTCCACATCATCACCTCGATCCCGAACGTGTTCTTCTCGAAGCTCGAGCCGAAAGGCGCCATCGAAAAACAGGACCTGGAAAACGCGACGACCTTCGGCGTCTCGTACATCAACCAGTTCACCTGGAAGCAGATCCTCGACATGTACTCGTGCACCGAGTGCGGCCGGTGCTCCTCGCAGTGTCCGGCGACCTACAGCGGGAAGCTGCTCGCGCCGCGTCAGCTTCTGCTCGATCTCCGCGATTACCTCTACGCTCACGAGGACGAAATGCTGCGGCTCGGCAAGGGGAACGGCGAGACGCCGGCCACGGTAGGCGAGAACATCGTGGGCGAGCGCCTCATCCTCGACGAGGTTCTCTGGGCCTGCACCACGTGCCGGGCCTGCGAAGAGGCGTGCCCCGTCATGATCGAGTACGTCGACAAGATCGTCGACATGCGGCGTCACCTCGTGCAGGAGGAAGCCCGGTTCCCGGCCGAGCTGACCCGTCTCTTCAAGAGCCTCGAGACGCAGGGCAACCCCTGGGGAATCGACGCGACGCGCAGGGGCGAGTGGGCGGAGGGTCTCGACATCCCGACGCTCGCCGACAAACCCGACGCCGAATACCTCTTTTTCGTCGGGTGCGCCGGCTCGTTCGACGACCGGAACCGGAAGACGACCGTGGCCCTGGCGAAGATCCTGAAAAAGGCCGGCGTGGACTTCGCGATTCTCGGGGTGGAAGAGCCCTGCAACGGCGAGACGGCGCGGCGGCTCGGGAACGAGTACCTCTTCCAGAGCATGGCGCAGTTCGCCGTGGAAACCTTCCGGAACTACGGCGTGAAAAAGATCATCACGAACTGCCCCCACTGCTTCAACACGTTCCGGAACGAGTACCCGCAGTTCGACGGCCATTACGAGGTCGTTCACGCCGCGGAGCTCGTCGCCCGCCTTCTCGCCGAAGGCAAGCTGAGACTCAAGGAAAACGGAAACCGGGTCGTCACCTACCACGACTCCTGCTACCTCGGCCGCTACAACGACATCTACGAGCCGCCGCGGGAGATCCTGCGCCGGCTGCCGGGGGTGCTCCTGCGGGAAATGGAACGGAGCCGGCGGACGGGGATGTGCTGCGGGGCGGGCGGCGGCCGCATGTGGGTCGAGGAGGAACCGACCCAGAGGGTCAACGTCCGCCGCGTGGAGCAGGCGCTCGAGACCAAGCCCGACGTGGTCGCGGTGGCTTGCCCCTACTGCATGACGATGATCGACGACGGGCTCAAGGCGAAGGACATGGAGGGGAAGGTCCGGGCCCTCGACCTCGTCGAGCTCGTGGCCGAGGCGCTCGAGTAGGCTGGCGCGCGCCCCTCGCTTCTGCTATTTGGCTCGGGCGAACGGGACATCTTCGCATGCCGCTCTACGAGTACCGGTGTACGAAGTGTCGCAAGCGCTTCACCGTTCTGACCCTGAGGATCGGCGCACCCGTGGATCCCGTCTGCGAGCACTGCGGGAGCCGGGCCGCGGAAAAGCTCCTTTCCCGCTTCGCCATGCCGCGCTCCGAAGAGGAACGGCTCGAGCGGCTGTCCGATCCGAGTACCCTCGAGGGTCTCGACGAGAACGACCCCCGGAGCGTGGCCCGCTGGATGCGGAAAGTCGGAAAAGAAATGGGCGAAGACTTCGGCGGGGAGGAGTTCGACCAGATCATGGAAGAAATCGAGGCGGGAGAGGGGGAGGAGGAAAGCGGGCGGGATGCCGGAGAGGAAGGCGGCGAGGATGTGTGACCCCCGGTTCGCTCGCGGGGTCGCGGAGTTCCACGCCGGGCACTTCTTCGAAGCGCACGAGATCTGGGAGGATCTCTGGCTGGAGACCCAGGGGCCGGAAAAACTCCTCTACCAGGGCCTGATCCAGATCGCGGCCGGCTACCACAAGTTCTCGCTCGGCTCCCTCTCGGGAGCGAAAAAGCTCCTCTCGCGCGGACTCGAAAAGGTCCGGAAGTTTCTCGGAAACCCCGACCTCCCGCTCGAGGCGTTCTCGAGCGGAGTCGCGGAGGATCTCGCCCGGCTCGAGTCCGAAGGCGAAGCGGCGTCGCTCCGACCGCCTCGCTTTCCCGAGCTTCCCGCCTCTCAGCGGAACTGAGGACGCTCGAGCGTTCCGGTCACCACGATCGGCATGCGCTCCTTCGCTTCCGGTGGCCGGGGGAGCAGGGCGAGGAGAAGCGCGAGCGCGTCCTTTTTTCCGCGCCCGGGCTGGAGCGTGACCCTCAGGTTCAGCGTGGACCGGGATGCGGGACGGCGGAGCCCGACGACCCCGCTCGCCTGCACGGAGAGCTCCTCGCCTTGTGCGGCGAACTCTTCGATCTGGAGCTGGGGGCCGTCGAGGGTCCAGCGCGTGCGAAGCTCGCGGAAGTGCAGGTCGGGTACCCCGAAGCCCGCGACTTTCGCGCCCTCGATGGCCGCGTCGGCGACGAGCATCTCGAAGGAGGCTCTCGGCTGCTCTCCGTCTTCCGGGCCGGAGGGCCAGAGGAGCTGCCCTTTTCCGGCGAAGAGCCCCCGGATTTCTCCCTCGGGAATCCACTGCCGGAGGGCGCGGTAACGGGCCAGGTCGAGGGCCGACCACTCGAGCGTGGCACGGACCGTTCCGTCTTCCGGGGTGGCCACGACCGTAGCGTCGCCCCCGTAGAGTCGCGAGAACAGGGAAAAGGAAGGGCCGTTGCCCCGGAGGAGCGAGAAATAGTCGGGTCGCAGGACCACCGAGGCACACTCGAGGATCGGGGGAACGCCTTCGCGGACGGGTTTCCGCGAGAGCCGGACGCCGCCGAGCTCGATGCCGGAAAGCCACCGAAAGCGCTTCTCGCGCGCGAGGAGGGAGACGTGGGGGTTCTCGGCGGCGGCGAGGATGCGCTCGACCAGAAGGTCCCCGGGAAAGGTGGCGACGAAGGCGACGACAAAAACGGCGAGCGTGTAGAGCGCGTAGAGCGCGAGGGGACGAGCCGCGAGCCAGAGGAGCGGCGTGGGAATGCGGAGCCGGCGCATGTCAGCCCGTGCTCGAGCGGACGAGCGACGCCGTGGCGACGACGTCGAAGTTGTGGGGGTCGCCCGGGCGCTTTTTCAGGCGCAGCCTCGTCACGCGGAGCGGGTGTTCGGACTTCTCGATCCGGTAGAGGAGGTCGACCAGCTGCTCGAGGGAAACCTGCACGAGCTTGAACTCGACGCTTTCTTCCTCGAGCTCGGGACCGAGAGCCTTCTTTTCCGGGTTCATCGACGTGATGCGCTGGCGGGGCAGGACCTGCGAGATCGTGTTCTCGAGGTAGGTGAAGAGCGAGAAACCGGGCGGGGTCTTGGCGAGAGCCCGCTCTCCGAGGGAGAGCTTCTGTGCGAGTTCGAGATAACGGGTGTGGAGCTCCGCCATTTCCTGGAGTTCCCTTTCCTTGCGCGCCGCCTGCGCCGAGAGGACGGCCTTGCCGGAGACGAGCGGGTCGAGCACGAAGGCGTAGAGGACGGTGACGAAGAAGACGGCGCCCGCCACCGTGACGAGCGTCCTTTCGCGGGCGGACATCCGGGAGAAGAAGAGGGAAAACTGTCCGAGAAGGCGGTTCATGCGGTCGGGTCTCCCGGTTTGCGCAGGAAGAGGATCATGCGGAACTCGACTCCCTGCCCGTCTCGGCTCGTCTTCGGGTCGCGGACCTGCACGTCCTTGAAGTACGGGAGCTCGGCGAAATGGGTCTTGAGCGCGTCGACGGCCTCGAAAGACTGTGTTTTCCCCCGGAGCCGGACGGCGTCCGGGTCCATCGTGAACTCGTCGACGTCGATCGTGACGGCCTGCGGCACCGCCATGGTCAGGGCCCGGAGGAGGTCGATGGCGGTGAGCTCGGCCACCGGTGCCGCGTCGGCGAGCGTCGCGAGTTTGTGTTCGAGAGCCGAGACCTCGCTCCGGAGGTGGAGGAGGGGATCCCCCCGGACGGGAGTGTCGGGCAGAGTGCGGGCGAAAATCTCGCGCATGCGGGCGTCGATCTCGGCGATCCGGGCCCTCTCGGTCCAGTTCTGGACGAAGAGATTGGCGCAGAGGAGGAAGAGCCACGCGGCCGCGAGTGCACCCGTGCGGGCGAGGGACCGCTTGAGCTCGGCTTCGGCCCGGTGGTAGGTGAATTCGTCTTTTCGGAAGTTCAGCCCCCACGTCGTCGACGGCGAAACCTCGCGCAGGACGAGCCCGAGGGGCCTGGAGAAGCGGGACACGTCTTCCGGCCCGATCCCGGGCGGGAGCCGGAGCTCGAGTTCCTCGAGGCGCACGCACCGGAGCCCCGCTGCCTCGAGGTGCTTTTCCATCTCCGCCACGAACTCCGCGGGGTCTCCCGCGAGGATGCACGGGAGGTCGGCCGGTAGCGTGTCTTCCGCCAGGGCCATGAGAGTCCAGCGTATTTCCCCTGCCAGGGGTTCGAGAGGGGGCGGCCCGGCTCCGTTCGAGCCCGTGAGTGCGGGCCAGAGAACGGAGCGCACGCCCACGAGCTTGCCCTCGCGGGAAAGCGCCACGAGCGAGTCGCGCGGTGTGAGGTCGAGAAAGGCGTGGTCGGGCGGGAGGTTCCGGACCAGCGTGCGAAGGACGTTGAGGCTCGCGAGCGGAGCGTAATCGACGACCTTGGGGTCGAGCCCCGCCTCTGCGAGCGCCGCGAGCTGCGCCTGGAGGTCCTTTTTTCGCACGAGAGCCGCGAGCACGGTCGAACCGGCACCGCTCCGGTGGACGACCTGGTAGTCGACGACGGCCTCGTCGAGCGCGAAGGGGACGTTGGCTTCGAGCTCGAAGGGGACCGTCTGGCCGAGCCGCTTGCGGTCGCGGAAGGGGAGGACCAGCGTGCGTTGGCTCGCAAGCTCGGGTGGGGGGGTCACGAGCAGCGTGTCGAAGCGAATTTCGTTCGCGGAGAGAAGGGCGCGCACCCGCTCGGCCAGAGACGCGTCCCGGACGGCCTCCTCGGCGAGAAGCCGCGCCACCCGGTAGTCCCGGAAACTCGACTCCACGAGCGCTCCCCGGAGCCTGTGGCCGCCGAGGTCGAGGGCGAGAATTCGCTGCGGCATGGGTTCGCCCTCAGAACATACCCGAGTTTTCCGGGGACACCAAACCTTCTCCTTCCGGTCCGAGCTCCGCCTCGGCCGCTTCCCGGAAAAGCCGCACGCCGCCTTCCTTGTGCCAGTCGACGAACACGAGCTCCCACGCCGGCCCTCCCTGGGCACGCCGGGGCGAGGGGAGCCGGCGTGCCAGGGTGCGGATCGTCTTGCCGACCCCGTTGACCGACGCGCTCGCTTCGAGACGGAAGAGGGAGCTCGAAGTGCCCAGCAGCGGCCGCATGGAAGGCTCGACACCTTCGGGGAGCTCGCCCGAGCGGAAGGGCTCTTCTTTCTGGCGCGCGAGAATCTCGTCGACGACCGCGGGGTCGTCGAGAATGGCCTGGAGCACCTCGGCCGGGGCGCTGTTCACGTTGACCGGGGTTCGGCGCGAGCCTCGCAGCGGGAGTGCGGTCGCGAATTCCTTGAGCACCCGGTACCCGTCGCGGTTTTCCCAGAGGTCCGGGAAAGCCGCGGCGAAGTCCTGGATCGAGTCGAAGTCCCGGGGCGGTGTGGGTGGCCGGCCCGGCTCCTCCTCGACGAAGTTCGCTTCCCAGTACTCGGCGAGCCTCGCGTCGAGCTCTTCGGCGAACTCCTCGCCGGCGGCGGGAGCGACGAGCCGTCGGAGTGCCTCTCGCCAGCAGACGTGGTTTCCGAACTGGCATTCCGTGGCCTCGAGGTCCGTCACGCGCAGGGGTTTCGTGTTGTTCACGTTGAGTTTGCCGCTTTCGTCGACGATGCGGACGCAGAGTTCCCAGTAGGGCGGAAGTTCGAGGGCCGGAAGCGGCGAGCAGCCGCGCAGGACGAAGGAGCCCCAACCTTCGAGGTCCTCGAGACTCGGGTCCTCGGTGGGCGTTTCGTCGACGACGAGCGCACCCGCCAGGATGTTGATCCCGGACCGGGCGAGGTAGCTCGCCTGGAGCGAGCTCAGGGAATTGCGCGCGAGCTGGCTTTCCACCTGGATCGAGTACGTGAACTCGACGACGAGGATCGTCAGCAGCGTGACGACGAGCAGCGTGGCGACGAGCGCCACGCCGCGCTCCGAATCGTTTCGCCCGGACCGCACGACGCTACCCGCTTTCGGGGGTGGGGCGGAAGTTCGCGAGAGGCAGGTCGACGATGGTCGCGAACTCGTGGATGTTGCCCGCTCCGTCGTAGAGGTAGAGCGCCACCTCGACGGCGAGCGGCAGGCGGCCGAGGAACTCTTCCCGCGTGGAGTCCCACTCTTCGAGCCACTGCCGGCTTTCCCCGTCGAGGTAACGGAAGCGAAGGCCGGCCACGTTTTGCGCGAGCAGCACGGAAAAGGCGAGTTCTTCCTCCTGCTCGGCCACTTCTTCTTCGTCCAGTCCCACGAGCGCGCGCAGGGGGACCTGGTCGCGCCGCAGCGCGAACCGCGGGGGGTTGCCCTCGGGAAAGTCGAGCCCGTAGGTGACCAGGACCTCGCCTCCGCTCGCCCCGAGCGCGCCGATCGGGCCGAAAGGGGGGTCGACCGAGAGGGCGAAGCGGACCTGGTCGTCGGCTTCGCCGGAGCTCACCCCCTGGAAGACGACGCCCGGCCAGGTGGCGGGCGAAAGGGCCGCTTCGATCTCGTCGCCGATGCGGAGCACGGCCTCGCGGCCGACGGAGGCGAGCTGTGCGCGTTCCTCGGCGTACTCCTTGGTGGAGATGGTGCGGCTCACGGTGCCGTACACCGTGAGGAGCACGATCCCGAGGATCACCACGGCGACCAGGACCTCGAGGAGCGTGAACCCTCGTTCTCGGTCACGCTCCGGGGTCGCGGACGAAGTAGAGAAGCGCCGCCCCATGACCTCCCACGTCGCCCCGGAAGACCCGGAGCTCGACTTTTTTCACGGTCTCGAGTGTCGTGACCTCCACGTCCCGCTGCCACGAAAACTCGGGATACCATTCGAAGCTCCCCTCGGCGTCGCCGAGGGAAGCGAAATCTTCGAACTGGAGCTGCGTGGCGAGTTCGCGGAGGAGCAGGGTGGCCCGCGTCGTATCCTGCAGGCGTGCCACCCGCGAGACGTTGCGGCCGTGGAGCCCGAGGAGCCCCACGAACGCGAAGGCGAGAATCGCGAGGGCCACGAGCACCTCGAGCAGGGTGAACCCCCGCTCACCCGACGAGTTCGAGTTCCACATACCCTTCCTCGAGCTGGACCTGCCCCGTGAACGGCCAGACGCTCAGCGTGAACGCTTCCCGGCCGTTGTCCAGGTGGACGACCGTCGGCTCGACGAAGCCGTCGGGGAAAAACCGGGTGTAGACCTGGCCCTCGCGGAGCTTGCCGGTCGTGGCGAGCACGACGTCGCTGAAGGCGACGGTCGGCGGTAGCTGGACGGGGCGCAGGAGAGGGCCCGAACGCGCGAGCGGGTCCGTCGTGTCTCCGGGACGCGCCTCGGCCGTCACCCAGTAGCGGCCGGCCTCGAGGTCGAAGTGAAGCCGGTAGATCCTCCCGTCGAGCACGGCTTCGTTCCGGAGAAGCCGCATCGTGGTGGCGAGACGCCGGGCGTGCGAACGAAGCTCCATCCGCGAGCGGTCGCCGAGCCTCGGTGCGGCGAAGGAGAGCACGATCCCGACGATGAGGAGGACGAGCGCGAGCTCGATCAGCGTGAAGCCGCCGCCCGCCGCCCGGCTGGATTCGCACCGGGCTTTCATGCGTCCGCGGGTGCGAGACTCGTCGGCCGACGGCTCCGCAGGGGCCGTCGGCCATGCGCGTTTGCGACCCTCACGGGCACGTGGTCGCGTCGTCGCACCTCCCGGGATACCGCGTCGCGGTCGTCGATCCGCCCATCAGAGGTCGTGGTTGTCGATGTCCGCGTTCTTCCCCTCGCCACCGTCCTGCCCGTCCGCTCCGTACGACTTGATCGTGAAATTCTGGCCGTCGCTCGCGTAGACGTAAGGATTGCCCCAGGGATCGACCGGCACCTTGGAAAGATACCCTTCGGGGCTCGAGTTCGGCCCTACGCCCGAGCCGGGAAGCAGGGCCTCGAGCCCCTGGCTCGTGGTCGGGTAGAAGCCGTTGTCGAGCTTGAAGAGGTGGAGCGCTTCTTCGATCCCCTTGATGTCGGCGGCCGCCTTCGTGCGGCGGGCTTCGTCCGTCCGGCCGATGATCCGGGGAGCCACGAGCGTGACGAGGAGCCCCAGGATGAAGACGACGACCATGATTTCGATCAGGGTGAAACCGGCCGCGGCCCTCGGGGCGCCGGCCCGGGTCGCTGCTTTCGTGGATCGCATGGAACTTCCTCCTGGACGAACTTCTAACGTACGAGTTGGTTCAGTTCGAAAATGGGGACGAGAATGGCGAGCACGATGAAGAGCACGACCGCCCCCATCACGAGGATGATCACGGGCTCCATGATCGAGGTCAGCGACGCGATGGAGGTCTCGACCTCGTTGTCGTAGGAGTCGGCGGCGCGCGCGAGCATTTCCTCGAGCTCTCCGCTCCGCTCGCCGACCGCGATCATGTGGACGAGGAGCGGCGGAAAGAGGCCGCTTCTCTGGAGCGGCGGCGCGATGCTGTGGCCTTCGCGGATGCTCTCCCGCGCCTGGTCGATCGCGTCGGCCAGGCGCACGTTCGCGACCACGTTCCGGACGATGTCGAGGGAGGTGAGCAGCGGGATGCCGCTCCGGAGAAGGGTCGAGAGCGTGCGGGCGAAGCGGGCGAGAGCGACTTTTTTCAGGAGCCCCCCGAAGTAGGGCACCCGCAACACGTAGGTGTCGAACGTCATCCGGCCCTGCGGCGTCCGGACCCAGATGCGGAAAGCGACGGCCGAAAAGACGAGCGCCGCGAGGAGGAGCCACCAGTACTGCTGGCAGAAGGTGCTCACGCGAATCAGGACGACCGTGGCCCAGGGGAGGGCCTGTTTCGTGTCCTCGAAAATGCGGACGACGCGCGGCACGACGTAGGACACCAGGAAAAACACGATCGCGATGCTGACCGTGCCCATCAGCACGGGGTAGGTGAGGGCGGAGCGCACGCGGTTCCTGAGCCGTGCCGTCGCTTCCGTGTAGTCGGCGAGCCGCTCGAGAACCACGTCGAGAGCGCCGCTCGCCTCGCCCGCGCGGACCATGTTGACGTAGAGCGAGGAGAAAATCCGCGGGTGCTTGGCCATACCGTCCGCCAGTGCGCCCCCTTCGACGACGTGTTCCCGCACCTGCGAGAGGACCCGTTTCAGGCGGGCGTTCTCGGTCTGCTCGACGAGTGCCCCGAGACAGTCGACGAGCGGGAGCCCCGCGCCCACGAGCGTGGAGAGCTGCCGCGTCATCAGCGAGAGGTCGTAGGGGCCTACGCGCTCGAAGTACCGCTCGAGGGAGAACCCCGCGACCCGCGCGGTCGTGCCGGGCCGTGCGGCCGCTCGCTCTTCCTGGAGCTCGGTCGGATAGACGCCCGAGCGGCGGAGCTTGAGCCGCGCCCCCTTGGGGCTGTCGGCGTCGATGATGCCGCTGACCGCACGCCCCGCCGTGTTGAGTCCCTTGTAGGCGTAAACCGGCATGTCCTCGATCCTGGACGCATCCGGGCGGGGAAAGATTCGACCCGCCGCGGTTTTTCAGACGAGGTCTTCCTGCGTCACCCTGAGAACCTCCGGTATCGTGGTGATCCCGGCGAGCACCTTCTCGGCACCGTCCTCCCGCAGCGTGTTCATTCCCTTGGCCGTGGCCTCGCGGCGGATCGTGGCCGCGTCGGCCCCTTTCATGACGAGCGCCCGGATGTCGTCGTCGACGACGAGCAGCTCGTGGATTCCCGTGCGACCCCGGTAACCCGTGCGCTTGCAGGCGTTGCAGCCTGGCCCGGCCCGGTAGAGCGTGGCCCCGGCCGCCCGCCGCGGGTCGATCCCGATTTCGTGCAGCTCCTCGTCGCTCGGCTCGTACGCTTCGCGGCACTCCGGACAGACCCGGCGGACGAGCCTCTGCGCCATGACGGCGATCACGGAAGACGAGACGAGAAAGGGCTCGATCCCCATGTCGAGAAGACGGGTCATGGCGCCGAAGGAGTCGTTCGTGTGGAGGGTGGAGAAGACCAGGTGGCCGGTGAGCGCCGCCTGGATGGCGATCTCGGCGGTCTCCACGTCGCGGATCTCGCCCACCATGATGACGTCCGGGTCCTGGCGGAGGATGGAGCGCAAGCCGTTCGCGAACGTGAGGTCGATCTTCGGGTTCACCTGGATCTGACCGATCCCGTGGAGCTGGTACTCGATCGGGTCCTCGATCGTGATGATGTTCTTGTCCGTCGTGTTGATCTTCGAGAGCGCGGCGTAGAGCGTGGTCGTTTTCCCGCTGCCCGTGGGTCCGGTGACCAGGATGATGCCGTGGCTCTGCCGGATGAGCTTCGAGAAAATGGCGAGCTTCGGCCCGGCGACGCCGAGCTCTTCGAGCTCGAGGAGCGCGGCCGAGCGGTCGAGGAGCCGCATGACGACCCGCTCCCCGAAAGCCGTGGGCACGGTGGAAACGCGGATGTCGATGTCCTTGCCGGCGAGCTTGATCCGGATCCGGCCGTCCTGGGGAAGGCGCTTCTCGGCGATGTCGAGCCCGGCCATGACCTTCACGCGCGAGATGATGATGGGCTGGAAGCGCTTGGGCGGGGAGATGATGTCGTAGAGCACGCCGTCGATCCGGAAGCGGACGAGGACCTCGCGCTCGAAGGGCTCGATGTGGATGTCGCTGGCTCGGTCCTTGACGGCCTGGAAGAGGAGGGAGTTGACGAGCCGGATGATCGGGGCCTCGTCGTCCGCCTCGAGAAGGTCCCGCGGTTCCTCGAGTTCCGTGGCCACGAGGTCGAGTCGCTCCTCGTCGAGGCCGTCCATGAGCTGCTCCGCCGAGCCGGAGGCCAGGTCGTAGAAGCGGTTGATGGCGTCGACGACGACGGCGGCGGGTGCGACCTGGAGGCGGACGGGTTTCCCGAGGAGAAGCCGGAGGTCGTCGATGGCTCCGAGCTGCGTCGGGTCGCCCGCGAGGACGTGGACCGAGCCGTCCTCGACGGCCAGCGGAAAGAGGAGGTAGCGTTTCGCGAAGTGGATGGGCAAAGGACGGATGAGTTCGAGGACCTGCTCGGTCTGGACCTCGGGAAGCCGCTCGACGAAGGGAAGGCCGTAGTGCTCGGCCAGGGCCCGGGCCCAGCGCCGGCCGTCGATGGCTCCCATTTCCTGGAGGACGTCTCCCAGGGTTTTCCCGTCGCGCTGCCGCTCGCGCGCGCGCTCGAGGACTTCCGGGGCGAGACCTTCTCGCTCGATCAAGAAGCTCTCGAGGGTCTGTACCGGGGCCGCCATGGGTCAGCCGTCGAGACGCGTCCAGGATAGCACATTTTTGGCCGATGCGTCTTGCAGGGGCCGCCAGTGGAGGTGCTCCCGCGGCGAGGTACTCACGCGCAGCCCCTCCGGGTAGAGGGCCCCGGCCGCGCCGGCCGTCGAGAAAGTTTCCAGGCAGTAGTAGACAGCCCGGAAACGGTCGGTTTCGAAGCGGTATCGCTCCCCCCGGCGGAAAAGGAAGCGCAACTCGGAAAGCTCCGGCAGTTCGAGGGCGAGAAGCCCGCTTTCGGTCCGGAGGCTCTCGGGGGGCTCGCCCTGCGCCCAGAGCGTGGCCAGGAGGACGAAGTGGGCAGGTTTCGGGGGAAGCGGGACCGCAGCCGCGCTCGCCCCGTCCCCGACTTCACGCCCGAGCCGTTCGCCGCGCTTGGGAACCGGTGGGAGGTTCTCGATGTCCCAGGAGGGGCGCTCGAGCACGTCCCGGCGCTTGTTGGGAATGTCCTGCTCTTCGAGAAACGCCTGCATCTTCCCGCGCTCGATTTTCGAGAAGCGCTCCTGGTCGTACTCGTCGCGAACGATGTGGGGCGTGAGGAAGAGCATCAGGTTGATCTTGTTCCGGCTCCGGCTCTGGTTGTTGAAGAGGTGGCCGAGCACCGGGATGTCACCGACGAACGGGACCTTGGTTTCCTGGGAGCGGACGGTGTCGGAAATGAGCCCGCCGATCACCACGGTCTGGCCGTCCCGGGCGACCACGGTCGTGGTGGCCGACCGGATGGTCGTGGCAGGCCCGAGGAGGTTCGCGTCGATGGAGGGCTCGATGGTCGTGTCGGACACTTCCTGGAAGATGTCGAGCCGCACCGTTCCGCCCTCGGAGATCTGCGGCGTGATGCGGAGCGTGATTCCGACGTCCCGCCGCTCGACGGTGGCGAACGTGTTCGCGAGGTTCGTCTCGCTGGTCGAGCGGCTCGCGATGAAGGGCAGGTTGCGGCCCGAGACGATCTCGGCCTCCTGGTTGTCGGTCGTCAGGATGTTCGGGGCCGAGAGGATGTTGAACGTGGAGTCGGTCTGAACGGCGTTCAGGATGGCCATCTGCGCCGGGATCGTCGAACCGTCGGGAAGCCGGATCGTCTGCGAACTCGCAGCCGCAAGAAGAAGCCCCGGCACGGACGCCCCCTGGGCGAGGCCGGTGACACCGCTGAGGGCCCCGCCGAGAGCGCTCTGCGTCAGGTTGAACCGGCCGAGACCGACGCCGTTCGGGACATCCGTCGCGCCCTGGAACGAGAAGCCCAGGCTTTGCGCCGTGCTGAGGTCGACCTCGAGCAGGACGGCTTCCACGTAGACCTGACGGCGCCGGATGTCGAGTTTTTCGATCACTTCCTTGAGGGTTTCGTAGTCCTGTGGCGAGGCGTTGATGATGAGCGCGTTCGTCGCCGGGTCGGCCGTGATCCGGA
Organism: Candidatus Binatia bacterium; assembly: GCA_026004195.1. Taxonomy (NCBI): domain Bacteria; phylum Candidatus Binatota; class Binatia (SeqCode); species Binatia bacterium. The sequence continues at coordinate 157,512 of BPIQ01000001.1, forward strand.
CCTCGCCCTGGAACTGCGCCGCACCTCCTTCGGCTCCGCCGCCCACCGCACTCACCGGTGCCGTGAAACCGCCCGTCGTCGTTCCCGCCCCACCGAGCCTTTGCGCCGAAGTGCCGAAGCCGTCTCGTTCTCCGAGAAGCCCGAAGCCTCCCACGCGGCCCCGGCTTCCGAGCGACGTCCCGCGAAGCCCGCGACCCCCGAGCCCCCCGCGCACTCCGCCGAGCCGTCCGAAGCCTCCGAGCCCGCCACGGAGGCCACCGAATCCGCCGAAACCACCACCCCCCCCGCCGCCGATCAGGTCGGCGAGCACGGCCACGAGCTCCTCGGCGTTCGCGTGCTTCAGGTAGTAGACGTGGATCCGCCCCGTTCCGAGGGGAAGGGGAACGTCGAGTTTGGCGACGATTTCCTTGATTTGCCGCATTTCGATGGGGCCGGCGATCACGATGAGCGAGTTCGTCCGCTCGTCCGGCACGATCTTGAAGGGGCGCGCAGCCGAACCTCCGGTGATGGCACCCGCCACCGAGGGCTGGGCACCGGGGCGGCCCCGAGCCGCCCGGGCTCTCGCCGCCGCCGTAGCGGCCGCCGCAGCGGCCCCACCCGCCGGGCTTTCGGGTTCCGTGCCCTCGAGGACCTCGACGACCTTGGCCGCGATCTCGTCGGCGAAGGCGTGCACGAGGCGGATCACCTCGATGTTGCGTTCGAAGCCCTCGACGTCGAGCTGGCCGAGAAGACGCGCGAGCCTTTCGGTGTTCGCTGCCGTGTCGATCAGGATGATCGTGTTCGTCGGCGTGTAGGCCGCGAGCAGTCCGTCCGGCGAAACCAGCGGCTGGATGACGGACACCATGGCGTTGGCGTCGACTTTTTTGAGCGGGATGAGCCGGGTGATGAACTCGTCGGTCGGCACGGCCGGGCGGTCGGGCATGACCGTCCCGATGGTCGTGGTCTTGGCCTCCCGCGTGGGTACGATCTTCGTCACCACCCCGGACGGCACCGTCGTGAAGCCCTTCACCTGGAGCACGGACTGGAAGACGGCGTAGGCTTCGTCGACGGAAATCTTCGAGGGCGAGATGACGGTCACTTTGCCCTTCACGCGGTCGTCGACGATGAAGTTCTTGCCGGTGATGTCGCTGATGAACTTCACCAGGACGGCGAGGTCGACGTCCTGGAAGTCCATCGTGATGAGCCGGTCGTCCTCTTCTTCGAGGTCGGTTTCTTCGGCGGGCGTGGGTTGGGCCGGAAGAAGCCGGGGCACCCCCACCGCCAGAAGGAACAGCAACCCGCACAGCACCAGCCGCATGGCCCGCATCGTGCCCTCAACGAATCTCGTACGTCAAGGTGAGGGGCTGGCGATTCCGGGTGAGTTCGACGGTGATCGTTCGTTCGTTACGGAGCTCCTGCAGCAGCGAGAGTGCGCGCGCCGGGTCGGTGACCTGGACGTTGTTGATCGAGCGCACGATGTCTCCGTTCCGGAGTCCGATCCGGTCGAAGATGCTCCCGGAGCGGATGGCGAACACCCGGAAGCCCGTCGTCTGGCCCTGCTCGAAATGCGGGACGGCGCGGATCTGCGTGAAGAGCTGGTTCATGTTCTCGAGCGCCGCGTCCACCTCCGCCCGTTCGATGACGAACTCGTCTTCTCCCACCCGCTCGATTCCCGGCGCTCGTGCCGGGCCGCGGCGACCTCGGCCGCGACCGCGTGCCGGAAAAGGCCGCCGCGCGGCCGGGCCGAGACTCGCGAGCTGCTCGGCGGAAATTTCGAGGTACTCCTTTTTTCCGTCCCGCTCGAGCGTGACCTTGTCCCACTCGATCTTGACGAGCTTCGCGTCCCCCGGGACGGTGTCGCCGACGCGGTAGAGGTCCTGTTTTCGTTGCCGCAGGTCTTCGATGATGGCGTAGGAAGGCTCGCTTCCGTGGTGGATCGCGACGCCCCAGAGGCGGAGCTGGAGCTGGGTCCGGACGGGGGGCGGAGGAGGCGGTGGGGGAGCGGGCTTGGCGGAGTTGAAGATGTCGCGTTCGTGGATGACAGCGTAAGCCTGCCGGGGCCGATTTGCCGCGGGCTCGGCGGCGGGAGGCGGCGGCCGCAGCTCCACGCGCGGCGGGGGGCGTAGCCGGGCGGCGACGACGGTGTTGACGGTGACGGCGGCCCAGTAGGCCGAGAAGCCCAGGAGGAGAAGGTTCGCCGCCACGAGGTAACGGGCCGGATTCGCCATGCCGCCGCTCGTCCGCGCCTCTATACGGGAATCGTTTCGGCCAGTTCAAGCAAACCGTCCCACCTTCACCGAATTCTTAAGACGGCGGAAGGCGCCGGTTTCTTCAAAAGGCGCCCGCTTCTGCCCCACCTCCGGTCGCGCGGAGGGGGCTTCGGTCGCGCGTGGGAGAGCCGGACGCGGCTTCACCCCGGAAACCCGTCCCTTCCTCCTCGACGCGGCCCTTTGCTCTCCCGAAAAATCCGCAGCCCCGGCTCTCAGCCGGCGGCGGCCCGTGCTTCGGTCCTTTCCGCGGCACGCGCGGGCTCGAGTGCGTGTTCGAGTACCTCGTCGATCGTGTCGACGAAGACGAAGCGGAGCTCTTTGCGGACGCTTTCCGGGACTTCCTCGAGGTCTTTCTCGTTGCGCTTGGGCAGAATCACGGTGTCGATGCCGGCCCGGTGGGCGCCGAGAACCTTTTCTTTGATCCCGCCCACCGGGAGGACCTTGCCCCGTAAGGTGATCTCGCCCGTCATGGCGACGTTGTGCCGCACGGGCCGCCCGGTGAGGAGCGAGGCGAGCGACGTGGCGATCGTCACACCGGCCGAAGGCCCGTCCTTCGGTACCGCTCCGGCCGGGACGTGGACGTGGATGTCGGATTTCTCGAAGAAGTCCGGCGGAATGCCGAGCTTTTGCGCCCGCGAGCGGATGTAGCTCAAGGCCGCCTGTGCCGACTCTTTCATGACTTCGCCGAGGTGGCCCGTGAGCGTGAGGCCCTTCTTCCCGGGCATGCGCGTCGACTCGATGAAGACGATGTCGCCGCCCATCGGCGTCCATACGAGGCCGATCGCCACACCGGGCTCCTGCGTCCTCTCGGCGACTTCGGAGAAGAACTTCTCGGGACCGAGAAACTTCCGGACCTCCTCCGGCGTCACGACGACGGGTTCGGTGTTTCCCTCCGTGACACGCCGCGCCACCTTGCGGCAGATGCTTCCGATCTCGCGCTCGAGGTTGCGGAGCCCGGCCTCGCGCGTGTAGTGGCGGATGATGTGGAGGATCCCTTCCTCGGTGAAACGGACGAGTTCCTCCGTCACCCCGTTTTCGCGGGTCTGCTTGGGAATCAGGTGACGGCGGGCGATCTCGAGCTTTTCCTGCTCCGTGTAGCCCGCGAGCTCGATGACCTCCATCCGGTCCTTGAGCGGCGCGGGAATCGGGTCGAGGAGGTTGGCCGTCGTGATGAACATCACGCGCGAGAGGTCGAAGGGAACGTCGAGGTAGTGGTCGACGAAGCTGTGGTTCTGTTCGGGGTCGAGCACCTCGAGCAGAGCGGAAGCGGGGTCCCCGCGGAAGTCCATGCCGAGCTTGTCGATCTCGTCGAGCATGAAAAGGGGGTTGTTCGATCCCGCGTTGCGGATGCCCTGGATGATGCGTCCCGGCATCGACCCGATGTACGTTCTCCGGTGGCCGCGGATTTCGGCCTCGTCCCGGACGCCGCCGAGCGAGAGGCGGACGAACTTGCGGCCGAGAGCCCTCGCGATCGAGCGGCCGAGCGAGGTTTTTCCGGTCCCGGGCGGCCCTACGAAGCAGAGGATGGGGCCTTTCGAGTCCTGTTTGAGTTTCCGCACGGCCAGAAACTCGAGGATCCGGTCCTTGATCTTCTCGAGGTCGTAGTGGTCCTCGTCGAGGATCTGCCGGGCGTGGGCGATGTCCAGGTTGTCCTCGGTCGAGATGGACCAGGGCAGGTTGACGAGCCACTCGAGGTACGTGCGCACCACCGTGTGCTCGGCCGACTCGGGCGGGATGATCCTGAGGCGCTCGAGCTCCTGTTCGGCCGCCTTGCGGGCTTCCGGCGGCATGTTGGCCGCTTCCATCTTCTTGCGGAGCTCTTCGATTTCGGCGGTCCGAGCGTCCGTTTCCCCGAGCTCTTTCTGGATGGCCCGCATCTGTTGCCGGAGGTAGAACTCCTTCTGGTGCTTGCTGAGCTCGGACTGCACCTCGGACTGGATCTTGTGCCCGAGCTCGAGAAGTTCGATTTCGCGGTTCAGGATGGCGGAGAGGCGCTGGAGCCGGACGTGCACCTCGAGCGTGCTGAGAAGCTCCTGTTTTTCTTCGAGCGAGATGTTGAGGTTCGAGGCGATCAGGTCCGTGAGTTTCCCGGGCTCCTTGATGTTCATCACGACGCCCTGCAGCTCGTCGGGCAGGTAGGGGATCATCGAGACGTACTTGGCGAACTGGTTCACCACGTGGGCCTGGAGCGCCTGGAGGTCTTTCGAGGGCTCGTAGATGTCCGCGAGCGGCTTCACCCGGGCGCGGAAGAAGGGTTCCTCTTGCACGTACTGCAGGATTTCGATCCGGCGCAGGCCCTGGACCAGGATCCGGACGCTGCCGTCCGGGTACTTGAGCATCTTCAGGATGCGCGCCGCCGTCCCCCGGCTGAAGAGTCCGGTGGGCTCGGGTTTTTCTTCCTCGGGATGCTTTTGCGCCACGACGGCCAGCAGGCGGTCGCCGGAAAGAGCGTGCTCGACGACCTGCAGGGAGGACGGACGCGAGATCAGGAGGGGGACGATCGCAGCCGGGAAGACGACGACCCCGCGGAGAGGCAGGACGCCGAGCTCTTGCGGGACCGGAATGTCGCCGACGTTCTCGTCGAACCCGACGAAGCGCCCCTTGGTCTCGCCTTCGCCTTCGGAGCCTTCGGGGGCGAAGGAACGGCGCGAGGACGGAGTCGTGAGACGCCGACCGACGCGAGACGACTCGTTCCTTGCCATGGTCGCCATGGCGCGAATCTAATACAGCCCTCCCACCCCGACAAGGGGGCGATTGACAGCCGAAGGGGGAGACTGTAGGCGAGAACTCGTGCCGTACGACCGTCTTTTCACCGTCGAAGAAGTGAACGCCCTCGTCCCCCGCCTCGAAGTCCTCGTCGAGAAACTGCAGCGGCACGGGCTCGCCGTGCAGAGGGCGGTGCGTTCCTGGCTCGAGGAGCACGGTTCGGAGGACTGGACGGAAGCCATCGCGCGGCTCGTTCGCGAACGGCCCGACGTGCGCCACGCCGTGGACCAGATGGATGCGGCGCTCGGCGAGATCGAGTCGCTCGGGGGCGAGTTCAAGGGGCTCGACCTGGGGCTCGTGGACTTCCCGGCGGAAATCGACGGGGAGATCGTGTTCCTCTGCTGGCAGTACGGGGAAAAGGAAGTCGGCTTCTACCATGCGGTGGACGCGGGCTTCGCGGGCCGGAAGCCACTCGGGTCGGTCACGGCTCGCACGCTCCACTGACCGCACGCGGGAGTCGAGTCCCCGTGAACTTCGTCCTGCGGTTCGTTTTTCTCGTGTCGACGAGCGTGTGGGTCGGGGGCATCGCGTTCTTTTCTTTCGGGGTCGCCCCGAGGCTCTTCGCGCAGTTTCCCCGGGGGGAAGCCGGGGACATCGTCGGGACGCTCTTCCCCGTCTACTACGCTTCGGGTTGCGGGGCGGGGGTGCTTTCGGTCCTTGCGGCCTTCTCTCTCTGGTGGCGCGGAGGGGAGCGACTCTGGCTTACCGTCCTTCTTTCGTCGGCACTCATGCTCGGAGCGTCCGCGTACGCCGCCACCGTCGTTCATCCGCGCGCGGCAGCCCTGCGCGAGAAGATGAAGGCGGAGCCGGCAGCCGAGGGCGGGGCGCCGGCGGAGTTCGGGGTGGCTTTCGCTTCGCTGCATCGCAGCGCGGTCCGGCTCAACGGGTTCGTTCTTGCGGCAGGGCTCGCCAATTTGGCGCTCGTGGCGAGCCGGATCCGGCCATGAGGCCCGCGGACTCGAGCAAGCGCTACCGCGCCGTTCTCCTCGACCTTTTCGGTACGCTCGTGTTCTCCCGCGCGGAGCCTCTCGTGCGCGAGAAGGAGCCCTCCCGGGCGCGCCGGTTTCTCGTCGAGGCGCTCGCGGCCGAGTTGCCCGGGATTTCTTACGAAGCGTTCCTCGGGGCGCTCCGTAGCGCGAGCGAGGAAATCGAAGAGGAGAAGGTCTACTCCTTGCGCGAGGTGTCTTCGATCGAGCGCTTCGGGCGGGCCCTGGCGCTCCTGGGTCACGACGACCGCTCGAAGGCGAGGCGTCTTGCCGAGGCGCACATGGCGGGGCTCCTCGAAGTCGTCGAGCTTCCGGCGGAGCACCGCGAGGTCGTGCGGCTGCTTTCGCGCCGCGGCCGCGTGGGGCTCGTCTCGAACTTCGACCACGGGCCGACCGCTCGGCGTATTCTCGAAGAGGGCGGAGTCGCCGGTTTTCTCGAACCCGTCGTCGTCTCGGACGAGGTGGGGTGGAGGAAACCTTCGCCCACGATCTTCGAGGCGGCCCTCCGGTCTCTCGGTCTCCGCCCCGACGAGGTTCTCTTCGTGGGTGACAGTCCTCTCGAGGACATCCACGGGGCCAGACAGATGGGGATGGATGCCGTCTGGCTCGATTCCACGGGTAGGCTCTACCCCGGAGACCTCCTGCCCCCGACCTACGTCTTCCGCAGTTTGCCGGAAGCCTTCGAAGAACTCGGCGACAGGGTTTTCTGAGCCTCTTCCCCTTGCAAGGGCTCTCGGAATTGCGCATACGGAGGCGGTTCCGGGGGCCGGGAAGGAAGCCGTGCGAAGATGAGATGTTCGGTCCGGTGGGGGGTGGCTCTGGTCGCTTTTTTCTGCGGCGTGCAGGCGGCCCGCGCGGAGTGCCTGCTGGGCTCTCCGCTTCTCCCCGAGGTCGTCCTGCGCGCCATTTTCGCTCCGGAGGCGTGTCCCGAAGCGGACTGGAATTCGGATCGCCGCGTTACCATCGCCGACATCGTGGCGCTCGCGCGGCTCGCGACGCCGACGCCCACGCCGACGGAATCCTCTTCCCCCGTGCCCACACCGACGCCGAGCCCGACGCTCACGCGCGGGCCGGACACCCCGACACCCACCGGGACGCCGGAGCCCACGGTAACCGGCTCGCCCAGCTTTTCCCCGACGCCGACTCCCACGGCATCACCGAGCGCCACTTGGACGCTGGGGCCGCCGAGCCCCACGGCAACGAGCTCTCCGAGCCCCACTCCGAGCGAAACTCCGCCCCTGCCGCCCACGTGGACACCGACGCCGACCCCGCGCTTCACGCCGAGCCCCACGCGCGTCCCCACGTTCACGCCGTCGGAAACCCCTACCTGGACTCCGCGGCCGACCCTCACGCCCACACGCACGCCGACCGAGCCTCCGCTCACCTTCACGCCCACGGCATCCGCCACGCCTTCTCGGACGGGAACGCCCACGAGAACCCCTACACCGAGCCGGACTCCCACGGAAACTCCCCTGCCTTCCGGCACGCCGACCGGCACCCCGAGCCCGACGCTCACGGGCTCTCCGTTCCCCACGCTGACGCCGAGTCCCACTCCCACGACATCCCCCACGCCGGAACCTCCCACTCCTCGGGCCTCGGCGACTCCGAGCCCTTCGGCGACGCCTTCCCCGAGTGGCACGCCGGAGCCGGTGCCGAGCGCGTCTCCGACCGTGACGCCCACGTCGTCACCGACTCGTTCGCCTACCTCCGGCCCGACCGAGACACCGACGTTCACGCCGCTCACCCCCGCCGCCACGGCGACGCCTTCCCTCACCCGTACGCCAACAGGGACCCCGACCGGGACACACACGCCGAGCCCGACGCCGACGGAGTCCGCGACGCCGACCCTTTCCGCGACCCCTTCGTGGACTCCGACACCGACGCCGAGCGAGACCGCCACGCCGACACCCACGACGACTCCGAGTTTTACCGTCACGCCGACGGGCACGGACACGCCCACGGTAACGCCGACGTCCACGCCCTCGCCGAGCCCGACGCCGAGCCGCACGAGAACCCCGACGGAGACGCCCAGCAGCACCCCGACCCCCACGGCGACGCACACGCACACGCCTACGCGCACGCACACGCCCACGCGCACCCCTACCCACACCCGCACTCCGACGTCCACACCGACTCCCTCCTTTACCCGGACACCGACGCGCACGCCCACGGTGACGCCGACGCGCACGCCGACCCGCACACCCACGATCACCCGCACCCCGACGCGAACTCCCACGCCGACGGCCACGCCCACCATCACGGCAACGCCCACCGTGACGCCGACGCGCACGGTGACGCCGACGTTCACGGCGACGCCCAAGGACCCCGGGCCGATCGTCACGTTTTTCGGGATCGTGCGGCCCGACGAATGTCTTGCAGGCTGTTTTCACCCGGACGGCACGTGTTCCTGTCCCGGTGGGATCCCCCCCACACCGCCCGTCGAGGACGGCCTGCTCGTTTACACGACACAGGGTGGAGCCCGCGGGCTTCTCGTCGTCGAGGCGAAACGCGGCAGTAACAACAGGAATCCCGGAACCCAGCTCGACGTGCCGGACCCGCAGAGGCCGTCCGCTCCAGCTTCAAGCCAATCGCGACATGGGGGACGGGAACCCGACGATCTTTTGCGACTTCCCGGACCTCTCCGTCGCGGGCGGAATCAAGGGAATTCCCACGCCGAGCTACGGCCCGGAACAGGAGGTCACGAACGTCCTGCGCGACCATGCGTGCCGGTTCGACGTCAAGTTCAGCTCCGGAGACGCCTGCACGAAAAAGCCCTTGAACGGCGACCCCGGGTTCCTCGGGCCCGGCACCATACGGCAGTACTGCCACCAGATCCCGGCGGCTGCGGCCTTCCCGCCGGGAGACACGATCCTCACGGTGAGGGTAACGGACGACCAGGGAACCCCCGGTCCCACGGTCCAGATCAAGGTGCGGGCACCCACGGCTACGCCGACGCCGTAAGCGCGGCCCTGGCCTTGGGAGGGCTGCCGGGGCCGTTCGAAAAAAGCGCCGAATTTTTCGCATGTTATGCGATCTTCTCTCGCCCTTGCGTAGCCCGGGTTCGCAGGTTCGGCACGGGGCCGTCGAGGCGCTCTCGGTAAGGAGCCTGCTCCTTCGCATGCGCGGACGCATGTACCGGCGATTTCTCGAGGACGCCGCCTTTTCGTCCGCCGAGGTTTTCACCGGAAAGTTACCGGCCGAACCCGGGAAAAACCCCCGTGTCGCCACCCGCGACGGTCGAGCAGGGCAAGCAGGGTGCGGAAGCAAAAAGCGCGGGGGGCAAGAAAAAACGACTCGTGGGGCTTGCAGCCCTGGCCCCGGCAGTGCTAGAAGCGGGCCCTGGCTCGGTTCCGCTGGCAGTTTTTCCCGCTTTTTCACTTGACAACATCGGCGAGATAGGACATACACGAGGGCGGTTGGCTGCACTGGACCACGAGCATGAGGTGCAGGAGGGAAGTTGCCTTGAGTGAAAGGAGGAGTGCAATGCGCGTTCTGAAGCCGAGTCCATGGCTCGCAAGCCTTGGGGCGCTCTTCGTTCTTCTGGCGGCCGGATGGTTGCGAGAGGCGGGGGCGGATGTGACTACGAACCGAGGGGCGTCGATCCTGGTCTTTCCGAAGGTGATCTCGGACGGGACCCGGGACACCATCATCCAGATCAGCAACACGACGAACTCCTCCGTACGGGCACTTTGCTTTTACATCCGGAACTCCGTCGACCCGGGTGCCGACCCGAACCAGTGTGACGTGCGGGATTTCGAGATCTTTCTCACGCGTCAACAGCCCACCATCTGGCGGGCTTCGACCGGCCGCACTTTCGATGCGGGGAACCCGCCGAGCCTGGGTGAGTGCGAGGAAATCGTCGTCGATGGTACCGTCCGGCAGCAGTGCCCGGGGTTCCCTCCTGGCAACATCCCGCAGCTCGGCACCGACTTCGAGGGCGAGCTCAAGTGCATCCAGGTCGACGAGTCTCGGGCGCCGATCGGCGGCAACGCGCTCAAGGGCGAGGCGATTCTCGAGGACGTGCTGGGGAACAATGGCGGCGGAGCTGGGGATCCGACCCTCGTGGCTTCCAACAACATCAGCTCCTACAACGCTCTCGGCGTCATCGGGATTTCCGTGGATCAGGACCTGACGCTGAACCTCGACGGGCAGGAATACAACGCCTGTCCGACACAGCTCACCGTGCATCACCTCGCGCAGGGAAGCGACTCGGACGACGTCGATCCTGTGACGGGCCTCGGAATCGAGACCGAGCTTACCCTCGTTCCCTGTACCGAGGACCTGGAGGTCGGGCTCGCGGCGCCTCTGACCGTGCAGTTCCTGGTCTTCGACGAGTTCGAGCAGTCGCTCTCGACGAGCACGACGGTCACGTGCTGGCTCAACGAAACGCTCGACGATCTCGACGGAGCAGCCAGCATCTTTTCGGCGGCACAGCGGGGGAGCACGGTGCTCAGGACCGAGATCCGGCCGTCGACGGGCTCGGGCACGGGCGTTCTGGCCGTCATGGAGGAATTCCGGCTTGCGGATGTGTGCAACGGGTCCTGCACGACCGAACGTGTGGCGGCAGCAGCCGCGAACGCCACGGTCGAGGGTTCGAGACCTTCCGACACCATCACTCTGGGCGAGAGTGAAGGCGGCGACGAGTGAGGAGACGTGGAGTGAAAGAAAGGAGAGAAGCCATGCTGACGAGAAAGGCATTTCTGGCTCGGCTAGGGTTGGTGGCGGGCTTGCTGGTCCTCGCGGGGGGTGCGGGCGCCACGACCACGCCGGACAGGGCTGCGGCCATCCTCGTGTATCCGAAGATCGTCGTGGACTCGGAACTGGGGATCGACACGATCGTGCAAATTTCCAACGAGGCCGCCCAGCCCGCCGACCTTCACTGCTTTTACGTGAACGCCAACAGTCACTGTACGACGACGGGGCTTCCCTGCCGTACCGGAAGCGAGTGCGGCCCCTTCGGGGCGTGCGTGCCCGGGTGGTCGGAGCTCGATTTTTCCGTTCGGCTCACGGCCGACCAGCCGCTCTACTGGCTCGCGAGCCAGGGGCGAAACCGTGGGTGCGCTCAGTCGGGTGACTGCGAGCCGCTTCCTCTCGGTGGCGGCTTCGGTGTGTGTTCGGGCGCTCCCATCCAGTGCACCAGCGACTCCTTCTGTCAGGCTTTCAGCGCGGGCACCTGCCTGAATGTCGGTGCCGGCAACGCGGGGACGAGCGTTCCTCCGGTTCCCGAAGATCCTTTTATCGGCGAGCTCAAGTGCATCCTCGTGAATCCTGACGGCACTCCGAGGGCTGCCAACTGGGTTGCCGGGCAGGCGACGATCGTGAGGGACGCGTCCGATCCGGACGTGAACGTCGACGCGCAGAGTTACGCCGCCATCGGGATCCGCGCATACTTCCAGTGCGAGGGCGGTGATAACCACGGCATGGCCTGCTCGTCCGCTGCGCAGTGTCCCGACGGGAACTGCGTGTCACCCCAGAACGGTGACGATATTCTGGTTCTCGGTGGCCCGGATAGCCAGAGGGAGTACGAGTCCTGCCCGTCGGTTCTCATTGCCAACCACCTTTTCGACGGCGCTCCGGAGCCGATCAACGGGCAACCCGTGGTTACGGACCTGACACTGGTTCCCTGCTCGCAGGACTTCTTGCTCGGCAGTGCCAATCAGGGCTTCTCCACGGCGCAGTTCCTCGTTTTCAACGAGTTCGAGCAGAGGTTCTCGACGAGCCTGCCTGTCCGTTGCTTCGAGGAAACCCTTCTCTCCAACATCGACACCCGTAACAACGAGCGCTCCATCTTCAGCGTGAACGTGGCCGGCACCGTGGCCGGTCAGAGCCGTATCCGCGGCGTGGGCAGTGGCCTTCTCGGTGTGGCCCGCCTGCAACTCGCCGGCTTCCCGCCCCAGAACCCGACCCTCCCGTGGCAGGGCCCTGGAGCGGGCTACAACCTCCACGAGGAAGGGCAGCGGAACGACGCGGGACAGGAAGATATCGTTGCCTTACCGTGACGGAGGCCGAGGCATCGGCTTTGGAGGGGTGATCGGTCACTCCTGAGGAAAGGAGGAACCCATGGGGATGAATAGACGCCCGATCCTGGGGCTCTGGTTGGGTGGGATGGCCCTTGCGCTTGCTGCTTCGGCTCCGCCGGCTCGAGCGGACTTCTCCACCGACCGGCCCGGGTCGATCCTGATTCTGCCGAAGGTGGTCTCGGACGGCGTGCGTGACACGCTGATCGAGGTCACGAACCGCAACAATACCCTCGCGCATGCACACTGTTTTTACGTGAACGGCGCGCGCCTCAATCCGGAGGCGCCGCCGGACCCGGACACCAACCCGGCACTCTGGCAGGAGACCGACTTTTTCATCTGGCTTACGCGCCAGCACCCGACGCAGTGGCAGGCAAGTCAGGGCCGGAGCGTGGACCCGACGGACTTCGCTGGGAAGCGCGGGTGCGGGACTGGACCCCGGACTCGTGCCTCCCGTTCCGCAGGGATTCACGGGCGAGCTTGTCTGTATCGAAGTGGACGCGAGTGGCGCGCCGATTGCCGGAAACTCGCTCGTCGGCAACGCGACACTGGTGGGTCCCGGCGATGACACGACGAAATACTCGGGGATCACGTTCGTCGGCATCGACGTGGACGACGACAACGAGCTCAACCTCGACGGAAGCGAGTACGCCGCGTGCCCGACGGGGCTGCGCTTTCCGCACATAGCGCAGGGAGCGGAAGACCCGGTCCTGGGGACCGGCTCGACCGTGACCGCACGGCTCACGCTCGTACCGTGCACGCAGAACTTCGAGGACCGCTTCATTCCGAGGGTGAGCGTGAGCGTAACGTCGTACAACGAGGTCGAGGCTTTCACGTCGGGCCAGTTCGAGTTCGACTGCTGGTTCGACTCGGAGCTCGACGCCGTCTCGCTCGGCAACCCCGACCTTTTTGCTTCGACCGTCGGTGCGTTCAAGCAGTCGATTCTCACGCCGAGCCCGGTCTGCGTCGGTGGAGACCGGAACGGGCTACCCTGTAATCCGCAGAATCCGAATTGTCCCAATGGCGGCAGCTGTACCGGCGTCGTCGGTATCCTGGGCGTTCTCGAGACGACGCACAATTCCGGTGCTGCCGTGTCCCGCTCGGCACAGACGCTCCACTCGAGTGGCGACGATGCGCCGGGTGCTGTCATCACGACGGTAGCGAACTGATGACGGCCGGTGGGGTGATGGAAAGGAGAGCGGCTATGCGAAGCTTTGGGATACTGGGATGCTTGGGGGCTTTCCTGCTCGTGGTGGGCGTCTCCGGCGCGTCGGCACAAACGGCGGCTCAGGTTACGAACGACAGGGCCGCTGCCATCGTGGTTTTTCCGCGCGTGGAGGTGGATACGGCGAACGGGGTCGATACGATCCTGGAGATCTCGAATACGGACCCCGAGAACCCGGTTGGCCTTCACTGCTTCTACGTGAACGCGCTGGGAACGTGCAGCCAGTCCGGTGACCCGTGTCTTTTCGACTTCGAGTGCGAGGGAGTGCTCGAAGGCGAGACCTGCGTCGAAAACTGGACGACGACGGACTTCCGAATCATAGCGACTCTGAACCAGCCTCTGGGGTGGGTGGCGAGTGAGGGGCTCCAGTTCCTTCCGTGCGACCCGGCCAACCAGCCGCCACAGCCTCCCGAGGGCTGTCCGCAGGAGAACAGCGATATCGGAGGGGCGGGTGGCTCTTCGATCCCGCCGACCGACGATCCCTTCTTCGGTGAACTCAAGTGCGTGCGAGTTTCCGAAACGGACCAGCCCGTGGCGGAAAACGACCTGATCGGGAGGGCAACGATCCATCGCGCAGTCGATTCCACCCTGGACGTCGCCACGTACAATGCCATCGGCATCGAGTCGACCGGGACGAACGACGGAGACAACGTCCTCTGCCTCGGCGCGAACGCTTCCGGGGACTGCACGACGGCCGAGTATGCTTCGTGCCCGAGGACACTCATCGTGAACCACTTCTACGACGGGGCGACCGTGGCAGGGGACACCGTCAGGACCGAGCTCACGCTCGTGCCGTGCACGGAGTTCCAGGAGCCACGGCCTGGCCAGACGAGTCCCGACACCGTAAGGACGCGGGTGCAGATTCTCACGTTCAACGAGTTCGAGCAGAGGCTTTCCGCCATCGAACAGGTGGAGTGCTACCGGAACTTGCGGCTTGCCGACATCGATACGCGACCGGGCTTCGAAGGAGACGATTCGACGTCGATCTTCTGGGTCGGCACGCAGGGGACGATCGGTGGCCAGACGAGGCTCCGTGCTATCTCCGACGATCATACGGACCACGGGCACGGAATTCTCGCGATCGCGACGGAGTTCCGCTCCGGTACTTCGGTCCAGAGTGCGTCGACCAACGTCTACTACGAGAACGCGACGACGCAGGCCGATATCATCCGGCTCCAGCTCGGTCCGTAGTCGCCCGGAGAGCTCTCGACGAAAAAGGCCGGGTGCGAAACGTACCCGGCCTTTTTTTTCGCCAAGACTTCGACGCGAGGAAGGGTTTTGCATGGCCGGGGCTCGTTGGAGAAACGGGGAGCTGGAGCTGGCATGGAAAATGCGTAAGCCGGCTGGTCGTGGTCGTGGGGATGGTCGCGGAAAGGACAAGAGGGGATGACAAAACCTAGGATTCTCGTCGTCGAGGACAACGTCGACAACCGCTGCATTCTCGTCTACCGTCTCCGGCGGATGGGGGAATTCGAGATCGTGGAGGTGGGCGACGGGGCGGCAGCCCTCGAGGAGGTAGAGCGGCAGGCGCCCGATCTCATCTTCATGGACCTCAAGATGCCCGTGATGGACGGATGGGAGGCGACCAGGAGGATTCGGACGCTCGAAGGCGGGAAGGAGATCCCGATCATCGCGCTCACGGCACAGGCCATGGCAGGCGACGAAGAAAAAGCCCTGGCAGCGGGCTGCGACGACTATCTGGCGAAGCCGATCGTGGATCCTGCCGTGATTCGGCAAAAGATCGAGCGCTGGCTCGGGAAGGGGAAAAGCTCGGAAAGCGTGAGTGCCGCCCCGCGATCCGAAGGCACCTGACACGATCTTGCTTTTCGGGAACGCGGAGGCTCTTGTTCTCCGGGAACTTTCCCACTAGAAGGGCGCGTGGCCCGGAGGGGAGAGCTGCGCGCGCGCGGACGTGGGAAGTGGGGAACGTTCCTCGGTGTTCTTTTCCTCCTCTCGCTTCTCGGACGGCACGAGGCTTCGGCGGGGAGCTGCGACGGGAACCTCGATCCCGCGGAGCTTCCTCGGCTTCTGAGGGCGCTTTTCGGGGGCCCCGCATGCCCGGAGTACGACGCCGACGGCGACGGGCGTCTCGGGATTGCCGATCTCGTTGCGGTTCTGCGCCGGCCTGGCGTCACCCCCACGGCCACGTTCACACAGGGCGTCACATCGTCGCCCACGCGCTCACCCACAGCGTCGCCTTCTGCGCCCACGGCGGGAGGTACGAAAACGCCGACCGGCACGCAACCGCCCGAGACGCGGACGCCGACACCCACCGGGACGCTCACACGCACGGCGACGCCTACCCGTACGGTGGGCTCGCCTCCGACGAGAACGCCATCGCCTACCGCGTCCCTTTCGCCGCCGCCCTCCCCGACTCCGACGCCCACCCTCCTGGCCACACGGACGCCACCCCCGAGCCCCACGGGCACGCCATCGGCAACGCCAAATCGTAGCGCTTCGCCCACGCACACCTCGCGGTTCGGAACGTCGACGCCGACGAGGGTTCCGACGTTCACGCCGACCTGGACCCCGAGCTGGACTCCGGCACCGACCCGGACACCTACCCGCACGCCGAGTCCCACGGCGACACCGACGATCACACGAACACCGCTTTTTTCCCTCACGCCCTCGAGAACTCCGACGGGCACTCCTTCCGGGACGCCCACGGAAACCCCCGAGATCCCGTCCCCGACCACGAGCGCGTCGGCGACCCCGAGCGTAGCGCCGAGCCCGACGCCGTCGGCGACGGTTTCTCCCACGGAAGCTCCGACGGAAGCGAGCACTACGCCCGCGCCTTCGCGGACCCCGACTCCGAGCGAGCCTCCCGAGGCATCACCGACTCCGACCGTGTCTCCGCCACCGACACCGACCGGCACGGCAACGCCGGGTGTATCCGCGACCGCCACGGAAAGCAGAACTCCGACGGCGAGCATTTCTCCGGGAGCGTCGGCCACGCCCAGCTCGACGGCCACTCGATCGCCCTCCCCGACGCCGAGTGCCCCCGCCACACCTTCGCCCACCCGCACGGGATCTCCGAGTGCGACACGCTACCCACACGTCCTCGCCGACCCCTACACCGACCCGCACTTCCACGCGGACGCGCACGGCGACGCCGACGTCCACGAGAACGGCGACCTTCACGTGGACTCCGAGCACCACTCCGACCCCGACTTCCACGAGGACCCGGACTCCTACGCGAACTTCGACGCCCACACGAACTCCGACTTCGACGCCGACGCGCACCGCAACCCGAACGCCCACGGGCACGCGAACGCCGACCCGTACTCCCACGGGGACGGCAACACAGACGCCCACGCCCACGGGCGGCCCGATCGTGACGTACTTCGGCGTCGCGGAAAGCTCGGGGCTCATCCGGCAGCCGAGCGGTTTCGACGCCCAGGGGCGCCCCGTCTATGTCCGCCCTCAGGGGAGGAACTTCGTCCTCGTCGTCGAAGCACGGCGGGGCCAGAGCGGGCGGAAGCCCGGTCTCACGGTGTTCAACTGGGATCCCTTCGATCCCTCCGTCCGTCCCGACCTCCAAATCCAGGCGAACCGGGATCTAGGAGAGAACCCGACTGCCGTGGTGTGCGACAAGGACCTGCCCGACATCGGCGGTGTGCCGGGACTCGACCCGCCAGACTACGATCCGACTTCGCAGACGGTGGCGAACGTGCTGAACGACTTCGCATGCCGCTTCGGCGTGCACACGTCGAGCTCCGAAGCGTGCACGCGGGACGAAGTGGGCGAGCGTTTCGTGTCGTCGCAGACCGAGGTGCAATACTGCACGGAGCCGCCGGTGAGCGGGGAACTCGAGTTTCCGCCCGGCCCGACGATTCTTACGGTTCGCGTGCGGGACGAGATCGGGGCACTCGGAGACCCCGCGCAGATCGTGGTTTGCGTCGAGGGAGGTGCCCCCTGCTTCTGAAGGCCGGTCCTCGACTCGCGCCGCCGGTGGAATTCAGCCGAGGAGGTGCCGGTAGCGGGGCAGGATCCAGACCTGGAGGAGGGAGAGTGCGAGACCCAGGAGGAAGGCCGTCGCTACGGCACCCGCGGTGCACGCAAGGAGCGAGTGGTCGAAAAGGAGGGGACCCACGTCGAGACGGAGCCGCGGCTCGAGGTAAAGCCCCGCGGTTCCCGAGAGGAGGACCAGTAAGAGTGTGTCGTCGAGCCGCAAAAGCCAGCATGCGGTAGAGCCGCAAAAAAGGACGACGACGAGAAGTTCTCCCAACGTCCTGGCGTCGATTCCGAATTCCGGCAACGGACTCTCCTTTTGCCTTTTTTTGGCGGATACCTCGTGGAGAAGCAACGGGCGTGCCGCCTCGACGAAGGAAGTCGGAACGACTCGGATCCCTTTTCATTGGATTTTCTCGAGTCGGATTCGGCGGAGAGGGAATTTCTTCACGTCTCTGAGCGGAATGGCTTTGTCCGGTACTCTCATTGGCCTCCTTTGTTGGAGTTTCCGGCAGCCGGATGCACGGGATCGAACCCCGCGGCTGGTCGGAGTGGATCGAGCCCGCGCGAAAACGGTGTTGACATGGCCCATGCCGGTTGATGTAGGTTTTTGGGCAAAACTGCCCGAGAAGGGGCGCCGAAAAGTGAGCGCGTGGCCAAAAATGTGCGCCGGGGCGCTCTTCGTCCTCTGCGCGGTTTTCTTGCCCGGAAAGGAAAGGGCGTCGGTTTTCGGGGCGTATGGTTCTCCGTTCGGTGGCTCGTTCTCGGTACAGGAAGCGAGGCCTTGGGAGATCGAGCTCCGGCGGCTTTCCTTCCGGGCTCTCAAGGATCTCCGCCGCTGGTCGGTTCGTGGCTCGCGCTACATCCGGCGCACCTTCCGGCGGTGGGTTGCCTGGTCTTTCGTGGGCGCGAGCCTGCTCCTCGGGGCCGGAGTGGCGACGACACTCGACCTGAGGCTTTTCCGGCTCTGGCGCGAGCGGGGAACGGGAGCCGCGCTTCTCTACCTGGTCGTGGGAACGATCGTCTTCGGGCGACTCTTGTTGGACCGAAGACTACCGCTTTTCTGGCGGACCCCGGTCGTTCTGGCGCTCGTCTACGGGCTCTACCGCCCCGACTTCTTGAACGACGCGATCGCGTTCCTGGGTTGGGGGGACGACTTTCTCGTTTGCGCCTTGGCGGCCCGGTGGTACGTTCGCACTTGTCCTCAGCCGGTCGTGGAGGAGCACGCAATCCGCGTAGGCGCTCGGCCTCTCAGGCGCGCGCTCGCACTCAAGGCGAGCTGAGCCGCCGAATCCCGCGTGGAGGAAGGCTACCGGCGTTTCGCCGGCCGGCCGAGTCTCAGCCTTCCTTCTTGGGTACCGACAGAAGCCGCTGCGGGAGGGAGGCCGCCACGTTGCCCTGGGGGCGGATGCTCTTGTCTTCGAGGTTCACCCTCCAGACCGCTACGTGCTTCTCGCCCTCCTCGGTCCAGAGAAGCGTGACCTCGTACTCGGGCCCTTCTCTTTGGAGGGCGTCCCACCCGAACTCCCCCACGTACACGTCGTGTTCTTTGGCCCGAAGCGAGTAGGCGCGGATCATGTCGTAGAAGGTGTCCTTTCCGGTCGGTTTGTAGTTCTTGACGAGCTCGATGGCTTCCTGCTTCTTGCCCGCCCAGCGCTCCCCCATGAGCAGCGGCGCGCCTACCCAGTACGCAAAGCCGATCGCAAAGGCCGCGAGCGCTCCCCAGCCGATGAGCGGCGCCAGAACTCCCGGGTCTTCCTGCACGACCTCGTATTCCCACTCCTCGTCGTCCGCGAGCTGTTCGGTTTCCTCGTGCGTCGTTTCCGTCATCGGGCGATCCCTCCGTCGGTCGGCCAGGTGCTGTTCTTTCCGTCGCCGAAACCCCTCTTAGCCGATCCGGGCCCGGCAAGGCAACTGTTCGCCACGAGGGGGGAGGTGTTCGACCGCTCCGAGCTCGACGCAGGGCGGATCTCGGGGGCCGGCATGGCACTTGCACGCGCAAGTGCGCCGAAACGATGCAGCCGAGTCCTTTTCCGGTCGAGGAGTTCCGAGCGGAGTGTCTCGAGCGGGGGCACAAAACCTTGCTGCGCACCTGTGTGGTGGCTTCCGTCATCCTTCCGCCTTTTTCCCTGCACGACTGGCTCGTCTACAGGCGGGTCTTCTGGCCGCTTCTGGCCGTGAGGATGGCCTGTGTTGCCCTGGCCGGCTTCGTCTGGCTTCTCGGCCGATCTCGGTGGGGCCGAAGGCAAAGCGAGCTCCTGCAGGTCCTCTTGCTCTCCGGGATTGCCGCGGGCATCGGAGGCGTTCCGGTGTACCTTCTGGGCTACGCGAGCCCTTACTTCACCTCGAGTATCGTCCTCCTTGCGGCAGCGGGAATTTTTTTTCTCTGGTCACCGCTGCAGGCCGCTCTGGTCTCCGCTGCCGTTCTCCTGAGCTACACCGGGGGAAGCCTCGCAGCCGGCGGAATCGCCGATTGGCAGGACTTCGCGGCTCGGCTCACGGCCATCGCCGCCATGGCGGTTCTCGTCGTCTTGAGCGTGCACTTCCGGGCCAGGGCACAGCGCGAAGAGTTCCTCGTCAGGCGGGAGCTTCGTGCGGCTCTCGAAGAAAAGTCCGTGCTTCTCTCCGATCTCGAGGGCCAGGCACGTCGGTTGCGAGACCTGAACCGCGACATGGAAGACCTCCTCTACCTCGTCTCCCACGACCTGCGCGCGCCGCTGATCAACATCCAGGGGTTCGCGCGCGAGATCGCCGAGAGCCTCGGGTCGTGGGAGAACGGGAGTGGGGCGGCGGAAGTCCGCAAGGAGATCGAAGAATCGCTCGGCTTCGTGTTCGCCGGCGTCGAGCGCATGGAAGGTCTCGTCCGAGCTCTCCTGCAGGTGTGCCGGGCCGGCACTCGGACCGATCCCACCCAGGTCGTGGACCTCGATGCCGTGGTCAGGGACGTTCTCTCTTCTCTGCGCTACCAGCTCGAGTCCGGGGGCTTCGAGCTCGTGAAGGCATCCCTGCCGACGGTCCGTGGAGACCCCGTGGCGCTCGGGCAGGTCTTCGCGAACCTCGTCGACAACGCGGTCAAGTACGGGCGAGCGTCGGGCATCCGCCGCATCGAGATCGGGGTCGAGAACGGGACTCTGCCGCCCCGATTTTTCGTGCGGGACTCGGGACCCGGGATTCCGCCCGAGCACGTCGAAGAGATTTTCCGGCTTCACCGCAGGCTTTCGAGCGAATCGCCGGGCGAGGGTCTCGGGCTCGCTGCCGTCCGCAAGATCGTGGAAAGACACGGCGGCCGGATCTGGGTCGAATCGAAGCCGGGCGAGGGAACCACCTTCTGGTTCACCCTGGAACCCGAACACGCCCCGAGGGCGGGGGCCCGGGAGAGAACGAGACGGGAAGGAGATCGGTGATGGAAGAAGGAGGGAAGAGAGCCGTGACGATCCTTCTGGTGGAAGACGACGACGGACATGCGCGCCTTCTCGAGAGGAACCTGCGCCGCTCCGGCGTCTTGAACCGGCTCGTTCGGGTTCGCGACGGCCAGGAGGCGCTCGACTACCTGCACCACGCCCCCCCTTTCGACGACCCCGCGGCGAACCCCGTCCCGAGCCTCGTTCTTCTGGACGTTCGGATGCCGCGCATGGACGGTTTCGACTTCCTCGCCCATATCCGGCGGGCAGGACCGCTCGCGCGGCTTCCGGTGATCATGCTCACGTCGACGGACAACCAGCGGGAGATCGACCGCGCTTACGAGCTCGGAGCGAACGGTTACGTCGTGAAGCCGGTGCAGATCGAATCTTTCATCGACCGGATCCGCAAACTCGGCATGTTCCTCGAAATCGTGGAGTTTCCGAACCGGCCGTCGCACGATGGAAGCGAACGGACCCATCGTCCTCTTGGTTGAGGACGACCCCGGACAGGCTCGACTCGCCCAGCGTCGGCTCGGCCGCGAGGGGTACCGGGTCGAGTGGGCGGAGACGGCCGCCCGGAGCCGGGAGCTCCTCGAGCGACTCTCGCCGGACGTCGTGCTCCTCGACCGGGGCCTCCCGGACGGGGACGGCCTCGAGTTGCTCCGGGAGTTCCGGGAAAGGCGCCCGGAATGCTCGATCGTGATGCTCACCGGCGCGGACGACGTGACGCTCGCGGTGGCGGCCATGCGGGCCGGTGCCTGGGATTACGTGCTCAAGCGCCCCGACCTCTCGCACCTCGACGACCTGCCTCTCGTGGTCCGGCGGAATCTCCAGCACCTCGAGCTCCTTCGCGAACGCGAGGCGCTCGATGCCGCGGTGCGAGCCTCCGAGGCTCGCTACCGCACGCTTTTCGAGAATGCCTCCGACATCGTCCTCGTCTGCGACGCCCGGGGAACGATCGTCGAGGCGAATCGGGCCTTCGAAAGCCTCGCGGGGATCTCCGAGGGAGAGGCTGCGGGCGTCTCGCTCGCTTCGTTTTTCGCGGAAAGCTCCCCCCTGGACCTCGAACGCCTCCTCGACCGAGCCCGGGACGGGGGGGCCACCGCGGAAGTGCACCTCCGCTCGCGCGGGGGGCGGGTTGCCATCGTGGAGTTCTGCCTCGGGGCGGTGTCGTCCGAAGACGGGGCCTTCGCGGGCTTCCAGGCGATCGGCAGGGACATGACCGAAAAGCGCCGGATCGAGGAAATGAAGAACGATTTTCTCGCGATGGTCACGCACGACATGAAAAACCCCGTCAGCGTGATCGTGGGCTACACCGACATCCTCCTGAACGACGTCTGTCCCCAGGCCCCGTGTCGGGAGATGCTCGTGGGCATCGATTCGTGCGCCCGGGGGCTGTTGCACCTGATCCTGAACTTCCTCGATCTGTCGCGCATCGAGGCGGGGGGAATTCCGCTCCGGCTCGAGCGCGTGGACCTGAACGACATCCTGGAAGGCGTCGTGCGTTACGAGAGCCCTCTCGCGAAGGCCAAGGGCATCGCGCTCGAGACGAAGCTCGCTGTGCTTCCCCTCGTGGAAGCGGACCGGGTGCAGCTCGACCGCGTTTTCACGAACCTCGTCGGCAACGCGATCAAGTTCACGCCCGCCGGCGGCCGCGTGGTGGTCGAAAGCGCCGCGAAGGACTCGTCCGTGGTGATCCGCGTCCGGGACACGGGACCCGGCATCCCCGCCGACGAGCTTCCGCACCTTTTCTCCAAGTACGGACGCCTCCCGAGCTCGGCCCACGTGCAGGGTACGGGCCTCGGGCTTTTCATCGCGAAGTCGCTCGTCGAAGCCCACCGCGGGAGAATCTGGGCCGAGAGCGAACCGGGCAGGGGCGCGACGTTCCTGGTGGAGCTGCCCGTCGCCACGCCCCGGTGAGCTTGCCGCGCGGGGTGGGCTCGGGTACCGTCCGGGCGGCATGCCGAGGAGAGCTCAGGTCGCCGTGGTGGGCGGTTCGCGCGTCCCGGACGAAGTTCTGCGGCTCGCCGAGGAAGTCGGTCGTGAAATCGCGCGCCGCGGCGCCACGCTCGTTTGCGGTGGCCGGGGCGGCGTGATGGAAGCGGCCGCGCGGGGGGCTTCCCTCGCCGGAGGGTGGACGGTGGGGATTCTACCCTCCTACGACTGGGAGGAAGCCAATCCCTACCTCGGCGTCGTCGTCCCCTCCGGGCTCGGGCACGCACGAAACGCGGTCGTCGTCGCCGCCTCGGACGGGGTGGTGGCGCTCGCCGGGGAATCCGGGACCCTCTCGGAGATCGGTCTCGCACGGAAACTCGGCCGGAGGGTCGTGGCGCTTCGGGCGTGGGAGTTCGTCCCGGGAGTCCTCCACGCCCGGGATCCCGCCGAGGCCGTTCGCCTCGCTCTGGGCGAGAGCCGCTAGACCGGACGCGTCCCGAACCGCATTTCCCGGCGTCCCTTGCGCAGGACCGGGATCTTCCGGAAGGCTTCCTCGGGGAGGAGCTCCCAGAAGATTCCCCGCGGACGCGGGTGCAGGTTCGGCGCGGCGAGGACCTGGTCGACCGTGACGAGGAAGTCGACGGGCACGTCGTGGGCGCGCATGGGGATCCGCTCGTCGAGCACCTGTACCGGGTGGAGCAAGGTGACCACCGGCGTGTACTCCCGCACCTTGCCCTCGCGCCGGAGAAGACCGTACTCGAGGTCCGTCTCCCCGCCGCCTTTCCCGATGCGCGCGCCGTGGCGGTTGGCGGCGAGGGAGCCCACGACGACGAGGTCGATGGGTTGCAGTTCCGACGGCGAGAGCGTGCGTCCGAAGCGCAGGGCTCCCCGGAGGCTCGCCGCGAACGGCAGCACGCTGCGCCGCAAGCGCTGCGGGTCGAGTTCCACGAAACAGTTCTCGGTGCGCAGACCGGGAACCGCCAGGTAGACGGTTTTCCCCTCGAGAAGCGCCATCCGGCGCAAAGAGAGCAGCGGAGCGTCGAGTCCCAGTTTCACGGTCCTCGCTCGCTTCCAGAGCGTGAGCTCGCGCAGAAGACGCGTGGCGCGTTCGGCTCCGACGAAGTTCGGCGTGTGCCCCTCGAGGATCGGAAAGCGCGCGACACCCGAAGCGCGGATTCTGGCCCAGATTCGCCGGCGGAGTTCCGGTTTCGAGAGGAACGCCATGGGTCGTCGTTTCTTCGAAGTGGCTACTACAGAGACCGGCTCGAAGTCAACGAATCCCGGTCTCCTCTTCTTCCGTCGCTCCGGTCGTTTCTCCCGGTTCGGCGAGCCTGTGGACGACCGTGACGAAGCCCGTGTGACCGATCATCCTGTGCTCGGGCCGAACGCTTCGCTCTTTGACGTGCCAGAAGCGCAGGAGCGTCTCCATCGTTTCGGCGTTCCCGAACCTCCGATCGCCCTCGATCGCGTCGTAGAGGTGCTTGAGTTGCAGCACCGTGGGCAGGTACGCGACGAGGATCCCGCCGGGTCGCAGGGCGCGTGCGGCGTGCTCGACGAGACGCCACGGCTCGGCGAGGTCGACCACCATCCGGTCGACTTCGCGCTCCTCGATCCCCTCGAAAGCGTCGGTCACCCGCAGCGTCCAGTTCGTCGCGGGGCCGAGAAAGCGGTGCACGTTCTCGCGCGCCATGCGTGCGAAGTCGGGCCGGTGTTCGTAGGAAACGACGCTTCCCTCGGGACCGACGGCGCGCAGCAGCGCGATCGTGAGGGCGCCGGGTCCCGCGCCGACCTCGACGACGCGGGCTCCGGGGAAGATGTCCCCCCAGAGGAGGATCGGGCCGATGTCCTTCGGGTAGATCACCTGCGCGCGGCGGGGCAGGTTGGGAACGAGATGCGCGAACGTCGGCCGCACGACGAGAAAGGGCTCCCCGGAGCCCGTCCGGACCACCGACCCCTCGGGGCTCCCGATGAGGGAGTCCGCTTCCAGGGTGCCGCCGCGGAGCGGGACGCGAGTGCCCGGGCGCAGAAAACGGAGATATTCGCGGCCCTTGCGGTCGACGAAAAGGACCGCCTCTCCGGGCCCGAGCCGCCCCCGCTCTCGCCTCATGCGCGACCGGGTGCGTCGACGGTCGGCAGCGTCTCGCCCTCCCGGCGGCGCGCCCTCGCGCGCAGCGCGCAGAACGCGCACGTCTCGCCCCACGACGGAAGCCCGCAGACGGCACACGTGCCCGAGGCGGCGTCCGCTTCGGCGAGCCGTTCGAACAGCGGCCGGGCGACCTTGTGGAACTCCTGCACGAAAGAGAGCTTGCTTCCCGGTGCGGCCGCCTCGATGCGGTTGAGCGCGTCCTTGTAGAGGAGTTGCGTCGCACCGCGTGCGTTGGGACACTCGTCGACGATGTAGTCGATCCGGCGCAAAAAGGCGTACGCGGCGGTCTCGTACTCGCTCGTGCGGTAGAGCGGCTTCACCTTGCGTACGAACCGCTCGGGGGTGGCCTCGAGCACCGGGGCTTGCTTGGCGAGGTAGTGCACCTGCCACCGGAGCACGTTCCCGAGAAGCCGCGCCGCTTCGTCGTCGAGGTTGTGTCCCGTCGCGAGGACCCGGAAGCCGTGCTCGAGGGCCACGGCATCGAAGAAGTGGCGCTTGGCGAGCCCGCAGGCCGCGCACGGCGGCCGCCGGGTGGCGCGAGCGAGGTCCGGAACGGCCGCCTCCTCGTCGGCGAGCCGAACCGTGAGCAGGCGGAGACCCCGCGCCCGTGCGAACGCCTCCGTTTTTTCCCGTGACGCGACGGAGTACTCGCCGATTCCGAGCTCGAGATGGAGGCCCGTGGTTCGGTAGCCGAGCCGCGCGAGGGCTTCCCAGAGCGCGAGGCTGTCCTTGCCTCCGGAGACCGCGACCAGCACCTCGTCCTCCCGCCCGAACATGTTCTCCTTGCGGATGGCCCGCTCGAGCTGCCGCTCGAAGAACTCCGGGAAACACGCGCCGCAGAAATGCGCGTGGTGCTGCCGGACGTGTACCACGGCGGGGGCGCGGCAGCGGATGCAGCGGGGGGAACGTCGAGCGGACTTCACGAAGGCCCCTCCGGTCCCTTCGCCTCAGCCGCCCGAGAGGACGGATCGGATTTCCACTTCGTCGTCGGCGTCGAGGACGTCGTGTTCCCCGAGGAGCTCGTCGTTGCGGATCACGAGAACGGTACCCGGCAGCACGTCGAGCTCCCTCAGGAGGTCGGCCACACGACGAACCCCGGACACCTCGACTTCGCGTCGCTCGGGCAGGAATCGGACACGCATCGCGAAGATCGACGATAAGAGAAACCTGCAGGGCAGTCAATTCCGCGGCCGCCGTTACCTTGACTGGAGGGGCGGGGCTCGTTAGAGCGGACGCGAGCCTCGTCGTGGAAGTCGAAACGTCCGACCTGAGCGCCACAAGGCGTCGTAAACTCCGAGAACTGCGGGAGCGGGGCATCGATCCGTACCCGAACGACTTCCGGCCCTCGGACACCCTCGCGGGAGTACGCGGGCGCTTCGAGTCCTTTTCCGCCGAGGAGCTGGAGAAAAGGAACGAGTCCGTGCGCGTGGCCGGCCGGATCGTCGGGTGGCGGGACTTCGGCAGGGCGGTGTTCCTGCACCTCCAGGACCGCACCGAGAGACTCCAGGTCTACGTCCGGCGCGACCGGGTGGGAGCGGAGGCTTTCGAGGCGTTCCGGTTCGCGGAACTCGGCGACTTCCTCGGTGTGGAGGGGCGCGTGTTCCGGACGAAGACGGGGGAGCTCACCGTCGAGGCCCGAACGGCTCGGCTGCTGGTGAAGGCGCTGCGGCCCCTGCCCGAGAAGTGGCACGGTCTCACGGACGTCGAGCTCCGCTATCGCCAGCGGTACCTCGACCTCGTCTCGAACCCGAAAAGCCGCCGGACGTTCCTCGTGCGGGCGCAAGTGGTGGAAGAGATGCGGCGCTTTTTGCGGGAGCGCGACTTCGTCGAGGTCGAAACTCCCGTGATGCAGCCGCTCCCGGGCGGCGCGGCAGCCAGGCCTTTCGTCACCCACCACAACGCCCTGGACATGGATCTCTACCTGCGGATCGCGCCGGAACTCTACCTCAAGCGGCTCCTGGTCGGGGGCTTCGAGAGGGTGTTCGAGCTCGGTCGGGTCTTCCGGAACGAGGGCCTTTCGACGCAGCACAACCCGGAATTCTCCATGCTGGAGTTCTACGCCGCGTACGCGACGTACGAGGACTTCATGACCCTCACCGAGGAGCTTTTCGTTTCGCTCGCCGACCGGGTTCTCGGAACGCGGCGCTTCGCGTACGGGGGGACGGAGCTCGACTTCGAGCCCCCGTGGCGCCGGCTCTCTTTGCCGGAGTACGTGGCGTCTCGGCTCGAGTTGCCGGCCGAGGCCGTCCTCTCGCTCGACCTCCCGGCCATCGAGGCGGCCGCGGCGCGCCGGGGGATCCGCGTGGAGTCCGACTACCGCACGCGGTACGGCGAGGCGGCGGCCGGCTACCTCGTGGCCGAACTCTTCGAGACGCTCGCGGAACCGGAACTCTCACAGCCGACCTTCGTCTACCTCTATCCCGTGGCCGTGTCTCCCCTGGCGCGGCGGAACGCACGCTACCCGGAGTTCGTGGACCGCTTCGAGCTCTACGTCGCGGGGCGGGAGATCGCCAACGCGTTCTCCGAGCTCAACGACCCCGAGGACCAGAGAAGACGCTTCGAAGAGCAGTTGCGCGTTCGGGCAGCGGGCGACGAGGAGGCGCACCGGATGGACGAGGACTTCCTGCGGGCCCTCGAGTACGGGATGCCGCCCGCCGCCGGCGAGGGGATCGGAGTGGACCGGGTCGTCATGCTGTTCACCGACTCGCCGTCGATTCGGGACGTGATCCTTTTCCCGCAACTGCGCCCCGAGTCCCGCTGAGGCGTGGCCGGGCCGTGCGCTACGAACTCTTCGTCGGGCTTCGCTACCTGCGTGCCAAGCGGAAGGAAGCCTTCATCTCGCTCATCACGCTCATCGCGATGGCGGGGGTGATGATCGGGGTCATGACACTCAACGTCGTGCTCGCCGTCATGACCGGTTTCGAGGAAGACCTGAGGGACCGCATCCTGGGCTTCAACCCGCACGTGATCGTGGTGAGCTTCGAAGGCCCGCTTTCCGGGTACGACGAGGTCCTGGAAAAGGTGCGCGGCGTGCCCGGGGTGGTGGCCGCGGCGCCGTTCGTCTACGGGCAGGTGATGGTGTCGCACGGCGAGGCCGTCACGGGCGCCGTGGTCCGCGGCATCCGGGTCGGCGAGGAGGCGGTGGTGGACGTGAAGAAGCTCCTCCGGCAGGGGAGCCTCGAAGGGCTCGAGACGCGAAAGGAGCCGCCCGAGCTGCTCCTCGGGGGCGAGCTCGCCCGGCAGCTCGGCGCGACGCCGGGCGACGAGGTGCAGGTCATCTCTCCGCTCGGAACGCCGAGCGCCGTCGGATTTCTCCCGCGGTCGCGGCGGTTCCGCGTCGGTGGGGTCTTCGAGTCGGGGATGTCGGAGTACGACGCGGCGCTCGTCTACATGCGGCTCGAGGAAGCCCAGTCGTTTTTCGAACTGGGCGACGCGGTCACGGGGGTGGAGGTGCGGGTCGAGCGGATCGAACGGGCCGATCGGGTGGCGCGGGCCATCGAGGGAGTCCTGGGCTTCCCCTACCGCGTTCGCTCCTGGATGGACATCAACCACAATCTCTTCTCGGCGCTCAAGCTCGAGAAGACCGTCTACTTCATCGTTCTGCTCCTGATCGTGCTCGTGGCGGCGTTCAACATCGTGGCCACGCTCATCATGGTCGTGATGGAAAAGAAAAAGGACATCGCGATCCTGAAGTCGATGGGTGCCACGGCGGCGGGGGTGGGTCGCATTTTCGTGTTCAAAGGGCTCGTCATCGGCGTCGTGGGGACTCTGCTCGGGAACGTGGCCGGGTACGTGGCCTGCTGGGCGCTGCGGCGTTACGAGTTCATCGAACTTCCGAAGGACGTGTTCTACGTCTCCACGCTGCCCGTGAAGATCTACCCCGAGTACTTCCTCCTCGTGACGGCCGCTTCGCTTTTCATCTGTCTTCTGGCGACGCTCTACCCGGCGAGGCAGGCGGCGCGGCTCCTGCCGGTCGACGTGATCCGGTATGAGTGAGACTCTGCTCGAAGCGATCGGGCTCGAGAAGCGTTACGGCGAGAGCGTGGAGGTCTTGCGAGGGCTCGACCTGCGGGTGCGGGAGGGCGAAAAGCTCGCCGTCGTGGGAGCCTCCGGGGTGGGGAAGAGCACGCTGCTCCACATCCTCGGCGGCCTGGACCGCCCCACCCGCGGGCGGGTTCTCTTCCGGGGTCGCGACGTCTTTTCCGGGAGCGAGCGGGAGCTCGCCGCCTTCCGCAACAGCCAGATCGGCTTCGTCTTCCAGTTCCACCACCTCCTGGCCGACTTCACGGCGCTCGAGAACGTCATGATGCCGGCGCTCATCGGGCGCAGGCCGTGGGGGGAGGCTCGCAAGAGGGCCCTCGACGTGCTCCGCCGGGTGGGGCTCGAAGCGCGGCTCGGGCACAAGCCGGGCGAGCTTTCGGGGGGCGAGCAGCAGCGCGTGGCGGTGGCCCGGGCCGTCGTGCTTTCGCCTCCGCTCGTGCTCGCGGACGAGCCCACGGGGAACCTCGACCCCGCGACCGGCGAGCACATCGCGGAGCTTCTTGTGGAGTGGAACGTGCGGTACGGCGTGACGCTCGTCGTCGTGACACACAACGAACGACTGGCCCGGAAAATGGACCGGGTGCTCCGGCTCGAATCGGGCCGCCTCCACTGAGAGCGCGGCTTTGCGCGGAAAGGGTCGTTCTGCTAGCCGTCGCCGCACGTCGGGCGGAAGAGGCTCCGGGATGTCGAAGGGTCGGTGGTCGGTCTGGTTTCTCGTCCTCTGGGTCGGCTGGGCGCTGGCTCTGGAGCCGGTTCGCATCGACGAGGTGCGGATCGAGGGGAACTCCCGTGTCGAGGAAGAAGCCATCCGTGTGCACCTCGGGGTGGAAGCCGGCTCCGTGCTGGACGAAAAGCTCGTCGACGACGACGTGCGGGCCATCTACCGCATGGGGTTTTTCGAGGACGTCTCCGCCGAGCTGCTCGACGAGAACGGAAAGAAGGTCCTCGTCTACCGCGTCCGGGAGCGTCCGGTCGTCCGCGAGATTCGCATCGAAGGAGAAAAGGCCCTCGACCGCGAGGAGCTGGAGGCGGCGCTCAAGGTGCGTCCCAACACGATCCTCGACCCGGTGCAGGTCCGGAAGGGGATCGAGAACGCGAAAAAAGAGTACGAGAAAAAGGGCTATCTCGACGCCCGGATCGACTACGAGGTCGAGCCGGTGGGACCCGGGCAGGTCGATCTGGTCTTCCGCGTCGACGAAGGCAAGCGCATCCGGGTGGCCGAGATCGTCTTCGAGGGCGTTCGGGCCATGAAGCCACGCGAGCTTCGCGGGGTGATGCAGACCAAAAAGAAATGGTTTCTCTCGTTCCTCACCGGTTCGGGCAACCTCGACCGCGAGGTCCTGAAGGCGGACATCGAGAGGCTCACGGCGTTCTACTACGACCACGGCTTCATCGACGTGAAGATCGACGAGCCCGTGGTGGAGAGGACGAAGGACGGCCTTCGGGTCACGATCAAGATCGACGAAGGCGAGCGCTACCGGGTGGGGAAGGTGCGGATCGCGGGGGACCTGCTTCCGGAAAACGAGCGCCTCCTGCGCCGGCTCGAGTTGAAAGAGGGGGACACGTTCCGGGCCAGTCTCCTGCGGAAGGACATCGACTTCCTCACCGAGCGCTACGGGGACCACGGCTACGCGTTCGTCAACGTCACGCCCGAGACTTCGGTGGATCCCGAGAAAAGGACCGTCGACGTGACCTACGTGGTTCGGCAGGGGCCGGTCGTGTACTTCCGCCGCATCGAGATCACGGGCAACACGAAAACCCGCGACAAGGTGATCCGCCGCGAACTCGAGGTGGCGGAACAGCAGCGTTTTTCGGGTCGGGCGCTGCGGCGGAGCCAGGAGCGCGTGCGTCGGCTCGGTTTTTTCCAGGAAGTGAACTTCACGACCCGCAAGGCGGACGAGAACCAGCTCGACCTGCTCGTCGACGTGAAGGAAGGCCCCACGGGGTCTTTCGCGGCAGGGGCCGGAATCAGCTCCGGCGAGTCGTTTCTCTTCAACGTCCGGCTCGCGGAGATCAACCTCTTCGGGCGGGGCCAGAGGGTCGTGCTGAACGCCGACTTCGGCTCCATCCGGCAGAATTTTTCGCTGAGCTTCACCGAGCCCTATCTCTTCGACACTCCGCTCACGGCCGGCGTGGAGGCGTTCCGGTGGCGTCTCGATTTTCTCGACTTCACACGCTCGGGTACGGGGGGAGGGTTGCGCTTCCTCTACCCGCTCCCGGCTCTCGGCTACCGCAGTTTTCTCGGTTTTCCGCTCCGCGACACCCGCGTCGGGCTCGAGTACCGGTTCGAGCAGGCGGAAATCTCGAACGTGAGCGCGGCCGCGGCCACGGTCATCCGGGCCGAGCAGGGAACCGAGCTCACGAGCAGCGTGACGCCGAGGCTTTTTCGGGACACGCGGAACCACCCCTTCGACCCGACCGCGGGCTCCATGCAGGACCTTTCGGTCGAGCTCGCCGGTCTCGGGGGAACGAGCCGCTTCTTCAAGGCCGAAGCCCGGGGCCGCTGGTACTATCCCTTCTACCGCAATCCGGACTGGGGGACGTTCGTGTTCTCGACGGGTCTCACGCTGGCCTTCGGCCGGTCGTTCGCCGGAAAGAGTCGCGAGCTGCCGCTTTTCGAGCGGTACTTCCCCGGCGGGATCAACTCGGTCCGGGGCTTCGACGTCCGCACGCTCGGCCCGCGCGTCCCCGTCTTCGACGAACGCGGCCGGCTCGTCGACATCGACCCGATCGGCGGGAGTCAGGAGTTCGTCGGGAACTTCGAGCTGATCTTTCCCCTCGCGGAGTCCGTGGGGCTCCGGGGGGTGGTCTTTTTCGACGCGGGCGAAGCTTTCCGTGCCACGGAATGGATGGACCCTGCCGACTTGCGACTCGCCTACGGCGTGGGTATCCGGTGGCTTTCGCCGATCGGGCCGCTACGGTTCGAGGTGGGGTTCCCCATCAACCGACGAGCGGACGATTCGGCGCGGGCGATCAACTTCACCTTCGGAGGACCGCCGTGAAAAGGGGGCGGAGGGACGTATGAGAACGTGGGCGTCGGCGTTGCTTCTTTTCGCTTCGCTGGGTTTCGCTTTTGCGGAGCCGGCGAAGATCGGGATCGTGGACTTGCAGAGAGCTCTGAACGAGTCCGAAGCCGGCCGCAAGGCCAAGGAAGAGTTCCGGAGCGAGATGGAAAAGCTGCGGCGGAGTCTCCAGAAGCAACGCGACGAGGTCGAGAACCTGCGCGAGCGGATCGAGAAGAAGGCCGCCGTCCTCAAGGAGGAGGAGCGGCGAAAGCTCGAGCGCGACTACCAGAAGCAGGTGCGGGACTTCGAGCGCGCCTACAAGGACTCGCAGGCCGAGCTGCAGGCCAAGGACGCGGAGCTCACCGAACAGATCCTCCGCGATCTCCAGGAAGTGATCCGCGAGTTCGGCGAGAAGGAGAACTACCTCCTGATCCTCGAGGCCGGCAGCGGCGGCTTGCTCTACGGCGCGGACTCGGCCGACATCACCGACCGCATCATCGAACGGTACGACAGCGACTACCGGCGGCGAAAGCGCTGAGCGGCATGGCCTCGGGTTTCGACCACAGGACCGTCCAGGAACTCCTGCCCCACCGCTACCCGATGCTTCTCGTCGATCGCGTGGTCGATTTCGACGACGGCGCTCGGCTCGTGGGGCTGAAGAACGTCACGGCCAACGAGCCCTACTTCGCCGGGCACTTCCCGGGCGAGCCCGTGATGCCCGGCGTCCTTCTCTGCGAGGCGCTCGCGCAGGCGAGCGCGCTTCTCATCTACCGTTCTTCCCGCGGGCCCGAGAAAGGTCGCGGGCTCGTGCTGGCCGCCCTCGACGGAGTCCGCTTCCGCCGCCCGGTGTTCCCGGGGGACCGGCTCCTTCTCGAGGTGCGGCTGCGCGCGCGCCGGCACGGGGTCTGGAAGACCGAGGGCCGAGCCATGGTCGACGGCAAGGTGGTGGCCGAGGCGCTCGTCACGATCGTGGAGGTCGCGAGAACCGTGCCGCCATGAGCGAAGACTACCGGATCCACCCGACGGCCGTCGTTTCTCCCCGGGCCGAGCTCGGGCCGGACGTCGTCGTGGGGCCCTACGCCGTGGTGGGCCCGGGGGTGCGGGTGGGCGCCGGAACCCGCATCGGGGCCCACGCCGTCCTCGAGGGGCGGACGACGCTCGGGCAGAAGAACCTGGTCTTTCCGTTCGCTTCGCTCGGTGCCGAACCGCAGGACCGCAAGCACCGCGGGGAGCCCACGGAGCTCGAGATCGGAGACGAGAACGTGATCCGGGAGTTCGTGACGATCCACGCGGGCACGGTGCACGGCGGTGGCGTCACCCGGGTGGGAAACGGCTGCCTTCTGATGAACTACGCCCACGTGGCCCACGACTGCCGGCTGGGGGACGGGGTGGTCGTCGCGAACGGGGCGCAGCTCGGCGGGCACGTCGTCGTCGAGGATCACGCCGTGATCGGGGCGCTCGCGGGCCTCCACCAGTTCGTGCGCGTGGGGGAATCGGCCATCGTCGGGGCCGGCTCCATGGTGTCGCTCGACGTCCTGCCCTACTGCAACGCGACGGGCGACCGCGCTTCGCTCCGGGGGCTCAACTTCGTCGGTCTCCGGAGAAGGGGCTTTTCCTCCGAGACGATCGCGACGCTCCAGCGTGCCTACCGCGTTCTTTTCGGGCGCGGGCTCACCCTGCGGGAGGCGCTCGACGTGCTGCGGCGCGAGTACGCGGGCTGCGAGGCGGTCGTGCGCTGGCTCGTTTTCCTGCAATCGTCCCGTCGCGGATTCTGCCGCCCCCGCGGACGTCGCGGGTCGGAAGGAGCGTGAGATGCGAGCGATCGGTCTCGTCGCCGGAAACGGGCAGTTCCCGGTGCTCTTCGCACGCGCGGCGAGGGCGGCGGGCCTGCGGGTGGTCGCGGCGCTCCACCGCGGGGAGACCGGAGGGGAAGTCCAAGCGCTCGTGGAGGACGCCGCGTGGGTCCGGGTCGGGGAGGTGGGCGCCGTGATCGAGTTTTTCCGCGGCCACGGCGTCCGTGAAGCGGTCTTCGCCGGCGGCATCGACAAAAAGCGGCTTTTCCGGGAGTTTCGCCCCGACGAAACGGCTCTCCGGATTCTCGCGGAGCTTCCCCACCGGGGAGACGATGCCGTGCTCCGCGCGGTCGCGGGGGCTTTCGAGCGGGCGGGCATCCGGATCGTCGACCCGAGGGGCTTTCTCGGGCACTGGCTCGCGCCGTGGGGCGTGCTGACCTCGCGGCGGCCGGCTCCCCGCGAGCGCGGGGACATCCGGCTCGGCCGGAGGGTGGCGCGGATGCTCGGGCGGTGGGACGTGGGCCAGACGGTGGTCGTCAAGGACGGGGTCGTCGTCGCCCTCGAAGCGCTCGAGGGTACGGACGAAGTCGTGCGGCGGGCGTTTCGCCTCGCGGGGCCGGGCTGCGTCGTCGTCAAGACGAGCAAGCCGGGACAGGACCTGCGCTTCGACCTCCCGGCGCTCGGTCGGGAGACGATCGAAGTGGCACGCGAGGCGGGGGTGTCCGCCGTCGCGGTGGAGGCCGGCCGGACCCTCCTCCTCGATCGCGAAGAGCTGCTCGAGGCCGCCGAACGGGCCGCGATCGCGCTCGTCGGCTTCGGTTCGAGGGGGCCGGGATGATCCGGGCGGCCGTGATCGGGGCCGGGTACGTCGGGAGTTTCCACGCGGAGAAGTACGCCGAGCTTCCCGGCGTGGAACTCGTCGCCGTCGTGGACACGAGCCCGGAGCGTGCACGCCGGCTCGCCGAGCGTCTCGAGACGCGGGCGGAGACGGAGTTCCGGTCGCTCCTCGGTCGGATCGACTGCGCGAGCGTGGCGACGCCGACGGCGCTGCACTTCCCGATCGCGCGGGAGCTGCTCGCGGCCGGGGTCGACGTCCTGGTCGAAAAACCGCTCGCGCGTACCGTTCCCGAGGCGCGCGAGCTCGTCGAGCTCGCCCGCCGGGAGCGGAGGATCCTGCAGGTCGGCCACCTCGAGCGCTTCAACCCCGCCGTGCAGGCCCTTCTCGCCCTGGCCGACTCCCCCCGGTTCGTCGAAAGCCAGAGGCTCGTCCCGTTCGCGGAGAGGGGCACGGACGTCGACGTCGTGCGCGACCTCATGATCCACGACCTCGACGTCGTGCTGGCCTGCGTGCCCCGGGAGGTCGAGCGGATCGAAGCCGTCGGCGTGCCGGTGCTGACGGGTTCCGTGGACATCGCCAACGTGAGGCTTCGATTCGCCGGGGGTTCCATCGCGCAGTTGACAGCGAGTCGCGTTTCTTCGAAACGGGAACGCCGGATCCGGCTTTTCCAGGCCGACACCTACGTTTCGGTGGACTACGACGCGCGCAGTGTCAGGATCGTCCGGCGGCGCAGGACCGGGGACGGTTTCGTGATCGAGAGCGAGGAGAGCGGGTTCGGAGAAGCGGACACGCTACGGTCCGAAATCGAGAGCTTCGTCCGGGCGGTTCGGGAGCGGACGGAGCCGGTGATCGGCGGGGAGGCCGGGCTCAGAGCGTTGGCCCTGGCGGAGAGGATCAACGCATGCATGGAGACGGCTTGACCGGCGACGTTCTCGTGGTGGCCGGGGAAAGCTCGGGAGACCTGCACGCCGGGGCGCTCGTCCGCGAGCTGCGTCGTCTGGCGCCCGGGCTCCGGGTGGTCGCCATGGGCGGTCCCCGCTTGCGGGAGG
The DNA here is from genome assembly GCA_026004195.1 of Candidatus Binatia bacterium. Taxonomy (NCBI): domain Bacteria; phylum Candidatus Binatota; class Binatia (SeqCode); species Binatia bacterium. Next base: position 192,914 of record BPIQ01000001.1, read on the forward strand.
CGGGTGCGGAGATTCTGCTCGAGATGGCCGAAGTCCAGACGATGGGGACGACCGAGGCGCTGCGCGCCCTGGGGAGGCTCCGCAACGCGTATCGGTTTCTCCGCGGGTTCCTCGAGTCGAGACGCCCGCGCCTCGTGATTCTCGTCGACTTCCCCGAGTTCAACCTGCGACTGGCCGCCCGGGCGAAACGGGCCGGGGTGCACGTTTTCTACTTCGTGGGGCCGCAGGTCTGGGCCTGGCGCCGCGGGCGTGTGCGCAAGGTGGTGCGGTACGTGGACAGGCTCGCCGTCGTCTTCCCGTTCGAGCCCTCGTTCTACAACGGGCGGAGGGAGATCGCGACCTTCGTGGGCCATCCCTTGCTCGACCTGGCGAGGCCGACCCGTCCTCCCGACGCGACGCGGCGACTCTACGGGCTTTCCCCGGGAAAACCGCTGCTCGCGATCCTTCCCGGGAGCCGGGAAGGGGAGATCCGCGCCCACCTCCCGCCGATGCTCGAAGCGGCGCGAAGGCTCTCCGCGGGCGGGTGGGAGGCCGTGGTGGCGTTCGCGCCCTGGGTGGGCCGCGAGCGCGCGGTGCGGTGGAGCGGCGGTTGCGCCGCGGCTTGCGGCGACACGTTCGACGTCCTCTGTGCGGCGCAGGGAGCGCTCGTGGCTTCGGGGACGGCCACCCTGGAAGCGGCGCTCGCGAGGGTGCCCGCGGTCGTCGTCTACCGCGCGAACCTGCTCACCTACGCCCTCGGCCGATTGCTCGTCCGGGTTCCCTATCTCGCGATGCCGAATCTTCTGCTCGGCCGAGAGCTCTACCCCGAACTCCTGCAGTCCCGGGTCACGGCCGAGAACATGATCCGGGCGCTCGAGGACGTCGTGGCCCGCAGGGCCGAGCTCGAGGGGGGCTTCGACGAGGTGCGGGGGCGGCTCGGGCGGCCGGGTGCCGCAAGGCGCGCCGCGGAGCTCGCCCTCGATCTTCTGCGTCGTGGAGGGACGGCGTGAGCACCACGAGACGGGTCTACCCGAGGATGCTCCGTTTTTTGCGCCCGTACTTCTGGCCCCACTTCGCGGGCGCGATGGCCTGTATGGTGCTCTTCAGCGGCACGAACGGCGTCATGCCGTTCTTGGTCCGCAGCGTGTTCGACGAGGTGTTCGCCGCCCGCGACCCTCGCGCGCTCCTCTGGGTGCCGCTGGCGATCGTCGGGACCTTCGCCGTCCGGGCGCTTCTCGGGTTCGGCGCCGTGTTCCTGACCGAGTACGTGGGGCACCGGGTCGTCGCCGACCTCCGGAGAGCCGTCCACGACCACTTGCAGGCCCTGCCGGTCGAGTTTTTCCGCCGGACTCCCACGGGGACGATCCTCTCCCGGGTCACGGGCGACGTGCAGCTCGTGCGCTCGGCCGTGACCGAAGCCTTCGCCGCGCTGCTCAAGGACACGACCTCGCTGGCCGTTCTGGTCGGCGTCGCCTTCTTTCTCGACCCGCTTCTGGCCACCGTGGCTCTGGTCGTCTTTCCGATCTCGGTCGGCCCCGTGGTCCGGCTCTCCCGCAAGGTGCGCGGCGCCACGACACTCGGGCAGGAGACGATGGCGCAGATGAACGTGCTCCTGCAGGAGACCTCGCAGGGGAACCGGGTCGTCAAGGCGTTCGGGATGGAGAACTACGAGCGCGAGCGTTTCGGACGCGAGAACGAGCGGCTGTTTTCGCTTTCGCTCAAGGCTTCCCGCATCAAGGCGGCCACGAACCCGATCATGGAAATGCTCGCGGCCCTCGGGATGGCCGGCGTCGTGCTGTACGGCGGTTGGGGCGTGCTCGGCGGCGGAAGGACGCAGGGCGAGTTCATGGCCTTTCTGACCGCGCTGCTTCTCGTCTACGAACCCTTCAAGGGCCTCGCCCGCGCCAACAACGTGGTGCAGCAGGGAGTCGGGGCGGCGAGCCGCGTCTTCGAGATCCTCGACGCCGTCCCCGAAGCGGTGCAGAAAGGGGGACACGTCCCCTTCCCGGGGCTCCGGGAGGAAATCCGCTTCGAGGGCGTGGTCTTCCGCTACGACCGGGACCCGGTGCTGCGGGGGCTTTCCCTTTCGATCCGCAAGGGCGAGGTGGTGGCGCTCGTGGGGCCGAGCGGAGCGGGCAAGAGCACGATCGTCGACCTCCTGGCTCGTTTCTACGACGTCGAGGAGGGCAGGATCCTCGTGGACGGCCGGGACATCCGCGAATTCGAGGTCTCGAGTCTCCGCCGCCACATCGGGCTCGTCACCCAGCAGACGTTTCTCTTCAACGATACGATCCGCGCGAACATCGCGTACGGTGCTCCTTCCCGGCCGTTCGAGGACGTCGTCGAGGCCGCCAAGGCAGCCTACGCTCACGACTTCATCGTCCGCCTTCCCGAGGGGTACGACACGGTCGTGGGGGAGCTCGGGCTCTCGCTCTCGGGTGGCGAGCGGCAACGCATCGCGATCGCGAGGGCCCTGCTGAAGGACCCTTCCATTCTGCTGCTGGACGAAGCCACCTCCGCCCTCGACCGGGAGTCGGAGCTCCTGGTGCAGGCCGCCCTCGAGCGCCTGATGGAAGGGCGCACCACGGTGGTGGTCGCGCACCGTCTCTCCACGATCCGGCGCGCCGACCGCATCGTGGTCGTGCGGGACGGGAGGGTGGCGGAGGAGGGAAAACACGAAGAACTGCTCGAGCGCAACGCCGAGTATCGTCGGCTGTACGATTTGCAGTTCGTGGATGTTCCGGCGCCGGAAAAGACCCTCCACTGAGAGGCGCGCCCCGTTGTGGCTCGCCGTCGCCCCGCGGCTTCTCGCGGGGACGCTTCGCGTGCTCGCGAGGACGCTGCGGGTGGAGTTCCTGGACCGTGCCGGACTCCGGGAGAGGTGGAGATCGGGGGAGCGGTTTCTCTTCGTCTTCTGGCACGACCGTGTCCTCCTCCTTCCCTCGCAGTACCGCGGACCCGGGCTTTCCATCCTCAACAGCGCGCACAGGGACGGCGAGCTGGCGACCCGAGTGCTCCAGCGCTGGGGCATCCGGTCCGTGCGGGGCTCGTCGACGCGCGGGGGGACGAGCGGGTTCCTCGGCATGCTGGGCGAGCTCCGGGAAGGAAGGGACCTGGCGCTCGTTCCCGACGGTCCTCGTGGCCCGCGCCGTCGTGCGAAACGTGGTGCCGTGGAGCTGGCTCGTCTCGGAGGCGTGCCCCTCGTTCCCGTGACGTTCGCCTCCCGCTGGCGCGTCGAGCTCCCCACCTGGGACCGGCTGGTCCTGCCGCTGCCTTTCTCCCGCGCCGTGGTGCTCGTGGGTGAACCCATGGAGGTCCCCCGGGAAGCGAGGAAAGAAGAGTGCGAGCGGTTTCGACACGAACTCGAGCAACGGCTCGAAGAACTCACGAGAGAAGCGGAGGCGAGAGTTGGGCGCGAGCTCTGAGTGGAAAGCGCGCTTTCTTTCGGGTCTCTACACGGCGGCGCTGGGCGCGGCGGGTACGCTGGCCGCTCCGTGGCTCCCGCTCGTTTCCCGGACCCGGAAGGGCCGAAGCTGGTGGCTTCGCTTCGGACAACTCCCCGAGGAGCTCCGCCGCCGGAGGGTACCCGGGCTTCTCTGGATCCACGCCGCCTCGGTAGGCGAGGTGCGTTCGGCTGCGCGTCTGGTCGAGCTCTGGCGGGAGCGACGGGGGTTTTCTTCGGTCGTCGTGAGCGCGACGAGCGAAGCCGGAGTGGAAACGGCCCGCCGCGAGCTCGGAGTGGGGGCGTTCTATCTCCCGTTCGACCTCCCCTGGACCTGGAAAAAATGCTTCGAGGTCCTCGAGCCCGTGGCGCTCGCGATCCTCGAGACGGAAATCTGGCCCAACCTTCTCCGGGCGGCCGCGGAGCGAGGGGTGCCGGTCGTCTGGGTGGGAGCGCGGCTGCGCGACGAAAGGCCGTACCGCCTTTTCCGCCCGCTCCTCGCCTCTCGCTTTGCGTGCGTGCGCTTCGTGCTGGCCCGCGCCCCCGAGGACGCCCGGCGTTTCGCGCGCCTCGGCGTGGCGGCCGACCGAATCCGAGTCGGCGGGGATCTCAAGCTCTCGCGGCTGTTTTCCGAGAAGGCCTTCCCGCCCCCCTTCGACGCCCGAAATCGGCCTCTTCTGGTCGGCGCGAGCACCCACGCCCCGGAAGAGGCCGTTCTCCTCGAGGCTGCACGGACGGTCCGCCGTCGCTTTCCCCGTGCTCTTCTCCTTCTCGCTCCGAGGCGTCCCGAGCGCTTCGGAGAAGTGGCGAGACTCCTCGACGCCGCTCCGGTTCCGTGGTGTCTTCGCTCCCGCATGGGCGGGTGTCCGCCGGAGGAAGCGGAGGTCGTGCTCTGGGATTCGGTCGGAGATCTCGCGAGGGTGTTTCCGATGGCTTCGGCGTCCTTCGTCGGTGGTACGCTGGCTCCGCTGGGGGGGCACAACCTGCTCGAGCCGGTTCTCGGCGGCTCTCCGGTGTGTTTCGGCCCTGCGACCTGGAACGTGCGCGAATTCGAGAGTCTTCTTCTTCGCACGGGTGCCGGCCGCCGGGTGGAGAACGCGAGAGAACTCGGCCGGGCGTGGCTCGAGATGCTGGAAAGTTCCGGAGCATGGAGGGAACGCGTGCGCAGCGCCGCCGAGGAAGTTCGTTCGGGCCCCGACCCGGCTCGGCTGGCCTTCGACGTTCTCCTGCGCGTGGCGGAGGAGGGCACGGCGTGACCGCACGGGTGCGCCGCTGGGTCGAAGGCTCGCTCTGGCCCCGGCGGGGATTTTCCGGGTACGCCGGGGCCGTGCTCCTCTGGCCACTCTCGGCGGTCTGGGGGACGCTCGTCGTCGCGCGTCGAGCCGCCTACCGGCTCGGGGTCCTTCCGAGCCGCGAAGCGGGCATACCCGTCGTGAGCGTGGGAAACCTGCGTGTGGGAGGGTCGGGAAAAACCCCTTTCGCACTCTGGCTCGCGCGCAGGCTCGAGCACGCCGGGCTTCCGGCGGCGATCGTCCTCCGGGGTTACAAGGGGCGGTTTTCGGGACCTCTGGTTTGCGGTCGGGCGCGGGAGGCGTTTTTTTCGGCGGAGGAAGTCGGCGACGAGGCCGTGCTCCTCTCCAAGCAGTTCGACGGCCTCGTCGTCGTCTCGAGGCGGCGGCTCGACGGGGTGGAACTGGCACGACGGGAGGGTGCCCGCGTGGCGGTTCTCGACGACGGCTTCCAGCATCTCGCCCTCCGACGGGCCTGCGACCTCGTCCTCGTCGGTCGCGGGGAACGAGGAGTCCTGCCGGCGGGCCCCCTCCGCGAACCGCGCTGGGTGGCGCGCCGGGCCGATGCGCTGGTGGTGGTTCGGCGCGAGGGAGAACCGGACCCCGAGCCGCCGCCGAGGGCCCGAGTCCCCGTGTTCGAAGCGAGCCTCGAGGTGCGCTCGCTCGTGGAGTCCGTCTCCGGGCGTTGGGTCGAACGGCCGGCGGGCTTGCTCGCGGGCCGGAGCGTCGCCACGGTGGGTGCCGTGGCGCGACCGGAGTCGCTCCGCGCCGCTCTCCTGCGGTGGGAGGTGCGCGTCGTCGAGGCACTGGAATGGGAAGACCACCACGCGTACACGGAGGCCGACTGGAGGGAGATTCTCTACCGCTCCCGTGCCGCCGAGTTGATCGTGACGACGGAAAAGGACCTGGCGAAACTCGAGGCGTTTCCGTTTCCGCGCCGGAAGCTCTACGCTCTCCGCGTGCACGTGCACGTACCCAGGGAACGAGAACTACTCGAGTGCGTCTTCCGACGTATCGGTCAGGAGGAGGGAAGAACATGGCGATCCACCCCGAGCTGCTCGAAATCCTAGCCTGCCCGAAGTGCAAGGGGCCCGTGTCGGCGACCCCCGAAGGCGACGGACTGGTCTGCGCGGCGTGTCGCCTGAAGTATCCCGTTCGCGACGACATACCCGTCATGCTCGTCGATGAGGCGCTTCCCCTGGATTGACCCCGCACGGGCCGCGGCCGGGCTTTGCCGGGACTTCCGCGTTCACCGCGAAGGACGCCGGCTCTTCTGGGTTCGCGAGGGCTGGGAATCCTGCCTTCCGGCCTTGAAGGAGGCACTCGACGGGAAGACGCCGCACGGGGCATCGCGGATCGAGGGGGGTAGGGGCGGTGCCTTCCTCTGGTGTCGCACCGACGGGGAAAGCGCGGTGGTGCGGAGGCTTTTGCGCGGCGGGCTCTTCGCTCCGCTTCTCGGGGACCGGCACTTCGGGCCGACGCTTCGCCCGGTGCGGGAGCTTTCCGACCTCGAACGGCTGGCCTCGCTTTCCGTTCCCGTACCCGAGGGGGTGGGGGCAGCGCTCGAGTTCCTCGGAAGGTTCGCCTACCGGGGGGTCGTCGCCACCCGCCGGATTCCCCGCGGGCAGAACCTCCGGGACTTCCTCTGCGCCGAAAGCGACCCGCAGCGCCGCCGAGCAGCGTGCGCCGGAGCGGTCCGGGCGCTCTGCGCGCTCGAGCGTGCCGGTGCGGTTCACCCGGATCTTCATCTCGGCAACTTCGTCGTCGACCCCGAGAAGCCCGAGCGAGTGTGGATCGTCGACTGCGACCGGCTTCGCTGGAGCCGCTTCGGCCGGAGGCGCGTCTGGCGCCGCGTCCGGGATTCGGTCCGCAAGCTCGACCCGCTCGGTCGGAGGGTTTCTCCGGAGTGGTTCGCCCGCGGGGCCGCTTAGGATGCACGTGGTTCACGTGACGCCGGGATGGAAGCTCCCGGTACGGGGTTACGGCGGGAGCGAAAGGGTCGTTTTCTGGCTCGCGAAAGCCCAGGCACGGGCCGGTTTGCGCGTCTCCATCCTGGCAGCGCCCGGCTCGCACTGCCCGGGAGTCCGGGTCGTCCCGGTCCGTGGGGCTCGGGACCTTGCGGGCCGCCTGCCTCCGGACGCCGATGTCTTCCATCTCCACGGAGTCGGGGAGGTCCGCTCGGCGGTACCGTTCCTCGTGACCGTGCAGGGCAACTCTCCCGAGGAGCTGGCCTACCGGCCCGAGAAGGTCTACGTGAGCCGGGATCACGCGCGGCGGGCGGGAGCCGTGGCGTTCGTCTACAACGGGGTCGACCCGGAAGAGTACGTCTACTGCGAGAAAAAAGGCGACTATTTTCTCTTCCTGGCCCGTGCGAGCCGCCCCGTGAAAGGTCTCGACACGGCGCTGCGTCTCGCGCGCCGGGCGGGGATTCGTCTCGTGGTGGCGGGGGGGACGCGCTGGGCTCTCCGGCGCACGGGCGGCTGGCTCGACAGCTTGCGCGCCCGGGTCCATTTCTGCGGCACGGTCGACGGCCTCCGGAAGGCGCGGCTTCTGGCCGAGGCGCGCGCTCTCCTTTTCCCCATCCGGTGGCCCGAGCCCTTCGGAATCGTGGTGGCCGAAGCGCTCGTGAGCGGCACGCCGGTCGTCACGGTGCCGCTCGGCGCCATGCCCGAGATCGTCGCGCCGGACGTCGGCTTTCTCTGCGAGTCCGAAGACGAGATGCTCGAAGCGATCCGGCGCGTCGACGAGGTTTCCCCCGCTGCCTGCCGCCGCCGAGCGCTCTCGCTTTTCACGTCGGAGCTGTCCGCGGAAAAGTACCGGCGTTACTACGAACGCCTGCTGGCGACCGGGACACTCGATGGGGCGGAAGGTTCCTGAAAGGGTTCTTTTCGTCCTCCTCGGCGCGATCGGCGACGTCGTCCGTGCGCTGCCGCTTCTCTGCAGGTTGCGCCGCCACTGGGCGGAAACGCGCTTTTACTGGGCTGCGGAGCCCGCGGCGGCGGAGCTCCTCGAGCAGCACCCCGCTCTCTCGGGTACCGTGGTCTACGAGCGCGGGGCCGGTCCGGCTGCCTTCCTGCGCTTCCTCCTGCGCGTGCGGTCGCTCGGGGCGGAGCTCGCTCTCGACCTCCAGCGCCACGCGAAAAGCGGTCTCGTGTCCCGGTTTTCGGGCGCGCCGAGGCGGCTCGGTTTCGCGCGAGAAAACTCCCGCGAGGGCAATTTCCTCTTCCAGACGGAGGCCGTGCCGGCGGCGCCGCACGAAAGTTCGAAACTCGCACAGTTTCTGCGCTTCGCCGACGTCCTCGGCGTGCCCCCGGCCCCGGTGGAGTTCGGCATCGTTCCGGACCGCGAGGGGGCGTCCCGGCTTCTGGGACCGCCGGGGAGCCCGTACGTCGTGGCCTACGTCGGGTCCACCGCCCCCTCTCGCCTCTGGTCCCCGGCGCGCACGTCCGAAGTCGTTCGCTGGCTCCGGGGAAAAGGGTTCGAGGTCGTGCTCGTGGGCGGCGTCGGAGACCGCGAGCGAGTCCGGGAGCTCGGAGCGACCGGCGCGGTCGATCTCGTGGGGCGGACGTCGCTGCGAGAGCTCGCGGCGGTCCTCGAGGGGGCGGTCCTCGCGTTCGGGCCGGACTCGGGTCCCATGCACCTGGCCGCTGCCGTGGGAACTCCCGTGGTTTCCCTCTGGGGACCCACGAGCGCTGCCCGCTCGGCTCCTTTCGGGTTCGAAACCCTCGTCGTGGAAGGCGACGCGCCCTGCCGGCCGTGTTTCCGGAAGACCTGCCCGATCGGCGCGCTCTGCATGGAGCGGATCGGAGTCGCGGACGTCGTCGCGAAGCTCGAACGAGCGCTCGAGATGGCGACTCACGGGCGGGCGATTTCTTCGTAGAGCCCGAGAACCTGGCGGCCGACCCGTTTCCAGGAAAAGGAGCGCGCCCGCAGGAGTCCTCGTGCCACGAGCTCGCTGCGGAGTCGGGCGTCGGTGGCGAGCTCGACGAAAGCCCGGGCCATCGATGCCTCGTCGTCGGGATCGACGAGGAACGCGGCATCGCCCGTCACTTCGGGGACGGCGGTCGTCGAGGACGCCAGGACGGGAGTTCCGCTCGCCATGGCTTCGAGGGGCGGCAAGCCGAAGCCCTCGAATCGGCTCGGAAAGAAAAGAAAGAGGGCTCCGGCCACGAGCGCGGGATAGTCGGTTTCGGGAACGTATCCGAGAAAACGCACGCGCTTGTCGAGCCCGAGCTCGCGAACGAGCCGGCGCGGCTCCTCCCCGTGCCGCCCGCCTCCCGCCACCGCGAGAAGTACGTCCGCGGGAATCCGAGGCAGGGCCAGGGCGAACGTGCGGAGCGCCCCCGGGAGATTCTTGCGGCGGGCGAACCCGCCCACGAAAAGCACGTACGGCCCCTCGAGCCCGTAAGCTTCGCGGGCGGCTGCGAGCTCGGACACTCCGCGGGGGCGGAAGCTTTCCGCCGCGGCGAGCGGTACGACCCGGACCTTCGCGGGCTCCGCCCCGAGGTGGCCGACGATCTCCGCTCGGGAGAATTCCGAGAGGGTGAGAACGAGGCGCGAGCGGGCGACGACGTCGCGATAGCGCTCCTGCCAGCGCTGCGCCGTGCGGCGGGCGCCGTCTCGTCCCTCGGTGGCGTAGTAGACGTCGTGGAGCGAGCCCAGGTACCCGGCGTGGGCCCATCGCGGGAGCCTCTGGTAGGTGGCGTGGAAGACGTCGAGGGGCGCGAAGCGGGCCAAGGGCTCGAAAAGGACCCTCCCTCCGACCGAGCGCACGACGCGCCGGAGCGAGGCCGGGTGGCGCAGGGCCCGCGGCCGGAAGTAGAGGTAGAGCCGCTCCGGGGGGACGGAGCGCCGGAGCTCGCGGAGAAGGTGGGTCACGAAACGCGCGATGCCGACGGTTCTGGGCTCGACGGAGTGGGTGGCATCGATGCCCACGCGCACGGCTCAGTCTCCCGGCTCTCTCCCGCCGTTGACGCGAGCGGAAGGCGTGCGATAGTGGGGCCGCCGGAGGCGGGCACGGTGCGGCTGAGCGGGTTCACCTTCGTCCGGGACGCCGAGACTCTGGGCTATCCCGTAGAGGCTTCGATTCGCTCGATCCTCCCGCTCTGCGACGAGTTCGTGGTCGTCCTGGGCCGGAGCTCCGACCGGACCGAGGCCCTGCTCGAGCGGATCGGCAGCCCGAAGCTCCGCATTCTCCGGACGGAGTGGGACCCCGAGCTCGCGCGGGCGGGCGCGGTGTACGCGCTGCAGACCGACATCGGGCTTCACGCCTGCCGGGGCGACTGGGCATTTTACCTGCAGGCCGACGAAGTGCTTCACGAACGTTTCTTGCCCGTCGTGGAAAAAGCGCTCGTGCGACTCGACGGCGAGCCTCGGGTCGAAGGCCTCCTCTTCGACTTTCTCCATTTCTTCGGAGACTATAGACACGTCCAGACATCCCACAACTGGTACGGTCGGGAGGTGCGGCTCGTGCGGACGGGCCGGGGGATCCACGCCTGGCACGATGCCCAGGGATTCCGGCGTTGGGGGCGGAAGCTCCGGGTGGCGCACTCCGGCGCCTGCATCTTCCACTACGGGTGGGTGCACCCTTGCGGAGGGCTCTGGCGAAAAGCGGAGGCCCGGCGGCGCGGCTACGGGCTCCCAGCCCGGTCGTGCGCGGCTCCGAGGGGCCACGGGCGGCTACGCGGGATCGTGCCCTTCCGGGGTACGCATCCCGAAACGATGCGCGACCGGATCGGGTCGGCTTCGTGGAGCCTCCGCCCCTCGGGCGAAACCTACAAACACGACCGGCTCGGGGTCCGCCTCCTTTCCTTCGTGGAAAACCGTCTCGTGGGGCGCCGCATCGGAGAGCGCCGCAACTACGTGTGGCTCCGGGGCTACGACCGACACCCGCGCGGTCTCGCCTGGCGCCGGTGGGTCGACGGGATCTGAGGACGGTGGACGGCTCGCAGCGCTGGCGCACACTGCTCCGTCGCTTTTCGCGCGCCCGCGTGCTCGTCGTCGGCGATCTCATGCTCGACGAGTTCGTCTGGGGAGACGTCGAGCGGATTTCCCCGGAAGCACCCGTTCCGGTCGTTCGCGTCACCCGGGAAAGCGTCCACCTGGGGGGTGCGGCCAACGTCGTGCACAACGTTCGCGCGATGGGGGCGAAGGCCGCGGCTTGCGGGGTCGTGGGCCGGGACGCGCGGGGCCGGCGCGTCGTGGGGCTTCTGCGGCGCATCGGCGCCGGGGTAGGGGGGGTGGTGGTCTCGGACTCCACGGAGACGACGAGCAAAACGAGAGTCCTCGCGCAGAGCCAGCAGGTCGTTCGCATCGACCGCGAGAGCTACGCCCTCGGGCGGGGCGTGTTCGAGCGTCTCGCCCGGTACGTGGAGAGGACGCTGGGATCGTTCGACGTCCTGGTCGTTTCGGACTACGCCAAGGGCGTCGTGACGCCGGACTTCCTCGACTTCCTCGGCCGGGCGGCGCGACGGGCGGGGATCCCCTGGATCGTGGACCCCAAAAAGCCCAACTTCGGGCACTACAGGGGGATGACGCTGGTGACGCCGAACCTGTCCGAAGCAGGCCAGGCATCCGGGGTCGAGATACGAGACCGGAGGGGTCTCCGGCTCGCCGGAAAGATCCTGCTGCGGCGCTGGGAGGCGGGAGCGGTCCTGGTGACCCGTGGGGAGCAGGGGATGACGCTCTTTACGCGGGAGGGAAAGGTTCGGGAGTTCCCCGCGGCGGCTCGGCAGGTCTACGACGTCACGGGTGCGGGCGACACGGTGGTCGCGGCCTGCGCGGTGGCGCTCGCGGCGGGCGCGAGCCTCGAGGAGGCGGCCTACCTCGCCAACCTTGCGGCCGGCATCGTGGTCGGTAAGGTCGGTACGGCGACGGTGGGCAAACAGGAGCTACGCGGCTATCTCGACGGATCGGGGGCTTGATGTCCTTGCGCAGCATGACGGGCTACGGTCGGGCGAGCTGGAGCGGGAGGTCGGCGCGGCTCGTCGTCGAGGTCCGGTCTCTCAACCAGAGGTTCCTCGAGGTCCGCTTCTCGATGCCCCGCCAGTACCTGCCCGTGGAAAAAGGGCTGCGGAAACTCGTCGAAGCCGAGCTCGAACGGGGGAAGGTGGAGGTGTTCGTCACGCGAACGCCGAAACTCGCGGCCACGACACTCGAACCCGACCTCCACCTGGCCAGGGCCTACGTCGCTGCGTGGCGGCGGTTGCAGAAGGCGCTGCGCCTTCGCGGGGAAATCGACCTCGCCTTCCTCGGGCGCTGCGCGGAGCTCGTCCGGCGCCCGGAGCCCGAGGAGGCTCCGGCGGGCGAAGTCGCGGCCCTGCGGCGGTGCCTCGAGAGCGCGCTGCGCCGCTGCGTGGCGGAGCGAGAGCGCGAGGGCCGGGTCCTCGAGCGGGACGTGACCCGGAGGCTCCGCCACCTCGAGAGGCTTCTCCGGCTGCTCGAGCGGGCCGGGGAGACGGAGCGGCGGAAGTTCGCCCGGAGGCTTCGCGAGAAGCTCGCCGCGCAGGCGTCCGAGCTCGGGCTCGAGCGCGGGCTTCCGGACCTGGCGCTCCTCGTGCAGCGTTCGGACATCACGGAGGAGGTCGTGCGCGCGAAGAGCCACGTCGAGGGGCTGCGGGAGCTCCTCGGCCGGGACGGAGCCGTCGGCCGTAGGATGGAATTTTTGCTGCAGGAGCTCCACCGCGAGCTCAACACGATGGCGGCCAAAAGCGCGGGCCCCGAGGTGGCGCGGCTTTCGGTCGAGGCTCGCGCCGAGGTCGAAAAACTCCGCGAGCAGGCGCAGAACATCGAGTGAGGTCGGGCGGCGAGCTCGTTGTTCGGGGTGGGGGCAGGGAGTAAGATAAACGGCGTGCTGGTCACCATCTCGGGCACGCCCGGCAGCGGAAAAACGACCGTGGCCCGTCTGCTCGCCGACCGGCTCGGACTGCCCCACGTCTACGCGGGAGACCTTTTTCGCCGGGAGGCGACGCGCCGGGGGCTCTCCCTGGCCGAACTGAACGAGCTGGCCGAGCGGGACCACACGATCGACCGCGCGCTCGACGAACAGCTCGCGGAGTACGCGCGGCGCGGCGAGGTCGTCCTCGAGGGAAGGCTCGCGGCGTTCCTGGCGAACCGAGAGGGCGTGCCGGCCTGGAAAGTCTGGCTCGATGCGGACGAGGAAATCCGCGCGAGGCGGGTGGCCCGGCGCGAAGGAGTGGACTGGCGGGAGGTGCTCGAACAGAACCGCCGCCGGCAGGCGTCCGATCGAAAGCGGTACCGGGACATCTACGGGTGGGATCTCGAGGACACGTCCATTTACGACCTCGTGCTCGACACCGGCGCCGTCCCACCCGAACGCGTGGCGGAGGAAATTCTGCGGAGCATCCCCCCCGACCTCGACGGGGGGCGCACGCGACGATGACCTTCGAGGAACTCCTCGAGAAGGTCCGTTCTTACCATCCGACGGCCGACGCGGAACTTTTGCGCAGAGCCTACGAGTTTTCCGCGCGCGTCCACGAGGGTCAGCGAAGGCTTTCCGGGGAGCCCTACCTCGTGCACCCGCTCGAGGTCGCGGGCATCATCGCGGACTTGCGGCTCGACACCGCGAGCGTGGCCACGGGGCTCCTTCACGACACGGTCGAGGACACGCTGGCGACGCTCGACGAGATCCGGGCTTCGTTCGGCGAGGAAATCGCCCGGCTCGTCGACGGGGTGACCAAGATCGGCCAGATCAACTTCCGGAGCCACGAGGAAAAACAGGCCGAGAACTTCCGGAAGATGATCCTGGCCATGGCGCGCGATATCCGCGTCATCCTGGTGAAGCTCGCCGACCGGACGCACAACATGCGCACGCTCGACCACCTGCCCCCCGAGCGCCAGCAGGCGATCGCGCAGGAAACGCTCGACATCTACGCCCCCCTGGCCCACAGGCTCGGCATCTACTGGATGAAGAGCGAACTCGAGGACAACGCGCTCCGCTTCCTCAAACCGGAGGTCTACTACCAGCTCAAGCGGAACATCGCGAAAAAGCGCAAGGAGCGCGAGCGCTACATCCAGGAGGTGATCGGGATTCTCTCGAAGAAGCTCGCCGAGGCCGGGATCGAGGCCGAGGTTTCCGGGCGGCCGAAGCACTTCTACTCGATCTACAAGAAAATGCAGACCCGGAACGTGGTCTTCGAACAGATCCACGACCTCGTGGCGTTCCGCATCATCGTGGACACGGTTCGCGAGTGCTACGAGGCGCTCGGGGTCGTCCACGCCAACTGGAAGCCCGTAGCGGGGCGGTTCAAGGACTTCATCGCTCTTCCCAAGGGCAACATGTACCAGTCGCTCCACACGACGGTCATCGGCCCCTACGGGGAGCGCATGGAGGTACAGATCCGCACCCACGAGATGCACCGGGTCGCCGAACAGGGCATCGCCGCCCACTGGCGCTACAAGGACGGGCAGGGAGACCAGAACGAGGTGGCGCGTTTCGCGTGGTTGCGCCAGCTGCTGGAGTGGCAGCAGAACATCGAGGACCCGCAGGAGTTCATCGGCTCGATCAAGGAGGATCTCCTGAGCGACGAGGTTTTCGTCTTCACGCCGAAAGGCGACGTGCTCAACTTCCCCGAGGGCTCCACCGTGGTGGACTTCGCCTACCGCATCCACTCCGAGGTCGGACATCACTGCGCGGGCGCTCGGGTCAACGGTCGGCTCGTCCCGCTCCGCTACCGGCTCCGCAACGGCGACACGGTCGAGATCATCACGACGGCCACGCAGTCGCCGAGCAAGGACTGGCTCCACTTCGTCAGAACTTCCCGGGCCAAGTCCCGGATCCGGAGCTGGCTCAAGTACCAGCAACGGGCCCGCAGCCTGGCGCTGGGCCGGGAGCTTCTCGAGAGAGACCTCTCGAAGCACGGGTGGTCTCTCGCCCGATTGCGCAAGGAAGAGAAGCTCGCGGAGCTGCTCTCGGCCTTTTCCCTGAAAGACGAGGAGTCGCTCCTGGTCGCCGTGGGCTACGGGCGCATCCCGACCCGACAGGTCCTCGCCCGGCTCCTACCCCCCGAGGAGCTCGAACGGCGTCGTGCGGAGGCCGGCGGGGCGCTTCGCCGCCTCTTTCGGTTCGGGACGAAGCCCGAGAAGCCCCCGGTTCGCGTGAGCGGGCTCGACGACGTGCTCGTGCGTTTCGGCAAGTGCTGCGACCCTCTACCCGGGGAGCGCATCGTAGGGTTCGTCACGTTCGGGAAGGGGGTGACCGTGCACTCGATCGCCTGCCCGCGCGTTCTCGACAGCGACCCGCAGAGGCGGATCGAGGTCGCCTGGGAAAAAGACGCCAAGACTCCCCGGGCCGTGCGGATCCGGGTGGTATGCGTGGACGAGCCGGGGCTGCTCGCCGGGATCACGAAGGCCATCAGCGCGGTCGGCGTGAACATCAGCCGGGCGGACGTGCGCGGGATCCCGGACAAAAAAGCGGTCAACATGTTCGAGCTCGTGGTGAGCACCGCCGAGCAGCTCAACCGCGTGATGCGGGAGGTGGGGAAGGTCCGGGGAGTGCTCAGCGTCTCGCGGCCCCAGCTCTGAACCGGGGCTCAGACGGCCTTCTGGATCCGCTCGGAGCGAAGGCAACGGGTGCACACCCGGAGCCGGCGGACTCCCCGCTCGGTCCGCACCCGCACCCGCTGGAGGTTGGGGCGCCAGACCCGTTTGGTCCGGTTGTTGGCGTGGCTCACGTTGTTCCCCACGCCACGCCGCTTCGCACAAATTTCGCACACCTGCGCCATTCCAGGGACGAGGAGTTAGCACAGGGCCCCGGCTCGGGCAACCGAGGCGACGGTGTCAAACCCGAGCCTCGCGGATTTTCCGGACGAGGTCCGAGCTCGAGTACCCACTCCGGTAGGGAAGGAGGCGAACGCGTCCGCCGGCCTTGCGGACGTACGACGCTCCCGCGATTTCCTTTCCTCGCCAGTCGGCGCCCTTGACGAGAACGTCGGGCGCGAAAAGCCGCACGAGCCGCTCGGGAGTGTCTTCCGAAAAAAAGGTCACGTAGTCGACGGCCTCGAGGGCGGAAAGCACCTCGCACCGGTCGCGCAGGGGAAGGATCGGGCGGCCTTTACCCTTGAGCCGCCGCACCGAGGCGTCGTCGTTGAGGGCTACGACGAGCACGTCACCGAGTTTTTTCGCCTGCCGGAGAAGCCGGACGTGTCCCGGATGCAGAAGGTCGAAGCAACCGTTCGTGAAGACGATCTTTTTTCCCTGCGCCCGCAGTCGGGCGAGCGTGCGTGCCAGCCGGGCAGGCGGCCGGAGTTTCGGGTTTCGCGCGGGCATCGACGGGCCGGGTAGCACGAGGCCGGGAGGCGGAGCAACGGGCCGCCTTGTCACGACGCCGAGGCCGGTGCTAGATAGCGCGCATGTCCGAGGGTCGGCGCCGGACCTCGAGCCGGCCTGTCCGGGTCGATGGCAGCGGCGCGATGGCGGAGGTGTTGGGTTCCGGGGGCGTTTCTTCCGAAGCGCTCGAGGAACTCGCCTTGCGCCTGGGTGCCATCGCGAAGACGCTCCGGCTCCGACGGGAGCGCGGGGAGCTGGGTTTCTGGGACCTTCCCTACGCGAAGGGAGCGCGTGGCGAGGTGGAAAGACTCGCCCACGAGCTCCGCGGAGAGGCCGAGGTCATGGTGGTGCTGGGCATCGGGGGGTCGGCGCTCGGTACCAGGACGATCCTCCACGCGGTCCCCGGGGACCGCCGTGTCCTCGTACTCGACAACCTGGACCCGTCCACGTTCGGCGCGCTGCTCGACGAGCTGGATCTCTCGCGGACGGTCTTCGACGTCGTGAGCAAGTCCGGGCAAACGACGGAAACGCTGGCCCAGTTTCTGGTCGTGCGGGACCGCCTGCTGAAGACCTTCGGAGGCGTCGATTACCGGAGACACCTCGTGGTGACGACGGATCCCGAGCGGGGTCCCCTCCGTCAGATCGCGCGGGACGAAGGCCTGCGGGCGCTCGAGATCCCTCCGAACGTGGGAGGCAGGTTCTCGGTCCTCTCCGCCGTGGGTCTTCTCCCGGCCGCGTTCGCGGGGCTCGACGTGGCGGAGCTTTTGCGGGGCGCGGCGGAGATGGAGAAGAGGGTGCGCGAAGGCGACATCCGGTCGAACCCTGCCGCCTGGCTCGCCGCTCTCCTCTGGGCTCACCACACGCGGCACGGTAGGCGGAACGTCGTGTTCATGCCATACAGCGACCGGCTGCGCGAGCTCACGGCCTGGTTCGTCCAGCTCTGGTCGGAATCGCTCGGAAAGGCCCTGGATCTCGAGGGACGGACGGTGCACTTCGGGCAGACCCCCATCCCCGCGGTCGGAGCGACGGACCAACACTCCCAGCTCCAGCTTTTCACCGAAGGGCCCGACGACAAGGTCTTTTTGATGCTGCGGGTGGAGGACCACGGGCGCGACTTCCGGATTCCGGTTTCCTACGAAGACATGGAAGAGCTCGCCTACCTGGGTGGGCACACGCTCGGTGAGCTGCTCAACATGGAGGAAGAAGCGACGGAAACGGCACTCGTCGCGCAGGGGCGGCCGGTCGTCAGGATCTCCGTCCCGGCGGTGGAGCTCCACACTCTCGGGCAGTTGTTTTTTCTTTTCGAGGTGGCCGTGACGTTCGTCGGCGGGCTCGCGGACGTGGACCCGTTCGACCAGCCGGGCGTCGAAGAGACGAAACGCCTTACCTTCGCGCTGGCGGGACGACGCGGCTTCGAGGAGAAAAGGGCGGAGATGGAGGAATGGCGGCGGAAGAGGGACGCGAGATACGTGGTGTGAGCCCGGGAAGGCGCATCCGCGTTCTTCCCCCGGAAGTCTCCGAGAAAATCGCCGCCGGCGAGGTGGTGGAAAGACCCGCTTCCGTCGTCAAAGAACTCGTCGAGAACGCCCTCGACGCCGGAGCCACGAGCGTCGTCGTCGAAGTGTCGGACGCGGGCGTGGGAAGGATCGCCGTGACCGACGACGGAGCAGGAATGAGCCCCGAGGACGCCGTTCTCGCCTTCCGGCGGCACGCCACGAGCAAGATCGAGCGCGCGGAAGACCTTTTCCGGGTGTCGAGCCTCGGCTTCCGCGGGGAAGCCCTGGCGGCCATCGCGGCGGTCTCCTCCGTTTCGCTCGTGACGCGTCCGCGCGAGAGCGAAGCGGCGACACGCGTCCGTGTTCGCGGCGGCAAGATCCTGGAGGTTTCCGAATGCGGCAGCGCTCCCGGGACGCGGATCGACGTCGA
Organism: Candidatus Binatia bacterium; assembly: GCA_026004195.1. Classification (NCBI taxonomy): domain Bacteria; phylum Candidatus Binatota; class Binatia (SeqCode); species Binatia bacterium. The sequence goes on from BPIQ01000001.1 coordinate 210,836, forward strand.
GGACCTTTTCTTCAACACCCCTGCCCGCCGCAAGTTCCTGAGGTCCCCGGGGGCCGAGACCGGAGCCGTCCAGGACCTTCTCCAGCGTTTCGCTCTCGCTTACCCCGCTGTCGCCTTTTCCTTGCGGCAGGAGGGCGGAAAGGCGTTCCATTATCCTTCGGCGCCGTCCCCCGAGGAGCGCGTCGCACAGGTCCTCGGCCGCGAGCGCTTCTCCGGACTTCTTCCGGTCGAGGCGCGCAGCGCGAGCTCGAGGCTCCGGGGATGGATTTCGCTTCCGGGTGTCCACTTTCCCACTTCCCGCAACGTCTCTCTCTTCGTCAACGGCCGGCCGGTACGCGACCGGACCGTTCTCCACGCCCTTTCCTCGGCCTACGGTTCTCTGCTTCCCGCGGGCCGCTTTCCCATGGCGGTGCTTTTCCTCGACGTTCCGCCCGAGGACGTCGACGTGAACGTCCACCCGACCAAAGCCGAGGTCCGCTTCCGGCGGAGCGGCCTCGTCCACGACCTCGTCGGGAGCTCTGTCCGGAGTGCCCTCGGGCGCATCTCGGGCCCCCGCCCTCGTCCGCAGGCCGTGGAATGGCGGGTCGAGGCTCGCACCGCCCCGCCGACGGCGGCGCGCGACGGGGGGGCGGGGGGAATCCCGGGCGACGATGCCAGGCTCCCGTTCGTGTCCGACCCTCCGCGTCCGCTCGCGCCGGCTCGAGAGGCGTCCGGCTCGACGGGATTTTTCTCCTCTCTCCGGGTGGTCGGTCAGATCTTCCAGGGCTACCTGGTGTGCCAGAGTTCCGACTCCCTCGTCCTGGTCGACCAGCATGCGGCCCACGAACGTGTGGTTTTCGATCGGCTGAAGAACGCCTACGCCGGGCGCGCGGAGAGGCAGGTTCTTCTGGTGCCCCGGATGCTCGAGCTCCGGGGGCGGGACATCGAGGCGCTCGAGGCGGTTCGCGGCGAGCTCGAACGCGTGGGTTTCGAGATCGAGCCCTTCGGTACGGGAACCTTTCTCGTACGTGCCGTCCCCGCGCTGCTCGGCGAGGTGGACCCGGGGCGCCTTCTGACCGAACTGGCGGAGGAGGTCGCCGGGAAGGGGGGCTCGCGGCGTCCCGAGGCGGACACGGAGCAGGTTCTCGCCGGGCTCGCCTGCCACAGCGCCGTGCGGGTCGGCGAGAGCCTCGACGAGCCGAAGATGCGTGCTTTGCTCGAGGCGCTCGACGGCGTGCCGTTTTCCGGTCATTGCCCGCACGGCCGCCCGGTGTTCCTCGAGTTTTCCCGGCCCGAGCTCGAGCGGCGCTTCGGTCGGCGAGGCTGAGCTGCTAGTCTCCTTCCGTGATGGAGCCGCGTCCCAGGATCGCGGCCCTGGTGGGACCGACCGGTTCCGGCAAGACCGAGCTCGCGATCGAGCTGGCACGGAGGCTCGACGCGGAGATCGTCAGCGCCGACTCGCGTCAGGTTTACCGGGGGCTCGACATCGGCAGCGCCAAGCCGACGGCCGCGCAGCGGGCCGAGGTGCGGCATTTCGTGCTCGACGTCGTCGACCCGGACGAGCCCTTCGACTGTGCCCGTTTCCGGCGCGAGGCCACCCTCGCGATCGCGGACATTCTCTCCAGGGGAAAGCGCCCACTGGTCGTCGGGGGAACGGGCCTCTACCTTCGGGTGCTCCGGGGAGGGCTTTTCCCGGGTCCCGGGCGGGACGAGGAGCTGCGCCGCGAGCTTCTTTCCGAAGAAGCGCGGAGACCGGGGTCGCTGCACCGCAGGCTCCGGGAAGTCGACCCGGAAGCGGCTCGGCGCTTGCACCCCCGGGACCTCGTGCGGCTCGTGCGCGCACTCGAGGTCTTCGAGAAGACCGGGCGGCCGATCAGCGCGTGGCAGGCCGGACACCGCTTCGCCGAGCGGGCGTTCGACATGCTCCTTCTGGGTCTCGACCGCCCGCGGGCCGAGCTCTACCGCCGGATCGACGAGCGATGCGCACTCATGGTGCAGGACGGCCTTGTCGAGGAAGTGCAGGCTCTTTATGCTCGCGGCTACGGACCGGATTTGCCCCCGCTCCGCAGCCCGGGTTACAAGGAAATCGGCGAATACCTGAGAGGAGAATGCACCTTGGACGAGGCGCTTTCTCGGATGGCGCGCGCGACCCGTCGCCTGGCCAAACGACAACTCACCTGGTTCCGCGGGGATCCCGAGGTCGTGTGGGAGCCTCCCGATCCCGAGGTTCTCGAAAGGCGCCTCCGCGATTTCTGGGAGGGGCGGAAAGCTTAGGCATGCGCCGCGATACGGCCGTCCCCGGACGCAAGCGCAACGCGGGTCCGGGGCGGGCAAGGAAAATCGAGCCGGCTTCGACCCCGCCGGGAGACTCTCGCTCCCTCGCCGCGTTGCGGGCGGAGATCGACCGCGTCGATCGGGAGATCCTGACCTGGCTCAACCGGCGCGCGGAGCTCGCCCGGCAAATCGGGGAGAAAAAGGCTTCCGCGCGGCTCGGGGCGTTCGCCCCCGAGCGCGAGAAAAAAATTCTCGCGCGACTCGCCGAAGAAAACCCGGGTCCTCTCCGACCGGAGATGGTGCGGGCGATCTTTCGGCAGATCATCGCGAGCTGCCGGTCGCTCGAGCAGCCGCTCCGGGTGGCCTATCTCGGTCCGGAGGGGACGTTCTCCCACCGGGCCGCCTACGAGCAGTTCGGCGCCGCGTCCGAGCTCGTGCCCGTGGATTCCATCGAGGCCGTTTTCGACGAGGTGGAGCACGGGAGGGCCGACTACGGGGTGGTTCCGGTGGAGAACTCGACCCACGGGGTCGTCGCGGCCACGCTCGACCGCTTCGTTCCGTCCGAAGTCACGATTCGCGCGGAACGGCTCTTCGCGATCCGGCTCCTCCTGCTCTCGCGTTCGGGCCTCCCCGAGCGCGTCCGGCGAATCGTCTCCATGGAGCAACCGCTCGCGCAGTGCCGGAGGTGGCTCGCCGAGCACTTCCCGGGCGTGCCCGTGGAGCCCGTCGCGAGCACGGCCGTCGCGGCATCGCTCGCGGCGCGCGACGACCGAGTGGCGGCCGTGGCAGGCGAGCTCGCCGCCGAGCTCTACGGTCTCCGCGTCGTCGCCGAAGCGATCCAGGACGAGGCGAGGAACGTGACCCGCTTTCTCGTGATCGGACGGGACGGCATCGGGCCGCGGAGCGGCGACGACAAGACGACCCTCCTCTTCCTGGTGCGCCACGAGGCCGGGGCCCTCGAGCGGGTGCTGCGTCCGTTCGCCCGGGCGGGTGTGAACCTCCTTTCTCTCGAGTCGAGACCTCTCAGGGGACGGCCGTGGGAGTACGTGTTCTTTCTCGACGTGGAAGGGCACGTGTCCGAACCCAGGTTGAGCAGGGTGCTCCGCAGGCTCGAACCGGCTTGCGTGTCTTTGCGCGTCCTCGGCTCCTATCCCGTCTCGCGCGTGATCGAATGACCGTGGATTTCGCCTCTCTCGTCCCCTCCTGGGTCCGATCCCTCGAGCCCTACTCGCCCGGCATGCCGATCGAGGAGCTCGAGCGCCGGTACGGCATCCGCGACTCGATCAAGCTCGCCTCGAACGAGAACCCGCTCGGGCCCTCGCCGCGAGCGCTCGAGGCGGTGCGGGAGTCGCTCGGCGAACTCCACCGCTACCCCGAGGGCGACGCCTTCGTCCTTCGGCGCAAGCTCGCGGCACGGCTCGGTGTCTCTCCGGAAGCGCTCGTTTTCGGGCACGGGTCCAACGAGGTCCTCGAGCTGGTCGTACGCGCTTTTCTCTCTCCCGGCGAAGAAGCGGTGGTGGCCGAGGGGACGTTCCTGATCTACCGCCTGATCGTCCAGGCCGCGGGGGGGAGGGTACGGTCCGTCCCCCTGCGGGAGTTCACCCACGACCTCGAGGGCATGGCCGAAGCCGTGGGCAAGGGGACGAAGCTCGTCTTCGTCGCGAACCCCAACAACCCCACGGGTACGATCGTGCGTCGAGAGGAGTGGCGGCGTTTTCTCGAGAAACTCCCGGGTCACGTCGTGGTCGTGGTCGACGAGGCTTACGGCGAGTACGTCGAAGACCCCGAGTTTCCGGATGCGCTCGCGGCGACGAGGGAAAAACCGGTCCTCGTGCTGCGGACGTTCTCGAAGATCTACGGGCTCGCCGGGCTCCGCCTCGGCTACGGCGTGGGCCCCCCGGGCCTCGTCGAGTTTCTCGAGAGGGTGAGGCAGCCGTTCAACGTCGGTACGCTCGCGCAGGTGGCCGCGGCGGCGGCGCTCGAGGACCACGAGCACGTCGAACGCAGCAAGCGCCTGAACCGCGAAGGGATGTGCCGGCTCGCCGAAGGGTTCCGTCGGCTCGGTCTTTTCTGGGTTCCGAGTCAGGCCAACTTCGTGCTGGTGCGGGTAGGGGACGGAGCTCGGATCTACGAGCGACTTCTGCGCCGCGGCGTGATCGTGCGGCCGATGGCCGCGTACGGGTTTCCGGAGTTCGTGCGGGTGACGGTCGGGGTCCCGGAAGAGAACGAGAGACTCCTGCGCTCGCTCGAAGAGGTGCTCCGGGAAGGCGGGAACGATGGGAGCGGTGGCTGAGCGAATGCTCGTCGCGGGCGTGGGCCTCGTCGGGGGATCGCTCGCCCTGGCGGCACGCCGGGGAGGGCTCGTGGGCGAGGTGGTCGGGTGGGGAAGGACCGCCGAGAATCTCGAGAAGGCCCGGGCCCTCGGGATCGTGGACCGGGTCGAACGGGACCTCGCGCGGGCGGCGCGGGGCGCGGACCTGGTCGTTCTCGCGGTCCCCGTGCGTGCCATGCCGGAGGTGGCGAACTGCGTCGGCGCCGCCGCCGGGTCGGGGGCGGTGGTCACGGACGTGGGGAGCGTGAAGGGAAGCCTCGTCTCGCAGCTCGAGGAACGGCTGGGCTCGCGCTTCGTGGGCGGTCATCCGATCGCGGGAACGGAAAAGAGCGGCCCCGGAGCCGCCCGCGCCGACCTCTTCGAAGGGAAGATCTGCGTCCTCACGCCGACGCGCAGGACTTCGAGCGAGGCGCTCGAGAAAGTGCGAGCTCTCTGGGAAGGGGTGGGGGCGCGGGTGCGGCTTCTCGACCCCGAGGAGCACGATCGCGCGCTCGCCTGGACGAGCCACCTTCCGCACCTCTTCGCCTACGCCCTGGTTTCCCGGTGTCCCGCCGCCTACCGGGAGTTCGCGGGCCCGAGTTTCGGGGACGCGACCCGCGTAGCCTCGAGTGCCGCGGAAATCTGGAGGGACATCTTCGCGGCGAACGCGCGCTTCCTGGCGGAGGCGTGGGAGTCGGTCGTGGCCGAAGCCGAAAAGTTCCTCGGTCTCGCCGACCGCGGTGCGGTGGAAGAACTCGGGGCCGAGCTCGAGAGGGCTCGGCGGAAGAAGTCGGACGCCACGGGGACATGACGGAGCTCGAGATCCGACCGCTTTCGAGGCCGCCGCGGGCGGTCGTGCGCGTGCCGGGTTCGAAAAGCCTCACGAACCGCGCCCTGCTTCTCGCGGCTCTCGCCGAGGGGGACTCCGTCGTTTCCGAAGCGCTCTTCAGCGAGGACACGCGTGTCATGTCCGTGGCCCTGCGGCAGCTCGGCGTGGCCGTGGAGGAGGACGAAAAGGCCAGGCGGTTTTTCGTGCGCGGGAACGCCGGAAACATTCCCGTCACCGAGGCGAGCCTCCACGTGGGGAACGCCGGGACGGCCGCGCGATTCCTGGTCGCGTACGCGTGTCTCGGTCGGGGCCGGTTCGTCGTCGACGGGAGCCCGAGGATGAGGGAGCGGCCGATCGGGGACCTCCTCGAGGCACTCGGCCGCCTCGGCGCGAAGGTCTCGAGCCCCACGGGATGCCCGCCGGTGCGGATCGAGGCTCGGGGACTCGAGGGCGGAAGGACCGAGGTGCGTGGAGCCGCGAGCTCGCAGTACCTCTCGGCGCTCCTGCTCGTGGCACCCTATGCGCGGTCCGACACCGAGATCGAGGTCTCGGGCGAGCTCGTGGCCAAGCCGTACGTGGACATGACGCTGCGGATCATGGAGGAGTTCGGGGTGCGAGCCGAACGGGAGGGCTACCGGCGTTTTTTCGTCCCGCACGGTCAGTCGTACCGCGGGCGTGTTTACCGTGTCGAGGCGGACGCTTCGAGCGCCCATTATTTCTGGGCGGCCGCGGCTCTGACGGGAGGGGAGGTGACGGTGGAAGGCGTGGGGACGGCGAGCGTGCAGGGCGACGTGCGCTTCGCGGACGTGCTCGAGCGAATGGGCGCCGAAGTCGTCCGCGGGACCGATCGCATCGCGGTTCGCGGAACGGGACGCCTGCGGGGTCTGGAAGTGGACATGAACGCGATACCCGACACGGCGCCCACGCTGGCCGTGCTCGCGCTCTTCGCGGAGGGACCCGTTCGGATCCGTAACGTGGCCCACCTTCGAATCCACGAGAGCGAGCGGATCCGGAGCGTGGCCACGGAGCTACGCAAGCTCGGCGGGCGGGTCGAAGAACTCGAGGACGGCTGGGCCGTCGAACCTTCCGAGCTGCGGGGTGCCGAGCTCGACCCCCGCGACGACCACCGGCTCGCCATGGCGTTCTCGCTCGCGGGGTTGCGCGTCCCGGGGGTTCGCCTGCGCGACCCGGACTGCGTCCGGAAGACCTTTCCGGACTTTTTCGCGGTCCTCGACACGCTGCGGGGAGAGGGGACGTGATCGTCGCGATCGACGGACCCGCGGGGGCGGGGAAAAGCACGGTCGGCAAGCTCGTGGCGCGCAGGCTCGGCTTCCGCTACGTCGATTCGGGTGCGATGTATCGCGCCGTGGGAGTCCTGGCCGCGGAGCGGGGCCTCCCCTTCGACGACGAAGCGAGTCTCGTCCCGCTGTGCGAGGAGCTCGAGGTCGTCTTCGAGTCGGACGGCGTTCGGATTCTCGCGGGCGGCAGGGACCTGACCGAAGCCCTCCGCACGGCGGACGCCGGGCAATGGGCGTCGCGCGTTTCGGTGTTGCCGGGAGTTCGGGCGAGGCTCGTCGAGCGGCAGCGAGCGCTCGCGCGGGGCGGTGACGTCGTGATGGAGGGCCGGGACATCGGGACCGTGGTGTGCCCCGATGCCGAAGTGAAAATCTACCTCGACGCCGAGCCCCGCGAGAGGGCCGAGCGACGCGCCCGGGAACTCGAAGAGCGGGGCGAGCGGGTGGACCGCGAGCGCATCCTCCGGGAAATCGAAGAGCGGGACCGCAGGGATCGGGAGCGTTCCACCGCGCCGCTCCGTCCGGCTCCGGACGCCGTGCGGATCGACACGACCGGTCGCACGCTGGAGGAGGTCGTCGCGCGGGTCGTTTCGCTCGTTCGCGCGAAGGCGGCCCCTTGAACTTGGGAGCCCGCGGCGATATGGGTGAGGCGAGCACCACCTTAGGGGGTAGAGTTTGTAATGGATGAACGACGCGAGAACGCAGGGAGGGGCGAGGAAGAAAACTTCGAGAGGCTTTTCGAGGAAAGCCTCCGGACACTCCGTCCGGGGGACATCGTACGCGGCAAGGTCGTCTCCGTCCGGCCCGACGTCGTGACGGTCGACATCGGCTACAAGTCCGAGGGTCAGATCCCTGCGCACGAGTTCGCGGATCGCGAAGGCAACGTCACGGTTCGCGAAGGGGACGAGGTCGACGTGTTCTTCGACGGCACCGACTACGAGACCGGGGCCGTCGTGCTCTCGCGCTGGAAGGCCGAGCAGCACAAGGTCTGGCACCAGATCGAGGAAGCTTACAGGAACGGGACCTTCGTCGAGGGTACGATCGTGGCGAAGGTCAAGGGCGGGCTCAGGGTCGACCTCGGTGTGCCGGCGTTCTTGCCGGGATCGCACGCCGATATCCGCCCGTCCCGCAACCTCGACCGCTTTCTCGGGCAGCGGGCGCGCTTTGCCGTCCTCAAGTACAACCGGGCGCGCGGCAACGTGGTCGTGTCCCGCCGAGCCGTGATCGAGCGGGAGAGGGAAGCGCTCAAGGAGGAGACGCTCAAGATTCTCGAGGAAGGGGTCATCCTCGAAGGGACGGTCAAGAACGTGACCGACTACGGGGCTTTCGTGGACCTCGGCGGAATCGACGGCCTTCTGCACGTCACGGACATGGCGTGGGGCCGGGTCGAGAAGCCGACGGACGTCGTGCAGGTCGGGGAGAAGGTACGTGTCGTCGTCCTGAAGTACGACGCCGAGCGGGGACGGGTGTCGCTCGGGATGAAACAGATCCTTCCCAATCCGTGGGACACCGTCGACGAACGCTATCCGGTGGGCGCCCGCGTGCGGGGCCGGGTCGTCAGCGTGACGGACTACGGGGCGTTCGTGGAGCTCGAGCGGGGGGTGGAAGGGCTCGTGCACGTCTCGGAAATGTCCTGGACCAAGCGTGTCACGCACCCCTCCAAGGTGGTCGAGCCCGGGCAGGAGGTCGACGTCGTCGTCCTGGACGTCGACAGCCACAACCGCAGGATCTCGCTGGGTCTCAAGCAAGCCGCGCCCAATCCCTGGGAGCTTCTCAAGGTCAACCATCCCGTCGGGAGTCGCGTGACCGGTGTGGTGAAGAACGTGACGGATTTCGGGATCTTCGTCGGCCTCGAGGAGGGGATCGACGGCCTCGTGCACGTCTCGGACATGCACTGGACGAAGAAGATCCGGCACCCGTCCGAGCTCTACAAGAAGGGGGACGTGGTCGAAGCCGTGGTTCTCGAGATCGATCCCGAAAACGAGAGGGTTTCCCTCGGGATCAAGCAGCTCAAGCCCGACCCTTGGAAGGTCGCGGCCGAGCGGTACCCGGTCGGCAGCCGGGTGAAGGGCAAGGTCACGTCGGTTGCCGACTTCGGCGTGTTCGTCGAGCTCGACGAGGGAATCGAGGGCCTGATCCACGTCTCGCAGCTGAGCACCGAGCGCATCGAGAAGCCGCACGACCACTTCCGGCCCGGTCAGGAAGTGGAAGCCGAAGTCACGAACATCGACCCTTCGGAGCACAAGATCTCGCTCAGCATCAAGGCCCTGCGGCGGAGCGAGGAAAAGGAGGAAGTGGAATCCTACCTCCGCCAGGAGCGGGAAGGCGCGCGATTTTCCTTCGAGGACATCCTTCGGGCCAAGGATGTCCAGTTGGCGAAAGACACCGGGCTCCGGAACGAGGACGAGAAAGAGTAAGTCGGGCACTTGGGGGGGTGTCCATGACGAGAAGGGACCTGATCGAAGAAGTCGTGCGTCTCTATCCCAGGTTTTCCCGGCGAGACGCCGAGGTCCTGGTCAAGGGGGTCTTCGAGGCGATGGCCGAAGCGCTCGTGCGCGGAGACCGGATCGAAATCCGCGGATTCGGGAGCTTTTTTTCGAAACACCGGCAGCGTCGCGAGGGGCGGAATCCGAGGACCGGTAAGGTGGTTTTCGTCGAGGCCAAGCGCGTGCCTTTTTTCAAGGTCGGCAAGGAGCTTCGCCTGCGCGTGAACGGGCGTCGGTCTTCCGAACCCGTCCCGCGCGAGGCCGGGGCGCCGTCGCCCTTCGGCTCCCCGCGCCTGGAATCTTGATGCGGGTCCTCTGGGCTCCGTGGCGGATGGCGTACGTCGGGGGTCCGAAAGACCCCCGCTGCATCTTCTGTCTCGGCGCCGACTTCGACCCGAGAGCGGAACTCGTCCTCTACGAGGACCCGGCGAGCGTCGTTCTCCTGAACCGGTACCCGTACGCGAGCGTGCACCTCATGGTAGCCCCGCGCTCCCACGTGGGAGACCCGTGCGCGCTGGATGCCGGGGCGTTCCGGGCCGTCACGGACCTCGTTCGGGACACGATCGGAATCCTGCGGGAAGAGTACGGGCCCGACGGTTTCAACGTGGGACTCAATCTCGGGCGGGCCGCGGGTGCGGGCTTCGAGGACCACTTCCACTGGCACGTGGTTCCGCGCTGGCACGGGGACACGAACTTCATGCCGCTTCTCGCGGACGTCCGGGTTCTTCCGGAGCATCTCGAGCGGACCTACGACCGGTTGCGACCACGCTTCGAGAGCCGCAAGGTTCGCTCCGCGTAGCTCCCGGTTGTCGCGGGGGACACGAGCCCCTATAATCACGCCGTGGACCGAAGGTCGCCCGAAGAACGAAGCTCGAGCGGACCGTCGACGACGGAGGCGAGAACCCTCGGAGAGCTCCGGCGGGCGGGCTACCGCGTCCTTCCCGTCCGGGAAGAAATGCGGCGGAACCTGCTCCGCAAGCTCGCCCGGAAAGAACGAATTCTTCCCGGAATTCTCGGCTACGAGGACACCGTGATTCCCGAGCTGGAGAACGCGATCCTCGCGGGGCACCACATCGTGTTCCTCGGCGAGCGAGGACAGGCGAAATCCCGGATCCTGCGCGGCCTCGTCGAGTTCCTGGACGAAGCCGTGCCGATCGTCCGGGGATGCGAGATCAACGACAATCCCTTCGCACCCATCTGTTCCTCCTGCCGGCGGCGGAAGGAAGCGGAGGGTGACGAGCTCGAGATCGAGTGGATCGGGCGCGAGCGCCGGTACGCGGAAAAGCTCGCGACGCCCGACGTGACGATCGCGGACCTGGTCGGCGAAATCGACCCGGTCAAGGTCGCCGAGGGGCGCTACCTGGCCGACGAGGAGACGATCCACTTCGGCCTCATACCGCGCGCGAACCGCGGGATCTTCGCCATCAACGAGCTGCCCGACCTCACCGAGAAGGTGCAGGTGGCGCTCTTCAACCTGATGGAAGAACGGGACGTGCAGATCAAGGGCTACAAGGTCCGCCTGCCCCTCGATCTCGTCGTCGTGGCGAGCGCCAACCCGGAGGATTACACGAGTCGGGGCAGGATCATCACGCCGCTCAAGGATCGGTTCGACGCTCAGATCCGGACGCACTACCCGAGGACGATCGAGGACGAGATGCGCATCATGGAGCAGGAGGCCGCCTCGTGGGACCGCGAGGGACGGCTCGTGGGCGTGCCGCAGTTCATCCGGGAGATCATCGCGCAACTCACGTTCGAGGCGCGCGAGTGTGCCGAGATCAACCAGTCCTCGGGCGTGAGCGTGCGGATGACCATCAACAACTTCGAGACGGTGCTGAGCAACGCGGAGAAGAGGGCGGTGCGGCTCGGGGAGAAAGAGATCGTCCCTCGACTCACCGACCTGCCGGCCCTTCTCGCCTCGACGGCGGGAAAGATCGAGCTCGAGTACGCGGGCGAGGAAAAGCGGGAGGAGGAACTCGTCGAGCGGCTCTTGAACCGCGCGGTGCTCAAGGTGTTCGACCGGTACTTCCGCGTCGAGCAGCTTCGGTCCGTCGTCGAGTACTTCGACGGCTGGGGAGTGGAGGTGTCGGACGAGATGCCTTCCGAGGATTATCTCGAGGGGGTGCGCGAGATCCCGGGTCTCCGGGAAGCCATCACGGTGCTCGGCGAGGTGGAAAGCCCCGGCTTTCTCGCGGCGGCCACGGAGTTCATCCTGGAGGGGCTCCACCTCCACCAGAAACTCAACAAGGAAAAGGAGGGGGGACGCTTCACCTACCGGCGTTGAGCCTCGGCTTCCGGATGGTGAGAATCCGCTACACGGAGTGGGACGGGACGCAGCGAGTACGGCTCGACGCGGACCGGGTCTTCGAGAAGCTCAACGAGTACCTCTCGTACACGGACGACGTCCAGCAGGCGCTCGACTGGCTGCTGCGGCACGGTCTCGACTGGGAAGGGGTGCGCGTGCGGGGGATCGAGGACTTCCTCGAGGAGCTGCGGGACGCGATGCGGGAGCGGTACCGTCGCTTCCATCTCGAGAGGGCTCTCGACGAGGTCCGGGAGCGGCTCGACGAGATCCTGGATCTCGAGCGCGAGACACTCGAGTCGTCGCGGGGGCTGCGCGACGACGTGGAGGCTCGGCTCGAGAGGCTCGACCGGCTGCCGCACGAACTCTCGCGGGCCATCGAAGCGCTCGAGTCCTACGATTTCGTCGACGAGGACGCCCGGCGGGAGTTCGAGGCCTTGCGGGAGGAGCTCGAGAACGTCCGTGCCCTCGAGCAGTTCCGTAGGCAGTACGGCGAGCTCTTCCAGGGGCCCGAGGCTCTCGGCTACCGGGAAGCTCTCGAACTCATGGAGGAGTTCCGGAGGCTCAAGCAGCTCGAGGAGCAGCTCTTCCGGGGTGCCCTCGAACAGGTCGACCCGACCGAGCTCGGACGGTGGCTCGGGCCGGAGGCGCTGCGGGATTTCGAGGTGTTGCGCGAGGTGCAGGTTCTCCTCGTCGAGGCGGGCTACCTCTGGAACCGGGAAGGCCGCATCCAGCTTTCCCCGAAGGGTGTCCGCCGGATCGGACAACTCGCCCTGCGCGACATCTACCGCGGGCTTTTGCGCGACCGTGGCGGAGAGCACGAAACGGACCACCGCGGTGCCAGGGAAATCCGACCGGACGAGACGCGGCCCTACCGCTTCGGCGACACGTCGCCGCTCGACCTGGTCGGCACGCTCAAGCGGGCTTTGCGGCGGCGGGCTTCGCTCCCGCTCCGGCTCGAGCCCGAGGACTTCGAGGTTTTCGAGACCGATCACTCGACGCGAACCTCGACCGTGCTGCTGCTCGACATGAGCTGGTCCATGAGCTGGGAGGGCCGGTTCGCGGCCGCGAAGAAAGTCGCGCTCGCGATGGAAACGCTGATCCGCTCCCGCTTCCCGCGCGATTACTTCGGCATCGTCGGGTTTTTCACGAGGGCCGTGGAACTCCGCGCCAGGGACCTGCCCGAGGCGAGCTGGAACATGGGAGACCCGTTCACGAATCTCCAGGACGGGTTGCGGCTCGCGTCCGAGCTGCTCTCCAGGCACCCGAGCCGCAATCCACAGATCATCGTCATCACGGACGGACAGCCGACGGCGTACTTCTCGGGCGGGCGGCTCTACTGCGAGTGGCCGCTTTCCTTCGGCGGCATCAGCATGCGTGCGGCCCAGGAAACCCTGAAGGAAGTGGACCGCGTGACGCGCAAGGGGGTCACGATCAATACCTTCATGCTCGACGACAGCCCGAGCCTCCGAGCCTTCGTCGAGCAGATGACGCGAATCAACAAGGGACGGGCTTTCTACACCCGTCCCGATCGCCTGGGCGAATACCTGCTGGTCGACTACATCGAGCGCAAGCGCAAGAAAGTGTGAGCCCGGACGGGGGGCGGAAAACGCGGGGGGCGGCGAGCGCGGTGCAGAAGCTCACTCCGATGCTCCGGCAGTACCTGCGCTGGAAACGGGAGTTTCCGGACGCGCTGCTTTTTTTTCGGCTGGGGGATTTCTACGAGCTTTTCTTCGAGGACGCGGAGCGGGCGGCCGAGCTTCTCGACCTCGCGCTCACGACCCGCAACCGCAACGAGGAAAACCCCGTGCCGATGTGCGGCGTTCCCTACCACGCCGCCCAGCCCTACATCGCGCGCCTTCTCGCCGCGGGGCTCAAGGTCGCGATCTGCGAGCAGGTCGAGGATCCGTCGGAGGCCAAGGGGCTCGTGGCACGGGAGGTCGTTCGGGTCGTCACGCCGGGAACCGTGACCGAAGAGGAGTGCCTCGACCCGAAGCGGCCGAACTACCTCGCGGCGCTCTTCCGGGAAGGCGACGAGTGGAGTCTCGCTCTCGTCGACGTGTCGACCGGGGAAACTCGCCACACGTGCGGGGAGGGGGAAGCTCGGCTCCGGGACGAGCTCGCACGGTGCCTTCCCGCCGAGCTTCTCGTCCCCGAAGGCGAGACCCCGTGCGTTCCGGGCCCCTGGGTTTCCACGGTGCTTGCGCGGGAGTTTTTCGACGAGACCCGCGGAGGCGGATGGCTCGCGGAGAAGGGGATCGAGCGGGTGGGCCCGGGCACGAGGGCGGCCTTCGGTGCGGTCCTCCGCTACCTCGAGCGTACCCACCGCGCCGGCCTCTCCCATCTCAGGGCTCCCGTGGACGAAGGCCGCGGGGTCCTTCGCGTCGACGAAGCCACGCAGAAAAACCTCGAGCTTTTGCGCACGGGTCGGGGAGAGTTCCGGGGCTCGCTCCTGTGGGTTCTCGACAGGACGGAGACGCCGATGGGCGGCCGGCTCTTGCGGCGGTGGCTCCTCGCCCCTCTGGTCGACGCGGGGGCCATCGGAGCTCGGCTCGACGCCGTCGAGTTCGCCCTCGAGCGGCCCGGCTGGAGAGAGGAAATCCGGGAAACGCTGAGGGGTCTCGGCGACCTCGAGCGCCTTTCGGGGCGGCTCGCGAGCGGGAGGGTGGTCCCGCGGGATCTCCTCGGACTCGCCGGCTCGCTCGAGCGCATCGAAACCCTCGCCGGGCATCTCGCGGCCGCGGAGCCTTTGCCGCCGCTTCTTGCCGCGTGCCGGTCGAGGCTCGACGCGCTGCCGGAGCTCCGGGCTCGCATCCGCGCGGCGCTTTCGGAGGAACCCGGGGAAACGATCCGGACGGGTTACCACGCGGAGGTGGACGAGCTGCGGGAGCTGGCGCGGTCGGGAAAGGCACGCATCGGCGAGCTCGAGGCGGCCGAGCGAAAGAGGACGGGAATCGCGTCTCTCAAGATCCGGTACAACCAGGTGTTCGGTTACACGATCGAGGTGACGAAGCCCAACCTCCACCTGGTTCCGCCGGACTACCGCCGCAAGCAGACCCTGGCCGGGGCGGAGCGGTTCGTGACGCCCGTGCTCGAGGAGTACGAGCGCAAGGTCCTCGGAGCCGAACAGAAGCTCCTCGCTCTCGAACGAGAGCTGTTCGGGGAGCTCGTGGCGAGCGCGGCACGGCACGAGCGGGAAATCGCGGCGAGTGCCGCGGCGCTGGCCGAGCTCGACGTGCTGCTCGGGCTCGCGGCCGTGGCCGAGGCACGGCGCTACGTCCGGCCACAGCTCGTCGAAGAACGCGTCGTGGAGATCCGGGACGGCCGGCATCCCGTCGTGGAAGCGGTCCTGCCGCCCGGCGCGTTCGTCCCGAACGACTGCCGGCTCGACCCGGAAGAGAGGCAAATCGTGGTCGTGACCGGTCCCAACATGGCCGGCAAATCGACGTACCTGCGGCAGGTGGCTCTCACGGTGCTTCTGGCCCAGATGGGCTCCTTCGTCCCCGCCTCCGAAGCGAGGATCGGCGTCGTCGACCGCCTGTTCACGCGCGTCGGTGCTTCCGACAACCTGGCCGCGGGCGAATCCACCTTCATGGTGGAGATGCGCGAGACGGCCACCATCCTCTCCGAGCTCGGAGAGCGAAGCCTCGCCATCCTCGACGAGATCGGGCGCGGGACGAGCACGTTCGACGGAATTTCCATCGCCTGGGCCGTGGCGGAGTTCCTGCACGATTCCCCGAAGCGCCCCCTCGTGCTCTTCGCGACACACTACCACGAGCTCGTCGAGCTGGCGCGGCACAAGCCCCGGATTCGGAACGCTTCCGTGGCGGTCAAGGAGTGGAAGGGGGACGTGGTGTTCCTGCACCGCATCGTCGACGGTCCCGCGAACCGGAGCTACGGAATCGAGGTGGCGCGGCTGGCCGGCGTCCCCTCGGCGGTGGTCGAAAGGGCCCGGGAAGTGCTGGCACGGCTCGAGCGCGAGGGCACGTCCAGGACGGCACCTCCGAGACAGCTCGCGCTCTTCGACGGTCGGGCGGAGGAGCTGCGGGAGAACCTGGCCCGTCTCGACGTGACGAAGCTCACCCCTCTCGAGGCGCTCTTGCGCCTCGAAGAACTCTCCCGCCGTGCCCGGGGCGAAACTTGAGGAGGGAAGGACGAGACCGGGGGCGGCCGGCCCGGCGTGCGTCGCTCGGGTGCGGCGGAATCCCGCCACGATCGGGAAAGCCCGCGGGCTTGCACGGGGCGCGGCCGCTCCCGGAAAATGGGGCTCCATGAACGACCTGAACCTGCAAGCGGGCGTCCGCCCTCCGGCCGTTCCGGGGTTTCCGGCCGACCTGCCGCCTCTGCGTCTCGACGGGCGGCCGGGTGCGGCGGCACGCGCGTACGTGCAGGAGGTCCGCGCACTTCTCTTCCGGCGCCACCGGGAAGGCGCGAGCGGGACCGAGATCGTACGCGCCTTCACCGAGGCGGTCGACCGCCTGGTCGTGGCACTCTACGAGGACGCCGCCCGGCGTTACCTCGAGAAGGAGCCCAGGCTCGGCCAGAGACTCGCGGTCATCGCACAGGGCGGTTACGGCAGGGGGGAGCTCAACCCCTGTTCGGACATCGACCTTCTCGTCCTCTTCCCGAGACGCCTGGACCCTTTCACGGAAACCGTGACGGAAAAAATCCTCTACGCTCTTTTCGACACGGGGATGGAAGTCGGCCACGCGCTGCGGAACTTCCGCGACTGCGTCCGGCTCGCGTCGCAGGACCCGAAGGTCAAGTCCGCGCTGCTCGATCTCCGGTTTCTCTGCGGCGATCGGGAGCTCTACGACGAGTTCACGAGGATGCTCGAGCGATCGGTCTGGAAGCGGGCTCCCCGCGAGTTCGTCCGCCGCAAGATCGAAGAGTTCCACGAGAGGCAGCATCGCTACGGGGACTCCGTCTACCTTCTCGAGCCGCACGTGAAAGAAGGACAGGGCGGGCTCCGCGACCTCCACACCGCGCTCTGGATCGCCCGCGTGGTCTACCACGCCGAGGACCTCCGAGACCTGGTACGGAAGGGAATTCTGACCGAAAGGGAGCTCCGGGAGGTGCTCGAGGCCCGCGATTTCCTCTGGCGGGTGCGCAACGAGCTCCATTTCTCCTCGGGGAGGCACCTCGACCAGCTCACCTTCGAGTACCAGGAAAAAATGGCACCGCTCTTCGGTTTCGAGGACACGCCCGAACTCAAGGGGGTCGAGCGGTTTCTCCGGACCTACTACCTGCACGCCGCGACCGTCCACCGCTTCGCGCTCGACATGATCGAGCTTTCCCAGGAGCACCCGCGACCGTACCGCACGCTGGGGCAGCTCGTGGGCCGGGACGTGCGCCCCGGCGTCCGGATTCGGACGGGGCAACTCTGGATCCGGGACGCCGAGCTTTTCCGGCGCGATCCCGTGGAACTGCTGCGGGTGTTCCGGGACTGCCAGAGGCACGGGGTCAGGCTTTCCAACGCGGCGAAGCGGCTCGTCCGCGCCCACCTGGACCGTATCGACGACCGCCTGCGGCGCTCTCCGGAAGCGGCGCAGGTGTTCCTCGACATCCTGCGCTGGAAGGTCGACGTCTACGAGACGCTCGCCGAGATGCATCGGCTCGGAGTCCTCGGGGCATACCTGCCGGAGTTCGGCGAGCTCCTCTGCATGGTGCAACACGACCTCTACCACATCTACACCGTGGACCAGCATTCGCTCATGGGCGTTCGCGAGCTCGAGCGGCTCCGGGACGGGGAGTACCGGGACGAGGTCCCGCTCCTGACCCAGGTCGTACGCGAGGTGGACGCGATCGAGATCGTCTTCCTCGGAATCCTGTTGCACGACGTGGGGAAGGGCAAAGGGGGAGGTCACTCCGAGCGGGGGGCGCGGCTCGCCCGAGCGGTAGCCGAGCGGCTCGGGTTGGATCCGGACCGCAGCCGCCAGCTCGAGTTTCTCGTGCGCTACCACCTCCTGATGTCTCACCTCGCGCAGCGTCGCGACATCCACGATCCGCGTCTGGTGGCGGGCTTCGCGCGGCGGGTCGGCGATCCGGAAACGCTGCGGATGCTCTACCTGCTCACGTTCGCCGACATGCGGGCCGTGGGTCCGCAGGTCTGGAACAGCTGGAAGGACCTCCTGCTTTCCGAGCTGTATCGCAGCGCGCTCGAGGTGTTCGAAACCGGCCGGTTCGTCGAGGAGTCGCAAGAAGCCAGGGTGGGGCGCATTCGGGAAAGGGTCGGGGAGCGGCTTCGGACGGGCGGCGCGGACCCGCGAGCCGTCGAGGAGTTTCTCGGCGACATGCCCGACCGCTACTTTCTCGCCACGCCCGAAGAGAGAATCCCGCGTCACTTCGGTCTCTGGCGCCGCGGGCTCGGCGAAGCTCTGGTGACCGACGTGCGGCACTTCCCGCGCTGGGAGTTCAGCGAATTCACGGTCGTCACGGCCGACCGGCCGGGCGTTTTTGCCACGATCACGGGGGTGCTCGCGGCCCACGGCCGCAACATCCTGGGTGCTCAGATCACGACGAGCCGGAGCGGCCGCGTCCTCGACGTGTTCCGCGTTTCCCACGACGCCGGGGACGAGGCGCTCGACGAGCGCTGGGAGCGGATTCGGCGGGACCTCGTGCGCGTTCTGCGCGGCGAGGTCGAGGTGGAGGAGCTTCTCCGCGCTCGGGAGACACCCCCTCCGTGGGCACAAAAGGTGGTTCCACGGGTGGGTACGGACGTGCAGGTCGACAACCGGGTGTCCGACCAGTACACCGTCCTCGACGTGTTCACGCAGGACCGCAGGGGCCTCCTCTACCTGATCACGAACACGCTCTACCACCTGGGCCTCTCCGTGCACCTCGCGAAGGTCACGACGAACGTCGACCAGGTTCTCGACGTTTTCTACGTGACCGACCACCGGGGCGGCAAAATCGAGGACCGGGCACGTCTCGAGGAGATCCGGGAGGTGCTCCTCGCACGGCTCGAAGCCGCCGGCGGAGGCGGTGCATGAGCGCAACGGTGGACTCGGCGCTCGATCGCTACCTCCTCCACCTGGCCGGGGAGCGGGGCCTTTCCCGGGCGACGGTCGAGGCCTATGCCCGTGACCTGGCGGAATTCTCCCGTTACCTCGAGGAGCGAGGCCCGGCTCGGCTTTCCGAGCTCGAGTGGGCGGATCTGCTCGGCTTTTTCCAGGAGCTCGAGCGCCGAGGGCTTTCTGCGCGGAGCCGTGCCCGGGTACTCTCGAGCCTCAGGGGCTTTTTCCGTTTCCTCGTTCGCGAGGGGCAACTCGCGACCAACCCGCTTCGCGATCTTCGGGCCCCGCGCCTCGGCCGCAAGTTGCCGAGGGTCCCCTCGGTCGGGGAGATGGAACGGCTTCTCGACCTGCCTCACGAGGACGCCCTGGCCTGTCGGGACGCGGCCATGCTCGAGCTCGGCTACGCGTGCGGGCTCAGGGTTTCCGAGCTCGTCGGGCTCCGGACCGAGCAGGTGAACCAGCAGGAGGGCTTCGTCGTCGTGACGGGAAAGGGGCGCAGGCAGCGGGCCGTGCCGCTCGGACGGAAAGCGGCAGCGCGGCTGCGCTGCTACCTCGAGCACGCTCGGGCGGAGCTCTTGCGCGGGCGGTTGAGCCCCTACCTGTTCCCGGGGCCGAGCGGGAGGCCGCTTTCCCGGCAAGCCTTCTGGCTCGCCTTGCGGCGAAGGGCTCGCCAGCGCGGTCTTCGCGGGAAGCTCTCGCCGCACGGGCTCCGGCACGCCTTCGCGACGCATCTCCTCGAGGGAGGGGCCGATCTGCGGGCCGTGCAACTCATGCTCGGGCACGCCGACGTCTCGACGACCCAAATCTACACCCATGTGGCCCCCGAGCACTTGCGGGAAGTTCACAGGAGATTCCACCCCCGGGGCTGAACCTCGCGGCTCGATCCCGTTTTTGCTAACCTCGGCGCGTGCTTTCGTCGCTTTCCCACGTCCTTCTCTGGCTTCTGCCCCTGGTTTTCGCCGTCGTCCTGCACGAGGTCGCCCACGGGGCCGTGGCGTACCGGCTCGGCGACCCTACGGCGGCACGGGCCGGGAGGCTGACGCTCAACCCGTGGCCCCACGTCGATCCGCTCGGGACGGTCATCGTCCCCCTCTTTCTCGTTCTTTTCGGTGCGCCTTTCGTGTTCGGGTGGGCGAAGCCCGTACCCGTCAACTTCGCTCTCCTGCGGCCGCGTAGGCCGGGAATGGTGCTCGTCGCGGCCGCAGGGCCGTTCGTGAACTTCTGTCTTGCCGCAGTGTGCGGGGTCCTTCTGCACGTGTTGCCCGGGTGGATTCCCCCGGGACTCGGAGGCACGGCCGCGGGCCTGGTGCAGATCCTGCTGCTGCTCCTTCAGGCTGCCGTCGTCGTGAACGTCGTCCTCGGGGCGTTCAACCTCCTCCCCATCCTCCCCCTCGACGGCGGTCGGGTACTCGTGGGGCTCCTGCCGCGCGAGCCCGCGAGAGCCCTGGCCAGGCTCGAGCCCTACGGTATGTTGTTCGTCGTTCTTCTGCTTGCCACCGACGTTCTCGACCGGATTCTCGGACCCGTCGTGAGGACGCTTTTGCGGCTTTTCCTCTGAGTTCATGGGCACGATCGTGAGCGGTATGCGCCCCACCGGGCGGCTCCACCTGGGGCACCTCCACGGAGCGCTGAGAAACTGGGTCCGGCTGCAGGAGCTTCACCGCTGTTACTTTTTCGTGGCCGACTGGCACGCGCTCACCACCGGACCCGTCGAGGAGAGCTTGCTCGAGCTTTCGAGAGAAATGGTCGTGGACTGGCTCGCCGCGGGCCTGGACCCGAACAAGGTGACGCTCTTCCGGCAGTCGCAGGTGCCCGAGCACGCGGAACTGTTTCTGCTGCTCGCCATGGTGACCCCCACCCCGTGGCTCGTTCGCAACCCGACCGTGAAGGAGCAGGCCCGGGATCTCGGGCTTCTTCGGTCCGAGGACGAGAGCGAGGTGGTCGGGCTCCCCTACGGGCTTCTCGGCTACCCGGTCCTCCAGGCCGCGGACGTGCTTCTCTACAAAGCGGACGCGGTCCCCGTGGGGATCGACCAGGCTCCGCACATCGAGCTCACGCGCGAGATCGCTCGTCGTTTCAACGGAACCTACCGGCCCGTCTTTCCCGAGCCGGCGGTGCTTCTGACCGAAGCCCCGAAGCTGCCCGGCACGGACGGCCGCAAGATGAGCAAGAGTCTCCGAAACGCCGTCTTTCTCTCCGACGCCCCCGAGGACGTCACGCGGAAGCTCGAGAAGATGGCGACGGACCCCAGGCGGGTGCGCCGGAACGACCCGGGGGAGCCCGAAGACTGCCCCGCCTTCCGGCTGCACCGGATCTACTGCACGCCCGAGGAGATCGACTACGTCGTCCGCGGCTGCCGCACGGCCGGCATCGGTTGTCTCGAATGCAAACGGATCATGATTCGCCACGTTCTCGAGGACCTCGAACCCATCCGGAAGAGAAGGGAAGAGTGGCAAGGCAAGCCCCGGGAGGTGGATCGGATCCTCGAGGCCGGGGCGCGCGCGGCGGCCGAGGTGGCGGGGGCGACGATGCGAGAGGTCCGCCGTGCGGTGGGGCTCGCGGAGGAGGGGACGTGAACGACGAAGAAAGAGAAACCTGGGGAGATTCCCCCGAGACGTATCCGAGGCCCGAGTTCCGCCTCGACGTGTTCGACGGCCCGCTCGACCTCCTGCTTCACCTGATCAAGAAAAACGAGGTGGAGATCACGGACATTCCCGTCGCTCGCATCACCGAGCAGTACCTCGAGGTGCTCGAGTTCATGGAGGAGCTACGGCTCGACGTGGCGGCGGAATTTCTCGTCATGGCCGCCACGCTCCTCCTGATCAAGTCGAGGATGTTGCTTCCGGAAGAGCCGTCGGGAGCGGCCGCCGAAGACGGAGAGGAGGACCCGCGGACCGAGCTCGTCCGCAGGCTTCTCGAGTACCAGCGTTACCGGGAAGCGGCGAGCATTCTGGCGGGGAGGCCCCAGCTCTACCAGGAGGTGTTCCCGCGCCCCGACGCCGAGGAGGCGGAAGAACCGGAGCCGGGTCCCACGAAGGTTTCCGTCTGGGAACTTCTCGATGCCTTCCGGCGGGTCCTCGAACGGACGCGGGCCGCTCCCGTGCACCGCGTCGAACGCGAACGCGTGTCGTTGAGGGATCGCGTTCGGCTCGTTCTCGGGGCGCTCGCCGCGAGGCGCAGGCTCACCTTCGACTCGCTTTTCGAAGGATCGTGGACGAGGCTCGAGCTCGTCGTCACGTTTCTCGCCGTGCTCGAGCTCGTCCGGCTGGGGGCGGTCGCCGCCGAGCAACCGGAGCCGCTCGGGCCGATCGTTCTCGTCCTCGCGGTGGACGACCCTTCCCGTGTCAGGGTGGACCTGCTTCCGGAATACGAGGGGGAGCATGAACGAGAACCACGAGCGTGAAGAAAAGCTCGAGGAAGGACGGTTGCGGTCGGTCGTCGAAAGCCTTCTTTTCGCGAGCCCCGAGCCTCTTTCCGACCGCAGGCTCGCCGAGCTCACCGGCGAGTCGGCGTCCTCGGTTCGGCGGGTTCTTCGCGAGCTCGCCTCGGAGTACGCCGAAGCCGGGCGAGGGATTCGCCTCGAGGAGGTAGCGGGCGGTTTCCAGCTCAGGACGGCGCCGGAGAACGCGGCCTGGGTTCGGGCCCTTTTCCGGGAAAGGCCCCGTCGGCTCGGGCGGGCAGCTCTCGAAACGCTCGCGATCGTGGCCTACCGGCAGCCGATCACGCGGGCGGAGATCGAGGAAATCCGGGGCGTGGACGTGGAGGGGGTTCTCGCGGGGCTCGTCGAACGGGGGCTCGTGCGGATCTGCGGGCGGAAGGAGACGGTGGGGCGCCCCCTTCTTTACGGGACGACGGATGCGTTTCTCGAGCAGTTCGGTCTTCGGAGCCTCGCGGATCTACCGCCGTTGAGGAGCGGTGAAACTCATGGAGCCGAGCAAGGACACGAGCCCTCGCAGGAGGAGGGAGGGAATTCGCCTCCAGAAGCTCCTGCGTGACGCCGGCGTGGCTTCTCGCCGGAAGTCCGAGGAACTCCTTCTGGCCGGGCGGGTACGGGTCAACGGCCGGGTGGTCCGGGAACTCGGCACGAGGGTCGTTCCTGGCCGTGACCGGATCACGCTCGACGGCCGGCTCCTTCGGCCCGTGCGCTCGCGGGTCTACGTCCTGCTCCACAAGCCGAGGGGGGTCGTCACGACGGTAGCGGACCCGGAGCGACGCCCCACCGTGCTCGATCTTCTCGGACGCTTCCCTGCGCGCGTCTTTCCGGTGGGACGGCTCGACGTACAGTCCTCCGGCCTTCTCCTTCTCACGAACGACGGGAATCTGGCCCATTCTCTCCTGCATCCGAGCTTCGAGGTCGAGAGGGAGTACGCGGTCAAGATCGAAGGGACGCCCCGCCCCGAGGACCTCGAGCGTTTGTGTCGTGGTGTTCGCGTGGACGGCGAGCTTCTGCGTGCCCGGAGGGCGGCTTTGCGGAAGGCCCGGGACGGCAAGAGCTGGATTTCTCTGGTTCTGACCGAGGGGAGACGGCACGAGGTGCGAAGGCTCTGCCGCGCCCTCGGCTATCCGGTCCTCAAGCTCCGCCGCATCCGTTTCGGTCCTCTGCGTCTGGGGACTCTTCCTCCCGGCCGGTGGCGTCACCTCTCCGCCGAGGAGGTCGCGGCCTTGCGGCGGCTCGCCCGCCGACGATCGGGTCGGGAGCCGCGTTGACTTGTCGTGCCGGGGCGGTTATGAGATGGGCCGTCGACGCGGGGTGGAGCAGTCCGGTAGCTCGTCGGGCTCATAACCCGAAGGTCGAAGGTTCAAATCCTTCCCCCGCAACTCCGTGGCTTTCCGGGGAAGAAGTCTTCCCCGGAAAGCGCTCTCTCCGCACGGAGCAAGTTCCCCGGAGAGGATGGCACTCGGGTTTACCGGGAGCTCGGCTCCGCTTTCCGGGGATTTCGCCGAACCCGGGGTGCGACGTTGCCTCCTAGGCGGACGGAGCTGGCTGCGGCCGTCTCGGGCTCCGTCCTGGTTGCCGCGTCGTTCGTCCTCGGTTTGCCTTTTCTCTACTGGAACACCTTCGTCGACGAGGGGGACAGCTTCGCGGTAGCGACGCTCTTGCTCCGGGGGCGGACTCTCTACCGGGACGTCTTCTCCCACCACTTTCCGTTCGTTTACGACTGGCTCGCGTGGAGCGGCTTGACCGCCGGTCCGTCCGTGGGCGTTTACCGACTCTCGGTTCTCGGCTTCCAGACCATGGCTTTCGGCCTCGCGCTCGCCCTTTCGCGGCATCGTCTTGCGGTCGGCCTCACGGCGGTTCTCTGGAGACTCCTCGCGCCTTTCTACTACGGCAACATGGCCGTCCATCCGGTCTTTTCCGCCGCGTTTCTTTTTCCGCTGACGGTGCTCGGGCTCTCCTGGGCCGAAAAGGAAGCGAGAACTCCGCGAGGGGGGCTCCTCCTCGGTGGAATCGCAGGGCTCGCTTTCTGGAACGACCCCCTCACGCTGCTTGTCTCCGGTGCGGTCTTCTTCGCCCTGTTTCTCCGGTCGCGTCGCGCCGGCGCTCACGGAGTCCTGGCCTTTCTTTTCGTTCTACTGGCGGGTTCGATGCGGCTCGTGGGGAGCGGCGCCTCGAGCGAGTTCTGGGACGACGCCGTCCGGTTCAATGCTGAAGTTTACGCCCGGTACGTCTGGGTCGTCTCCTCGCCGTGGGAGCGAGCGCTCGGGACCGCGGCTTCCGGCCTGGGCCTGGTGGACGCGCAGTGGTGGCATACGCACTGGGTACCCCTTCGCTTCCCCGATCGAGCCTGGTTCACGGGGGGCTTTTTCCGGGTCGCCGTCCTCGGGTTGCTCGTCGCGATGCTGTTGGAGCGGCGGTTTTTTGCCGCTGTCTGGATTTATGCCGTGGCGGTCCTGGAGCTTTCGCTTTTCGGCAACGAGCGATTTCGCGCCTCGCCGTTCGTGTTGCTCGCGCTTTATTCGGCCTCTCGGCTCGCCGTCGGCGGCGTTTCGGTGTTTCGGGGGCCCGGGAGGCACGTCTTGCGCATGTTTTTTGCTTTCCTTCTCGGGTGGCTTGCTACCGCAAGTGCCATGCAACTTTTCTCCTTGCGCTCTCGGCTCGACTACGAAAGCAATTTCGGCCGCTACGAGAGGCGAGCGGCCTGGCTTCGGCCGCTTGCCTGTCTTCCCGGGACCAGGCTCGGCTGGTACCCGTCCGATCCCTACGTGTACTTCTTCACCGGTCTCGAGCCGCTCGGAGGGTATCCCTTTCTCTTCCCCTGGGTGGCGGAGGTGGCGATGGACGACGTGATCCGCGAGGCCGGAAAGGGAAGGGCGATCCTCTACCTCGATCTCCGGGGGGAGGTCTGGGGACACGGGAGTCGCGAATTCCTCGGGGATCTTCACCGGTTCGCGGGCGAGCACTACCGGGAACTGCGGCCCGGCCTTTTCGTGTCCCGGGACCTGGCTCGGGCCTGTCTCGGAAGCGGGCGGACGGAAGCGGGAAAAAGATGAGCCCGCGCTCTCGAACCGAATGGTCGGTGGGTGGGAGGCAACTGCCCGCGTCCTACGCCGAGTTCCGGCAGGAAGCCGTCGCACAGAACCTCGAGCCGGCGGCTCGTGTCGTTTTTGTCGTGACGCTTTTTTACTTCGCCTTCGACTTTTTCCGACGTCCCGACATGCCCTGGCTGCAGATAGCCCCCTACCTGATCCAGCTCGGCGTACCGGTGTGGGTCGTGCTCCTGGTTCGTGGGCGGCTACGGTCGCGGGCCGAATGGATCGCCTTCGCGGCGGACGTGGTCTTCACGGTTACGACCGCTTTCCAGGTGTTCTTGCCTACTTCCACCGTGAGCGGCGTGGCCTTGATCCTCGCGATCAAGCTCCTTTCGACGGCCCTTTTCTTCCCCTGGCATCCAGGCTTCCAGTACGTCTCGGGCCTTTTCACGGTGGGCCTTTACGTCACGCTCGCCCATCTCTCGGGACGGGTCGATCTCGGGAGCTGCACCGCCCCACCAGCTCATCGGCACCCTCGTCGCCGCGCTGCTCGGGTCCGGAGGTGCGGCGCGCGGCGACCGCGTGCGGCGGGAACTTTTTGCTTTCGAGCGCAACCTCGCTCTCGAGGCGGATCTCGCGAGCCGTCTCGCCTACGCGGGGCAAAGGCTCGTAGCTTCGATCGGGCGCGCGAGCCTCTTCGAGGACCTCTGCGAAGTGGCCGCGAGCATCCTCCGCGCCGACACGGCCCACCTCCTGGTCCCCGAAGGAGGTACCGAGGGGTTCGTCGTGAAGGCATCCTACGGGTATTCCGAAAGCCAGCGGGAGACGATGGGGGTGCTTCGGTTTCGGCCGGGAGCGGTGAGGATCGACGGGCTTGAGGGAGCGTGGCGTCGCGCAGATTCGGACGGAGGAACTCGGGCATCCGGGGTGGATGCGGTTGGCTCGGGGCTTCGGGATTCGCGTCGCGCTCGGGATCGCGTTGCGGCGCGGAGAGGAGCTTCTCGGCATTCTTTCCGTGTGCCGCCGAACCCGTGCGGAACCTTTCACGGCAGCCGAAGAGCGGCTCGGGCTGGCACTCGGGCAAATGGCCACCCTCGCCTGGGAAAACCAGGAGCTCTTCGAAGACCTCGAGGAGACCAACCGTAGGAAGTCCGAGTTCGTGGCCACGGTCGCGCACGAATTTCGGAACCCGCTGGGCGCGATCCTGGGTTACGCGGGGATGCTCGCCGAGTCGGATCTCGGCACCGAAGAGCGCGCGTGGGTGGGTCGCATCGAACGCAACGCGCGGGAGCTCCTCGGAATCGTCAACGCCACGCTCGACCTCCAGAGGCTCGAGCGGGGCCAGTTGCCCGTGGAAGTCCGCGAGGTCCGCCTCCCGGAGATCCTCGCGGACGTCGAAGCCTCCGTCCTCGAGCTCGCGAAGGGGCGTGCGGTTCGTTTCGAGCTGGCGGTTTCGGGAGACCTCCCCCCCGTCCACACGGATCCGACCAAGCTCGAGATCGTGTTGCGGAACCTCGCGACGAACGCCGTCAAGTACACCGAGGAAGGGAGCGTGAGGCTCGAGGTCGAGCGTCGGGACGGTGGGGTGGAGTTCCGGGTCGTGGACACGGGACCCGGAATTGCGCCGGAGGACCTCCGCCGGATTTTCGACCCGTTCTTCCGGGGTCGAAGGGGAAAGGGGGCGGGGGGCGTGGGACTGGGTCTTTTCATCGTCCAGCGTCTGGTTGCGCTCCTCGGCGGCGAGGTTTCGGTGCGGAGCGTGCCGGGGGAGGGCACGACCTTCCGGCTCTGGATACCGGAGTCGCTCGAGCCGCGTTCCGGACTCGCGGGCGCGGAAGGAAGCCAGGGATAATTTTTGGCTTGCATTACCAAGAATGTGGGATAAGAATCCAAAATCATGGAGCAGTCCCAACGGGGCCCGCCCGGCGAGCACGAGGTCGGGTCGCTGTTTCCAAAGGGGGCCGAGAACTCTCTCGGAAGAAGGAGAAAAAAACATGTCGCTCAGGAAAGTTTGCCTTTTGGCTCTGGCTTCGGCCGTTCTCGTAGGCTGGGCCCACGCAGGGCCGGATACGCCGAAAGACCCGCTCTGCCGCCTGGATTGCAAGCACGCGCTCCGGCAGTGCCTGCACGACGCGCACGCCGACGCCCGGCTCTGTCGGGCGGAGTGTGCCGACCTTTTCGAGGCTGCGAGAGCGGCTTGCTCGGAAAACCCGCGCTCGGAGGAATGCCGCAGGGCACGGGCCGAAGCCCGGGGCTGCGGAGGAGAGTGCGCTCGGAGTCTGCGCATTGCTCTCCACGACTGTTTCGCGAACGCTCGAACCTGCTTGACGGAGTGTCCCGAGCGGGAGCCCCTGCCTCCGAAGGATCCGGAGTGCGTCGGTCGCTGCCGTGCCGCGATGCAGGAGTGTCGCGAAGCCGTGCGGGAAGCAACCGAAGCGTGCGTCGGCGGCTGCGAGGACTTGCGGGACGCCCTGCGTAGCGCGTGCGAGGAGGACCCGCGGTCCGAAGAGTGCCTCGAGGCACGCCGTGCTCTGCACGAGTGTCTCCGCCCCTGCCGCGACTCGCACCGGGACGGGATGAGGAACTGCGCGAGTTCGCTCGCCGACTGCGTGCGCTCCTGCCCGGATCGGGAAACGGAGTCGACCGAGTAGATCGGTCCCCCCGAAAGGTCCGGGGAGGCGTTTCCGGAAGAGACGCTCCCCGGACCTCCCCCTCGTCGGCTGCCCCGTGGCGGGGGCGCGCGATCCGGGTGGAGCCCGCGACGCGGAGCCCGGGTCCGCCCGTGCCTTCCTCTAGGACGTGAGGATGTGGATCGTGCAGGCCGAGCCGAGACCGATCACGTGAGCAAGCCCCACTCGGGCTCCCTCCACCTGCCGGTCTCCCGCCGTTCCCCGCAAGTGGTGGACGATTTCCGTCACGTTGGCGACTCCGGTGGCCCCGAGGGGATGCCCCTTGGAGAGGAGCCCACCGCTCACGTTGACGGGAATCTTGCCCCCGTGGTCGAACCATCCCTCCTCGAGCCGCACGCCGCCTTCGCCTTCCTGGCAGAGGCCCAGGTTCTCGTAGTGGAGGAGCTCCGCCGTGGCGAAGCAGTCGTGGAGCTCGACCAGATCCAGGTCCTCCGGGCCCACGCCCGCTTTCTCGTACGCTTCGCGGGCCGCGTTGCGCGTGAGCGTGTTCACGTCCGGAAACGAAAGGTCGCGTTCGGTCCAGGGATCCGAAGTCAGGACCGAGCAGGCGATTTTCACCGGTTTGTGCTGCCCCTTGCGTTTTTGCACCGACTCCGAGGCCAGGACGACGGCCGCTGCGCCGTCCCCCGTGGGACAGCACATGTAGAGCGTGTTCGGGTAGGCGACCATCCTGGCGTTCAGCACGTCCTCGAGGCCGACTTCCACCTGGTACTGCGAGAGCGGGTTTTTCGTCGAGTGGCGGTGATTTTTCACGGACACGAGAGCGAACTGCTCGATCGTGGTCCCGTATTTCCGCATGTGCTCGACGCCGGCCTGGCCGAAAACGGCCGGCATGAGCCCGCTCCCGAGAATGCCCTCGACGCTCTCCCCGCGGCCTCCGCCGCCGAGGAGCCCCGCTTTTCCCATCTGTTCCGAACCCACGGCAAGGGTGATGTCGTAAAGGCCGGTGGCGACCCCGAGGTAAGCCTCCCGGAGAGCGGTCGACCCGGTCGCGCAAGCGTTCGACACGTTCACCACGGGTATGCCCGTCTGGCCGAGCTGCTGGAGAATGCGCTGCCCGACCATCGCGTGCGCCTGGAACAGGTTGCCGCTCGCGAAAAACTGGATGTCCCGGATGCCCAGACCCGCGTCCCGGAGCGCGAGCATCGCCGCTTCCGCTCCGAGCTCCGCCACGTCCTTTTCGGGATACCTCCCGAATTTGATCATTCCAACGCCCAGTACGTAAACGTCTCTCATGCTCCGCCCTCCGTCGCGCTGCGCTCCGTTTCCGGAACGGGCCGGAAAAAGAAGGCAATGACGTCGTTCCCGTCCTTGTCCTCGCGCACTTTCCTCGTGATCATTTCCACGGGCATCCCGAAGCGGATCTTCTTCGGGTCCGGCTCGACGTCGACGAGGTTGCAGCGCACGCTGATACCTTCGGGGAGGTCGACGATGGCGGCGACGTACGGCGTCGGGATCCCCGGGAAGGACTGGTGGACGATCGAGTAGGTCCAGAGCGTCCCGCGCCGGCTCAGCGGGATTTCCTCGAAGGGACCGGGCTCGGTGCACTTGGCGCAGGCGACGCGGGCCCCGAAGTACACCGCTCCGCAGTTCTTGCACCGCCGTCCCACCAGCGTGCCTTCCCGCCCGTCGTTCTCGAGACGCAAGAACGGGACGATCGGTCGGATCTTTTTCGTCGGTTCCGGCATGGCGCCCCAACTTTTCACAGGGCCCTTTCTTTCGTCAAGACGGAACGTGGACTTGTTTTCCCGTCGCCGCGCCGATAGGACCGCTCCGGGAAGGGATCCGGCGTGGAGTTCGGACTGGGTACCCCTGTCGTGCAGCAGGTTCCTTCGCGGGCTCGTGCCTGGGAGGGTGCGGCGGGTTCGCGGGAGCTTCTTCGGATCGCCGAGCGCGCCGACAGGTTCGGGTACGCGTGGGTCACGTGCAGCGACCACGTGGCGGTGCCGGCGAGCCACGTCCCCGCCATGGGCGCCACCTGGTACGAACCGATTGCGACCCTCGGATTCTTCGCGGCTCGAACGCGGAGGGTGCGCCTCCTCTCGCACGTCATGGTGCTCGCCTACCGCCACCCGCTCGTTCTGGCCAAAGCGTTCGCGACACTCGACCGGCTTTCGGGAGGCCGCGTCATCCTGGGCGTGGGGACGGGGCACGCCAAGGCGGAATTCTCGTCCCTCGGAGTCTCCTACGAGCGCCGGGGAGCGCTCGCGGACGAGGCTCTCGCCGCGCTCGCCTGTGCGCTCGAAAACGAGACGAGCAGCTTCGGGGGAGAGTTCTTTCGCTGGCGCGACATGGTCGTGGACCCCCGTCCCCTCCAGCGACCCCGGCCGCCCATCTGGGTCGGCGGAAACGGCCGCCGAGCCGTGCTGAGGGCAGCTCGGGGAGCCGACGGTTGGATTCCGTGGCAGGTCTCGCTCGAGGAGTTCCGCGAACTCGCGAGGCTCGGCCGCGAGGAGAGAAGCCGGGCGGGCCTCGGCGGTTGGACTGCCGTCGCACCCTTGGCCGTGGGTGCGGGCGAGGCGGAGGGAGAGGTTCTCGAGCGCATCGAGGCGTGGAAAGCGGCCGGTGCCGATGCCTTCCACGTCGGCCTCCCCCACACGAGCTTCGAGGAGTTCCTCGATCGGATGGAGTGGTTCGCCGAGGTGGCCCGCAGGGCGGGGCTCGGCTTCGTCAGCGGACGAAGCGGGCGAGGATCGGCAAGACGAGCAGGAGCTGGATCGCGTCGAACGTCCCGTGGGCGATGATGCAGGCCAGGATGTGACGGGTCCGGCGAAAGAGGACGCCGAGGACGAAAGACACGATCGAGACCCCCACGACGAGGAAGGGAAGACCGTAACTGAAGTGCGCGACGGCAAAGAGGAGGCTCGAGGGCACGAGCCCGATTCGGGGCTGGAGGAAGGCGCGGAAGAAAGCTTCCTCGACCGTCATGGCCACACCGATCACGAGGAGCCGCTCGGCGAACGGGAGCCCCACGAGCCAGAGGAGAGCCTCGGGGGGTTCCGGCGGGGAGACTTCGGAGTAGAAGAGTCCCACGAGCGACGCGAGCGTCCCCGTTCCGAGCACGGCGAGAAACCAACCCACGATGCCGGCCCGGACGCCCGCTCGGAGCGCCTCGAGACTCCGGCGGCGGGGCCAAACCAGGAAGCGCCGCAGGGGAGGGCGCCGCGTGGCGAGCCACCACGCCGCCAGGAAGGCGACGAGGACGAAGTGCCCCACGAAAAGCTCTCCGAGCCCGAGCGGTCGGAAGGGGCGGGGGCCCGGCAGGCCCGCAACCAGCGGGTGGACCACGGTGAGGGCGAGCACGCCGAGAAGGAGGACGAGACACAGGGCCTGCCGCACGCGGCTGCTGCCGCATTCCACGGCGAGAAAGCGAAGCCGTCCGGCCGAGGCCCCGAGGAGAAGGAGAAACGAGGCCAGAAGAAGCGAAAGTCCGAGCTCGGTCATCGCGGATGGCTCGGCGATTCGGGAAAAAAGGGAGAAACGGCGGCTTTCCTACGGCTCCCAGATTCCGATCCCGTCCGGGAAGTTCAAGCCCCGGTCGAGTGTCTCGGGGGGAAGCGGATTCCCTTCCGCGTCGAAGCGGACCCGCCGCACGCTGCCCTGGCCGGGTCCGGGTCCGGGTCCTCTCGGGCCGACAACGAGGCCCAGGTCGGCGAAGTAGAGGGTCCCCCCGGAGTCGACACCGAGCCCGAACGGAGTGCCCGTGGAAGGAAAGGGCAAGCTTTCACCCGGGACGGGCTCGACGACGCGGCGGAGAAAGCGGCCCTCGGCGTCGTATTCGGCGACGACCCCGTTCAGGATGCTCGAGACGTAGAAGGTTCCCCGCGGCCCGATCACGACGGCGTTCGGGGTCACGAGGTGGGTGCCATCGGCCGGAAGGAAAACTTCGCGCGTGACGGAATCGGCGAGCGGGGCACCGGTCGCATCCACACGGCCGCAGCCCCCCGCTGCATCGTCGGAGGTCGGAAACGGACCCGTGTATCGCAACACTCCGGCCGTGCCTCGTGCGCTCGCGACGTAGACGCGGTCTTGCGAATCGACGGCGATCCCGCCCGCCGTTCCGATGGCCACGTCGAGCTTGCAGTAACGCGGGTCGGGGACGTCGAAAGGCGGGAACCAGACGACGAGCTGGCCGTTGGGCGGTCCGGAGGCTTGGTTGCCCACGTCGGTCGTGAGAAGCCTCCCGTCGCTCAGGAACCCGCACCCGTAGTTC
Organism: Candidatus Binatia bacterium; assembly: GCA_026004195.1. Classification (NCBI taxonomy): domain Bacteria; phylum Candidatus Binatota; class Binatia (SeqCode); species Binatia bacterium. The sequence goes on from BPIQ01000001.1 coordinate 242,699, forward strand.
TCCGGCGTTGTCGTCCCCTGACTGGTAGGTCGGCGTGAGTTTTCCGAGCTGGCGGGCCGAAAGCTCGCCGACGGTCGTGCCGCGCAGTTCGAAGTACCCCCAACCCGGCGGTGGATTCGGCTGTCCCGTGTCCTCGCCGGCAATGAAGCGGCGCGGGTTCCGGGGTTCGAAACAGATCTGGCCGTTGATGTCTCTCCCGTTGGGATCGAGAGCGGCGTTTTCGATGACCGTCTGCTTGCGGAACGTCCCGTCTTCGGTCTCCTCGTAAGCGTTGAGTCGGTTCGTCTCCGCGCTCAACACGATCGTCCTCGCCGGACCGCTCGCGGAATCGTCGTCGCCGCACGCCCCCCAGAGGAAAGCCAGGAGAAGGATCGGCGCGGCTCGAAGCGAAACGAAAGCTTTCATGCGGGAGTCCAAAACCACACCCGAGCCCCGAGAGCAAGCGGAGCCCTTGCTCCCCGTCCGGCAAACGATCTATCCGGCTTCCCATGAACGCCGTGTGGCTCGGCCTTCTGGCGGCATCGGTTCTCTGGGGCGCCTTTGCCGGGAACATGGAGGCCGTCTCCCGGGCCTCGGTCGAGTCGGCCAAGGACGCCGTGACGCTGGCGATCGGGCTCGTCGGAGTCATGGCTTTCTGGCTCGGGATGATGCGCGTCCTCGAGGAGGCGGGAGCGTTGCAGAGCCTCGCGCGTCTTTTGCGTCCGGTGATGCGGAGGCTCTTCCCGGACGTGCCGCCGGACCACCCGGCCATGAGTGCGATGATCCTCAACTTCGCCGCGAACATGCTCGGTCTCGGCAACGCCGCCACGCCCTTCGGCATCAAGGCCATGGCCGAACTCGAAAAGCTCAACCCCTGCCCGGGGGTCGCGACGAACGCCATGGCTCTCTTCCTGGCACTGAACACCTCGGGCCTCGCGCTCGCCCCCCTCGGGGTGATCGCTCTCCGAGCTTCCCTGGGTTCCCGCGATCCGGCCGGAATCTGGATCCCCACTCTCGTGGCGACGTCGTTTTCGACGACCGTAGCTCTGGTTTCGGCGAAAATTCTCGAAAAGCTCGTACCCTTCCCCGGAGGGGATCCTCCGGGTCGTCCTTCCGTCTCGTCCGAAACGGTGCGGAAGGCCGAGGAGAGCGGCGAGCCTCTCGCGGGCGGAGACCCCGCGCCCTTCTCCCGCGCCGGGTGCGTGCTTTCCGCTCTCGTCGTCTCGGCCCTCCTCGCCGGGGCGTGCCTTCGCGTCGTCGGAGCTCTCGGTGCCGGGGAGACGCCGGGCGCGGTCCTGCGGGAGTTCTCTTCGCACTGGCTTCTTCCGTCTCTCGCGCTCCTTTTCGCTCTCTACGGGGTGTCGCGAGGAGTGGCCGTTTACGAGGCTCTCGTTCGCGGTGCGCGCGAAGGTTTCGAGCTTGCCGTGCGCATCATCCCGTTTCTCGTCGCCATTCTCGTCGCGGCCGGAATGGCCCGTGCATCGGGTCTCCTTGCGGGGCTCGGTCTCGTGTTGGGTCCCTTGCTGCGACCCCTCGGTTTTCCCCCGGAAGCGTTGCCCGTGGCTCTCTTGCGGCCGCTCTCGGGTTCGGGGGCTTACGGCGTGATGGCGGAGATTCTTTCGACCTACGGCCCGGACAGTTCGATCGGGTACCTGGTCTCGACGTTGCAGGGGAGCACGGAAACGACCTTTTACGTCCTGGCCGTCTACTTCGGGGCGGCCGGCGTCGCCCGAGCACGGCATGCTCTCGCGGCCGGGCTCCTCGCCGACCTCGGCGGGGTGGTCGCCGCTACCTGCGTGGTGCGGTGGTGGGTGGGGGGTTGACGTCCCGCGGCGGCTGCCCACCGAGTTCCGGGCAGTCTTCTTTCCGGCGTGCGAGGGGAAAGGCAAACCGGCCGCGGGGTGCGGCCGAAAGCTTGCGCCAGTCCGGCCGGGCGAGCACGTAGAGGGTAGCGGTCCGGGGCGCGTAGTAGGAGACGACGTCCCAGCCCTCCGCTGGAGGGCACGCGACCCGAACGTCCCCGACCTCGGCCAGGGCGGCGAAGAAAACCTCCTTGAGCTCCCTGGCCGTTTCGTCGCCCCCCTTGAGCAGGAGGCCGCCGAGCATGGCGCGGGGAACCGGCCGAGCACGGTAGCGGCCCACCCGAACCGGGGGGAGCCGGGGGCCGGGGATTTCGAGAACGAGGCGGTCCCCCTCCCGCCTCCAGCTCGCCGGCGGGACGCTCGGCGAGCGGGGTTCGAGCGGAGGTCGGTACGTCGGGTCTCCCCAGAGAGCGAAGGCAAGAGCCGCTCGCAGGGTTTTCGTCCAGTCGGGGTGTCCACGGCGTTTTTTGAGCTCGGCCAGGGCGAAAAGGTAGTTGCGCGCATTCCGCACGGCCGTGCCGAGGTCGAGTCTTTCGTGGACGAGGCCGTCGAAAAGCGCCCGGGCGAAGGCCGAGCCCGAGGCGCTGTAGATCGCGGCCGAGGAGGCCACGATGGCCCGAGTCCCCTTTTCCAGCAGGATGAAGGGGTCCGAGCGGTCGAGCGTGTAGCAACCCTGCAGGAAGACGAACTCCGGCGTGCGATCGACCGCCACACCCCCCCGTTCCTCGAGCGTGAGATCGCGAGGATGCCCCTCCCACACGAGTACCTCGGTGTCCGCGAGGGCGGCCTCGATGCGCTCGCGGTCGACCTCCTGCCGGGTGAAAAGGCGCACCGGGATCGACACGTTGCGGAGCTCCGCCACGGTCGTCCTCGAGATCGTTTCTCCGAGGGCGAAGATTTCGTCGGCGTTGGCGAGAAAAACCACGGGCTTTTTCACGCGAGGCCGGGGAAAGTGGAAATGCCGGGCCACCGCGAGGCTCGCGAGCGGAGCGGTTTCGGCCACGAAACGCCCCACCACGAGATCGGCGGGCTTCCCTTTTTCGAGTTCCGAGAAAAGTTCCACGCGCACGACGGTGCCACCGCCTCTGGCTTCGGGACCTCCGGCCTCGAGGACGGGATCGGGGATGCGGTGCGTGGGCAGGGCGATTTCGTCCCCGACCAGCAGGAGGTAGCGCGGCGCGAGGTCGTGGCGGGCCCACCAGTCGGCGACTTCGCGTTCGATTTCGTCCGCTCGGCCGGAACGGACGAGGTAGAGCGGAGCCCCGTGGTGAGCGGCCCAGAGGGGAGCCAGGAGGGAGAGGTGGGAGGGAGAAAAGAGCCCCTCGTGGTCTCTCGGGCTTGCGATCACGGCGAGCGGGTACTCCCTGCGGGGCAGGAGGCGGAAATACTCCGACACGTTCCGCCACGAAACCAGCTCCGTCCTGCCTTTCTCTCCTGCCCACTCGATGCGGGGCCCGAGCAGAGCCTTCTCGAGTGCCCAGGGAGAGAGGAGCTCGGCCGACACCGTTCGTTGCTCCCGGGGGAGCGGAACGAGCGCCGCGCCGAGAGCCCGTGCCAGGGTCGCGCCGTAGAGCAAGCCCGGGTAGCTTTCCGCACGGACGAAAACGGCCCGGGCTGGCCTCGGCCAGAGCTCCTTGGAGAACGCGAGAAAGTCCGTCACCACGGTACAGCGGCCCCCGGCGAGTTTTTCGAGCCCGTGGACCGTCGTGGGCGAGGTCTCCACCGTGTGGTAGCAGCGACGTTCTCCCTTCCACCCGGCGATCCCCTGCTCGAGGGCCGCCTGGTCGCGGCTCTCGAAGAGCAGGACCGGCTCTTCGAGACCCCGCGCCGTGAGCAGCAGCGTGGCGAGCGCCGGCTCTCTCGCCGGGACGAGATGGAGGACGGCGTTTTTTTCCTTTTCTCCCGCCTCGACGCTCGGGACCCAGCCCGACACGCAGAGAAGCAGGAGCAAGTTCGTCCAGAGGTTACTCCGCACCCGGTGTGGCCTCCTTCGGTGTCGGAACGAGCCGGAGCCCGGAAACTCGGTAGTCCACCGTCACGGGGCCCTCGACACGGACGGGCCGCTCGCCGTCGCGGGCCAGCGCGACGTAGGAAGAGGGGGGAGCACCGGTCCATCCACGCGAGGCACTCGCCGACCACCACCTGCCGTCGTACCAGAATTCGGTCCAGAAAACGCGTTTTTTCCGGGTCGTGCTCCCGAGGTCGACTCCCTCGACGAACCTTGCCGGGACCCCCGCACAGCGCAAAAAGGTGACGAACGTTCGCTCGATCCCGATCCGCTTCGCCTCCCGTTTGCGGAGGACGTCGAGGACCAGGGTTTTTCCCTTTCGCCGGTGACGGATCTCGGCGCGCACGACGTCGAGCAGGACGCGCACGAGGTCCTTCCGGCCTTCGCGCAGCGGCGGCGCCGCGTGTCGCTCGAGAAATTCGCGCACGAGAATCGACCGCGAGGGAAAAAGGGGGGCCGGGGAGGCATAGGGCAGAAGTTCGTCGGGGAAAGCGGGGTAGAGGGGAACTTCGGGCAGTTCGGCCGTCTCCGGCCGTGCGACCGCGATCCGGGCGTCGAGCCGTACGCGGCGAGTGGTGCGGGGGGGAACGCGGAAGCGCACGGACGATCCGTCCTCCGCCAGAGCGAGCCCGCGGCTCGCGACCCGAACTTCGTCGAGCCGCTGCCGCTCGTCGGTGGGCGGAAGGAGCACCACGACGGCTCCGCTCGCGTTCCGTGCGGAAACCCGCAAGGCGAGGCTCATGTCCCAGAGGTCCGCCTCGCCGCGGGCCAACGACCCGAACGGAACCGTCAGGAGGACGGTCCAGAGAAGAGTCGGCGGGCGAGTTCGCATCGTTCTTGCCAGGAGCCGAGCTCCGACGGCGGCAAGGCCGCCACCTTCGCGAGCCGGGGCTCGAGCCCTTCCCGGTTGGCGAGTTGGATCCCGAGGCCGGGACGGGCGTTGAGTTCGAGGAGCAAGGGACCGTGCCGTTCGTCCACGACGACGTCGACACCGAGGTAACCGAGCCCGCCGATGTCCGCGGCCCGGGCTGCGAGTTCGAGAACTTCGTCCCAACGGGGAACACGAAAGCCGACGAGCGCCGCCCCGGTGTCCGGGTGCCGGGAAACGGAGCGGTGGAGGCAAACCGCGTGCACGGCCCGGCCGCTACCGAGCTCGATCCCCACGCCGATGGCCCCCTGGTGGAGGTTGGCCCGGCCGTCCGAAGCTCGCGTGGGGAGACGGCACATGGCCATGACCGGGACGCCGCGGTAGACGACGACACGGATGTCGGGAATCCCCTGCCAGGTGATGTCGGCGAATGCGGGGTGGAGCCGGACGAGCGCTTCGACGAGACAGCAATCCCAGTCCCCGCGAAGGGAAAAGACGCCGGAAATGATGCTCGAGACGTGCTGGCGGATTTGCTCGAGCCGGAGTTTCCGGCCGCTGCTCTTGAGGAACACGCCGTCGCGAGCTTCGGTGACGACGAGGATTCCGTTCCCCTGCGCCCCGCGGGCCGGTTTGAGCACGAACTCGTGGAGGGGGCGGAGCAGCTCGGGAAGCCCGCGCAGCTCGGAATGGTAGGACACCACCCCGAGGAGCTCCGGAGAGGGAATTCCCGCCGAAGCCGCGAGCCGCTTGGTGAGGAGTTTGTCGTCCACCCGGGGGTAGGAGGCGCGCGGGTTCTCGGGGAGGACGTACGTCGCGTTCCTCGCGTTCAGGCCCAGGACGCCTCTCTCCCTGAGGGAACGCCAGATGGCGAGGGGCATGAGGTCCTATCCCGTGCCCGCCGGCTCGGTCGCGAGTTCGCGGAACCGCAAGAGTTCCACGAGCCGGTACCCCGTGTACCGGCCCACGAGCACGAGCATGCCGAGGATGACGAACAGGACTTCGGGAAAAACCAGCAAGAACGACTGGAGCCAGCGAGCCTGGATCACGGCATACGTGAAGTAGATCGCCAGCACCGTGGCGGCAAGTCGGTTCATCGTGTTACGCCACCCCTCTTCTTCGAGGCTCACGCTCATGCGCTCCACCACCATCGTGATGATGACGAAGGGGAAGGCGCTGATGCCTTCCGACGGAAGGCGGAATCGGTCGGTCGCGACCATGAGGACGACCAGCAGCAGGACGACGACGGTCAGGATGAAGGCGACCCGGGCCACCATGAGAAGGTAGAGTCGCTGGATCAGGAGCCGGGTGGCGAGCGCGCCGAGGATGACGACCGTGAGGAAAACGGTGCCGTAGAGGAGCCCCGTGGCGGTGAAGGCCAGGGCGATGAGCATCGGCATGAACGTTCCGAACGTGCGGAAGCCCACGATGCTGCGGAACACGGCGATGGCCAGGGCCCCGACGGGAACGAGGAGCAGGAGCCGGAGATGCCGCTGGACTTGCACGGGCAGGAGAAGGAGGGAAACGCGGTCGAGCGGATGCGAGGACTCCGAGAGGCGGCGCTCGACCACGTGGAGGTAGGTCTCGAGCTCCGACTGCACGTCGAAGCGGTAGGAGAGAGAAGTCGTCTGTTCCTGCCGGATGACGTTCCCCGAATCCCAGGCCAAGGCGAGCCGGCCGGCCGGGATCGTGCCGAATCGCCGCATCACGGCGTCGGCCGGGACCCACGCGCCTCCCAGGTAGACCTCGTTCCAGTGATGGAGCGCGTCGTGCGTGCCGTCTTCGAGGAAGATGCCGGACACGATCCGGCAGGGCAGCTCGTAGGCCCGGGCCAGGGCACAGAAAAGCCGCGCTCTCCCGAGGGGGGTACCCCGTCCCTCCCGAAGGGTGGCGAGTGCGTCCATTTCGCCGGTGCTCTGGAGGTGCCCGATCTCGCGACTCACGAACTCGAAAATTTCCCGTGCGAGCTTCACCTTGTCTCCGCCCTCGAGCGCGAGTTCTTTCCCGAGGGCCGCAATGGCCGGGTCCGACGCCTGGACGGCCGGGGCTTCCCGCAGGTAGGGCCGGACGGACTCCGGGTAGGAGCGGCGCCGTTCGGAGTCGGGTACCGCTCGCGCGTATTCCCGGGTCTGGACGGTCACCTGATAGCTCACCGTCGCGGCACCGCTCAGGCGTCCGCTCCAGCGTCCCGTGCGCGCCGCGTTTTCTTCCGTGATGCTGAACCGGAGAGGCCCGGATCTCACCTGCTCGCTCAAGAGGGTCTGATAGCCCGACGTTCCCGGGAGGGAAGCGTCGACGACGACACGGGCTCCCTTCCCGCTCACGTGGATCACGAGCTCGACCCGCCACGTGCTGCCGAGGTGGGAGGTCGTGAGCGGGTAGTGGAGGCCGAACACCTTGTAGAGAAAAACGCCGAGCCCGAGGAGCACGAGCGCCCCGCTGACGAGAAGCGAGCGGCGCATGGGCTAGGGACGGGAGAGATCTTCGGCCGGGGGTGCGACCGGGAGGGCGGTGGTTGGCTTCACGTCGGCCGGAGTTTATACCACCGCGTCTCTCTCGGGGAAAAGCCCGGGAGAAAGATCCGCACCGGGCCGGAGACGCGACCGCCCGCGGCTTCCCGGGCCGGCTTCGCTCGGCGGAAACTTTGTCGACGGGCGGCTTTTCCCGTATATCTTGGTCCGGTTTTTCCCATGGCGAAAAAACGGCGCGAGAACCGGAAGGGTCGGCAGCGGCGCGAGCCGGCGGGACGGATCGTCGTCGTGAGCAACCGCCTCCCGTTCGCGCTGCGTGCGACTCCGCGGGGGCTCGAGTGGGAGCGCTCCCCGGGCGGGCTCGTCTCGGCGCTCGAGCCCGTGTTGCGGAAAAGCGGCGGCGTGTGGATCGGCTGGCCCGGAGGAGAAGCCGAGCTCGGAGAGGTGGCTCCACCGCCGGGCCTCGCCTACGACATCGAACCGGTCCTGCTCGGCGAGCAGGAGCTCGAGGGCTATTACCACGGTTTTTCCAACAGCACGCTCTGGCCCTTGCTCCATTCTCTGATCGAGCGAGCCGAGTTTCACCGCGAACACTGGGATGCTTACGTCGGGGTGAACCGGCGGTTCGCGGACACGTTGTGCCGGGTGGCTCCCCCCGATTCGCTCGTCTGGGTTCACGATTACCACCTGCTTCTGGTCCCGAGGCTCGTTCGGCAGAAACGGCAGGATCTCCGGATCGCCTTTTTCCTGCACGTTCCCTTTCCTTCGTACGACGTCTTCCGCCTCTTGCCGTGGTCGAGGGAAATCCTGCTCGGCATCCTGGCCGCGGACCTGGTGGGGTTTCACGTCGTGCCTTACGTCGAGAATTTTCTCGACTGCGTCGAGCGGCTTCTCGGCGTGCGGGTCCACCGGGAGGAGCTCCTCGTGGAGCACGGGGGCAGAAGCGTGCGGGTCGGTGCCTTTCCGCTCGGCATCGACTTCGAGTTCTACGAGAAGATGGCGCTGGAGGCCCCCCGGGCGAGGCACGCCGGCGGCCGGCGCGTGGTGCTCGGAGTGGATCGGCTCGACTACACGAAAGGGCTCCCCGAAAGGATCCGGGCCTTCGAGCGCCTCCTCGAGCTTCACCCCGAGCACCAGGGGCAGGTCGTCCTTCTCCAGCTCGCCGTTCCGAGCCGTTTCGAAGTCCCCGAATACCGCCGGCTCAAGCGTCAGATCGACGAGCTCGTGGGCCGGGTCAACGGCAAGTTCGGGACGGCCGACTGGACCCCCATCCATTACCTCTACCGTACGCTGCCGCCCGAGGAGCTCGCGGGTCTCTACCGGGACGCCGACGTGGCGCTCGTCACGCCGCTGCGGGACGGTATGAACCTCGTGGCCAAGGAATACGTGGCCTGTCAGGTCGCCGACCCCGGAGTTCTCGTGCTCTCTCGCATGACCGGAGCGGCCGAAACGATGCACGAGGCGCTTCCGGTCAATCCCTACAACATCGACGGCACGGCCGAGGCGATCCACCGCGCGCTCGCGATGGGGGAGGCGGAAAGGAGGGAGCGGCTCGCTGCCCTTCGGAGGCGGGAGCGTCGCAGGAACGTGTACGCTTGGCTCGACGATTTTCTGCGGGCCGCGCACGCCACCTCGGCGGAGCTCGCACCTCCGAGCCCCCGCGATTTCGAGACGTGGCTCGGCCCGTTTCTCGTCGCCGGGGAGGTGGCGCTCTTCGTCGACTACGACCGCTGCCTGGTCGAAGAAACCTTCGGGGAGGAAGAGGCGACGCCGTCGCCCGCGACGCTCGAGGCTCTCCGGAAGTGCGTCGAGCGACGGGACATGTCCGTCGTGGTCTTGAGCCGACGGTCCGTCGTGCAGCTCCGGGCGCTTCTCGGCGAGCTCGACGTCGTCTACGCGGGGAACCACGGCCTCGACATCGAGGGTCGCGGGATACCGCGATTCGTGCACCAGGATTTCGAGCACTACGCCCGCAGGGCGTCGCGCCTGGCCGAGCGGCTCACGGAGTTCGCCCCGACGGGCAGCGTGGTCGAATACCACGGGCCGAATCTCGCCTTCCGGTGCAGCGGCGTGGACGCGGCTCTGGCCGCGCAGGCATTGGCCCGCGCGAGACAGGCCATCGTCGAGGCCGGCTTCCTGGTCCGCGAATTTCCGGGCATCGTGGAGGCCCTCCCGCCCGTGAGCTGGCACCGGGGAAACTCGGTCCTTCACGTGGTGAGAGCGCTCTACGGACCGGCGTGGACGGAGCGAGCGCTGGTCGTCTACGTGGGTGCTCACGAGACGGACGAAGAGGCGTTCCGGCTGCTCGGGGGACTCGGCGTGTCCTTTTGCGTGGGGATCGCGGAGGACCTCACGCAGGCCATGCGGCGGCTCGCGAACGTCGAGGGGGTGCGGGCTCTTCTCGAGTGGCTCGCAGAAAGGGGTGTCGAAAACCATGCCTGCGCCTAGGGTCGCCTACTTCTCGATGGAAATCGCACTCGAGGCTTCCATCCCCACGTATGCGGGAGGTCTCGGCGTTCTGGCGGGTGACACGCTCCGGGCCGCGGCCGACCTGGGACTTCCGTTCGTCGGCGTCTCGCTCGTGCACCGAAAGGGGTATTTCCGGCAGCAGCTCGACGCCGAAGGCCGGCAGACCGAGCTGCCGGACGACTGGTCTCCGCAGGAGCGCCTCGAGGAAGCGCCGGCTCGCGTCGAACTCCGCCTCGAAGGCCGTCGGGTGCTCGTCCGGGCGTGGAAGTACCGGATTCGGGGTGCCGGCGGAGCCGAAGTCCCCGTGTTTCTCCTCGACACCGATCTGCCCGAGAACGCCCCGCAGGACCGCCGGTGGACGGACCACCTTTACGGCGGCGACGGGCGCTACCGCCTCGGGCAGGAAGCTCTGCTCGGCTTGGGGGGCATCCGGATCCTGCGGGCGCTCGGGTACCCGAAGTTCGACGTCTACCACATGAACGAAGGACACTCCGCGCTTCTCGTGCTCGGGCTCCTCGAGCAGGAGGCTTTTTTCCGGGGCTCGGCCCGCCCGGGAATGGAAGACCGGGAAGCCGTGCGCGAAGCGTGCGTCTTCACGACGCACACCCCCGTCCCCGCGGGGCACGACCGCTTTCCGGCGGACCTGGCCGCGGCAGTCCTCGGGAAAGAAAAGCTCGAGATCCTCTCGTCCTTCGGAGGGGTCCGCGACGGCGTTCTCGACATGACGGGTCTCGGCCTCGTTTTTTCCCGGTTCGTGAACGGGGTCTCGGCTCGTCACCGCGAGGTGGCACGCGGACTTTTTCCGGGGCATACGATCGCGGCCATCACCAACGGCGTGCACGTCTCGACCTGGGTGTCCGAGCCTTTCCGCTCGCTCTTCGATCGCCATCTTCCCGGATGGCGAGAGGACCGCTTTCTTCTCCGACAGGCGCTCCTGATTCCGCTCGAGGAGCTCGAGAGGGCCCACAGGCAGGCGAAGGAGCGCCTTCTCGGACGCGTGGCCGAGGTGACGGGCCGAGCCTGGCAGCCCGGGGTGTTCACCATCGGCTTCGCGCGTCGCGCGGCGCTCTACAAGCGGGCGAACCTGATCTTTCACGACCCGGAGAGGCTTCGCTCGATCGGAAGGAAGTGCGGGAGCCTGCAGCTCGTTTTCGCCGGCAAAGCCCACCCGCACGACCGGCAGGCCAAGGAGCTCCTCGCCGAGGTCGTCCGCGCCGGCCGTTCGCTCGGACCGGAGGTGGCGTTCGTGTACTTCGAGAACTACGGGATGGAGCTCGCACGCGACCTCTGCGCCGGCGTGGATCTCTGGCTCAACACTCCGGAAAAACCGCTCGAAGCGTCGGGAACGAGCGGCATGAAGGCGGCTCTCAACGGCGTGCCGAGCCTCGGCACGCTCGACGGCTGGTGGGTGGAAGGGCACTGCGAAGGAGTGACCGGCTGGAGCATCGGCGAGTCGTGGGACCGGCCGAGCGACATGGCCGCGGAAGCGCGAAGCCTGTACGAGAAGCTCGAACACAGGATCCTCCCCCTCTACTACGAGCGCCCTCTTTCTTACGCGGAGGTCCGACGGAACGCCGTCGCTCTGAACGGTTCCTTCTTCCACGCCCAGCGCATGCTCCTCGAATACGTGCAGCTCGCCTACGACCGCGGCCGATCCACACGGTCGTCGGGGGAGTGAGATCGATGCGTCCTCGCGCGTGGTTCTGGTGGTTCCTGGTCCTGGGCCTGGTCGGTTGCCTGACCGAACGGACGCTCCGGGGCGTCCCCGCGGGCGAGCGCTCGTGGCGGATCGGTTACCGCGACGGGTGCGCGAGCGCCCGACGCGAGGTCGCCCCGGGCGAAGGGTGGGACAGGGACCGAGAACGCTACCGTGTGGACGACCTCTACCGCAGGGGCTGGGAAGCCGGCTACCGTGAATGCAAGGCGGAGCGCAGGGGGAGGAGCGTCCCCTCGCCGACGGCCGCTCCCGAAGCCCGCAGCGGAGCCGGCGAAAGGATCGAGCGAAGGATCGAAGCGCTCGAAAAAGAACTCGAGGAGCTGCGACGGCAGCGCGACGAGCTCGGGAAGGAGGAGCCGTGAAGTACACATCGCTAGGGCGGAGCGGCGTGAAGGTGTCTCGTCTCTGCCTCGGAACGATGAACTTCGGCCGCGAAACGGACGAAAAGGAGAGTTTCGCCATCCTGGACGAAGCCCTGGATGCGGGCATCAATTTCCTGGACACCGCGAACGTGTACGGGGGGAAACGGGGCGAAGGAGTCACCGAACAGATCCTCGGGCGCTGGTTCGCACAGGGCGGTGGCCGGCGGGAACGCGTCGTTCTCGCGACCAAGGTCTACGGGCGCACCGGGGACGGGCCCAACGACCGCGGACTCTCCTTCTACCACGTCCGGCGCGCGTGCGAGGAGAGCCTCCGGCGGCTCCGGACGGATCGCATCGACCTCTACCAGATGCACCACGTCGACCGGGAAACCCCGTGGGAGGAGATCTGGCTCGCCATGGAGCAACTGGTCCGGGAGGGCAAGGTACTGTACGTGGGCAGCAGCAACTTCGCCGGCTGGCATATCGCCACGGCCAACCAGATCGCGGCGCGGAGGGGGTTTCTCGGGCTGGTGAGCGAGCAGAGCAAGTACAACCTCGTCACGCGGACCGTGGAGCTCGAGGTCGTTCCGGCGTGTCTGGAGTACGGGGTGGGGCTCTTGCCCTGGAGCCCGCTCGCCGGCGGGGTTCTCGCCGGCGGGGTGGGGGCCGCCGCGCAGGGGAGGAGAGCGGGGCGCACGGCGCTCGAGCTCGCCGAGCGCCACCACGAGTCGCTCGAGAAGTACGAAGCATTCTGCCGTGACCTCGGGGAGGAGCCGGCGGTCGTGGCCCTCGCGTGGTTGCTCTCCAACCCCGCCGTCACCGCTCCCGTCATCGGTCCGAGGACGGTCGACCAGCTCCGCGGCGCGCTCCGATCGCTCGACGTGTCTCTCGGTCCCGAGGCGCAGAAAGCCCTCGACGAGATCTGGCCCGGCCCGGGTGGACCGGCTCCCGAAGCTTACGCCTGGTAGGGAAGCCGCTGGGCCGAGGAGGAAAGCGCAACCCGAGCCCCCGATCGAGCGGACAGGTCCTCTTCCGGGACGCCGCGTCCTTGACCCGACGAGCCGCGTGTGGGAGGGGCTCGCCATGGCGGTTCGCCTGGGGGTGGCTCTCAGCAGCGGCGGCGCGGCAGGGATGGCACACGTGGGGGTGCTCGAGGAGCTCGAAAAACACGGGTTCCGCGTGGACGTGGTGGCGGGAACGAGCGCGGGCGCACTGGTCGGCGCGGCGTTTTGCGCGAACGGTCTCCGGGGTTTTTCCGACACGATGACCCGGCTCACCCGCGGCCGGGTGCTGCGGCTTTTCGACTTCACCTGGCCCTATTCCGGTCTTCTCGAGGGCCGCCGGTCGCTCGAGCTGGTCCGCCCCTACCTGGGCGAGAGGATCGAGACCCTTTTTCGCACGTACGCGGCGATCGCGACGGACCTCTACACCGGCCGCGAGGTGGTGTTGCGGCGCGGCCCCGTCCTGGAAGCGGTGAGGGCCAGTGCCGCCATTCCCGGACTCTTCACGCCGCAGCGGTGGCAGAATCGCCTGCTCGTCGACGGCGGTCTCGTCAACCCCGTTCCCGTCGACGTCGTCCGGCAGCTCGGTGCCGAACGCGTGCTCGCGGTGAGCGTGATCCCCGTGCCGGAGGAGTCCCGCAGAGCCGAGCCTCCTCGATCTTTGAGCCGCCTCCTCCTGGCTCGCTTCCTCTCGAGGCACGCCGGGCGAACGCCCGAGGACGAGGCGGAGCTCGAGCCGACCCGTTACGGCAAGGACCCGGGGCTCGTCGAGATCCTTTCCCGGGCGAGCGCCGTGATCCAGTCGCGAATCGCAGCGGCGAAACTTCGGGAGTCGCCTCCCGACCTCCTCGTGCGCATTTCCTTACCGGAGATCGGGCTTTTCGACTTCCACCGCTCCAAAGAAGCCATCGAGGCCGGCAGGAAGGCTGCGGAGAAGGTCCTTCCCGAAGTTCGCAGCCTCGTGCGCGACCGTCTCGTTTCCATCCCCCGGTGGAAGTTCCCCCGTTGAGGGGGTCTCTCGGGGTGGACTTCGGGAGAGGCGACCCTTGTGCGAGGGGGCTGGGAGGGCCGCCCCCCCGAAGTCCCGCGGGTCGGGTGGGAGCCGGAACCGCTGTCCCCTTCAACGCGGGAGGAGCGAGAAAAGTTCCACGGTGATCTTCCGCCTCGATCCTTGCTTGCCTCTGCGTCGGGAAGCCGGAAAGAGGGGCTCTCGTGAGGAAACTCGAGACCGGGTTCGGGGGTCGAGGTCGCGGAGCGGCACGAGCGTGGTTCGTGCCGGTCGTCCTGGCTGCCGTTCTGCTCCCCGCGTGCGCCTGGCGGCCGGGCGGGTCGCGAGGCCTTCCTCCCGCCCTTTCCGTCGAACACTTCTCGCCGAATCGCTGCTCGCTTTCCGTCGACTTTCCGTGCCGGGAAGACCGGGAGTGCCCTCCGGGCGAGAGCTGTGTGTCGGCACTGGTGACGGAAGCCGACGTGGAAATGCGAGACGGCGGTCACTCGGCGCTCGTGGGCGAGAAGATCCTCTGGGTGTTCGGGGACACGATCAGCTCGGACCGCACGCTGCGCTCGGCGACCGCGGCCTGGAGCGCGCTCGGTTCTCCCTGGAAACTCGAAGAAGAGGTCGACGAACGAAACCGCCCCCGGCAGTTCTTTCCCTTCACGTCGACGGAGCTGGAGTTCAACGAGCGCACGCTCCCCTCCTGCTGCGAGGAGCAGGAAGGATGCCCTCCCGGCGACCCGTACTGTCGGTGTCCCCCCCGCACCGATTGTCGGGTCCGCATCGCGCTCTGGCCCGGCGACGTGGTGGATCGGGGGGACGGGAGCGCGTTTTGCCTCTACGAGAAGCTCTTCGTGGGAGCGGCTTACTACGACTACCGCAGGGTCTACACGGGGGTGGCCGTGGCCCGCTCGGGAAGGACGGTGGCCGAGCGCTTGCGCGCGGGAGACGGGACGCCCCTCGTCCTTTTCCGGGGCGACGAACCCCGTTTTCTCCACGCGACGGCGGTCGGCGAGACCGTCTACGTGTGGGGCTCGGCGAACCGGGAGGGATGCGTCGTGGACGTGTTTCTCGGTCGAGTGCCGCGGGCACGTCTGGCCGAGAGGGAGGCGTTCGAGTTCTGGAACGGGCACGGCTGGGTGCCGGAGGTGGCGGAGGCTTCCCCCGTGCTCACGCGGGCCCAGGGAGGGCTCGGATCGGTCGTCTGGAGCGATGCGCTCCGGAGATTCGTCGCCGCCTACGCGGACCTCTGCACCGGGGGCAACAAGGTATTGCTCCGGTTCTCTCCGAAGCCCGAAGGCCCTTGGAGCGAACCTCTCGTGCTCGATCTCGCCCCCTTCGGCGCCAGCCCCGACGCCTACTACGCGCTGCTGCACTCCGCCCTTTCGCGTTCGGGGTTTCTCGTCCTGAGCTATTTCGACTTCGCCGGACCCGAAAAAGGGCAGATCCGCCTTCTCCGGCTCGATCCGGGAGCACGGGCCCGGAGTTGAGTTTCTTCCGGGAATCCGGTTCACTACCGGCGAGAAAGCGGAGGAGAAGCCTTATGGAGACGGTTTCGCTGACGGAAGAGTTGCGCCGGAGGATCGAGTCCCTGATTCGGAGCCACGACGTGGTCCTTTTCATGAAGGGAAACCGGATGTTTCCGCAGTGCGGGTTTTCGGCTCGCGTCGTGCAGATTCTCGACCAGCTTCTCCCGGACTACGCCACCGTGGACGTCCTCGAGGACCCGGAAATCCGCGAGGGGATCAAGGAGTACTCCTGCTGGCCCACGATCCCCCAGCTCTACATTCGCGGCGAATTCATCGGCGGTTGCGACATCGTGACCGACCTCTACCTCTCCGGGGAACTCCACAAGAAGCTCGGTCTGCGTCCTCCGGAGCGGAAGGTGCCGAATTTGCGGATCACGGAAGCGGCGGCCAAGAGGATCCGGGAATACCTCGAACGCGCCCCGGACAAATTCCTCCACCTGTCGATCGATCCCGCGTACCGCTCGGAGCTGAGACTCGGGCCCAGGCACGGGGGCGAAATCGAGGCCCGGTCCGAGGGGATCTCCGTCCTGATGGACCCGGCCACCGCGGAGAGGGCCGAGGGCGTGTCGATCGACGTCGTCGAGACGGAGACGGGCGTTTCGTTCCGGATCGAGAACCCGAACGCACCGCGACCGGTTCCGGAGCTTTCCCCGCGCGAAGTGCAGCGGATGCGGGAGGAAGGGGTGCGCTTCGAGTTCGTGGACTGCCGGACTCCCGAGGAGCGAGCGATCGCGAAGATCGAAGGGACGAGGCTTCTCGACGACGAAACGGTCCGCTACCTCGAGTCCCTGCCCAAGGACACCATGCTCGTCTTCCACTGCCATCACGGGGTGCGGAGCCTCGAGGCGGCCGAACGGTTCCGTTCCAAGGGGTTCCGGAACGTCTACAGCCTCGCGGGCGGTATCGACGCTTGGTCGAGAGAAGTCGACCCTTCGGTCCCCCGGTACTGAACGATGGCGCAAGAGGCTGCTCGCGACCCCACCGAGCTCGTCCGCCTGGCGATCCGGGAGGCGCTCCCCGACGCCGAAGTGGAGGTGCGTGCGACGAGTCCCGGGCACGTGGAGATCGACGTGACCTCCGCGGAGTTCGAGGGAAAATCCCTCGTGGCGCAGCAGCAGCTGGTCTATCGGTCCATTGCGCACCTGATGAGGGGAGAGGGAGCGCCCCTTCACGCGGTGGACCGCCTGCGAACGCGGTGTCGGGACCGGACGGACGACTCGCCGTGACTCGAAGCGTCTTCGGGGTCCTGGGACTTTTCTTTTTCGGGTGGGCCGCCACGGGGGTGGCCCTGGCCGCCGGAGCGGCGACGACGGAAGTCGTGGCGACCGTGGCCGGAGAGAAAATCTCCCGGGCGGAACTCGAGGAGCACGTGCGGCCTTCCCTGAACGAGATCGAGAACGCTCGCTACCGGGTCTTGCGAGAGGGGCTCGAGGAGCTCGTGGGCAAGAAGCTCCTCGAGGTCGAGGCTCGGCGCCGGGGCGTGTCCGTGGAGGACCTCTTGCGGGAGGAGGTGGAAAAAAAAGTTTCCCCGCCTTCCGACGCCGAAGTTCGTGCGCTCTACGAGGAAAACAAGGAAAGCTTCGGCGAGACCCCCTTCGAAACCCTCGAGCCGCGGCTCGCCGATTACCTGCGAGAAGAACGGGCGGAGCGGCGGAAGAGCGAGTTTCTCTCCGAGCTCAAGAAGCGACACGCCACGGAACTCTACCTCGACCCGCCGCGCTATCCGGTTTCCGTGGCCGGAAGACCCTGGCGCGGGGCGGAGACGGCGCCGGTGACGATCGTGGAGTTCGCCGATTACGAGTGTCCCTTCTGCAAGCGAGCCGAGCCGACCGTCAGGAAAGTGCTCTCCGAATACGGGGACAGGGTCAGATTCGTCTACCGGCACTACCCGCTGCCCTTCCACGCCCACGCGCGGGCCGCGGCACGGGCATCTCTGTGCGCCGGGGAACAGGGGAAGTTCTGGGAGTACCACGATGCGCTGATGGCCGCGGACGAGCTCGACCCGAAGCTCCTCGAGGAAACGGCCCGGCGTCTGGGGCTCGACGAGGGGAAGTTCCGGAGTTGTTTCGCTTCCTCGAAGTTCGAAAAGGTGCTCGAGGAAGACCTGGCCGAAGCGGCCCGGCTCGGCGTCGACGGGACGCCGACGTTTTTCGTGAACGGCAGGGTCCTCGACGGCGCGCAGCCCTTCGAGCGCTTCCAGGAGGTGATCGAAGAGGAGCTCCGCCTCTCGAAGGTCCGGAAAGTGGACTGAGCGCGTGGAGCTCCAGGCCCTCGCCCCCGGGATCTACGCGTGTATCCAGCCCGATCGCGGTTTCGGGTGGAACAATTCCGGTCTCGTCGCCCGAGGGGGCGGGCTCGTCGTGGACACGTTCTTCGACCTCCCGCACACGCGGCGGCTGCTCGAGCTCTACTCGACGGTCCTTCCCGGGCCGCCGAAACGGCTCGTGAACACCCACCACAACGGGGACCACTGCTGGGGGAACCAGCTCTTCGAGGGAGCCGAGATCCTCGCGCACCGGCGCTGCGCGGAGTTCATGGGACGGGAGCTGTCTCCCGAGGTCCTGCAGGCGCTCGTCCACTCGCCGTCTCCGCCGCGCGCGATGCGGACCTTCGCCGAGGACGCCCGGGAGTTCGACTTCGAGGGCATCCGGATCACGAAACCGACCCGGGTTTTCGAGGAGCCTCTCGAACTCGACCTGGACGGCGTGGCCGTGCGGCTGCTGCCCGTGGGCCCCGCACACACGGCGAGCGACGTCCTCGTCTACCTTCCCGACGAAGGGATCGTGTTCGCGGGCGACGTGGTCTTCCGTCTCTGCACGCCGATTTCGTGGGAGGGAACCACGGCGGGGTGGCTGGCCGCTCTCGAGCGGATCGAACAACTCCGGCCGTCTCTCGTCGTGCCGGGACACGGGCCGGTGTGCGACCTCGCCGCTGTCCGCGAGCTCGGCGAGTATTTTCGTTACGTCCAGGCCGAGGCGGAGGCGTGCTTTCGGGCGGGACTGCCCCTGGCCGACGCCTGCAGGAAGATCGACCCGGGGCCCTACGCGGGATGGACGGAACCCGAACGAATCGTCTTCCAGGTGGCACGGGTCTACCGCGAGCTCGAGGGAGTTCCCTGGGACGCCCCGCTCGACGTCCGCCGTCTCTTCGAGCTCATGGAGGATCTCCGCGACTTCTACCGCGGGCGCGGGTAGTGCGGGCCGTCTTCCCTCTCGATCGGAGCCGGTGCTATGGTGGGGCCACTTCGAAACGGAGGAGGGAGAGATGCCCATCGATCCATCGAAAGCACTCGGGAAAGAGTTGCCGGAGACCGTCGGGAGCTGGGACAAGGACAAAGTCATTCTCTACCACCTGGGGATCGGGGCGGGAGTGCCGCCCACGGACCCCAACGAGCTCGCCTACACCTACGAAAAGAACCTGAAAGTCCTGCCGAGTTTCGGCGTGATCCCCGTGTTCGGGGCTTTCGCCGGCATGGTCGGGATCCCGGGTCTCGAGGTGAACCCGGCGCTGGTCCTTCACGGCGAACAGGACCTGGAGGTCCACGCGCCCATCCCGACCGAGGCGCAGGTGAAAAATCGGGGAAAGGTGGCCGCCATTTACGACAAGGGCAAAGCGGCCGTGATCGTCCTCGAGGTCACCTCCGCGCTCGGGGACGGACGCACGCTTTTCGTCAACCGGTTTTCCATCTTCGCGCGTGGCGAAGGCGGGTTCGGGGGCGATCCCGGGCCCAAGGCCGGGAACCAGCCCCCGGAGCGGAACCCGGATGCCGTCAAGGAGTCGCCGACCCTGCCGCAACAGGCCCTTCTCTACCGGCTCTGCGGCGACAAGAATCCTCTCCACGCGGACCCGGAATTCGCGAAACTCGGGGGTTTCGACCGGCCCATCCTGCACGGCCTCTGCACCTACGGGATCGTCTGCAAGGCGGTCGTCGACACCATGCTCGGCGGAGACACGGGCAAGGTCGCTCGCTACCAGGCGCGCTTTGCGGGTGTCGTCTACCCGGGCGAGACGATCGTCACTTCGATGTGGCGGGACGGAAACCGAATTCTGATCGAGGCCAGGACGAAAGAAAGAGGCGGGACCGTGCTCAGCAACGCCGCCGTGACGGTTCGGGACTGACCGTCCGAGCTCGCGGCCGTTCCCCGGTGGCCGCCCTTCCGGCTCCGCGGGGTGCTTGCCGCGCGGGGGTTCGTCGGGCCATGCTGGAAGCGTGAGCTCCGTCTCGCGAAAAGCGCAGGCCGCCGCGCTCGAGGAACTCTTCCGGGACGCTCCCGAGCCCGAGGCCGCCCGCGCACGGTTCGAGAGCTGGCTCGGGAGCACGGGCTCCCGAATCGCGGGGGAGCTCCTCGAGTTCGTCTTCGGCGATCGTCGGCGAGCCGCGTGGGTCCTGACCGCCGTTTTCGGGCACGCCCCGTTCTTCTCCCGGTTCTTCTCGCGACATCCGGAAAAGCTCCTGGCCCTTTTCGGCGAGGAGCTCGAGAGTCCGCGGACGGCCTCGGACTTCCGGCGGCGCCTCGACCGCGAACTCGAGTCGGACGAAGAGCCACTGCCGACGCTCTTGCGGCGCTTCAAGTACTTCGAGCTCGCGCGCACGACGGTCCGGGAGTGCTCGCCCGAGCTCGTGCCCCCGGAAAGGGAACCCGAGGTTCTCTCGGAGCTCACGGGTCTCGCGGAATGCGTCCTGGGGGCGGCCCTCGAACACGCGTTCCGAGAGCAGGGTCTCGAGTCGACGGAGGGCTTTTGTGTCCTGGGTCTCGGAAAACTCGGGGGCGGAGAACTCAACTACTCCTCCGACGTGGACCTCGTCTACGTCGCCGAGCGTTCGGATACCGAACTCCGGACCCGGGCCGCCCAGTCTTTCGGGCGCATCCTGGCCCAGGTGACCGAAGAAGGCTTCCTCTACCGTGTGGACCTGGACTTGCGACCGCAGGGCCGGCGGGGGCCGCTCGTGGTGTCGGTGGACGCTCTGCTCGAGTACTTCGAGTCGTGGGCCGCGACCTGGGAGAAGGCAGCCTACATGAAGGCCCGGCCCGTGGCCGGGGACGAACAACTCGGCTGGAAGGCCCTGCGAGCGCTCGAGCCCGTCCTCTACCGGTCTTCGATGGACTTCGGGGGCGTGGCGGCAATTCGGGAGTGGAAGGAAAAGATCGAAAAATCCCGCGGGGCGTCCGAGGGCCGCTTCGACGTCAAGGTGGGACCGGGCGGGATCCGGGACGTGGAGTTCGTCGCCCAGGCCCTCCAGCTCCTCTACGGCGGTCGGATCCCCGAGCTGCGGAGCCGCTCCACGTTCGAGGCGCTCGGGTTGCTCGGCCAGACGGGAATCCTGCCTCGCGAGCGTTCCGAGGAACTCCGGGAAGCCTACCTGTTTTTCCGAAGGGTGGAGAACCGGCTGCAGATGGAGGGAGAGCGTCAGGTCCACGCGCTACCGCTCGCGGGCCCCGCCTGCGAGAGGCTCGCGCGCTCGTGCGGCTACGATCGGGCGGCGGGCTTTCTCGGGGAAATCGAAGAGAGGCGCCGCCGGGTCCGCGAGGCGGTCGAGGAACTCCTCGGAGACGGTCGCGCCGACCTCGTGGCGCGCATTCTCGTCCGTGCCGTGCCCGACCTCTTTGCGGCTCCGTCCTCGCGGTCCATGATGGAAGAGCTGGCACGGCAGTTCGCGCACGCGATGGAGAGCTGCCCCGACCCCGACCGTGCGCTCGACAATCTCGAACGGTTCGTACGCGGAGTGGGTCGGAGGCGGTTCTACTTCGAGCTGCTTCTCGACCGCCCCGAGCTCGTGCCTCGCCTGGTCTGGCTTTTCGCTTCGTCGGAGTACCTTTCGGCGTACTTCGCCACCCACCCGCAGCTCGTGGAACCCATCTTCGACGACCCGAACGTACTCCTGCTGGACCGGGTCCAGCTCGAGGAATCTCTGGCTTCGATCCGTGCCGAGCTCGCATCCGAAGGGGACCGGGGGCCCACGGAGGTCGAGCTCGACGCGTTGCGTCAATTCTGCCACCGGGAGCTCATCAACGTGGGTCTCCTGCACCTTTCGGGAAAGGTCTCGAGTCGCGAGGCGGAGCGTGCTCTCACCGAGATCGCGGAAGTCTGCGTCGAGAACGCGCTCGCGCTGGCCGAACGGGAGCTGCGGCGCCGGAGCGAACGCTCGGGGCTTCCGGAACGAGGGGCGTTCGTCGTGGTGGGAATGGGAAAGCTCGCGAGCCGGGAGATGACCTACGGCAGCGACCTGGACCTCGTTTTTCTCTACGACGTCCCGGGCGCGGGAGAGGCCGAGCTCGCCGTCGCTCAGGAGCACTACGTGCGGCTCGCCCAGAAGCTCCTCTGGGTCTTACAGACGCGCACCCGAGAGGGACGGTGCTACGAGATCGACGCGAGGCTGCGGCCTTCCGGAAACCAGGGTACGCTGGTCACCTCGATCGGAGCCTTCGAGCGTTACCACAAGACCTCGCAGGTGTGGGAGCGGCAGGCGCTCTTGCGTGCGAGACCGATCGCGGGGCACCGGGAGCTCGCGCATCGCTTCGAGCGTGCGCGGGCGGAGATTCTCCGGCGGCCGCTGCCCCCGGGAGCCAGGGAGGAAATCCGCCGCATCCGTGCCCGCATGGAGACCGAACTGGCGCGGGAGCACGCGACGCGACGCGATTTCAAAACGGGTCGCGGCGGGATGCAGGACGTGGAGACGGTCGTGCAGTTCTTGCAACTCGCCCACGGCCCGAGGCACGAGGAGCTCCTCCGGGTGGCTCCGCTCCCCGTGCATCTCGACACGCTCGAGCGGCTCGGGCTCTTGGAGCCGGAAGACGCGGCCGTTTTACGGGAGGGCTGGCGATTTTTGGCCGAACTCTCGCACCATCTGCGGATCGTCGAGAACCGATCCATTTCCGACCTGGAGGAGGAACGTGGGGATCTCGACCGCGTCGCCCGCTCGCTCGGCTATCGGGTGCGAGGTCGGGAAGCGTCGGCGCGGCGGGCGTTGCTCGAAGACTACCGCCGGCACACCGAAGCCATTCGCTCCGTCTACGAAAAGATTCTCGGCGGTGCTTGACGGAGCGACCGAGGGGGGCGGCGGGCGCCCCCCTCGGTTCGGTCGGGGTGGTGGCGGGCCGCTCGTATACCCCGGGGGCGAGCTCGGGGGCAAGCTTCTAGGCCGAGGTGGAAACGATCCCCCCCTCGACCGTGTAACGGCGGCCGGTGGGCAGGGAAAGGCCGGCGTTGCTGTGGGTCGTCACCACGACGGAGGCGTCCGGCCTCCAGGGACGCTCGGCGAGCAGGCACTCCACGAGGGCTCTCCCCCGGGGGTCGATGGAGGTCCAGGGCTCGTCGAGCAGAAGAAAGCGTGGCCGGACGACCAGGGCCCGGGCGAGCGCCACTCTCTGGATTTCTCCCCCCGAAAGCTCGCGAGCGTGCCGGGACCACAGCGCCCGTGCTCCGACGATTTCGAGTGCGCGCGCGACTTCCGTTTCGAGCTCCTTGCCCCGGAAGCCCCGGAGCCGCAGTCCGTAAGCCACGTTGGCGAACACGCTACGGTCGAAGAGAAAGGGATGCTGCTGCACGAGGACCAGCTCGCGGCGCAGTCGCCGGGCGACCTCCCGGGAGCGGAGCGCGTCGGACCCGTCGAAGAGAAGCTCGCCCCGTTCGGGCCGAATCGAGAGAGCAAGCACCGCGAGCAGGGTACTTTTCCCCGCTCCGTTGGCGCCCGAGACGACCACGCACTCCCCCGGTTCGACCCGGAACTCGGGGACCTCGAGCCGCCAACCGCCCGGCCGGGAGTAACGCACCCCGCGGAGTTCAAGCACGGACGGGTTTTCGCTCCCGCAAGACCGTGGCCAAGCCCGTGACCGAAAAGGCCAGCAACACGAGAATCAGCCCCAAGGCAAGACCCGTCTCGAATTCCCCCTTGGTCGTCTCGAGCGCGATGGCCGTGGTCACGGTTCGCGTCCGACCGCGGATGTTCCCCCCTACCATGATGGAGATGCCCACCTCGGAGACCACGCGCCCGAAGGCCGCCACGGCGGCGGCCGCGTACGCGTGTCTGGCTTCGTGGAGGGCCTCGCGAAAGGCGTGGAGCCTACCGCCTCCGAGACTCGCCACCGTCTGCCAGAGGCGGCGGTCGATCGCCTCGGTAGTCGCGAGCGAGAGCGCGGTGAGCAAGGGCAGCGCGAGCAGAACCTGCCCCAGGACGATCGCCTTTTTGGAGTAGAGCCACCCGAGTTCTCCGAGAGGGCCACGGCGCGAAAGCATGGCGTAAACGACGAGCCCGATCGCTACCGTGGGGACGCTCACGAGCGTGTGGAGGGCGGTCACGACGGCCTTCCGGCCGGGGAATTCGGCGAGTGCCAGCGCATAGCCCGTCGGCAGGGCCAGGGCGGCGGCGATCGTGACACTGGCGAGGGTGACCTGGAGGGTGGTTTTCACCGCCGAGAAAACTTCCGGATCCCCTGCCCGGAGCATGGACCAGGCGCGGGCGAGGGCTTCGAGGAGGAAGTCCATGGCCAGGGTTCGCTAGCAAGCGCGCTCGAGCCCGGCAAGCGCGCTCCCCCTGGAGAGGCCGCTCCTCGGGCTCGACCGACGAAGAGTCGGCGGGTAAAGACGGACGGGCGAAAACGAGGAGAAAGGGGACCCGCCGTGACCCGAGGTCTTTTCCGGATCGGTTTTTTTCTCGCCCTCGCGGGGTCTTCCGGCCCCTTCGCTTCGAGCGTGCGGATGGCCACGACGACGAGCACGGAAAACAGCGGGCTTCTCGGCCGCCTCCTCCCGCCCTTCGAGGAGCGCTTCGGAATTCGGGTCGACGTCGTGGCCGTCGGAAGCGGTGCCGCTCTCGAACTCGCGAAGAAGGGCGACGTGGACCTCGTCCTGAGTCACGCACCGGATCTCGAAGAGGAGTTCGTCGCCGAGGGCTTCGGCGTCAACCGGCGTACGGTGATGTGGAACGACTTCGTTCTGGTGGGCCCGCCCGCCGACCCGGCGCGAATTCGGCAGGCGCGGTCGGTCGAGGAAGCGTTCCGCCTTCTCGCGCAAGGGCGGGCGCCGTTCGTCTCGCGCGGGGACCGTTCGGGCACTCACGAAAAAGAAAAGGCTCTCTGGAAAAGGGCGGGCGTGGAGCCCCGGGGGGAATGGTACGTCGAAGCGGGGCAGGGAATGGGGCGGGTTCTCGTGATGGCGGACGAGCTCGCGGCCTACACCCTGACGGACCGCGGCACCTATCTGGCGATGAAAAAGAAACTCGACTCGGTCGTTCTCTTCGAAGGGAGTCCGAGCCTTCGCAACGTCTACTCCGTCCTCGTCGTCGACCCTGCGCGGCACCCTCGTACGAAATACTTCGAAGCGATGCTTCTCGTCGCGTGGCTCACGTCCCCGGAAGGGCAGCGGATCGTCCGCGACTACCGCGTGAACGGAGAACCGCTTTTCGTTCCCGCGGCCGTCCCGGGTGGCGGAGGGGAAGAAAAGGCGCCGAAGCCCGGGAAGAACCAGGAACGCAGGCGTTCCCAGAGGCTCTTCCGCGGGGGCTGGAGTTCCACGGCCCCGACGTCGCAAACGGGCTTGCCATGGCCGGGGGTGGCCGGACGGGGGCTGCCCCGTTGGTCTTCTCGGAGCGGATTCCCCTCGACGTCGAGACAACCTCCGGGATCGCCCGCGTCCACGAGGGGACTTTCCGGCGAAGGCGGCCGAACCCAGTTTCCCCGGGCGTCGGCACGGAGCTCCTCGAGTCCCGCCTCGACCCCTAGCCTGTCGCCGCTGGCCGAGAGCGGGCACGTGTCGTCGTCCGAAAGGTTGTGACCCTGCGAGAGGATCGGGCCCGAGCAGTTCTCGGCCATGTGGTCGGCGAGCACCGTGTGGCTCAGGGAGACCTTGCCGCCCGCGTTTTCGATGCCGGTGTTGTGGTTGCCCGCGACGGTGCAGTTGTGCAGGAAGACGACGCCGCCTTCGTCGTTGACGATGCCGTTGTCGTTTTCCGAGAGGGTGGAGTTCTCGCAGCGTACCACGCAGCCCGAGTTGTGGATGCCGTCGTCGATGCTCTGCTCGACGACCGCCGAGCGCCGGAGGAGCACCGTGCCTCCTCCCTCGCACGCGATGCCGATCCCGCCGTTCTCCCGGACGACCGACCGGAGGAGCTCCACGTACCCTCCTTCGTCGACCTCGACGCCTTCGTGCACGTTGTCCACGACCGCCGCGTCTTCGAGGACGAGACGTCCTCCGAGCACTTCCACGCCGTTCTCCCCGTTCCGGACGGCCAGGCCGGAGAGGCGCACCTCCGCTCCTTTCTCCACGCGAACGGCGGTGTCGAGGTCGCCGTCGAGCGAGAGCTTTTCGCGCCCCGGACCACGGATCTCGAGGTTTTTCCCGATCGAAAGCGTTCCGTCCAGGCGAACGGTGCCCTCGAGGCCGGGCGCGAACCGGATCACGTCGCCGGGATCCGCCTCGCGAACGACCCTGCGTAGTTCCTCCCCGGAGAGCGTGCGGAGCTCGCGCTCCCCGGCGAACGCGGGGAAGGAAAGAACGGCGGCGGAAAAGAGAAACGCGCCGAGGGTGCGAGCGGCGCCGGTCGCGAGCCTCGCGGCTCGCCTCCCCGCACGCGAGCCGGAGACCGCGGGAAGCGAGAGGTTCGAGAATCCGGCTTTCGCGCTCATCGGGGTTTTCGCGGCTCCCCTCGTGGCTCTCCTGCCGCGTCAGCGGCGCCGCGCCCCGTTTTCCGCCCCCCGCGTGAGAAAGCGGCGAACTTCCGGGTGGGTGCTTTTCTCCAGGAGCTCCCGCGGCGGTCCCTGCGCCAGAGCCGTCCGGGACTTCGCGTCGAGGAAAATGCTGTTCGTGCCGATGGCGAAAATGCTCTCGAGTTCGTGGGTCACGACGACGATCGTCGCCCCGAGGCTTTCCCGCAGCTCGAGGATCAGGTCGTCCAGGCGGCGGGAGCTGAGCGGGTCGAGGCCGGCCGAGGGTTCGTCGAAAAAGAGAATCTCCGGGTCGAGTGCCATGGCGCGTGCGAGCCCGGCACGTTTCTGCATGCCGCCGCTGATCTCGGACGGGTAATAGTCTTCGAACCCCCGCAGTCCCACGAGCGCGAGTTTCAGCGATGCGATCTCGCGGATTTCGTCCTCGTCCAGCTCCGTGAACTCCGAAAGGGGCAGCGCCACGTTTTCCGCGAGCGTCATCGAGCTCCAGAGGGCCCCGCTCTGGTAGAGGACCCCGAATTTACGGAGGATGGATTCCCGGAGCTCGGGCGGGGCGGACGTAAAGTTGTGGGGGCCGTACCAGATCTCTCCCGAAATCGGTTCGGCGAGGCCCACGAGATGCCGCAAAAGCGTGCTTTTCCCGCACCCGCTCCCTCCCATGATGACGAAGATGTCCCCGCGGCGGACCTCGAAGTCGAGGTCTCGCAAGACGATGCGGTCGCCGTAGCCGATCGTGAGGTTCCGGACCGAGATATGGACGTCCGGGCTCGGGGGAGACGGAGAAGTGGTTTCCGCGGGCGTCACGGTTTCCGACTCGGGTTCCCTGCGGCGAGCGGGAAGGGGCCTTCCGGAGAGAAGCGCGCCCGGAGAGATTCGAACTCCCGACCTACTGGTTCGAAGCCAGCCGCTCTAGTCCTGCTGAGCTACGGGCGCGTTCTTCGGGCCTTCCACTCGCCACTTCGTGCCTTCCGGCGTGTCTTCTAGCACGATGCCCCTGGCTTTCAACTCGTCCCGGATGGCGTCGGCCCGCCGAAAGTCCCGCGCTTTGCGCGCGGCGGCTCGTTCGGCCACGAGCTTTTCGATTTCCTCGGCGTCGAGTTCGGAAGCCCGCAGCGTTCTCCGTCGCTCTTCTTCGAGGAAGGCGTGCGGATCCTGCTGCGCGATACCCAGGACGCGACCCATGGCACGCAGGGAGGCGAGCAGGTGTGCGACCCGCTCCCGGGACTCGCCCGCGTCGAGCGAACGGTTCGTGGCGCGCAGGGTCTCGAAGAAAACCCCGAGTGCCTTCGCCGTGTTGAGGTCGTCTTCGAGAGCTTCGGAGAAGGCAGGAGGAACCTCGGGGCGGGCCCGCTCCACGGACGACCCCGCGGCCTCGGTCGCACGGGCGAGGGTTTCGTAGACGCGGTGGAGGCTCTTGGCGTTCTCCGCGAGGCGATCCGGCGAGAAATCGAGGGGGTTGCGATAGTGCGTGCCGAGGCAGAAAAGACGCAACGCTTCGCCCCCGTAACGCCGGGCCGCTTCCTCGACGGTCATGAAGTTCCCGGCCGATTTGGACATCTTTTCGTGCGCGACGGAAACGAGCCCGTTGTGGACCCAGTAGCGTGCCAGGGGAACTCCCTTCGCTCCCTCCGACTGCGCGATCTCGTTTTCGTGGTGGGGGAAAACGAGGTCGCTCCCGCCACCGTGGATGTCGAAGGGCTGGCCCAGGTACTTGGCACCCATGGCCGAGCACTCGATGTGCCAGCCCGGGCGCCCCGGGCCCCACGGGCTCGGCCAGGCGGGTTCGCCCGGTTTGCTCGCTTTCCAGAGGGCGAAGTCCATGGGATGGCGCTTGCGAGGGTCGACCTGGACGCGGGCGCCGGCCACCATGTCGTCGAGCCGCCGCTTCGAGAGTTTGCCGTAACCGGGGAAGTCCCGGACCGAAAAGTACACGTCTCCGTCGACGGGGTAGGCGAGGCCCTTCCGTTCCAGTTCCCGGATGAGTTCGATCATCTCGGGGACGTGCTCGGTCGCCCTGGGCTCGAGCGTAGGCGGCAGACACCCCAGGGCGCGCACGTCCTGCTCGAAGGCCCGGATGTTCTCGGCGGCGAGTTTTTCCGGGGGGATCCCGAGGGTCTGGGCCCGAGCGAGGATCTTGTCGTCGATGTCGGTGAAATTGCGGACGAAGGTCACTTCGTAACCGCGGTCGCGAAGAAAACGGTAGAGCACGTCGAAGGTGACGAGTGCGCGGGCATGGCCGATATGGGAGCGGTCGTAGACCGTCACCCCGCACACGTACATGCGCACGCGTCCCGGCTCGAGCGGGACGAATTCCTCGACTCTACCGGTGAGCGTGTTGTGGAGGCGCAGCGCCATCGGTCGGTCCCGAAACCCGACTACTACAGCACCCGAGGGGGCAACGCCAGAGTCGGGATTGCGACCGAGCGGGCGCGGGCGTAGGTTCGCGGTTTTCGACGGCGAGGAGGCGAGTTGGTTCGGGAGACGCGAGAGCCACGTCCTTCGGTACCCGACCTCGAGGACCGCCAGGCCCGAGGTTAGGGGGCGAGTCCCTGTCGGTGGCCAGGACTTCTCGACTCCGGACGACGCTCCGAGCTTCCGTCCTCGACGGCGGCTTCCACGCCGCGATGATGGGTTTCGGGGAATCCTACTTTCTCGCCTTCGCGCTCGAACTCGGGGCGTCGCACTTCCAGGTGGGGCTGCTCGCGACGGTACCCCTGCTCGTCGGGTCCGTCTGGCAGCTCGGCGCCCCCGCCCTGGCGGCGCGGCTCGGGGCCAAGCAGTGGGTCGTGGGGAACGCCGTCGTGCAGGCGACTCTGCTGGCCTCGCTCGTGGCGGTTCCCTGGCTCTCGGCGGTGCCGTTCGAGTGGTTTTTCGGGCTGGTCTGCGTCTACTGGGCTTCGGGTCTCGGCATCAACCCGGTGTGGAACGCCTGGATGGGGCAGGTCGTGCCCCCGGTCGTCCGGCAGCGGTTTTTCGGCCGCAGAAACGCCGTGATCCAGCTCGCTCTCCTCTCGAGCGTCCTCGCCGGCGGTTTTCTCGTGGATGCCGCGGATCGATGGCTCGGGAAGGCCGGTACCGGCTTTTCGGCGGCGTTCGCGCTCGCGGCGCTCTGCCGGCTCGCGAGTGCCTACTATCTCGGTCGCCAGCGCCGCCCGCCCGCCACGGAGCTCCGGCCCGTGCTCGGTTCGGAGGTCTTGCGCCGGGCACGGGAAGAACCCTACGGGCAGCTCGTAGCGCTCGTCGCGGCTCTCTACGCCGCCGTTCACCTGGCTGCCCCGTACTTCACACCCTACATGCTCGAGGAGCTCGAGCTTTCGTATGCGCGCTTCACGATTCTCAACGCCACGATTCTGGCCGCTCGAGCCCTCTTTTCGCCCTACTGGGGCGAGGTGGCCGCGAACTTCGGGAACCGCCGGGCCCTGCAGGTGGCGTCTCTCCTGCTCGTCCCCCTGTCCGCCCTCTGGGCGATTTCCGAAGACTTCGGATACCTCCTCGGGCTGCAGGTCCTGGCAGGCTTCGGCTGGTCGGGCTTCGAGCTCGCTTCGCTCCTGAACTTTTTCGACTGCACGAACGAGAGAAACCGGCCGCGTGTCCTGAGTCTCTACAACCTCGCGACGGGCGTCGCCGTCGTCGCGGGTTCGGTGGCGGGAGGTTGGCTCCTCGGCAGGACGAACTACGAGGTCCTCTTCGTCACCTCCTCGGCCTTGCGCCTGCTCTGCGTCTCGTTCTTGCTGCGAGGCGTGGGCATCCGGCGCAGCGGCGAGCACCGGCTCTCGGCGGTCTTCGCCCGTGTCGTCACGTTTCGCCCCGGGCAGGGACCCCTGCTGCGACCGGTCGTGTTCGAGGGATCCGGAAAAGCCGAGCCCTAGGCCGCCGTTCCCCGGACGCTTTTGGCCGGCTTTTCGGGCGGGTTCGGCAGGTTCCTCCGAACCACGAAGTTCCGCTGGCGGGACTTTCGCGCCAGGAGGGGTTGGGGGGTCGCTCCGTTTCGGCCGAGTGCCTGGAGGAAGGAGTCGATGAGCTTTCGTGCGACTTCTTTGGACTTTTTCTTCGTGGCCCGAACGCGGCCACCGGCGATCATGCCGTGCCCCCCCGCCGAACCGCTGGGAAGGATGGAGGCCAGGAGATGTCCGGCCGCAGCGTCCGGGTCCTTGGTCCGCGCGGAGACGTAGAGAAATCCTCCGTAGGGAGCCAGGCAGAGCGCCCACTGGGCGGAATCGAGCCGGACGAGGAAGTCGGCCACTTCGGCCACGGCGTCGGGGTACGGCACGCCCCGGAGGACCGCGACGACGACGTCCCCGTAGAGCTGGGCGTTGCGGATCGCCTCGTCGATCAGGTGGAAGTACTGGGCCGGGAGTGCCGGAAACTGGATGGCCGCGAGCAGGCGCTTGTTGAGGTAAGGGTAGAGGAACTGGCAGGCGACGATGTCGGCGGACTTGGTTTCGCGGCCGAGGTACTGGGTCTCGGACGAGATGCCGTAGAAGAGGGCCGTGGCAATGCGGGGGTCGATCGTGATTTCCGACTCGGCCAGATACTCGGTGACGATCGTCGAGGTGGCGCCGTAACCGGTGCGGAGATCGGTGAAGGGCACGCCCTCGTTGTTCCCCCAGTCGGGGTGGTGGTCGATGACGGCGGTGGGCTTCACGTTGGGCGGAAGCGCGTTGTTCTTTCGGCCCGGCTGCGTGTCGACCAGGACGATGGCGCCCTTGAAATTCGGAAGGCAGTCCTCGACGTGCTGGAGCGGGATTTCGAGCGCCGAGAGCAGGGCGCGGTTTTCGGCGCGCCCGATGAGACCCCGGAATGCGATCGTGGCGTTTTTCTGGAGTTTTTCCGCGATCAGAAAGCGCAGGCCCGCGGCACTCGCCAGTGCGTCCGGGTCCGGGTTGTCGTGGGGCAGTATGAGGATGCGCTTGAACGAACCTACGAGTTCCAGGAAAGCGGCCGCCTTCCCGGTCTGCTCGCTAGGACGGTCGGGCATCGGTTTGTCGGTCGGGTCCAACGTGCCCTTATTTCCCACAAGGTCGCACCTTCGATCAAGAAGGGCCGTGTAGCTTGCGAGGTCACCCAGGGGTCGCTAGACTTCCTGCTTTGCTCGCTGACCGGAAAATCGCTGGCATGAAATCGCCGTCTCGTTCGCTCCGACTCCGTGGGCTCCGCGGGAAGCCCTACCGCATCCTGATCGAGCGTGTGACGCCCGAGCTCGACGGCGGACGGTATCCCGTCAAACGGACCGTCGGGGACACCGTCGTGGTGGGCGCGGATATCCTGAAGGACGGGCACGACGTGCTCGCGGCGCGGGTCTGCTACCGCCCGGAGGGCCGGAAGTCCTGGCGCTACGCGCCCATGGCCTACGACTACGACGAGGACCGGTGGTTCGGCTCCTTCGTCGTCGACGCGATCGGAAGGTGGGCTTACACCGTGGAGGCGTGGACGGACACGTTCGGGAGCTGGCGGGACGCCCTGGAAAAGCGTTTTTCCGCCGGCGAAGACGTCCGGTCCGAGCTTCTCGAGGGCGCGGCGCTTCTCGAGCGTGTCTCCCGGAGGGCGCCGCGCGAGCTCGCCCGGAAAATCCGGGAGAAGGCGCTTTTTCTCCGGCAGGAGAACGCGCTCCTTCTCGATCGGGTGGCCGCGGCGACCTCCGAGGAGCTGCGGTCCTGGGTGGAGCAGTGCGCGGAGCGATCCGATCTCACCCGTTACCATCGCGAGCTCGAGCTCGTGGTCGACCGGGAGCGGGCTCGGTTCGCGGCCTGGTACGAGATGTTCCCGCGTTCGCAGAGCCCGGTGCCGGGACGGCACGGCACGTTCGCGGACGCGGAAAAGCAGCTCCCACGCCTCGCCGACCTGGGCTTCGACGTCGTGTATCTTCCGCCGATCCACCCGATCGGTAGGACGCACCGCAGGGGTCGGAACAACACACCCGAGGCGGGGCCCGACGATCCGGGAAGCCCCTGGGCGATCGGCAACGAACACGGCGGGCACACGGCCGTGGAGCCCGCGCTGGGGACCCTGGAGGATTTCGAGCGGTTCGTGCGCGCGGCCCGCGATCTCGGACTGGAGGTGGCGCTCGACTACGCGCTGCAGTGTTCTCCCGACCACCCCTGGGTGCGGGAGCATCCCGAGTGGTTTTTCGTTCGGCCGGACGGGACGATCCGGTACGCGGAAAATCCGCCGAAAAAGTACCTGGACATCTACCCCCTCGACTTCTGGGGTCCCGACTGGCCGGAGCTATGGCGGGCCTGCAGGGACATCCTGCTCTTCTGGATCGACAAGGGGGTGCGGATCTTCCGCGTGGACAACCCCCACACGAAACCCTTCGCCTTCTGGGAATGGGTCATCCGCGAGGTGCAGAGCGTGCACCCCGACGTGATCTTTCTCTCGGAGGCTTTCACCCGCCCCAAGAGGATGAAGGCGCTCGCCAAGATCGGGTTCACGCAGTCCTACACGTATTTCACGTGGCGCAACACCGCGGCCGAGCTGCGGGAGTACCTGACCGAACTCACGCAGACGGAAATGGCGGAATACTTCCGGGGAAACCTCTTCACGAACACCCCCGACATCCTCCACGAGTACCTGCAGCGAGGTGGACGGCCGGCCTTCCGCATCCGGCTTCTCCTCGCGGCGACCCTTTCGCCGCTCTACGGCATCTACAGCGGTTTCGAGCTCTGCGAGAACACCCCCCTGCGGGAGGGGAGCGAAGAGTATCTGAACTCGGAGAAGTACGAGCTCCGCTGGAGGGACTGGAACGCGCCCGGGAACATCTCCGAGGACATCCGAAAACTCAACCGCATCCGCAGGGAGAATCCGGCCTTGCAGCTCTACACGAACCTCCGCTTTCACCACTCCGAGTACGACGGCATCCTCTTCTACCGCAAATCGACGCCCGACGGGTCGAACCATATCCTGGTCGCCGTGAACCTCGATCCGCACCACTGGCACGAGACCATGGTCCACGTGCCTCTCGACGCCCTCGGGATCGCCCCGCACGAGGACTACGTTCTCGAAGACCTGCTCACCGGTGCTCGTTACACCTGGCGGGGGGTTCGCAACTACGTGCGGCTCGACCCGGCGGAGCAAGTGGGGCACGTGTTCCGCCTCGTCCGCTGAAGGCATGCGCGCGCGTCCGGTGCCTGTCCCGGGGAGGAAAACGGGAGGATGAAGCGGCCGCACCGGTACCGGCGGCCCCCGTCGGCCCTCGAATCCGACCCGCTCTGGTACAAGGACGCCATCGTCTACCAGGTTCACGTGCGGGCTTTCTACGACAGCGACGGGGACGGGGGCGGGGATTTCCGGGGGCTCACCGAAAAGCTCGACTACCTCCAGGACCTCGGGGTCACGGCCGTGTGGCTTCTCCCGTTCTACCCGTCTCCCCTGAAGGACGACGGGTACGACATCGCCGACTACACGGACATCCACCGGAGCTACGGCACGCTGCGCGACGTCGAGGCGTTCTTCCGGGAAGCCCACGCGCGCGGCATTCGGGTGATCACCGAGCTCGTTCTCAACCACACTTCGGACCAGCACCCCTGGTTCCAGCGCGCGAGGCGGGCGAAGCCGGGCAGCAGTTGGAGAAACTTCTACGTGTGGAGCGACACGCCGGATCGCTACGCGGACGCCCGGATCATTTTCAAGGATTTCGAGACCTCGAACTGGACTTGGGACCCGGTCGCGAAGGCTTACTACTGGCACCGTTTCTACTCCCACCAGCCGGACCTGAACTACGACAACCCGGCGGTTCGGCGTGCCATCTTCCAGGTTCTGGATTTCTGGTTCCGGATGGGTGTCGACGGCATGCGGCTCGATGCCGTTCCCTACCTTTACGAGCGGGAAGGCACCAACTGCGAGAACCTCCCGGAAACCCACGCGTTTCTGAAAGCCTTGCGGAAACACGTGGACACCCATTTCGCCGACCGCATGTTGTTGGCCGAGGCCAACCAGTGGCCCGAGGACGCGGCGGCGTATTTCGGCGACGGGGACGAGTGTCACATGGCCTTCCACTTCCCGATCATGCCCCGCCTCTTCATGGGCATCCACATGGAAGACCGGTTCCCCATTCTCGACATCCTCGAACAGACGCCCCCGATTCCCCCCACGGCCCAGTGGGCGCTCTTTTTGCGGAACCACGACGAACTCACCCTCGAGATGGTCACGGACGAAGAACGCGACTACATGTACCGTGTCTACGCGAGCGACCCGCAGGCGCGGATCAACCTCGGAATCCGCCGCCGTCTCGCGCCGCTGCTCGGGAACAACCGGAGGAAGATCGAGCTCATGAACGGGCTTCTCTTTTCCCTCCCGGGGACTCCGGTGATCTACTACGGCGACGAGATCGGGATGGGCGACAACATCTACCTCGGGGACCGCAACGGGGTCCGGACGCCGATGCAGTGGAGTGCGGACCGTAACGCGGGTTTTTCGCGGGCGGACCCGCAGAGACTCTACCTTCCCGTCGTCATGGACTCCGAGCACAACCCTCAGGCGGTCAACGTCGAGCAGCAGCAGAACAACCTCCACTCGCTGCTCTGGTGGATGAAGCGGCTCGTCGCCCTGCGAAAGCGCTACGGCGCGTTCGGCCGGGGAGACCTCGAGGTGGTGCCGTCGGAAAACCGCAAGGTACTTTCCTTCGTGCGGTCGCACGGGGACGAGAAGATCCTCGTCGTCGCCAACCTCTCCCGCTTCGTCACCTTCGCCGAGCTCGACCTCTCGCGGTACGTCGGCCTCGTGCCCGTCGAGCTTTTCGGTTCGACGGAGTTTCCCCTGATCGAAGAAAGGCCCTATTTCCTGACCCTGGCGCCCCATTCCTTCTACTGGTTCGCGCTCCAGCCCCCGCGCCGCGAGTCCCTTTTCGTCCGGGACGTGCCGGTCGAGGCCCGGCCCCTGCTTCGCGTCGGCCGGGACTGGTGGGAGATCCTGGGACCCACCCGGCGTTCTTCTCTCGAGAGGGTGTTGCCCGACTTTCTCGTGGGTTGCCGGTGGTTTGGCGGAAAGGCACGGAGGATTCGCGGTGCGACCGCGGCGGAGACTCTCCGGTTTTCGGACGACTTCGCCGGTCTTCTCGTGAACGTCGGATACGTCGAAGGCGAACCCGAGACGTATTTTCTCCCCGTCTCGGTCGCGACGGGCGAGGAGGCGGAGCTCGTCCGGCGAGGAACTCCGGGTGCCGTCGTGGCCAGGCTGCGGCTCGACTCCTCCGGCGAGGAGGGCCTTCTCTACGACGCGTCGGTCGATGGCCGGTTCGCCCGACTTCTCCTCGACGCCATGGCCCGGAGGAGGCGTTTTCGCGGAGCGCAGGGGGAGCTGCTCGGGGTCCCCGCGAGACTCCTGCGAAAGGTTCCGGAAGAGGAGCGGGCGTCGCTCGAGCCCCGACTTCTCGGGGCGGAGCAGAGCAACACGTCGGTCGTTTACGGCGATCGCTTCATCCTGAAGGTCTTCCGCAAACTCGACGAAGGCGAGAACCCCGACCTCGAAATCGGCCGATTCCTCACCGAGAAGGCGAATTTTCCCAACGTTCCGCCCGTGGGAGGCTGGCTCAGCTACGAGCGGCCCCGCAAGCCGCCGATCACCGTCGGAATTCTCCAGGGGTTCGTGCCGAACCAGGGCGACGCCTGGTGTTACACGCTGGAAATGCTCGGGGCGTCCTACGAGCGGGTCCTGGCCGAGCGGCCTCCTGTGCCGGCGGAACGACTCCGGGAGAAGCCGCTCGAGGAGCGACTCGAGGCCGAACCGCCCGAGTCCGTGCGGGTCGTCGTCGGGGCCTACTTCGAGTCCGTCCGTCTTCTCGGGCAGAGAACGGCGGAGCTCCATCTCGCCCTCGCCAAGGGTACGGACCCGGCGTTCGCTCCGGAGGGTTTTTCGACGCTCTACCAGCGCTCCCTCTACCAGTCGCTCCGAACGCTCGCGCGGCAGACGCTCGAGCTGGTCGCCAGAGAACGGAGCCGCCTCCCGGAGCCCGCGGCGAGTCGCGCGCGCGCCCTGCTCGAGGGGCAAGCGGAGCTCGACCGGCGGTTCCGGGCGATCCTCGGGCGGAAGCTCAGTGGCCAACGGATCCGATGCCACGGGGACTACCACCTCGGGCAGGTGCTCTACACGGGACGGGATTTCGTGATCCTCGACTTCGAAGGCGAGCCGGCGCGACCACTCGGAGAACGACGACTGAAGCGGACGCCCCTGCGGGACGTCGCGGGGATGATCCGGTCCTTCCACTACGCGGCCCACGCGGCGCTTTCCGGCGAGAGCCCGGGCACCGTGGTCCGGCCGGAGGACCGGGAGAGCCTCGCACCCTGGGCCGAGGTCTGGTACGAATGGGTCGCGGCGGCGTTTCTACGCTCCTACCTCGCGACGGCCGAGGGGGCGGCTTTTCTTCCCCGGACGGCCGAGGAAATCGAGCTCCTGCTCGACTTCTACTCCATCGAGAAGGCTCTCTACGAAATTCGCTACGAGCTCAACCACCGCCCCGAGTGGGTCGCCGTACCGCTCGGGGGGATCGTCGATCTTCTCGGAGGCGGGCGTTCGTGAGCTCCGGGAGCGAACCGCTGGATGCTCGAACGAGGCGCCCGCCTCGTCGGCGGAGACGAGGCGGTCTTTTCCGTGTGGGCCCCCGGGAGCGAGCGAGTGTCCCTTCGGCTCGCCGACGGCAGAGAAGTGCCGCTCGAAAAAAGGCCGGACGGGGTCCGGGAAGCTCGAGTGCGTGGGGTCGGACCGGGAACCCGGTACGCTTTTCTCCTCGAGGGGCGGGCGAGACCCGACCCGACGAGCCGTTTCCAACCCGAAGGCGTGCACGGCTGGTCGGAGATCGTGGACCCCTCGGCGTTTTCCTGGAGCGATCGCGACTGGACCGGTCTCGGCTGCGAGGATCTCGTCCTCTACGAGCTTCACGTGGGCACGTACACGGAAGAGGGGACGTTCGAGGCGATCCTTCCCCACCTCCGAGCACTCCGGGAACTCGGAGTCACGGCGTTGGAGCTCATGCCCGTCGCGGAGTTCCCCGGCCGTAGAAACTGGGGGTACGACGGGGTCTTGCCGTACGCCCCCCACGGTGCCTACGGCGGCCCGGACGGACTGCGACGGCTCGTCGATGCGGCGCACGCCGAGAGGCTCGGGGTTTTTCTCGACGTGGTCTACAACCACCTGGGACCCGAGGGGAACTACCTCGGGGAGTTCGGACCCTACTTCACGGATGCGTACCGCACGCCCTGGGGGGCCGCTCTGAATTTCGACGGGCCGGACAGCGACGAAGTCCGGCGCTACTTCCTCGACAACGCCCTCTACTGGATGCACGAGTTCCACGTGGACGGGCTGAGGCTCGACGCCGTCCACGCGATCTTCGACTTCGGGGCGATTCCGTTTCTCGAAGAGCTGGCGAGCCGGGTGCGAGAGGAAGCGGAGCGCCTCGGGAGGCGCTTTCTCCTGATCGCCGAGAGCGACCGGAACGATCCGAGGCTCGTGCGCCCTCCGCGCCGCGGGGGCTACGGCCTCGACGCGGTGTGGAACGACGACTTCCACCATGCGCTGCACGCTGCGCTCACCGGAGAACGCGACGGTTACTACGCGGACTTCGGGTCGGTCGAGCATCTGGCGAAGGCTTTCCGCGACCGCTTCGTCTACGACGGCGTCTACTCGCGGTACCGGAGGCGGCGCCACGGGGCTCCGGCGGGCGACGTGCCGGCCTCCCGCTTCGTCGTGTTCGCCCAGAACCACGACCAGGTCGGAAACCGGGCGCTCGGGGAGAGGCTTTCGCGGCTCGTGTGTTTCGAACGGCTCAAGCTCGCGGCCGCGCTGGTTTTGCTCTCGCCCTACGTGCCGCTGCTCTTCATGGGGGAGGAGTACGGCGAAACGAACCCCTTTCTTTACTTCGTGAGCCACGGGGACCCCGAGCTCCTGTCGGCGGTTCGGGAGGGCAGAAAGCGCGAGTTCGCCGCCTTCGGCTGGACCGGCGAGATTCCCGACCCCGGGTCCGCAGGAACGTTTCTCGCCTCGAAACTCGATCACTCCCGCGCCGGGCAGGAGCCGCACGCCACGCTCCGCCGACTCTACGGCGAGCTGCTCGGCCTGCGGCGCCGAGACGAGCTCTGGAAGCCGGGGCGAGCCCGTGCAACGGTCGGCGGAGATCCGGCACGGGGCTGGTTCTGGTCTTGCCTCGAGGCGGAGGAGAGGGGCTGGCTCGTACTCTTCCACTGCTCGGGCGATTCGTGCCGGGCCTCGGTCGAGCTCGGGGGTGACTGGGATCTCGAGCTTTCCACCGTGGAGGAACGTTTCGGCGGGACCGGCGAGGTGCCGCGGGAACGGCTCCGCGAGCGCGCCCCGGAAGTCGTGCTGCCCCCGTGGTCCGCCTCGCTCTACCGCCGGAAAGGAGGGTGAGCGAGCGTGCGCGTGTGGCCGGGAAACCCCTATCCGCTCGGGGCGACGTGGGACGGCGAGGGCGTGAATTTCGCCCTCTTTTCCGAGAACGCGACCGGCGTGGAACTCTGCCTCTTCGATCGCCCCGAGGACGGGACCGAGTCCGCGAGAATCCGCCTGCGGGAGCGCAGCAGTTACGTCTGGCACTGCTACCTGCCCGACGTCCGGCCCGGACAACTCTACGGCTATCGCGTCCACGGCCCTTACGATCCCGCGAGCGGGCACCGCTTCAACCCCAACAAGCTCCTCGTGGACCCGTACGCGAAAGCGATCACGGGCGGGGTGCGGTGGCACGATTCGGTCTTCGGGTACGCGGTGGGAGACCCCGCCGAGGATCTGTCGTTCGGGAGCGAGGACAGTGCTCGGTACATGCCCAAGTGCGTCGTCGTGGAACCCGCGTTCTCCTGGGGAGACGACCGTCCGCCGCAGGTTCCGTGGAGCCGGACGGTGATCTACGAGTGCCACGTCAAAGGAATGACCATGCTGCATCCCGGGGTCGACCCCGCGCTGCGGGGAACCTATCTCGGGCTCGCCTCGGACGCGATCCTCGACCACCTGCTGTCGCTCGGGGTCACGGCCGTCGAACTCCTTCCCGTCCACCACTGCGTGCCGGAGCGGACGCTGGTGGAGCGGGGGCTCACGAACTACTGGGGTTACAACACGCTCGGCTTTTTCGCGCCGGACAGCCGTTTCGCGACGGGCTCTCTCGGCGAGCAGGTGGCGGAGTTCAAGACCATGGTCAAGCGTTTCCACCGCGCCGGCATCGAGGTCATTCTCGACGTGGTCTACAACCACACCGCCGAGGGCAACCACCTGGGCCCCACGCTCTGCTTGCGCGGGATCGACAACGCCTCCTACTATCGGCTCGTTCCCGACAACAAACGCTACTACATCGATTTCACGGGCTGCGGGAACAGCCTCAACATGATCCACCCCCGCACGATCCAGCTCATCATGGACAGCCTCCGGTACTGGGTCCTCGAAATGCACGTCGACGGCTTCCGCTTCGACCTGGCCCCGGTGCTGGCGCGGGAGCTCTACGAGGTGGACCGGCTCGGTAGCTTTTTCGACACCATCCAGCAGGACCCGGTTCTTTCCAACGTCAAACTCATCGCCGAACCGTGGGACCTCGGGCCGGGCGGCTACCAGATCGGCAACTTCCCCGGCGGGTGGGCGGAGTGGAACGGAAAGTACCGGGACGCCGTGCGACGATTCTGGCGGGGCGACCCCGGGGTCGTTCCGGAGCTGGCCTACCGGCTTTCCGGGAGCAGCGACCTCTACGGCGCGAGCGACCGGAGCCCTTTCGCGAGCATCAATTTCGTGACCTGCCACGACGGGTTCACGCTGCACGACCTGGTGACGTACGAGCGCAAGCACAACGAGGCGAACGGAGAGGACAACCGCGACGGCGCGGACGAAAACTACAGCCGCAACTGGGGCGTCGAAGGGGAAACGGACTCGGTCCCGGTCAACCGGATGAGAGAACGCATGAAGCGCAATTTTCTGGCGACGCTCGTGTTTTCCCAGGGCGTTCCGATGATCTCGCACGGGGACGAGATCTCGCGCACCCAGCGGGGCAACAACAACGCCTACTGCCAGGACAACGAGATCACCTGGGTTCACTGGGACCTCGACGAGCGAAAACTCGAGCTCCTCGAATTCACGCGCCGCATCCTGGAGATTTTCCACTCGAACCCCGTGCTCCGCAGGCGGAAGTTCTTCCGCGGCCGCCCCGTGACTCCGAGCGGAGTCAAGGACGTCGCCTGGATCCGGCCGGACGGCAACGAGATGACGGAAGCGGACTGGAACGACCCGAACAACCACGTTCTCGGCATGTTGATCCACGGACGTGCGGCGGACGAAACCGACGAGAGGGGAAGGCCGATCGTCGGGGACACGCTCCTTTTGCTCGTCAACGGAGGACCGCGTTCGCGCTACTTCGCGCTGCCGAAACTCGACGTCCCGGGGGCCTGGTTCGAGGTGGTGAACACGGCGAGACCGGGAAGCCGTGCGGTGAAGACCGAGGGTGTGAACCTGGTCGCCCACTCTCTCGCGCTCCTGCGCCACCACGAGGCTCCGCCGCGGTGAAAGGGGAGGGAGATGTCGGCTCTCGGAACGGGAGGGACGCGGCCATGAGGCACGACGGCATTCGGGCGAAACCCGCGCCACCGGTGGATCCCGCCGACCTGGACCGTCTGGTCCGTGGAGAACACACGCAGCCTCACGCGATCCTGGGCGCTCACCCGGCCCGGGTGGGAGGCGAGCACGGGGTGGTGATCCGCGCGTTCCATCCGGACGCGCTCGGGGCGGAAGTGCTCCCGGCGGACGGTGGCGTCGTGGAACTCTTTGCGCGGGGGGGAGGCCTGTTTTCCGCGTTCCTGCCCGGCCTGCGCCTGCCGCTCCGTTACCGTCTGCGCTTTCGCTTCGCCGACGGAGCCACGTGGGAGCGGGGCGACCCCTACCGCTTCCTTCCCACGGTGGGCGAGCTCGACCTGTATCTTTTCAACGAGGGGACGCACCGCAGGCTCTGGAACGTTCTCGGTGCTCGCGAGCTCGAAGTCGACGGGGAGCGGGGGGTCGCTTTCGCGGTGTGGGCGCCGAACGCGCGGCGGGTGAGTGTCGTGGGGGAGTTCTGCGGGTGGGACGGCAGGCTTTTTCCGATGAGGAGTCTCGGGAGCTCGGGCGTCTTCGAGCTTTTCGTTCCGGACGTCCAGCCGGGTGCCCTCTACAAGTACGAGATCCTCACCCGGGAGGGAGCCTTGAGGATCAAGACGGATCCCTTCGCCCGTGCGATGGAGCGGCCCCCGGGCACCGCCTCGCGTGTCGTCCGACCGGGGACGTATCGGTGGAGGGACGAGGCGTGGATCGAGGAGCGGCGCCGAAAGTGCCCGGAGCGGGAACCGATGCTCGTGTACGAAATGCACCTGGGATCCTGGAGGCGTGGCGCGGACGGTCGCTACCTGACGTACAGGGAGCTCGCTTCCCTCGTGCCCTCCTACGTCCGCGAGCTGGGCTTCACCCACGTGGAACTCCTGCCGGTCATGGAGCATCCTTTCGACGGCTCCTGGGGCTACCAGGTGACGGGCTACTACGCCCCCACGGCCCGCTTCGGAACGCCGGACGACTTTCGCTACTTCGTCGACGAATGCCACAGCGCGGGCGTGGGTGTGATCCTCGACTGGGTTCCCGCCCATTTTCCCAAGGACGATTTCGCCCTCCGTCGCTTCGACGGCACGGCGCTCTACGAGCACGAGGACCCTCGGAGGGGGGAGCATCCCGACTGGGGAACGCTGATCTTCAACTACGGGCGCAAGGAAGTGCGGAACTTCCTCCTCGCCAACGCCCTCTACTGGCTCGACGAGTTCCACGTGGACGGGCTCCGTGTGGACGCCGTGGCCTCGATGCTCTACCTCGACTACAGTCGGAGAGAAGGAGAGTGGCTGCCGAACCGGTACGGCGGACGCGAAAACCTCGATGCGGTCGACTTTCTCCGCGACGTGAACGAGACCGTGCGCCTGGAGTATCCGGGTTGCTTCACGGTGGCCGAGGAATCCACGGCCTGGCCCGCGGTCACGGGCAGAGTGTCGGAAGGGGGGCTCGGTTTCACGTTCAAGTGGAACATGGGGTGGATGCACGACACCCTGGCCTACTTTTCCCAGGATCCCCTTTTCCGGCGCTACCACCACGACCGCATCACGTTCGCGATGCTCTACGAGTACTCCGAGCGATTCGTGAATCCCCTCTCGCACGACGAGGTCGTCCACGGAAAGCGCTCGCTCCTCGAGAAAATGCCCGGCGACCTCTGGCAGAAGTTCGCGAACCTCCGGCTCCTCCTCTCCTACCAGTACACGCGCCCCGGCAAGGTCCTCCTTTTCATGGGAACCGAGCTGGCCCCGCACTCCGAGTGGAACCACGAGCGGGAACTCGACTGGACGCTGGCCGAGGACGAGAGGCGCAAGGGGCTCCGGACGTTCCTGGCCGAGCTCGGGAGCCTCTACCGCTCGAGGCCTTGTTTCTGGCGCAGCGACCCCGACCCTTCGGGCTTTTCCTGGATCGACTGCTCCGACCGCGAGAACTCCGTCGTCTCGTACCTGCGAAGGGACGGCGAGGACTTCGTCGTCGTCGTTCTCAACTTCACGCCGGTACCGAGGGAGGACTACCGGATCGGGGTACCGAAAGCCGGGGGCTACGTGCGCCTTTTCTCGAGCGACGACCGCCGGTACGGGGGGAGCGAGTTCGAAACGCTCGCACGAGTGGAAGCCGAAGCGGCTCCGTTCCACGGCCAACCGCACTCCGTGCGGCTCCGGCTCCCGCCACTCGGGGCTCTCGTTCTCGCCCCGGAGGGCTGAGGTGCCGGGCCGACCCTGGCTCCGCCGCGCCGCGGGGCTCTACGGCATCGTCGACTCCTACCTCGACGGTACGGGACGGCGCCGGGTCGTGCCCTACGGGACCCTCGTGTCGCTTCTTGCGGCGCTGGGCGTGGACGCCTCGACGGAGTCCTCGGCCCGTCTCGCCTGCGAGGGGGAAAAGGCGAAAAGGGCAGCGCGGCTCCTCGAGCCCGTACGGGTCGTGACGGTGGAGCCCACGGGGCCGCGCTCCGTCGCGTCCGACGGCATGCTGCGCTGGGCTTTTCGCCCGGGCGAGCGAGACGGCTCACTGGAGTGGAGGGCGGAGCTTTCGGAGGAGGCGGGGCCGTGCCACGCACGAGAGGGCCGCGCTCCCCGTGGGCACCCCTGGACCGTGACGTTTCCGAGGCCCAGGGGGCTCGGTTACCACACCTTTCGCATCCGGCTGGGCTCGGGCGACGGGGAGGTCGAGGCGACCCAGCGGGTCGTCGTAGCCCCGGCGCGGTGTTGGGACGGCGGGCCGGGCCGAGAGCGACGCGGACTTTTCGGTCTTTGCGTCAACCTCTACGCCCTACGAAGCCAGCGCAACTGGGGCGTCGGGGACCTGGGCGACGTCCGGCGCCTGCTCGCGTGGTGCCGTAGGGTCGGAAGCTCGTTCGTGGGACTCAATCCCCTCCACGCCATCCGCAACGAGGGGACCGACACGAGCCCCTACAGCCCGTCGAGCCGACTTTTTCGGAACTGGCTCTACCTCGACGTGGGGCGAGTTCCCGA
Source organism: Candidatus Binatia bacterium (assembly GCA_026004195.1). Taxonomy (NCBI): domain Bacteria; phylum Candidatus Binatota; class Binatia (SeqCode); species Binatia bacterium. The sequence continues at coordinate 286,130 of BPIQ01000001.1, forward strand.
GCTTCGCCATCTTCCCGCTCTGCGGAAGCGAATTTCCGCTTCGGACCTGGGGCGAACTCTCGAAGTCCTGCGCCGCGGCGAGTCGGTGCCTTACGAAAGGGTGCGCGACCTCAAACGACGAACTCTGCTCCTCCTCTACGAGGCTTTTCTCCGGGGGGTGGCAGGGGAGAAGAGAAGGGCGGAGTTCGAGACCTACTGCGAGCGGGAAGGCGCGGAGCTCGAGGACTTCGCCGTTTTCTGCGCTCTCGAAGACGTCTTGCGGGCTCGGTTCGGGGGATGGCCGGGCTGGCCGCCGGAGTATCGTGCTCTCCGGTCGCGGAGAGTCGAGGAGTTCCGGAGGGAGCGGGGACGCGAGGTGGGGTTCTACCGTTTCTTGCAGTTCGAGACCGACCGACAGCTCGCCGAGCTCGCCCGCGAAGCCTCCCGGCTCGGGCTTCCCGTCGGTCTCTACCAGGACCTGGCTCTGGGCTCTTCCGCTGACGGCTTCGACACCTGGGCTCGGCCGGAGCTTTTCGTCGCCGGGGTGGAGGTGGGTGCGCCGCCCGATGCCTACTCGAGAAGCGGGCAGAACTGGGGCTTTCCGCCTGTCGACCCCCGAAAACTTCGGGAGACCGGGTACGAGTTCTGGATTCGTCTTCTCCGCACGGCTTCGGCTCATGCCGGGGCCGTGCGCATCGACCACGTTCTCGGGCTTTTCCGGCAGTTCTGGATCCCGTCCGGAAGACCGGCTCGGGAGGGTACTTACGTGCGTTTCCCGTTCGAGGAGCTGGTGTCGGTCCTCGCACTGGAAAGCCACCGGGCCCGGGCTCTCGTGATCGGGGAGGATCTCGGCACGGTGCCGAAGGGCTTCTCGCGGCGCACGAGAAATCGGGGGATTCTTTCTTGCCGGGTTCTCTACTTCGAGCGAACCCGCGGCGGAACGTTCCGTCCCGCCCGCTCCTATCCGAGCGAGGCGCTCGCCACGGCGAACACCCACGACCTTCCTCCCGTCGAAGGTTTCCTGCGCGGGCGGGACCTGGAACTGCGTTACGAGGCGGGGGCGATCCCGAGCCGTGCCGCTCTCTCGAAAGCTCTCGCCTCGCGCAGAAAAGAAGTCGCGGCCCTGCGGAAGCGACTCTCGGCGGACGGGCTCCTCCCGGAGTCGGCGCCTGCCGGGGGCGTTGCGTTTCTGCGCGCCGTCCACGCCTTTTTGGGGCGCAGCCCGAGCCGGCTCGTCGGCATCTCCTACGACGATTTGACGGGCGAGACGGATCCGGTCAACCTGCCCGGCGTGTCGCCCGACGTCTACCCGAGCTGGAGGCGGAAAAACCGTCGCAATCTCGAGGACGTCGTGCGAGACCCGGCCGTCCGGACCTGCCTCGAGGGGCTCGAGCACCGCAGGTTCCGAGCGCCCCGGAGAAACCGCAGTCGGAGACGATGAAGGCTCGAATCTGGGAATTCCTCGCGCCTTTTCTCGAGATCCGCGCCGCCGACGTTCTCGACATCCTCTTCGTCACCTTTCTCCTCTCGAGCGCCATCGCCTGGATCCGGAGGACGAAGGCCGGTCTCGCGGCTACGGGGATCCTGATTCTCGGGGTCGTCTACCTCCTGGCCCGGGCTCTCGGACTCCAGCTCACCGCGTGGATTTTCCAGGGGTTTTTCGCGGTTTTCGTCATCATGGCCGTGGTGATCTTCCAGGAAGAACTGCGGCAGTTCTTCGAACGGCTCGCCGTTTTCGGTCTCGGGCGCGAGTCCCGGCCGGGTGCGAGCGACCCTACCGACATCCTGGTTTCCTGCCTTTCGGACTTCGCCCGGGACCGCATCGGTGCCCTGGTCGTTCTTCCGGGAAAGCAACCCCTGGCCCGTCACATCCACGGCGGGATCGAGCTCCACGGCTTCTTGAGCGTACCGCTCTTGAAGAGCATCTTCGACCCTCACTCCCCGGGGCACGACGGGGCCGTCATCGTCGAGGACGGCAAGGTGACGCTTTTCGCGACCCATCTGCCGCTCTCTCACGACACGCGGCAGCTCGAAGGGGTGGGTACGAGACACGCGGCTGCGTTGGGTCTCGCCGAGAAGACCGACGCCCTCTGCCTCGTCGTCTCCGAAGAGCGAGGGCAGATTTCCGTCGCCCACCGGGGAAAACTCCGCCGGGTCGCCGGTCCGAACGAGCTGGCCCGAGTGCTCGCCGCCTTTTTCGCGGAGCAGAGGCCCGCGGAACGCAAGACATCGTGGGTCCGCCAGGCGCTGCGGCAGAACACGCTCGAGGTCGCGGTGTCTTTCGTTCTCGTCGTGGGACTCTGGTACGTTCTGATCCCCGGCTCCAGAACCCGACAGGCGACCTTCGAGGTCCCCGTCCAGGTGACCAACCTCCCCGCCGAGTTCGACCTCGCGCAAGTCGAGCCCGAACGCGTGAAGGTCGTGCTTTCGGGACCGGCGCGTTCCTTCTACCTGCTCGACCGCGACCGGCTCGCGGTCACCGTCGATGCCACGCTCGCCAAGGTCGGCAGGAGGACGTTCCGCCTGGCTCCCGAGAACGTCGAAAGGCCGGCGAGCCTCGTGGTCGAGGACATTCGCCCGAGTTCGGTCCGTATTTCGGTGCGCCGAGGGGGAAACTCCACCGAGAGCGGAGCTGCCAGGTGAGCGAGTGGCGGGCGACCTACCGGCTCCAGCTTCGGCAAGGTCGAACCCTCGTCGAAGCCCGGGAGCTCGTCCCGTACCTGCACCGGCTCGGGATTTCCCATCTCTACCTCTCGCCGGTTTTTCGCGCCCGCCCGGGGAGTTCCCACGGTTACGACGTCACGGACCCGATGCGGATCGATCCGGAACTCGGCACGGAGGAAGATCTCCGTGCGCTCGTGACCGAACTCCGAGCTCACGGTATGGGCCTTCTTCTCGACGTCGTTCCGAACCACATGGCGGCTTGTTTCGAGAACGCCGCGTGGCGGGACGTTCTCGCCTACGGCCCGAGGTCCCGCTTCGCTTCGTGGTTCGACGTGGACTGGACGCGGCACGGCGGGAAAATCTGGCTTCCGATTCTGGGGGACCCCCTCCCGGAGGTTCTCCGTCGGGGCGAGATCGATCTCGTCTGGCACGACGGACAGGTCGCCTTCCGGTATTTCGACCATCGGCTGCCCTTGCGGCCGGACACGGAAGCTCGGGTGTTGGCGGGCGTGTTCCTGCAGGAGAGGGACCTTCCGCTCGTGCCGCTTTTCCGCCGGCTCTCGCTCCTGGGTTCGCTCCGGGGAGAGCAACGGGTGTCCGAGGCGGACGCGAGCGAGCTCGAGAAAGTACGGCTCGCTACCGAGGAACGACTGGGCGCCGGGGGGCGCGTACTCGTGCAACGTGTGCTCGAGGGGTGGCAGGGGGAACGCCTCCGTGAGATTCTCCGCCGGCAACACTACCGGCTCGGGTTCTGGCGAAAGAAGGCGCGGGCGCTCAACTACAGGCGCTTTTTCGACATCGACGGCCTCGTGGCGTTACGGCAGGAGGACGAAACGGTGTTCCGGGGCACCCACGCCCGGATTCTCGAGTGGGCCGAGCAAGGACTCCTCGACGGTCTCCGGATCGACCACGTGGACGGCCTCCTCGAGCCCGAGGCGTATCTTCGGCGGCTCGGCACTCGGGTGGCGATCTTCGTCGAGAAGATCCTGGCGCCCGGAGAGGAGCTTCCCGAAAGCTGGCGCGTGGAGGGGACGACCGGCTACGAATTCCTCGGTCGGGCGGACGCCCTTTTCGTGGACCCCGAGGGGTACCGGAAGATCGAGGCCTGGTACCGCTCGCAACTCGACTCCCGGCGTTGGCCGCGGGACTTCGAAACCGCCGCCCTCGGGGCGAAAAGGGAGATGCTCCGGGGCCCGCTGGCTTGCGACGTCGACCGCGTGGTCCGTTCGTTCCTCCGCTCCTTCGAGCTACCTCGAAGCGAGTCGGCGGCCCTTCGTCGGGCGCTCGTCGAGTTCGTGGCCCAGCTTCCGGTCTACCGGACTTACGTGAGCTCGCCTCGCGCGGAGGATCGACGCTACGTCGACCATGCGCTCTCGCGCTCGCGGGCCCTCGGGATCCACCACGGAACCCTCGAAGAGGCCTGGCAGCTCGGTTTCGCACGGGCCTTACGACCCGCCCGGCTTTCCGCTCTGGGCCGGATCGAACAGCTTTCGGGGCCTGCCGCCGCCAAGGGAATCGAGGACACGGCCTTCTACCGTTACGCGCCTCTCCTGTCCACGGTCGAAGTCGGCGCGATCCCGGGCTTCGGTCTCGAGAACGCGGCGGAGCTGCTCCACGGCGCGAACCTGGCCCGGATGCGCCGTCACCCGCGGACGCTCCTCGCCGCGAGCACCCACGACACGAAGAGGAGCGCCGATGCCCGCTCGCGGCTGCACGTCCTTTCCGAAGCGGCGGACCGCTGGATCGAAGCCGTGGGGAGGTGGCGCGAGGCGAACCGTCCCTTCCGAACCGGAGTCGGCCGCGGGCAACGGCCCGGCTTCGCCGCGGAGTACCATTTCTACCAGTGTGCTCTCGCGCTCTGGCCCGAGGACGGGGACTGGACCCCGGAGCTCGTGGGCAGGGTCGAGGCGGCCGTACTCAAGGCGGCACGCGAAGCGAAGATCGAAACCAGTTGGACGGACCCCGACGGTGCCTTCGAGGAGGCTCTCCGAAGCTTCGTGCGCCGCGCGCTCTCCCGGGAAGAGGCGGCGAGCTTTCTCGAGGACGCCGGCGCCTTCGAGCGTAGCGTTCGGCGGCCCGCGCTCTGGAGCGCTCTCTCGCGGACGCTCCTGCAGCTCACCTCACCCGGCGTGCCCGACGTGTACCAGGGCGACGAGCTCTGGAACAGCTCCTTGGTCGACCCCGACAATCGACGGTCCGTGGATTTCGACCTGCGAAAGCGCCTTCTCGGCGAGGTGAGCGGCGATTTCGAACGGGAGCTGGGGAAGTGGGTGCGCGAGCCGGAGTGCGGCAGGGCGAAGCTTTTCGCGCTCTGGCGCGTGTTGCGCCTCCGGGCAGTCTCGCCCCGTCTCTTCACGGAAGGTTCTTACGCCCCCCTCGAGGTCCGCGGAAGGCACGCGGCGCATCTTTTCGCCTTCCTCCGGGAGCTCGGCGACGATCGGGCCGTGGTGCTGGTACCGAGACTGCTCTTCCGGATGGGCGCCGAGTTCGACAAGCCTCCCGTCGGGGAGGTGTGGGGGGATACGGCGGTCGTGCTGCCGGCCCGCCCCGGGGATCCTCTGCGCTGTCGGCTGAACGGCTCCGCGGTCGCCACGGCGGAGCTGCAGGTGCGGGAGGTTTTCCGGGTTTTTCCGGGAGGACTTCTCACGAACGTCCGGGCCGACTGAGACGTCGGGCATCCGAGAGACCCGGAACGATCGCGTGCCGCGGGGGGGCCGAGCCGAGGGCGCGCCGAGAATTCAGAAGAGGTGGCGAGCCCGGGAGATGACCCGCGCCCGCTTTTTCTGGATCTCGCGGAACTCCTCGGTGAGCCGACGGATTTCTTGTTCGTCCCCCCGCTGTCGGGCGGCGAAAAGGGCCCTCTGCTTGGCGAGGATTTCCGCGTCGAGGCGCTCGAGTTCCTGTCTCGGATCCCGGGGGAGCGGTTGGCCCGAGGTCGGAGGACTCCCGGCCCAGCAGAACCACGCCAGCGCGACGAGAAAAGCCAGGGATCGCTTCGTCATAGAACCTCCTGCCAGGACACGACCTGCACGGGCTTGGGCACGTTGCTCATGCTTCCGCTCCCGGTCTGGTCGGCGAGGTTGATGCAGAACTCGCAGAAGTTCACGATGGCGCTGCCTCCGACCTTGATGTCGAGGTCGCCCGTCCAGAGCGATCCCAGGATGGTTGCGTTTCCGAGGACCGTGGTTTCGTCCGCCGAGTTGGGGCCGTTGATGACCGTCTCGCCACGAACGATGATCCAGCCCACGAAGTCCAGGTTCCCGTTGATCGTGATCGAGCCGTCGACGATCAGGATCCCGGCGCCGGACGCGTTGCCGTTGGCCTTGATCTTCACTTCGTCGGCCGTGAGGTAGGTGATCTGCGGGTTCTGCACCGTCCCGAACGTCACGTTCCCGTTGATGCTGCTCCGGTTGTCGTAGACGACGTCCGGGTGGTTGGAGAGGATGTTCTCGACGATCCGGTCCAGGTCGGCGACGCTGGGGCCGCCCGTCGTGAGCACGCTCGGGTTCAGCGGATCCGGCGTGAAGCCGAGGCCCTTCACGTTGTCTTTCTGCTGGTCGCTGAGACTGCCTTTGACCGAGTTCGTGACGCCGTCGTTGCGGGTCGCGATCCCGGGCAGGACCGGGCCGCCGGGGACGAGATTCCCGAACTGGTCGTGGTCGTTACCGTCGACGTCGAAGGCGTTGCCCGTGAACTGGCTCTGGACGGAGTCCGCGGCCAGGTAGATCGCGCCCTGGCCCGAGGCGGAGCTGCCCTTCTGGACCACGGCGAGAAGAACGCGCCGCGCGTTCCTGGGCGCGAGACCGATCGCCGTGACGGTTCCGCGGTCGGTCGGGAAGGCCGGGTCCGCGGCCACCGTCACCTCGTACTGGAGCTGCGTGTAGCCGGGGATGGATTTCAGGGACGCCCCGAACACCTCCGACCAGCGGTTCGCGACGTCGGTCTGGAAGCTCACCACGCCCATCCGATTCATGGCATTGAGGGCGTGGAGCAGTCCGGCCTCGGCCGAAAAGAGGGCCTGATTCCCCGTGTGGTAGTGCGCGACGGACTGGATCTCCTGCGTGCTGTGGAACAAGGCGCCCGTCCCGGCCGTGAGCAGGAGCAGGAGCACCAGCAGGACCGCCACGAGGGCGGAACCTCGGGTTTCGGGGCGAATTCGTGGGAAAGATCGACGTTTCATGAGCACACCGTACTCATCAGAAAGAAACGGTTTCGCAGGTCCACCGTCGAGGAGAGGCGGACCCGCAGCGGCAAATCGCTCGTCGGTGCGGGGTTCGGGCGCTCGAGCGTCAAGAAGAGAGCGACCCGTCGGACCTGCGTTCGCTGCGCGGGGTCGAGCTCCGGCGGGGTGCCGGAGGGCAGGAGCTCCTGCCCGGCGCCGTCGTAGTACCGGATGACGCTCCCGGTCACGTCGACGTCCTCGAGGAGAATGTCGGAGGCGTTTTTCGTCGCGCGCACGACGGCTTTCTCGTCGAAGTCGTAGAAGTAGGTGACGTCCTCCTCGGGGCCGTCGATGGCGCCGTTCCCGTCGAGGTCGGCTTGGATGCGGATGCGGTCCGGTCGTGCTTCCGCGATCGCCTCGAAGTTTTTCGCGCACTTCGGGTCCATCCCGGCCCGTCTCACCTCGCGGACGAAAAGTTCGAGAACGGCCCGGCCGGCGCCCTGGAGGTCGACCTGGGTCGCCTGCGCCTGGTAGGCGAACAGCTGGGCGCGGCTGAAGGCGACGAAAGCCCCGAGTGCCACGAGCGCGAGCGCCGTTCCGACGAGAGTGCCGACGAGGCCCTCCCCTCGTTCGCGCGACCTTGCCCGTGCCTTTTCGGGCAGGTCGATTTCACCCTTCAGTTGCATTCTCGCTTCGCGCAGAGATAGGTGACTCCCGTCACCACCCGGGGGGATGGATCGTTCCAGCTGACCTGGACGACCACGCGGCGGAGTCCGGGTGCGGGAATGTCCCCCGCGATCTGCCACGTTCGCTCGTAGGTGCCTCCGGGCTCTCCGGATTCGTCGATCGGGTTCTGGGGGTCCGTGTACGTCCCGGGTGCGAGCTGCGCGCCGGCCAGCGCCGGATCGAGGGAGCGGAGCTCTTCGATCTTGTCGTTCACGAGCGCGGCGGCCGCGGAAATCCGCTTGCTCGCGAGATTCGCCCGCGTCGACGCCACCGTGGCCGCCCCGAGCCCACCGGCCACGAGAGCGAAAACGGCGAGTGCCACGAGCGCCTCGACGAGGCTCGACCCACCGGAGCCGGCCTTCGGGTTCCTCACAGGACGGTGACCCTCCCGATGCGGTTCACGTGCACGGTCTTGCTTCTCCCGTTCTGATTGGAGAGCAGGATGTCGACCTCGTAGGCAGCGAACCCCTGCCGGTCGAAGGTCGGGAAGACGCCGCCGGGAAGGGCGGCGTAGACGGAGGCCGGAATGGAGGCGGGGTCTCCCTGTTTCGTGTAGGCGACGCCGTCCGTACTGGTCTCGACCCAGTATTGCTGCGTCCCGGGATATCCGGCGATCCGTAGCCGTGCGTAACGGTGCTGGGCGATGGCTTGCGCTCGGGTCCGCGTGATCTCGAAGGCCAGTTGCCGGCTGAAAACGGCGAGCCGATAATCCGCCGCGAGGTGGGACAGTCGGGGAGTGGCGATTCCGGCGAGGACGATCGCCAGAACGACGCCCGTGAGCGTCTCGGCCAGGGTGAAGCCGCGGGAATCCACGCCCTACGAGCGCATTCAAGAAGGACGCCAAGGTGCCCGACCGCGAAGAACGAGCCGTCCGTGACGCCCCGAGCCGGCCCCGAGCGTCTCGCCGGTGACGTTCCCGTGCTTTTCGGTCGCCGAGCTTTAGGCTTTCGCCGTGGGAAAGCGCAGGCGAGTTGCTACTCTTCTTCTTCGCGCAACGCGGCGAGGACGCTCAGATCCTCGAGCGTGGTCGTGTCGCCGAGCTCCTCGGACCCGCGGGCGACCTCGCGCAGGAGCCGCCGCATGATCTTGCCCGAACGCGTTTTCGGCAGAGCTTCCGTGAAGCGGATGTCGTCGGGCTTCGCGAAGGCCCCGATTTCCCTGGCGACGTGCTCCCGGAGTTCTCGGGCGAGCTCGGGGCTCTTTCGGTGGCCCGCCTTCAGCGTGACGAACGCCGCGAGGGCCTGCCCCTTCACCGGGTCCGGTCTTCCCACCACCGCGGCTTCCGCCACCGCCGGATGGCTCACGAGCGCACTCTCGACTTCCATCGTCCCGAGGCGATGCCCCGAAACGTTCACCACGTCGTCCACGCGGCCCATGATCCAGAAGTAGCCGTCCTCGTCCCGGCGAGCCCCGTCTCCCGTGAAGTAGCAGCCCGGCACCTGACTCCAGTACTGCTCCCGGTAACGTTCGGGGTCCCCGTAGATCGTCCGGAGCATCGAGGGCCAGGGACGCCGGAGGACGAGAAAACCACCCTGGTTCGGAGGCACCGACCGTCCGTCCCGCGTGACGACGTCCGCCTCCACGCCGGGGAGCGGAAGGGTCGCGGACCCGGGCTTCGTCGGAGTCGCGCCGGGAAGCGGACTGATCAGGATGGCCCCGGTTTCGGTCTGCCACCAGGTGTCCACGATCGGGCAGCGCTTACGACCGATTTCCGTGTAGTACCAGACCCAGGCTTCGGGGTTGATGGGTTCGCCCACGGTCCCGAGGAGCCTGAGCGAAGCCAGAGAGTGTTTGCGCGGCCATTCCCGGCCCCATTTCATGAAACTCCGGATGGCCGTGGGCGCGGTGTAGAGAATCGTGACCCGGTGCCGATCGACGATGCGCCAGAAGCGGTCCGGCTCGGGATGGTTCGGCGCCCCCTCGTAGAGCACGGTGGTACACCCGTTGGCCAGGATGCCGTAGACGACGTAACTGTGCCCCGTCACCCAGCCCACGTCGGCCGTGCACCAGAAGACGTCGTCGTCGCGGAGGTCGAACACCCACCGGCTCGTGAGCGCCGTCTGCACGAGATATCCGCCCGTGGAGTGGACGACCCCTTTCGGTTTTCCGGTCGTGCCGCTCGTGTAGAGGATGAAAAGCGGGTGTTCGGAGTCGACCGGGACCGGATCGTGCTTTTCCGACGCCCCCTCGACGAGGTCGTGCCACCAGTGGTCCCGTCCCGGCCGCATCTCGACGCGCTCGCCGGTGCGCCGGAGTACGACGACGGAGCGGACCGAGGGCGTTTGTTCCACGGCGGCGTCGACGTTCCTTTTGAGGGGGACCGCCTGCCCGCGGCGCCAACCGCCGTCGGCCGTGACGACGACGCTGGCACGGGCGTCGTTCACGCGGTCCCTGAGTGCCTCGGAGGAAAAGCCGCCGAAGACGACGCTGTGGGTGGCGCCGATCCGAGCGCAGGCGAGCATGGCGATCGCCGCCTCGGGGACCATGGGGAGGTAGATGGCCACCCGGTCCCCCGCACGCACGCCGAGACTCTCGAGAGCGTTGGCGAAGCGACAGACCTCCCGGTGGAGTTCCCGGAAGGTGAGCGTCCGGACGTCCCCCGGCTCCCCTTCCCAGAGGATGGCGATCTTCTCGCCCTTCTCCGCGAGATGTCGGTCGACGCAGTTGGAACTCGCGTTCAGGCGTCCTCCGACGAACCAGCGGGCGAACGGGGGTTCCCATTCGAGCACTTTCGTCCAGCGAGTTTCCCAGTCGAGGATTTCGGCCATCTCCGACCAGAAGGCCTCGGGGTCCTCTTCGGCCCGCCGGTAGAGAGCGCGGTACTCCTCGAGACTCCGGATCCGTGCCCTCGCCGAAAATTCGGGCGGCGGAGGGAAAATCCTCGTTTCCCTGAGGACCGACTCGATATCGGCCTCTGCCATCGTCGCACCTCCCTCGAACTCGCAGCGGCCCCCTGTCTTTCAGCTCGGGGGCGGAAAATCAAGCACTGCGTTTCGACCACCCGGCCAGGCGAGCGACCCGCGCGCGGTGGAAAGCCGCATCGCCGAAAAACCCGCGGTCGAAAATCGCCCTGCGGAACCAGAGGTGGAGGTCGTATTCCCAGGTGAAGCCGATCCCGCCGTGGAGCTCGACGGCCGTGCGGGCCGTCCGGTCGAAGAGATCCGAGAGGTGGGCCTTGGCGAGGGAAGCGTGCCGCGAAGCGTCCTCGGGGATGTGGTCGAACGCGTGCGCGGCGTACCACCAGAGGGAAAGCGCGGGCTCGAGGTCCGTCGCGAGATCGGCGAGTTGGTGCTTGACAGCCTGGAACGAACCGATCGGCCGCCCGAACTGCTCGCGCTCGAGCACGTAGCGAAGCGTCATGTCGAGGCACCGCCGCGCCCCGCCGTAGGCGTCGGCCGCGACGAGCACCGACCCGGCGTCGAGAAGCCGCTCGGCCGCTTCCCGGCCCCCGATGCGCTCGGCCGGCGTATTCTCGAACCGGACCCGAGCCACGCGTCGGGTCGCGTCGACGCCCTCGAGCCGGTCGATCCGAACTCCGGAGGCCGAACGCAGCGCGACCCAGAGTGCGGGGCCCTCGGAGTCCCGTGCTCCGACGACGAAGACGTCGGCTTCGGAAGCGTAGAGCACGAGGGGCTTCTCGCCACTCAGCCGGCCTCGGCGGACTTCGGTCTTCCAGGCCTCCGGGTCCCACTCGCTTCCGTCTTCCCCGAAGGCCACGGTGGCGAGGACCCGACCGGCGGCGATGTCCGACAGGAGATCGGCGAACGAGTCGGAAGCCGCCCCGAGAGCCACGCTGGCGAGTGCGGAACCGAGAAAAGGGCCGGGGGTACAGGCGTACCCCAACTCTTCGGAGGCGAGCGCGAGGTCGAGGAGCTCCTGGCCGGCCCCGCCTCGGCTTTCCGGAACGGCGAGCCCCTGGAGACCGAGCTCTCCGAGCTCCCGCCAGAGGTCGGGGTCGTGCCCCGTTTCGCTCTCCATGATGGCGCGCACGCGCGTCGTCGGGCAGCGTTCCTCGAGAAACCTGCGCAACGTTTGCCGGAAAAGGACCTGCTCCTGGGAGAGTCCGAAGTCCATCCCGTAGCTTCCGCCCTAGGATCGCATCGTGGCCGGGTCTCTCGGAAGGCCGAGTCCCCTTTCGGCGACGATGTTCCGCTGGATGTTGGCCGTGCCCCCGGCGATCAACAGTCCGAGCGACCACATGTAAGCCGTCACGAACATCCCTTCGGCCGGCGCCGCCTTCTCGCCCGGTGCGAGGAGACCTCGATCGCCGAGGATGTCCATGGCCAGCTTCGTGAGCCGGTAGTTGAGCTGGGTTCCGTAGAGTTTCGTGACCATGGACGCGAGACCCGGCTCCTCTCCGCGAGCGCTCATCGTGAGAAGCCGGTACTCGTGACACTCGCTCGCCCGTAACCAGCCTTCGAGCTCGGCGAGCCGCTCCTGGATACCGGGGTCCTCGATGGCGGGCCGCCCTCGCAGCGTGGTCACCGCGGCGATCGCCACGAGGCCGTCGAAGATCCTGCGGTTCATGAAAGACCCGCCGATCAGCGCGCGCTCGTGTTTCAGCGTGGACCGGCTCACGATCCATCCCTGGCCCCGTTTCCCGACGGTGTTGGCGACCGGAACGCGAACGTGGTCGAGGAAGACCTCGTTGAACGTGGCGCTGCCGGTCATTTCTCGGAGCGGTCGGACGGTGATGCCCGGGGATTTCATGTCGACGAGGAGGTACGTGATGCCTTCGTGCCTGGGTTTGTCGGGCTCCGTGCGGACGAGACAGAACATCCAGTCCGCGCGGTGGGCGTCGGAAGTCCAGATCTTGTGCCCCGTCACGACCCAGAAGTCCCCGTCGAGTTCCGCCCGGGTCCTGAGCGAAGCCAGGTCGCTGCCCGCGTTGGGCTCGCTGTAACCCTGGCACCAGACGATCTTGCCGAGGATCGTGTCCCGGATGAACCTCTGCTTCTGTTCCTCCGTTCCGTGCTCGAGAAGCGTGGGGACGAGCATGCTCGGCCCCTGTCCCACGACCTCGTGGGGAGCCTTGGCCCGGCGAAACTCTTCCGCGACGATCGTGGCCTTCAGGGGATCGGGCGGCTGTTCGCTGCCCCCGTACCGCTTCGGGATGTGGCGGTAGAGATAGCCGCGCTCGATCGCGCGAAGCCGAAACGCCGTCGCCCGCTCGTCCGTGCGGTGGACCGCCCCGAGCATGGCGCCACGCTCGTCCGCGATGGCCGCCGTCGCGGCGCGGTCTTCCTCCGTCCAGTTTTCCCGGAGAAACTCCCGAACCTCCTCCCGGAAGGCCTCGTACTCGGCGCTGTAACGCAGATCCATCGTGCTTCCCGTTGTTCGACCCGACTTTTCCGCTACCGTAGCCGCGGTGGCGAGCTTCGTTCAAGGGGTGGGGACGTCCGTGGAGACGAGTTCCCCGCGTCTTTCGGGCCGGTTCTTCCGCTTCCGGTGAAGGGAGATGGCGCCGGCGCTGCGATTTTCCGGCTACCGCGTGCTCGCCAATCGCGAGTACCGGATTTTCTGGCTGGGACAGTGGGTGTCCCTGGTCGGGACGTGGATGCAGCAGGTGACGCAGGCGTGGTTGCTGGCCAGGCTCACCCGGAGCCCTCTGGCGCTCGGGCTTCTCGGTATGGCGTCGGCCGCGCCGCTGCTCCTTTTCGTCCTGCCGGGCGGGTTCGTGAGCGACCGCTTCGATCGCTATCGGATCGTGGTCGTGACGCAGGCACTCTCGCTCGCTCAGGCGGCGATCCTGGCCGTCCTGACTCTCTCGGCGCGAATCGAGCCGTGGCACGTGATCGCGCTCGCGGCGGCGCTGGGAACGATCAACGCCTTCGACGTACCGGCCCGGCAAGCCTTCGTCGTCGAACTCGTCGGTCCCGAGGAGCTCCCGAACGCCATCGCGCTGAACTCCACGGGCTTCAACTTCGCGCGGGTTCTCGGTCCCGCGATCGGAGGACTGCTGGTGGCCGCAGCGGGGGAAGGGACGTGCTTCGCCCTCAACGCGGCCAGCTACGGAGCCGTGCTCTTCGGACTCTGGAAGATCCGGTGCCGCCGCTCCGGGCGCGACCGCGAAAACACGGGCCGGGCCGCGGGCCGCTGGTGGGACGGCGTCGCCTACTCGTGGCGACACGCGGACTTGCGCCGGATTCTCGTCTTCGTCGGCGTCGTGAGCGGCCTCTCCGTTCCGTATCGCCACTTTCTACCGTCTTTCGCCCAGGAAGTGCTCGGCGTGGGGGCGTGGCGCTACGGCCTCCTGCTGAGCGGGGCGGGAATCGGGGCCGGGCTCGGTGCGCTCTTTCTCGCCGGGATCCGGTTGTCTCCCGCGGTCTACCACCGACTCCTGCCCGCGGGTCTCCTGCTCCTCGGGTCCGGACTCCTCGGCCTGGCCTGGGCGGGCCGGTTCGGCGCCGCTTTCGTCCTTCTCGTTCTGGCCGGCCTCGGGGGAATCGCGTACTTCAACGCTTCCCACACCCTCGTGCAGCTCGGGGCGAGCGACGAGTTCCGGGGGCGGGTCGTGTCGGTCTACGCGCTCATGCACCAGGGCACCGCCACCTTCGGAAGCCTCGCCCTGGGTCTTCTGGCCGAAGGCGTGGGCGTGAGGTCGGTTTTCTACGCGGGCGCCTTCGCGGCGCTCGGCTGCGGACTCGCCCTGCTGGGGTGGCGCCCCGTCAGCCCTGCTTCATCTTCCTGATGGCTTCGGTCAGCTCCGGCACCGCCTGGAAGAGGTCGGCCACGAGCCCGTAATCCGCTACCTGGAAGATCGGGGCCTCTTCGTCCTTGTTGATGGCCACGATGACCTTCGAGTCTTTCATCCCGGCGAGGTGCTGGATGGCGCCGGAAATCCCGACCGCGATGTAGAGATCGGGAGCGACGACTTTTCCGGTCTGCCCCACCTGGAGGTCGTTCGGCACGTACCCCGCGTCCACGGCGGCTCGACTGGCACCCATCGCCGCGCCGAGCACGTCGCAGAGGGGCTCGAGAATCTTCTGGAAATTCTCCCCGGACTTGAGCCCCCGTCCCCCCGAGACGACGATCGACGCTTCCGTCAGGACCGGGCGGTCGGACTTCGTTTCGGCGAACTCCACGAAGCGAATCTTCCGGGACTTTTCGTCGATGGGGACCTGGACTTTCTCGACCGGCGCCTCGCCGTCTTTGGCGGCCGGGTCGAAGGCCGTAGCCCGTACGGTCACCACCTGTACGGGGGTCGTGATCTCCACGGTCGCGATGGCGTTTCCCGCGTAAGTGGGCCGCTTGTAGGTTTTCTCGTCGACGATGGCGACGATGTCGCTCGCCATTCCCGCGTCGAGCCGCACGGCCACGCGAGGCATCAGGTCTTTCCCGACGGCACTCGCCGTCGCGACCAGGTGCGAGACGCCCTGCGAACGCGCGAGTTCGGAGAGGGCGGCAGCGTACGCGTCGGCCACGTAGTGCTCGAGCGCCGGGTCTTCGACGAGGAAGACCTTCTCCACGCCGTAGGCCGCGATCTCCTTGGCCGTGGACTCGACCCCCGAGCCGAGCACCGCCGCGTAGCAGGCTCCGTTCGCCTTGCGGGCCAACTCCTTGCCGGCGCCGAGGGCGACCAGCGTCGTTTTCCCGAACTTCCCTCCCTGGTGTTCCGCGAATACCAGCACGTTTCCCATCGTCCTGTCTTTCCTCTCCTCAGATGACCTTTGCCTCGGTGTGCAACAGCTCGACGAGCTCGGCGACGGAGGACACTTTCTTGCCGGCCTCGCGCTTCGGCGGAGGTTCCACCTTCAGGGTTTTCGTCTTGGGCGTGGCGTCGACCCCGAGCTCCGAAAGGGGAATTTCCTTGAGCTCCTTTTTGCGGGCTTTCATGATCCCCGGCAGCGAAGCGTAGCGGGGTTCGTTGAGTCTCAAGTCCGCCGTGACCACGGCGGGGAGCGGGATTTCGACGGTCTCGAGACCGCCGTCGACTTCCCGCACCACGCGGGCGGACTTTCCGTCCTCGGAAAGCTTCACCTCGGAGGCGAAAGTCGCCTGCGGCCAGCCCAGGAGCTCCGCCAGCATCTGGCCGGCCTGGTTCGAGTCGTCGTCGATGGCCTGCTTCCCCATCAGGACCAGGTCGGCCGATTCCATCTCGACGATCTTCCGCAGGATGCGGGCGACCGCGAACGAGTCGAGATCCGCCCCGTCGAGTACCAGGATCGCCCGGTCGGCCCCCATGGCGAGGCCGGTCCGCAGCTGCTCCTGCGATGCTTTCTCGCCGATGCTCACGAGAACCACTTCGGTGCCGGCGGACTTTTCTTTGATCCGCAGCGCCTCTTCGATCGCGATCTCGTCGAAGGGGTTGATGACGTACTTGAGCCCCTCGGTCGCGATTCCCGTCCCGTCCGGTTTCACCTTGATCGTCGAGTTGGGATCGGGGACCCGTTTGCAGGGTACCAGAATTTTCACGAAAGACCTCCTCGCGGTGGCGTGGTCGCGTCGGGGCTACCACGCGGTCCACGCTGAATCAAGGCGAGTTTCTCAGCCCGTGAAGCCCAGGCGAGCGGAGAGTCGGGAGGCGGCGTCGAGGAGTTCCGGGGCGAGCTTGCGCTCGAGCACCTCGGCCGGCAACCGGAAGGCCGGCCCGGCGAGCCCGAGTGCCGCGACCATCGTGTGCGTGTAGTCGCGCACCGGAGCGGCCAGAGAGTGGACGTCGGGACAGAACTCCCCGTACTCGACCGCGTAACCCCGCTCGACCGCTTCGTCGATTTGTTTTTCGAGTTTGGCTCGGTCGATTTCGGGACCCTGCTGCGCGGCCATTCGTTCCAGCGACCGGAGCGTGTCGTACCAGGCGAAGTCCGGCGTGGAATCCTGCCGCTTCGCCTTCGGCGAAGGTGCCCGGTCCCGCGCGTCCGCACTCGGGCGCGAGCGCGTCCCGAAGGCCAGATGGGCCTTTCCCACCGCCGTCGAGGCGAGCGGTAGCAAGTCTCCGGGACGGGCGACGGCCCGGACCGGACGCGGCGGCTCCTCCACCTCCACGGTGACCATGCTGTAGTCCCTCGCGACCGCGAGAAAGGCGGTCTCTTCGGCTTTTCGGGCGAGCTCGAACAGAACGGGCCTCGCTTGGTGCAGAAGGCCGAGTTGCGCGAGGTATCGCTGACCGAGATGGAGGCAGCGCACCCCGAGCCGGTAGTTTTCGGTGGCCTTGTTCTGTTCGATGTAACCCCGAGACTCGAGCGTCGCCAGGAGCCGGAAAACGTTGTTCTTGTGGAGTTTCAAACGCTTGCTCAACTCGGTCACACCGAGCTCCTCGTCGGGGGACCCGAACTGCTCGAGCACGTCGAGGGCATGGGTGACGGACTGGATGATGTAATTCGACTTGTCTCTGCGCACTGGGGGCCTGACTCCTGCTGCGAGAAAAGCGCGTTGCCTTCGGGAGAGGGGTTTTAGTGACGGAGAAGGTCTCCTGTCAAACGGTGTCCCGAAAACCACCATTCTTGCAAACTCGTCGTCCCGGGCACTATGAAACGGTACGAGCGATCGGAGGGCCACGCTCGGTCGTGGCCGTGTGCACGACGGGTACGCAGGAGGAGAAAGCATGGAAATCCGAACGAGCCGCTTCGAGTTGCGCACCGAAGACGGGTCCATGCCCGTGTTCCGGGCCGAACCGCAGGAAGGCGGCCGGTGGCCGGCCGTCGTCGTCTTGATGGAGGCGTTCGGGCTCAACCGGCACATCGAGTCCGTGGCCGAACGGCTCGCCCGCGAGGGGTACGTGACGGCGGCTCCCGATCTCTACTACCGGGAAGAGACGCGTTCGGCGGGTTACGACCAGCTCGATCGGGCCCTTGCGCTCATGGGGACTCTCGACGACGAGAAGGTCGTGCGCGATCTCGAGGCACTCGTTTCCTCTCTCGCGGGAGACCCGAAGGTAGACGGCGATCGCATCGGCGTCACGGGATTTTGCATGGGAGGCCGGATCGCGTTTCTCGTGGCCTGCCGGGATTCTCGGATCCGCGCGGCCGTTCCTTTCTACGGCGGAGGCATCACCGCTTCTCGTTCCGGAACGGGCAAGGCTCCGCTCGACTATGCCCCGGAACTCCGATCCCCGATGCTCCTTTTCTTCGGAGGTCGGGACCCCTTCATCCCGCTCGACGAGGTCGAGCGGATTCGAGCGAGGCTCTCCGAGCTCGGGAAAGACGCCGAGGTGGTCGTCTACCCCGATGCGCCGCACGGGTTTTTTTGCGACGACAGGAACACCTATCGGCCGGACGCCGCCGCGGACGCGTGGCGGCGTATGCTCGAGTTCTTCGCGAAACACCTCGGGGCGCGGCCCGGGGGGTAAGGCACGCGTTTTCTCGGGCGCGGGACGATTCCGCCCACGGGCCCGCCGACCTCGCCTCCGGAGAAAAAGCATGAAAGTCGTCCTTTTCGGCCAGGCAGCCTTCGCCGAGAAGGTGCTCGAGGGTCTCCTCGCGAGGGGTCACGACGTCCTCGCGGTCTACTGCCCGCCGGACCGAGAGGGCCGGGAGGATCCCCTGAAGAAAAAGGCGAGGGAGAAGGGGATCCCGGTCCGTCAGTACGCCTCGCTCAAACGTCCCGAAGTCGCCGAGGAGCTCCGAGCGACGGCGGCCGAGCTCGGCGTGCTCGCCTACGTGACACAGATCGTCCCGCGGGAGGTCTTCTCCGCGCCCAGGCTCGGCAGCATCTGTTTTCATCCTTCGTTGCTTCCGGCCTACCGCGGCGGCAGCGCCATTCCGTGGCAGATCATCAAGGGCGAGACCCGTACGGGAGTCACCGTGTTCTGGGTGGACGAAGGCATCGACACGGGCCCGATCCTTCTCCAGAGGGAAGCGACGATCGATCCCGACGACACGGCCGGGACGCTCTACTACCGGAAGCTTTTCCCGCTCGGGGTGGAAGCCGTCCTCGATGCCGTGGATCTCGTCTCGCGCGGCGAGGCACCCAGGATTCCACAGGACGAGACGAAGGCGTCCTACGACCCCCTCTGCAGGGACGAGCACGCTCGTGTGGACTGGAACCGGAACGTGCGCGAGCTCTACGACCTCGTCCGGGGATGCGACCCGCAGCCGGGCGCGCACACGGAATGGAAGGGACGGAAGCTCCGTTTCTACGACGCGCGCCCCGTGGAGGGGACATTTCGTCCCGGCGTAGTCGAAGCTCTTTCTCCGGAGGGGATGGTCGTGGGGGCGCGGGGGGGAGGGCTTCGGTTCGGCCGGCTCCGTTGGGGCGAAGGCGAAAAAAAATCCGCGGCGGAAGTCGCCAGGGAGATCGGTCTCGAAGTCGGAAGCTCGCTCGCCTAGGCGGCTTCGACGCCCCCGAGCGCGGCCGTCTCGGGCTCGGCGTCCTACGCCTCGTCGTCCCGGGCCGAACCCGGCTCGCCCTCGTACTCCAGCACCACCAGCACCTCCCCGGCCTCGACCATGGCTCCTTCCCCGACTCGAACCTCCCGGACCACGCCGGGCGCTTCGGCGCAAAGCCTCGTCTCCATCTTCATGGCCTCGAGCGTGACCAGAGTCTCGCCCGCCAGGACGCGCTGGCCGGGCCTGACGGCCACGTGCGTCACCTTGCCGGGCATCGGAGCGACGACGTGGGGGGAGGACCTCCGCGTGGTCGTGTCGTCCCGCCGGCCGGCGTCGAGGAAAAAGCGGTAGCTTTCCCCCCCTACGGACACGAAAAAGCCCCCGTCCGCGGGAACGACCACCGCGGAAAGAACCCTTTCGCCCGACCGGAACTGAAAACCCCGGGGTGCGTCGGCGACCTCGCACTCGAGCGTTCTCTCGTCCACAGCGGCCTCGACCCGGCGACCTTCTCGGCGCCAGCGTACCGTCCACACGCGGGAACCGGACCGAAGGTCGAGCTTCACGTCCGACTCCCCTCGCCGAGGCGCCAGCGGCCCAGCGTGACCCAGGGGGACGGGGCTTCTTGCCGGACGAGACCTTCTCGTGCCGGAGCGGCCTTTTTCGCCGCCTCGAGGGCGGCCGCTACCAGCGCGATCTCGAGGTAACGCTCGCGCGGCGTCCATCCGGAGAAATGTTCCTCGAGAAAATGCGTGTGCGTCTTGCCGGAGGCGAACGCCGGGTGGCGGACCAGGTCCCGGAGGAGCGGAAGGCAGGTGGGGAAGCCGAGGATCGCGTACTCGTCGAGCGCGCGCTCCATCCGCTTCCGCGCGGTCTCGCGGTCGGCTCCCCAGGTACAGAGTTTCGAGAGGAGGGCGTCGTAATGAGGCGGGACTTCGTAGTCCTCTTCGATGCCCGAGTCGAGTCGGACTCCGGGCCCCTGCGGTTCGCGGAGCCAGAGAACGCGTCCCGGGGAGGGGAGGAAATCGCGTGTGGGGTCCTCCGCGTAAATGCGGCACTCCATCGCGTGCCCCCGAAAGACGACGTCCTTCTGGCGGAACGGAAGGGGCTCGCCGGACGCGATGGCGAACTGCGCCTGCACCAGGTCGATCCCCGCGACGAGCTCCGTGACGGGATGCTCGACCTGGAGCCGGGTGTTCATCTCGAGGAAGTAGAACTCGCCCCGCTCGTCGACGAGGAACTCCACGGTACCCGCGTTCCGGTAGCCCACGGCGCGGGCGATCGAGATCGCCGCCTCCACCAGCCGAGCACGCAGACGGGTGTCGACGCCCGGGGAAGGACTCTCTTCGACGATTTTCTGGTGTCGCCTCTGGATCGAGCACTCGCGCTCTCCCAGGTGGATCGTCGTGCCTCGGTCGTCCGCGAGGATCTGGACTTCCACGTGGCGGGGCCTGGGCAGGTACTTCTCCACGAAAAGACGATCGTCGCCGAAAGCCGATTCGGCCTCCCGCCTGGCTCCGGCCAGCGCCTCGGGCAGTTCGGCTTCGTTGCGAACGACGCGCATGCCCTTTCCGCCTCCTCCCGCGGCCGCTTTGACGAGGACGGGGTAGCCGAGCGGGCGCACCGCCCGCACCGCCTCGTCGGGGTGGGCGGGCAGTTCTTCGACCGCCGGGACGACGGGTACGCCGGAACGCTCGGCGAGGCTCCGGGCGGCTGTCTTGTCCCCCATTCGCGCGATGGCCTCCGGCGGCGGGCCGATCCAGACGAGCCCTGCGCGTTCGACCGCGGCCGCGAACTCGGCGTTTTCCGCGAGAAACCCGTAGCCCGGATGAACGGCCTGCGCTCCGGACTTCCTGGCTGCGTCCACGAGCGCGTCGATCCGCAGATAGCTTTCGGTGCTCGGGGCCGGGCCGATCGGGACGGCGGCATCCGCCGCCCGGACGTGGGGTGCCGTGGCGTCGGCTTCGGAGTAGACGGCGACGCTCCGCAAGCCCGCCTCGCGACAGGCGCGAGCGATACGGACGGCGATCTCGCCCCGGTTCGCGATCAGCACGGAATCGAACGGTGTCTTCACGGAAAGGACTCCTACATCCGGAACACCCCGGGTTTCCAATCGGGGATCGGCGCGTGCCGGGCCAGAGCCAGTCCCAGGCCCAGCACGTCGCGCGTCTCGAGAGGGTCGAGGATCCCGTCGTCCCAGAGACGGGCCGTGGAGTAGTAAGGATTCCCCTCGCGTTCGTACTTCTCGAGGATCGGTGCGACGAAGGCTTCGCGCTCTTCCGGACCGAGCGAGCGCCCCTGTGCTTCGAGCTGTTGGAGTTTGACGGTGAGCAGCGTCCGGGCCGCTTGCTCGCCCCCCATGACGCTGATCCTCGCGTTGGGCCAGAGGAAGAGGAGCCTCGGGCCGTAGGCGCGACCGCACATCCCGTAGTTCCCGGCTCCGTGGGACGCTCCGACGATGACGGTGAACTTGGGGACGGGACTCGTGGCGACGGCGTGGACCATTTTCGCCCCGTCCTTGGCGATCCCGCCGTGTTCGTACTGCTTGCCGACGATGAAACCGGTGATGTTCTGCAGGAACACGAGCGGGACTTTCCTCTGCGAGCAGAGTTCGATGAAGTGGGTGCCTTTGAGCGAGGATTCGGAAAAGAGTACTCCGTTGTTGGCCACGATGCCGACGAGGTAGCCGTGGATCCGGGCGAACCCGGTCACGAGCGTCGGCCCGTACAGCGCCTTGAACTCGTGGAAGCGGCTGCCGTCGACGATCCGGGCGATGACTTCGCGGATGTCGTAGGGCTTCCGGGGGTCGCGGGGCACGATCCCGTAGAGCTCCTCCGGGTCGTAGTACGGGGGCTCGGGACTCTCGGCACGATAGTGCTCGGCCTCGGGGGGGAGGTTCCCGAAGATGGCCCGGGTCAACGACAAGGCGTGGTGATCGTCCTCCGCGAGGTAGTCCGAGACCCCCGAGATTCGCGTGTGCACCTCGCCTCCGCCGAGTTCCTCGGCCGTGACCTCCTCGCCCGTGGCCGCCTTCACCAGCGGGGGACCCCCGAGGAAGATCGTCCCGCGCCCTCGCACGATCACGTTCTCGTCGCACATGGCGGGCACGTAGGCGCCCCCCGGCGGTGCAGGATCCCAGGACGACGGCGATCTGTGCGATCCCCGCCGCCGAAAGACGCGCCTGGTTGTAGAAAATCCGGCCGAAGTGATCCCGGTCGGGGAAAATCTCGGCCTGGAGCGGGAGAAAGGCTCCGCCGGAGTCGACCAGGTAGACGCACGGTAGGCGGTTCTCGAGCGCGATCTCCTGGGCCCGGAGGTGTTTTTTCACCGTCATCGGGTAGTACGTTCCCCCCTTGACCGTGGCGTCGTTCGCTACCACCACGGCTTCCCGGCCTTCGATCCGGCCGACCCCGGTCACGATCCCGGCGCAGGGCGCCTCGTCTCCGTACATTCCGTAGGCCGCGAGCGGAGAAAGCTCGAGGAAGGGCGTGTCGGGGTCGAGGAGTTCCTCGATCCGCTGCCGGACGAGAAGCTTGCCCCTCTCGAGATGCCGGCGCCGCGCTTCCTCGGGCCCCCCTTGCCGCACCCGTGCGAGCCTGTCCCGGAGTTCGCCGACCAGCCGTTTCATCGATTCCGCGTTCTCGCGGAATTCGTCGCTGCTCGTCCGAACTCGCGACTCCAGCCGACGCATGGCGCCACTGATACGGGCCGCTCCCGGCGATGTCAAAGTCGCGCCTGCTTCACCAGCGGACGATGGCTCCCTGTTCTTCGAGCTTCGACTGGAGCCGCGGGACCGGAAGGTCCGCGGCGTCGACTCCGGTCCGAACGGCGAGTGCCGCAGCCGTCCCTGCGGCTTCCCCTGTCGCCATGCACGCGGGGATCTCCTTGGTGGCGTGGTGGACCCGGTGGTCCACCGAGATACATCTGCCCGCGACCAGAAGGTTCGAGAATTCGCGGGGCAGGAGGCACCGGTAGGGGATGGAGTAGCGCATACCGTATTTCGTCCAGTTCCCCGTGACGGCGACGCTGTCGGGAAAGAGCACGTCCGCCTCGTCTCGTCGCAGTACGTGGACACCCACGAGGCGCCGGCTTTCCGTGATCCCGAGCTGGGTCGCGATGTCGCAGAGGTGCGCGCGGCGGAAGCGGGGGTTCTCCCTGCGCAGTCGCGCGACTTCTTCCATCACCTTGCGCCGGCACTCGATCTCCGCCCGCGTGAGGTCGACGGGGTCCGTGGCGTCGATTTTCGCGACGCTTTCCGTCGCTCCCCACGGAAAGAGAGCCTGACCCGGGTTCACGGTCCGGAACATCCAGCCGCCTCGGGCGATTTCCGTCTCGAGATCCTCGATTCCTCCCATGCGGAACCAGAGCCAGGGGAGAACCCGTTCCTTCTCGTGCGCCACGCCGGCCGACGCGAAGAGATCCCCGTCGCCCGTGGCGTCCACGACGACGCGCGCGAGGACCGCGAAGCGACCCGACTTCCCCTGGAAGACGGCCCCGCGGACCCGCGTCCCCTCGCGGAGCAGCTCGCACGCCCACGCGTGGAGGAGCAGCTCCACACCGCTCTCGCAGGCCATCTCCGCCAGGACGAACCGGAGTTCTTCGGGGTCGTAGGCGACGGAGTAGCGCACGCGGTGGGGCCCCTTGCCCCAGACGAGCCCCCACTGGCGGTAGTGTTCGATCCGGACGGGATCCGGGCTGCCCCATTCCTGCTCGGGCGGAAAAAAGGCGGCTCCCCGGCCGGCGAGCCTCTGCGTGACCTCCTCGCAGATTCCCCGCACCACCTGCCGGCCTTCCCCGTCGTCGAGGGTAAGGAAGAGGACGATGAGGCCCCCGGTCGCGAGCCCGCCGAGGGAACCGTACCGCTCGACCAGCATCGTGTGGACGCCGTTTCGAGCGGCCGCCACGGCGGCCGCCACACCCGCGCTCCCGCCGCCGACCACGAGGACGTCCGTGCGGCGGAGGACGGGAGTGCGTCTAGCGGGCTCGTCGACGAATTCCATCCACGGTCTTTCTCTCGTCGCCGAGCGTCTCTTCCAGCTCGGCCCCTCGGGTTTCCGGAAGCAGGAAAAGGAGCGGCATGCAAGCGACCTGCAGGACCGAGAGGAGAGGGACGACCACGGGAAGTCCGCCGAGGCGCTCCGTGAGCAACCCCACGAGCGCGAGGCCTCCCATGGCACCCAGGATTCCGGCGCTCGTGATCCAGGCTTTCGCCGTCGCGCGGAGCTCGGTCGGAAAAAGCTCGGTGGAAAGCGCGTTGACGGCTATGGAAACGCCCGCTTCGGTGAACACGAGCAGGGCGAAGGACGGCAGGAGAATCCCGCCCCGGTAGTAGAGCCAGACGGCCAGGACGGCCCCGATCGTCGCCACGGCACCCGTCCAGCGGCGCCCCCAGCTGTCGGCGAGCTTCCCGAAGACGAACCATCCCCCGAGACCCAGTCCACCCCCTGTGATCATCATCGTGCTCACCTGCGCGGGGGTCCACCCGTGGGCCATCGTGGCGTGGTACGACGCGAAGCCGAAGGCGGCACCCGCCACGAGCGTGGCGGAGGCGGGAACGAGGCTCAGGACGAGAAAACGGGTGCGGAACCGGAGCCCGAGAAGTGCCGAGATGGAGGAGCGAAACGAGGGTTCCCGCGCCTGCACGTTCTGCCAGCGTCCGGTCTCGGGCAGGCGGCTCCGGAAGTACGCGACCAGAAGGAGGGGGAGAAGGCCCACGAAGTAGAGACCTCGCCAGCCCAGGGCCGAATTCTGGAAGAGGGGGAACAGGATGGCCGCCACGCCCGCTCCGAGCGCGGCGAAGGCCCCGAGTGCGCCCTGTCCGCGGGCTCGGAGCTCGGCCGGGAACTCCTCGGCGATCACGACCTGGGCGAGAGCGAGCTCGGCCGTGAGGAAAATCGTGGCGACGATCTGGCAGACGACGAAGGTCCCGAGATCCCGCGAGAGACCCGTGGCTGCCGTGGCCAGCGTGTAGGCGAGAATCGTGAGGAGAAGGACACGGCGCCGTCCGAAACGGTCGGCCAGGCGCCCGGGAACGAGGGAAAGAAGAGCCCCCATCCGAATCGCCGAAAGGGCGAAGCCGAGCTCGGCTTCTTCGGCGCCGAGATCCTTGCCGATGTAAGGTAAGGCCAGGGAAACGATGAAACGGTCGTAGCCTTCGAAGAGCGTCGCGGCTCCGAGCAGGAGAAGGAGCACCCGGTGCCGGCGTTCGAGCTGGCCGTGGAACGAGGACTTCGTGCTTTCGGCCGGGAGGCGGTGGGAGACCAGGAGCAGGAGAAAAAGTCCGCCGTGGAGGGCGAGCGTCGCGGTGCTCCGGAGCTTCCAGGCACGGATCCATTCCGAGGTGTCGGCGACCGCGGCCGGGGCCGCGAGCGCGGGAGTCGCGGGCAAGGTCTGCTGGAGAAGGGAGGTTCCGAAGAGAATTCCGAGAGCCAGCACCCGGAGGCGGCCCCGGGGCGAGGTCGCGCCGTCGCGCAGGAGAAGGAGCACGAGGCCCACCGCCGCCGTCGCTCCGAGCGAGACGAGGGTCGCTTCTTCGTACGATCGGAACGACGAGAGGACCTCCGCGGCGGCCGCGGGCTCCCGCGAGACCAGCGGCGCGATCCCGCGCTCGAACCAGAGACGGAAAAAGCTTCCGGCCCCGACAAGACAGGCGGCGAGTCCCGTCGGCAGGGCGTCGGGAAGGAGGTGACGACCCGTCATGAAAGAGACCCGTGCCCGTTCGGCTCCCGACTTCTTTTCGCTCGCTCCCGGACCTCCTGGCCGAGTCGCTCGAGAACCCGCATCCCCCGCCGCCAGAACTCCGGGTCGTCGAGCTCGATCCCGAAAGGCCGAAGGAGCTCCGACGGACGGGCCGACCCACCGGCCCGCAAGAGGTCGAGGTAACGGTCGACGAAGCGGCGCCCCTCTTCGCGGTAGAGCTCGAAAAGCGCGAGCGCGAGAAGCTCCCCGAAAGGGTAGGCGTAGCAGTAGAAGGGTGCGTGTACGAAATGCGGGATGTAGGCCCACCACCAGCGGTAGGAATCGCCGAGTTCGACCGAGGTGCCGTAGAGCCACGCGTTGCTCTCGAGCCAGAGTTCGCCGATTTCGTCCGCGGAAAGTTCGCCCTGGCGGCGCCGCGTTTCGTGCACGGCAAGTTCGAACCGGGTGAGGGCTGCCTGGCGGAAAATCGTCGCGAAACTCTCCTCGAGCTTCTCGCAAAGGAGGGGAAACGGGTCCGCCTCTCTCTCTCGCAGCCGCTCGAAGACCAGGAATTCTCCGAACGTACTCGCGACTTCCGCCAGCACGAGGGGCGCGTCCCGCTGGAGGATGCCGCGCCCGCGCGCGAGCATCTGGTGGACGCCGTGCCCGAGCTCGTGCGCCAGGGTGAGAACGTCCCGCGAGAGGCCCGTGAACGTGAGAAGGGCGTAGGGGTGGCCGGAAGGCACGGTGGAGGAACAGAAGGCGCCGCCGCGTTTTCCCGGGCGGGGTTGCGCGTCGATCCAGTTCTCGTCGAAAAAGCGGCGCACGATTTCCCCGACTTCGGAAGAAAAGGCCCGGTAGGCTTCGAGGACCAACTCGCGGGCTTCGGCCCAGCCGAACGTCGCCGACACCTGCGGAGAAACCGGGGCGTAGCGGTCGTAGTCGTAGAGCTCGTCGTAACCGAGCAGGGTTCGTTTGAGCTCGTAGTATTCCCGGACGAGGTGACGGTGGTCCTCACAGGTGCGCAGCACCGCCTCGACCGCCGAGTCGTCGACCTCGTTGGCGACGTGGCGTGCTTCCATCGGGTGACGGAAAGACCGCAGGCGATCTTCCACGGCCCGGTCGAGCGCGACCGCGTTGAGCACCGCCACGAGCACGCGCGACCGCTCGCGCAAGCCCTGCGTCAAGCTTCGGGCCGCTTCTTTGCGCAGTTCCCGCTCCGGTCGGTAAAGAAGGCCGAGGCATTCGCTCTCGGTACAGCGCCGGACCCTTCCGTCCTCGCGGACCTCGAAGATCGCCTCCGCCAGCACTTCGTCGAAAAGGCGGCCGAAGGCGCGGACTCCGGCGTCCGCCTTCTCGTCGAGAATCCGCTCCTCCCGCTCCTCGAGGACGTGCGGGCGATAGCGCCGGAGCTTCCCGAGAAAGTGCTTCCACGGCGCGAGCTCGGGGGACCCGAGAAAGGTCGCGGCACGGTCTTCGGGAAGACGGATCCACTCGAGCTCGAAGAAGCGGGTCCGGTTCCGGAGCTCGGTTTTCGTCTCTCGCGCCCGGCCCAGCAGTACTCCGTGGGAAGGCTCGAGGCTCGAAGCGGCGTGGAGAAGCTCCGCGTAGGAGAGCGGCTTGGCGACGAGCTCCAGGAGCTCTTCGTAGCGACGGAGAGCCGCCGCGAGCCCGGCGGGGTCCATGCCACCGGGCGCTCGCAGGCGACCGCGATACCGGGCCTCGAAGTCCCGGGCCAGGTCGAGCGCTCGGGCCAGGTCGCCTGCGATCCGCGGATCGTCGGGCCCGCGATAGAGATCACCGAGGTCCCAGCGGGGGGGAGGTTCGGCCACGGAACGCAAGCTGCCTCGGGGAGTCGACTCTTTCAAGCCGGCGAGATTTCCGGTTGGCTCTTGTCGGGGGAGTTGGTAGCCTGGCTTTCCTGAGGAGGTGAACGCCTTGGCCGACCCCAAATCCCGCGACATCGTCTGGCACAGCAGCACCGTCACCCGGGAGGAACGGGAAAGACGAAGCGGGCATCGAGGCTGCACGATCTGGCTCACCGGCCTTCCCGCTTCGGGGAAGTCCACGCTCGCCAATCTTCTCGAGAAAACGCTCTGGGAACGCGGCGCCCGTGCCTACGTCCTGGACGGCGACAATATCCGTCACGGTCTCAACCGGGACCTCGGTTTTTCGCCCGAAGACCGCCAGGAAAACATCCGGAGGATCGGCGAGGTGGCCAAGCTTTTCACCGACGCCGGCGTCATCGTGATCACGGCCTTCATCTCCCCCTACCGGAGCGACCGGGACAACGTTCGGAGGATCATGCGAGAGGGCGACTTCATCGAGGTTTTCGTCGACGCGCCGCTCGAGGTCTGCGAGGCCAGGGACCCCAAGGGGCACTACAAGAAAGCCCGTGCGGGCAGTTTGCCGGATTTCACCGGCGTCTCCGCGCCCTACGAAGCCCCGGAAAATCCGGAATTGCGGCTGCGGACCGACCGGTTGAGCCCCGAGGAATGTGTCTCCCGCATCGTGGCGTTCCTCGAAGAGCGCGGCTACTTCGCCCTATCGAAGGCCGCCTGAAACTGCGAGTTTGCCTTGCAGCGGTGCCAACGCGGTGGCGGGCAAGGGGTCGAAGAAGCGAAGATCTCGTCCGCCGGTGAGTGGCAATCCGCTTGCTAGTCCCGCCCGGTAGTGGTCCGGTACCACGCGCGGATTCGAGGCCATCGTACGAGGGATATCGTGTCATCGTCGAGACAGTCCGGTCTCGTCCGGCTTCGCGAACGAACGGGCGTCGAGCGCTCGCGCTCGGTCGAGGAGCTCCGGGAGACCATCCGCCGGAGGTTCGAAAATCTCGAAGCCCCCCGGATTTCCGTTCCTCCGACGCCGCGTTCGGACCGGACGCCCGGCCTGCTGCGGCGTGTCGGGGAGCGCTGGTCGGACATCGTCGCGCTCGGCGGTCCGCTCGTTCGGTTCGTGCGCCGCCGATGGCAGGACCTGCTTCTTCTCGCCGGCGTGCTCGTGACGCTCGGGCTCGGCGCCTTTCTTTTTCTCGTCGACTTCTGACGGTTCAGCCCCGGAACGCCGCCAGGATCTTTTTCCAGCGCTCCGGGCTCAACACCCCTTGTGGGACGTAGAGCCCGACACGGCCGAGGATCCCTCGGTATTTGTCGCGAACCTTGGAGGGGATTTCGTCCCAGGTGCCGGTGACGGCGTAGACGTCGAGCATCTCGTCCGTGATTTCTTCCGCCATGCCGGCCCAGTCGCCCCGGGCGGCTTTTTCGTTCAGCCGATAGGCCACGTCTTCCCATCCGTGAACGGCCAGTACGGCACGGTAGGTTCTCGTGGAGGCGTAGAAGGCGAGCTGTTGCCGGACGAGCTGCCGCGAGCGTTCCCGTTCGCTCTCGTCGTCCCCGGCGACGACGAACGCGGTGGTGGAGAGACAGCAAGCTTGCGGATCGCGCCCCGCAGCGGCCGCGCCCCGGCGGATTTCGGGCAGCACGATCTCTTCGAGGTACCGGATGGAGTGGAAGGGGTGGACGTGAAAGCCCTCGCAGAGTTCTCCTGCGAGCCGACACATGTAGGGGTTCACGCCCGCCAGGTAGATCGGGATCGCAGGGTGTTCGATCGGTCCCGGATGGAAGAACGGCGTCATCAACGTGAACCGGTAGAAGCGTCCCTCGAAGGAAGGTTTCGTGCCGTTCTGCCAGCAGTCCCAGATGGCGCGGATGCAGAGGATGAGTTCCCGCATCCTCGGCCCCGGGGCCTCCCAGCGGATGCCGAACCTCCGTTCGTTGTGGCCCTTCACCTGCGTTCCGAGACCGAGGATGAACCGGCCCCGGGAAAGGGCCTGGAGGTCCCAGGCGATCTGCGCGTGAACGAGGGGGCTCCGCGGGAAGGCGACGGCGATCGACGTTCCCAGTTCGATCCTCGAGGTGTGTTCGGCGGCGAGCGCGAGCGGCAGATAAGGGTCGTGGCTCGTCTCCGCGCTCCAGAGGCCGTCGAAACCGATCTCTTCCGCCTCCCGCGCGAGCCGCGGCACGTCCCGGAGCGACGAAAAGGCGAGACCCGTGTCGAGCTTCATGGCTTTCCTCCCCTCTCTTGCGTGCCCTCGGGGGCGTTCGTTTCTTCCGCGGTTCCGAGCACCGTCTTTCGCACCAGTCGCAGTTCGGGGTCGAATTCGTAGACGATCGGCACCCCCGTCCCGAGTTCGACCCGTAGAATTTCCTCCGGAGAGAGCTTTTCGAGGTGCATGACGAGGGCGCGGAGGCTGTTCCCGTGGGCCACGACGAGGACGTTCTTGCCGGCCCGGAGCTCCGGGACGATGCGCCGCTCGAAGTACGGGACGGTGCGGGCCGCGGTGTCCTTCAAGCTTTCTCCACCCGGCGGGGCCACGTCGTAGCTGCGGCGCCAGAGGCGAACCTGCTCCTCGCCGTAGAGACGGGCCGTTTCGGCCTTGTTCTTTCCCTGCAGCTCGCCGTAATGCCGCTCGTTCAGAGCCGGATCTCGCTCGACCGGAAGCGAAGGCTGGCCGATTTCCCGTAACACGATCTCGAGCGTCTCCGTCGCCCGCTGGAGAACGGACGTGAAGGCGATGTCGAACCGGAAACCCCTGAGGAGCCGGCCCGCTCGCCGCGCTTCTTCGCGCCCCTTTTCGGTGAGCGGCACGTCGACCCATCCGGTGAAGCGATTCTCCCGGTTCCAGAGCGACTCGCCGTGCCGGACGAGGACGAGCAGGGACATGCGGGGTTCCTACCGTCCGGGCCCGCTCGCGTCAAAACCGCTCAGGGCTCGGGTCGGGTGGCCCTCGGAGCTCTCGTGTGTTCCTCGATGGACAGGAGCACGGCCAGGCACTCGATCGCGGCCATGGTCAACGTCCAGGCGAGGCCGGTGACGACCACCACGAGGAGGAAGCTCACGAGCCCGGTCCAACCGCCGCGGGAGCAGGCACCCACCGTGCCCCCGAGGAAAACGACCCCGGCCACGGCCGCCGCCAGCATCTCGGCGGAAGCGATCAAGAACCGGATGTAGGGATAGCGCTCCTGCATCGCACCTCTCCTCGCACGGCTCGCGATACCCCAAACGGGAGACGGACTCAAACTCCCTCGCTCCGGGCCCGGTAACGGAAGCTACGGCTGCGGCGAGTCGTCCCCTGGAGTTCGACGAAGAGAAAGCCTCTGGCGAGGAAGAAATAGGAGAGCAGGACGGAGGACAGGACGAAACCGAGCGGACCCCACGGGCCGGCAAGGAAAAACTGCCGGAGAAGTTCGAATCCCAGTGCGAAAAGAAGCTGGAGGGGAAACCACTCGACCCAGTTCTCGAGGACGAAGTGGAAACTTTCTCCCAGGGCTCCGAGGGCCCCGCGGTGTTCGAGGTAGACGGCTTCCGGCAGAGCGTTCAGGAAAATCGCCGCACAGAGGAGGAGAAAGGCGACCCAGAGCTGCCCCTGCGGCAGCGCTCCGATCGCCGGCAGGAGGAAGCGCGAGGCGAGCCAGAACACGAACAGGACCCCCAGGAAATCCCCGAGGTAGGCCGAGAAAGAATTCCTCCAGTCCTCGAGCGAAACTTTCCGCGTTCGCACGATGCTCTCGAGCAAGAAGAAAAAAGAGCTGGCGAGGGCCGCTTCCGCGACCACCAGGAGGATCCCGCCGAGAAGGCCGAGTCGCGGTCCGGCAAGCCGGCCCGCCAGGTCCAGAAGGAGGACGTACGCGGCCGGGAGAAAAGGGACGACGGGATTCCGGCGCAGGGACGAAGCCCCTCGCGAGAGACAGTCCCGGTAAAGCGCGAGGGTGACGCGAAACCAGTCCACGTGCGACCCGAACCTACCGACGGGGAAAGCCCGCGGGTTCCCGGCGGCGGTAGAGCGAAGCCAGAAATTCGTTGTCGGGTTGGAAGTCGTCGACGTGCTTGAGGATCGTGTCGCGGGGGGGTCGGCGGTCGTCGGGTGCGGGGTAGTCGATCGTGAAGTGCAGCCCACGGCTTTCCTTGCGGAGGATGGCCGAGACGACGATCAGCTCGGCCACGGTGGCGATGTTGCGGAGCTCGACCAGGTCCGCGGTGATCAGGAAGTCCCAGTAGTACTGCCGGATCTCGCGCTGGAGCAGTTGGATCCGTCGCAACGCCCGGGCGAGTCTGCGGTTCGAGCGCACGATCCCGACGTAGTTCCACATGAGCCGGCGCACCTCGTCCCAGTTCTGGGTGACGACGACGGATTCGTCGCTGTCGACCGCCCCTCCCGGGTTCCAGGGCGGGAGCTCGGGCGGAAGGGAACGGTCTTCGCGGACGAGCCGCGTCGCGTGGCACGCCGCCCGGTGTCCGAAGACGAGCGCTTCGAGGAGCGAGTTCGAGGCCAGGCGGTTCGCCCCGTGGAGGCCCGTCATGGCCACTTCTCCCGCTGCGTAGAGGCGGCGGATGGGAGTCGCCCCGTCGAGGTCCGTGCAGACGCCGCCGCAGAAGTAGTGCGCGGCGGGCACGACGGGAATGGGCTCCCGGGTCATGTCGATCCCCCACTGCAGGCACTTCTCGTAGATCGTGGGAAAACGGCGGCGAACGAAGTCGGGGTCGCGGTGCGTGATGTCCAGGTAGACGTGCTCGTAGCCGTGGACCTTCATTTCGTTGTCGATGGCGCGCGCGACCACGTCCCGGGGCGCGAGCTCGGCGTCCGGATGGTAGGCGGACATGAAAGCGGATCCGTCGGGGCGTCGCAGGATGGCCCCTTCCCCGCGCAACGCCTCGCTCACCAGGAAGGACTTGGCGGCCGGGTGGTAGAGACACGTCGGATGGAACTGGACGAACTCCATGTTGGCCACGGGTGCGCCGGCCCGGTGGGCCATGGCGATGCCGTCCCCCGTCGCGAGGTCGGGGTTGCTCGTGTAGAGGTACACCTTGCCCGCACCCCCCGTGGCGAGAAGGGTGGCGCGTGCGAGGTGGCGGTGGACGACTCCGGTACGCTTGTCGAGAGCGTAGGCGCCCCAGCACGTCGAGACGGGCAGGCAGGGGTCGAACTTCGCGTCGGTGAGAAGATCGACCGCGATCCGGTGCTCGAGGATCCGGATCCGCGGATGCCGCGAGACCGCTTCGGCCAGCGCGCGCAAAATTTCCTTGCCCGTGGCGTCGGCAGCGTGGAGAATACGACGACGGCTGTGACCGCCTTCGCGACCGAGGTCGTAATCCCCGTCTTCCGCGGCTCCCGCCCGGAGGGAGAAATGGACCCCGAGTTCGATCAACTCCCGGACCCTGCGCGGCCCTTCCCGTACGACGGTGGACACGACCTCCGGACGGCAAAGGCCCGCGCCGGCGGCGATCGTGTCGCGTTCGTGCGCCTCGAAGCTGTCGTCGGGGCCCCAGACGGCGGCGATCCCTCCCTGCGCGTGCGCCGTGGCGCTGTCGTGGAGCGTGGCCTTGGTCAGCACGTCGACGGTGCCGGTCTCGGCCGCCCGCAGAGCGAAAACGAGGCCGGCCAGGCCACTGCCGATCACGAGAAAGTCGCTTTCGTACGGCACTCGGGTCCTCCTATGACAACGGGCTCGCCCGCACGCAACGGGCCCCTTTCGAGTTGACCGTGTGGGAAGCGTCGAGTAGGCTCGAAATCGGCATGATCGTGCGCTGGCTCGGCGTGCTCGGCTTCGTCCTTCTGGTCCCCGCCGCGCGCGCGGACATCTACGTGTATACCGATTCGCGGGGTGTCATGCACTTCAGCAACGCGCCCACCCGGTCGGATTACCGCCTGTACATGGAGGAAGACGTGCCCCCGAGAGGTCTCCTCCTCGGCCGGCCGGCCCCGGCGCGCCTGGAACCGATCATCCGCGCGGCGGCGAGAAGGCACAACGTGGACCCCGCGCTCGTGAAGGCCGTGATTCGCGCGGAATCCGATTTCTTCCCGTTCGCGAAGTCGCCCAAGGGGGCGCTCGGGCTCATGCAGCTCATGCCCGAGACCGCCCGGGACCTCCGGGTCGGCAGGATTTTCGACCCGGTGGAAAACGTGGAGGGCGGCGTGCGCCACCTGCGGAGACTCCTCGACCGCTACCGGGGCGACGTGCGGCTCGCTCTCGCGGCGTACAACGCGGGTGAAAAAGCCGTGGAAGCCTACGGCGGCGTACCTCCTTACCGGGAAACCCGGGAGTACGTCGAACGGGTCCTGCGCTTCCGGGAGTACTACGCACGGCAGGGAGGGTGACCCTTCGGGCCCGGGTTCGGCTGGAAGGAGATCCGCGTCGTGACCGTGGCCCCCGTGCCGAACGTGCTCACGCTTTTCCGGGTCGCGACGATCCCGCTCCTGGTCGTGCTCCTTCTCGAGCCCGGGGAAGGGCGTGCGTTGCTCGCGGCGCTGGCTTTTCTCGCCGCTTCGCTGAGCGACTTTCTCGACGGCTACCTGGCCCGGCGGCACAACGTGACGACGAGCTTCGGAAAGCTGTTCGACCCTCTCGCCGACAAGCTGCTCGTCGTGACGGTTCTCGTGATGCTCGTCGCCTTGCCGCGCGAGCCACGCGTTCCGGCGTGGATGGCCGCGGTTCTCATAGGGCGGGAGATCGCCGTGACCGGGCTCCGCGCCATCGCCTCGCAAGAGGGGATCGTGCTCGCGGCCGAGCGGCTCGGAAAGTACAAGATGGCTTTCCAGATTCTCGCGCTCCACGGCCTACTGCTCCACTACCACTGGCTCGGCGTGGACTGGCACGCGGCCGGGATGTACTTCCTCTGGATCTCCCTCGTCCTTTCGGTGTGGTCGGCCGCGGAGTACCACCGGAAGGTGTACCGGACGTGCCGCTTCGGTTTCTAGAAGTCGAACTCGACGACGAGGTCCTCGTCGCGGCCCGCGGCCGAGAAGTCCCTGTCGCGCTCCCTTCCGTCGACGAGAAGGCGCACCTCCATTTGCCCTTCGCGGTCGAGCTTCCGGAAAACGCCGAAAGCGCCCTCCGAACTTTCTTCGAGGAAGAAGGTCGCCGGGACGGGCCCGGGGCCGACGAGGTGGGTGCCGTCGAAGTCTCCGATCGTGGCGTCGAAACGGGTTCCCGGCGTCCCGCTCACGTCGAACCGAACTTCCCGGCCGGACCCGCGAAACCCGCAGACGGGCACGGAGTCGTCGGGGGGCCGCGGTTGCGGTCCGGTGTGGAGCGGCTTCGTTTCGTCCGGTAGGTCGACGCGCCGCGGGACGCTTTCCCCTCCGATCCGGAGCTGCGCGTCGGAAAGCGGCCGGGAGGGGTCGACCGGGCGGAAGATGCCCTGGATCTCGAGACGGGCTCGCTCGAGGACGAAACGGTAGGGTGCCGGAAACTCGGGCCGGCCGTCGAGGCAGGGGCGGTGAACGGCGTCCCCGGCCCGGATTTCGACCACCTCGAACGGCGTTCCTTCGGGAGCGCGAATCTCGAAAACGGCCTGGGGGCGGCTTTCCGGGTCGTTCTCCCGGCCGCAGGAGAGCAGGAACAAAAGCGGGAGAAAAAGCGCCCCGGCGCGCAGTCGGGCCATGGCTGCGCTACTTGTCAGCAAGGTCCGCACCCGTCAAGGCGCTTCGTTGGGGTTCGTGGCGGTTTCGTGTATGTTCGAGCCGAGGTCGAACGGCATGACGAAGCCCCTCTCGGACACGGAACGGGTCCGGAAGTTGATCGAACGCGTCCGCCTGCTCGTGGCGATCGACGACGAGATGCCCGCCGAACGGAAGCTCGAGATCCAGCCGCTGCTCAAGATGTTCGAGCGGGCCGCCGTCGACGAAGAGGACCCGGAACTCGCGGCCCGGTACTACGGAGAGCTACGGCTCCTCGTCGCGGGCGAGGCGAATCTCGAGGCCCTGCTTTCCGCCGTGCCCGTGTTTCTTCCCTACCTGCGATGAGAGCCGAGGTGGCGGGCCTTCCGGCACGCGAGAGGGACGTCCGGATCGAGGGCAGCGTGTTCCGGATGGTGGTCCCCGACGCCTGGGAGAAGACGCTCTGCCGGGAGACCCTGGTGGCAGGCGAGGATCCGAACGAACCGCCGTACTGGGTCCACCTCTGGCCGGGCGAAAAAGTGCTGGCACGGAGGCTTCTCGCCTGCGGTGGCTGGCCCGGGGAGCGGGTGCTGGAGCTCGGATGCGGTCTCGGCCTCGCCGGGCTCGTCGCTGCTCGCTTGGGCTCGCGGGTGACACTCGTCGATCGGGTCCACGAGGCGCTCGCGTTCGCCCGGGAGAGCGCGCGTTCGATCGGCGTCCGGCCCTGTTTCGTCCGCTCCGATCTCGGGAGGCTCGGGCTCCGTGGAGGATTTCGGGGGGTGCTCGCGGCCGAAGTGGCTTACGGTCCGGCGGAAGCCCGCGCACTCGCCGAGAACCTCGCGAGGCTTCTCGCGCCGGGAGGCACGGGTCTCTGTGCCGATTCCGTCCGGGTGCACGACCCGGATTTCGAGCGACGGTGTTCCGAGCTCGGGCTCGAGACCAGCCGGGAATGGGTTCGCGAAGAGGACGACGACGGCCGGCCTGTCTGGGTGCGGCTCGTGGAGGTAGGGCGCCCTTGAACTACGCCGTCTTCGACATCGAAACCCGGATCGACAAAGAGCTCGTGCGAAGGGTTTTCTTCGCCGACCGGGAACTGGACGCGGAAGCGGCTTACGAGCGCATGCGAGCCGAGCTCGAGCGGCAGGGAAGGGACATGTTTCCCCATTCGGTCCACGTTCCCGTGTCGATTGCCGTGGGGAACGTCGACGAGCGCCACGTTCTGCGGAGCGTGGAGACCCTCGGAGGCCCGCAAGCCGACGAAAAAGCCATGGTGCGCGAGTTCTGGAGTCGCCTCGACCGCTTCCGCGGGACGCTCGTTTCCTTCAACGGCAGACGTTTCGACCTCCCCGTCCTGGAACTGGCGGCGCTGCGCTACGGCTGCGTGGCCCCGACGTATTTCAACGAACCTTCCCGGTTCCGGGGGCGCGGTGCCGAGGGACATTACGATCTCTACGATTTCCTCACCAACCAGGGCGCGTGCGGAATCCGCGGCGGGCTCGATTTGCTCGCGAAGCTCGTCGGCCTTCCGGGAAAGGAAGAGGTCGGCGGCCGGCTCGTCCAGGAGCTCTGGGAGCGGGGCGAGATCGAGGCCATCCACCGGTACTGCCGCCGCGACGTGATCCAGACCTACGCGCTTTTCCTGCACGTCGAACGCATGCGGGGACGGATTTCCGACGAAGAGTTCGAGACGGCGCGGCGCGAGAGCGCACTTTTTTTTCGCGAACTCGAGTCGTCCGAGACCGTGCGGAACACGCCGTAGGCCGAGCGAGGCCGGCGCACCCGCTTTCTCTTCGAACCGGAAGGGCTTCTCGAGCCCTTCGGGTCCCTCGCGCTCGAGCCGGAACTCTCAGCCCGCCTCGGGATTCCGTTCGGCGAGAAGGCGGAGGAGTTCGGCGGCATCGGGCGGGAAGGGAACGAGGACGAGTCCCGTGTTCTCTCGTCGGGGGAGGAGCCGGGGGTGGGGTCCTTCCACCACCAGGAAAAAGCGTGTTCGGCACCCCGAGTGCCTCGCCCGCTCGCAGAGCTCCGCGCCGGTGAGTTCCCCGGGAGGATCGACTTCGGAGAGAACGGCGTCGAAATGGGCCGTGGCGAGGGTCCGCTGCGCTTCCTCGGCCGTCCGCGCGGAGGCGACCTCGTGGCCGGCGCGACGAAGGATCCGGGAGAGCGGGAGCCTGAGGTTGTCGCTCCGGAGTAGTAGGAGAACGCGCGCCATCTGCCGCTTTTCGGCCGAGGCTCAGCAGAAAACGTGCCCGGCAAAACGCGAGATGGCGGGACACCGCCGGTTCGGAAGGGGGCACGGATCCCGGCCC
Source organism: Candidatus Binatia bacterium (assembly GCA_026004195.1). NCBI lineage: Bacteria > Candidatus Binatota > Binatia (SeqCode) > Binatia bacterium. The sequence goes on from BPIQ01000001.1 coordinate 323,348, forward strand.
CTTGGGTGTCGCAAAACGAATCGGGCCTGGGGTGTATTCTACGCCAGGCCGTACTTCTGGATCTTCCGGTAGAGCCGCTGGCGGTCGATGCCGAGGAGCTTTGCGGCCTGGTTCTTGTTTCCCCCCGCTGCGTCGCAGAGCCTCGGCAACGGCCGCCCGTTCGAGCTCGTCGAGGCGGAGACTCGGGAGACCCTCGGAACCCGGGGCCGAGCGGAGGCCGTCCCGGACCGGGGCGGGAAGGTCGTCCAGGTCGATCCTCGGGCTGCGCGAGAGCGCGAAGGCTCGTTCGAGGACGTTCTGGAGCTCTCTCACGTTCCCCGGCCACGGGTATTCCAGCATGCGTTCGAGCGCTCGGGGCGTGACTTCCTTGGGCCGAACTCCGTAGTCCCTGCTGAAGGTCGCGACGAAATGCTCGACGAGGAGCGGGATGTCCTCCTTGCGCTCGCGGAGGGGGGGAAGTCGGATCGGGACGACGTTCAAGCGGTAGTAGAGGTCCGTCCGAAAACGCCCCGCCGACACTTCCTCCTCGAGGTTCTTGTTCGTCGCGGCCACGATCCGCACGTCCACGTGGACCGGGCGGGTCGAGCCGAGGGGCAGGACTTCCTTTTCCTGGATGGCGCGCAGGAACTTGACTTGCAGCGGCAGGGGGATTTCCGAGATCTCGTCGAGAAACAGCGTTCCGCCTTCCGCTGCTTGGAAGACCCCCTCGTGGTCCTCGACGGCGCCCGTGAAAGCGCCCCGCCGGTGGCCGAAGAGCTGGCTTTCGAGCAAGGTGTCGGCGAGCGCCCCGCAGTTGAGCGCGACGAAGGGGCGGTTCGCGAAGGGGCTTTTCGCATGGATGGCCCTCGCGACGAGTTCCTTCCCGGTGCCGTGCTCGCCCTGGACGAGGACGTTGCTCTTGTTTTGCGCGACGGCCTCGATCGTCTCGTAGATCTCGCGCATGGCCGGGCTCCGGCCGACGAGTTCCCCGAAGCGGGACGGCCGCCCGAGCTCGAGGCGGAGGCTGCGGACCTCCTTGCGGAGGCGGCGCAGTTCCAGGGCCTTCTCCACCTTGAGCAGGAGTTCGTCCGGATGGCAGGGCTTGATCAGGTAGTCGCTCGCGCCGAGCTTCATGGCCTCGACCGCGGATTGGATGGTACCGTGGCCGGTGAGCACGAAGGTCGTGACGTCGAGGGAACGTTCCTGCATCGCGCGCAGCAGGCTCATTCCGTCGAGCACGGGCATGTTGAGGTCGGTGACGACGAGGTCGAAGGACTCGCGTTCGAGTCGCTCGAGTGCCTCGGCCCCGTCGTGGGCCGCCGCCACGCGGTGACCTCGCCGCTCGAGGATCTTGGCCAGCGTCCTGGCCATGTTGGCCTCGTCCTCGACCAGGAGGATGCGACCCCGTGTCATCGCCGTGCCGACTCCGGCTCGGTCCGGCAGGGAAGTTCGATCGTGAAGGTCGTACCCTCGCCGACCTGACTCTCGACCCGGATGGTCCCCTGGAGGCTCTTGACGACACTGTGGACGACGGAAAGACCGAGCCCCGTTCCCTGCCCGGGTGCCTTCGTGGTGAAGAAGGGGTCGAAGATTCGCCGGAGGTGTTCTTTCGGGATCCCGACGCCGGTGTCGCGGAACTCGAGCCGGATCCGGTTCCCGGGGAGCAGGTGGGTTCTCAGGCGGAGCTCTCCGCCGTTCGGCATGGCCTGGATGGCGTTCGTGATGAGGTTCAGAAAGATCTGACGCAGCGCGTTCAGGTTGGCCATGCAGGGTGGGAGCGGACCGAACTCGCCGACGACGCGCACGTCGTTGTTCTGGAAGGATTTGTTCATGAGCTGGAGCGTCCGCCGCAGGAGCTCGTTGATGTCCACGGGCTCGAGCTCGGCCCGACTCTCCCGCGAGAACTCGAGGAGGTTGTTGATGATGGCCTGCACTCGGGCCATTTCCTCCTTGGCGATCCGCAGGTCTTCTTCCACCTCGGGGTCGTTCGTGTCCAGGATTTCCCCGAGGTCGTAGAGCGCGTTCATGATGATGCCGAGGGGGTTGCGGATCTCGTGGGCGATCCCGGCCGCGAGCTGCCCGATCGCCGCCATCTTCTCCGACTGGATGAGCTGGTTTTCGAGCTGCTTGCGGTCCGAGATGTCGATGCAGATGGCCTGCAGAAAGCGGTGGGCTCCGAATTCGATGAGCCCGGCCGCCAGCAGGACGGGGACCCTACCGCCGGCTTTGGTCGCGAGGTGGACGTCGTCCGAGCTCGAATGCCCCTTGCGGCGCGTCTCCTCGAAGAGGCTTTCGACCCGGGCGTGTTCGGCGGGAGGCAGGAGGTCCCAGATGGTCCGCCCCTCGAGCTCTTCCCGGGTAGATCCGACGATCCGGAGCGCCACGACGTTCGCGTCCAGGATGCGGCCGCTCGGGTCCTCGAGCGTCCACATCGCCACCGGCGCGTGATCCACCAGGTTGCGGTAGCTTTCCTCGTGCTCGCGGAGTTCTTCTTCGCGTGCCTCGACGAAAAAGTCCGTGACGTGCAGGATCCTCTCCTGGAACTCCTGCTGGAGAAGCCCGAGGAGGGCGTCCCTCTTCTCGGGGTGGCTCCGGTACTCCGCGGAGAGAAACTCGGCGACGATGGCCCGGAGCTTCATCTGCGTCGCGAGAAACCGCGAGGGAGCGAACTGCGAGAGAAAACCGCGGCGCGCGTGGCTCCGAAGGTAGAGGTAGGTTTCCGTGTCCTCGGGATTGTCGATGTGCCGGATCCACCTCTCGGTCGCCGCCGTGATGGAGTCCCGGAGGCCGGGCTGTTCGCTCTCGGGAATCCCGAACGCCGCACTGATCTGGAGCACCCACTCGCGGACGATGTCGTCGAGGCGAGAGGTCATGAACGTCGCGAGCTCGGTCCGGAGCCGGCTCCGCTGCCGGGGGTGGCGCAAGAGACCGCATCCCCGCATGTAGCGCTCGACGCGTTCGATCCGTTCCGTCATGGACGCGTCGGGAGCGGGCTCGCCGGCACCGAGGCCGCGCGCGCGCCCCGGGGCTTCCGCCCGGCGAAGGTTCGGACGTTCCATCTCGACGACGTCCACCCGGTTCCGGCGAAGGGACTTAGCACACTCCCCCGCCGCGGGCGAAAGCGGTCTTCAGCGAACCAGGAGCTGGCCGCCGATGTGGGCCGGGTGCAAGTGGCACGTAATGGGGAAAACGCCCGCCTTGTCGGCCACGAACTCCACGGTTTTCGACTCACCGCGCGTCACGACTTCGGCGATCCCGTAGTCGGGAATCGCAAAACCGTGCTGGTTCGGGTCCGAGGGGACCTTGTTCAGCAGCGTGATCCGCACCCGGTCTCCCTTTTCCACGATCAGGGTCGAGGGAATCCAGAACTTCGTCCCTTCGACCTCGATACTGACGACCGTGAAGGTGCGCGTCGGCTCTCCGACGGCGGTCTTCGGCGACCCCAGGGACGCGGCGAAAGCCGCCGCGGCGATGGCCCACACGGAGAGGTTCGCGAAACGGCCGAATCGAGACATCACCCACCTCCAGGCGGAAAGTTCGACGTCCTGCATCTCGCCACAAGCCGTGCCCGGGCGCAAGCCGAGCGTGGGAGAGGCGAGTCGTTTCTGTTATAAACGTACGGGGTCATGGGATCGCAGGAACGCTTCGAACTCGTGGCGGATTTCGAACCGCGCGGCGACCAGCCGCAAGCCATCGAAGAGCTGGTCCGGGGGGTGCTCGAGGGCCGCAGGAGTCAGGTGCTCCTCGGCGTGACGGGCTCGGGCAAGACGTTCACGATGGCACAGGTCGTGGCCCGCGTGAACCGGCCCACGCTCGTCATCGCCCCGAACAAGACGCTCGCCGCGCAGCTCTACCACGAATTCCGGACCTTCTTCCCCCGCAACGCGGTCCGCTACTTCGTGAGCTACTACGACTACTACCAGCCCGAGGCCTACGTCCCCGCGACGGACACCTACATCGAGAAGGACGCGACGATCAACGACGAGATCGACAAACTGCGCCATGCGGCGACCTCCGCGCTCCTTTCCCGTCGCGACGTTCTCATCGTGGCGAGCGTTTCCTGCATCTACGGCCTCGGCTCGCCCGAGCGCTATTTCGAGATGCTCCTCTACCTGGAGAAGGGGAAGAGGATCGACCGCGACGAGGTGCTACGGAAGCTCGTCGCCATGCAGTACCAGCGCAAGGACTTCGACTTCCACCGTGGCATCTTCCGCGTCCGGGGCGACGTGGTGGAAATCTTTCCGGCGTACGAGGAAAACCGGGCCGTCCGGGTCGAATTTTTCGGCGACACGGTGGAGGCGATCGCCGAGGTCGACCCCCTCCGCGGCAAGGTCCTGCGCCGGATGGATTCCGTGGCGATCTATCCGGCGAGCCACTACGTCTCGACCGCTTCGGGCCTCGAGAAAGCGATCGCCTCGATCCGGGCCGAGCTCCAGGAGAGGCTCGCCGAACTCCGCGGTGCCGGCAAGCTCCTCGAAGCACAGCGGCTCGAGCAGCGTACCCTCTACGACCTCGAGCTCCTCGAAGAAATGGGGTTCTGCCCCGGGATCGAAAACTACTCGCGACACCTCGACGGCCGTGCACCCGGGGAGCCGCCCTACACGCTGCTCGACTACTTCCCCCCCGATTTCCTCACCATCATCGACGAAAGCCACGTCACGGTGCCGCAGATCGGGGGGATGTACCGGGGCGATCGCTCGCGGAAGGAAACGCTGGTGGAGTTCGGCTTTCGCTTGCCTTCGGCCCTCGACAACCGGCCGCTCAACTTCGAGGAATTCCTCTCCCGGATCCGTCAGGTCATCTACGTTTCGGCCACGCCCGGGGACTTCGAGCTCCGGGAGGCCGGGGGAGTCGTCGTCGAGCAGCTCATCCGGCCCACGGGTCTCATGGACCCCGAGGTCGAGGTCCGACCGGCCCGCAACCAGGTCGACGATCTGCTCGAGGAAATCCGGCGGAGGGTCGAGCGCGGCGAACGGGTGCTGGTGACGACGCTCACGAAGAAGATGGCGGAAGACCTCACGGACTACTACCAGGACCTGGGCGTGCGGGTGCGCTACCTCCACTCGGACATCGAAACGATCGAACGCGTCGAGATCATCCGCTCGCTCCGCAAGGGGGAGTTCGACGTCCTGGTGGGCATCAACATGCTGCGGGAAGGGCTCGACCTGCCCGAGGTGTCGCTCGTCGCCATCCTGGACGCCGACAAGGAGGGGTACCTCCGCTCGGAGCGGTCCCTCATCCAGACGATCGGGCGTGCCGCCCGCAACGCCCACGGGAAGGTGATCCTGTACGCCGACACGGTGACGGAGTCGATGCGGAGGGCCATCGAAGAGACGAACCGGCGCCGTCGGGCGCAAGCCGCCTACAACGAACGGCACGGCATCACCCCGCAGACGATTCGCAAGGCGGTTTCGGAACCCCTGGTCGCGGCCTGCGAGGCCGACTACGTCGAGGTGCCGCTCGAGGACGAAGAGGAGGAAGAGTACGGATCCCGGGAGGAAATCCTGCGTCGGCTTTCCACCCTCAGGTCCGAGATGCGAAAGGCCGCGGCGAACCTCGAGTTCGAACGGGCCGCCGAGCTTCGGGACCGGATTCGCCGTCTCGAGGAGCGGGCGCTCGAACTCCTCGGAGAAGAGCGCGAGTCGGTCGCCGTTCCCTGAGGACCCGCCTCAGGCCACGCTCACGTCGGCGCCGAGGGCGGAGAGCCGTTCGGCGATGTGCTCGTAGCCCCGGCCGATCTGGCTCGCGTTGTCGATCACGCTCTGTCCTTCGGCGCAGAGCGCGGCGATGAGGAGCGCCATTCCGGCCCGGATGTCGGGGCTCACGAGATTCTGCCCGTAGAGCCGGGAAGGTCCGATCACGACCGCCCGGTGGGGGTCGCAGAGGACGATCCGCGCACCCATGGAAATCAGGCGGTCGACGAAGTAGAGGCGACTTTCGTAGAGCTTTTCGTGGATCAGGACGGCGCCCCGGGCTTGCGTCGCGACCACCGTCGCGATGCTGATGAGGTCGGCGGGAAAGCCGGGCCACGGGGCGTCGTCGATCTTGGGCAGCGCGTGGCCGTGATCGTCGACGACTTCGAGGCGTTGCTCCCCGGGGACGACGATGTCCGAGCCGTCCACCGTCCATTCCACTCCGAGGCGGCCGAACATGATCCGCGTCATCTCGTGTTCCTCGGGCCGGCAGTCCCGGAGCCGGAGCGTGCTGCCCGTGACGGCGGCGAGCCCGATGAAACTCCCGACCTCGAGGTAGTCGGGGCCGAGCTCGTAGGACGCACCGTGGAGACGCTCGACGCCGTGGATCACCAGCCGGTTCGTTCCGATTCCCTCGATCGAGGCGCCCATGCGCACGAGGAGATGGCAGAGGTCCTGCACGTGGGGCTCGGAGGCGGCGTTGCGCAGCACCGTCGTTCCCTCGGCCAGAACGGCGGCCATGAGCGCATTTTCCGTGGCCGTCACGCTCATCTCGTCGAGGAGGATTTCGGCTCCCCGGAGCTTGGAGGCGCGCAGGCGATACCCGTCGCGACCCGCTTCGATCCTCGCGCCGAGCTGCGCGAAGGCGAGCAGGTGGGTGTCGATGCGGCGCCTCCCGATGACGTCCCCGCCCGGCGGGGGAAAGACGGCCTCGCCGAATCTCGCGAGCAGCGGGCCCGCGCAGAGAAGCGACATGCGGATTTTCCTGCCGAGTTCGGGGTCGACCCGTCTCGAGTGAACGCCTCGGGAGCGCACTTCCCAGGAGCCGTCCTCCCTCCGGAGAACCTCGGCACCGAGCCCCTCGAGGATTCCCCGGAAGACCGCGACGTCCTGTACTTCCGGGACGCGGCCCACGACCACGGGCTCTTCGGTCAGAAGCGCCGCGGCGAGAGCCGGCCCGGCCGCGTTCTTGTTCCCGGCGATGGCGACGGTTCCCCGGAGCCTCTTCCCTCCCCGCACGACCAGACGGTCCATTGCTCGCTTCCCCTCCCGTTCGGGACTTCGGTGCCCCCCTCAGCCCGGCGGTGCCGGAGGCTCCGGCCCCGCCGGGGCCCGGAGCCTGACACGATAGGGCGAGCCGTTCAACCGGACCTCGGAGCGGTCGAGGAGCTGCTGCGCCGAGAGCCGGTCCGCCAGAAAGCCGTGCAGGTCGTCGAGCCCGAGGTAGAACGAAACGGACTCGAGCTTCCCCCGTCCTTCGGTCGGCAGCGAGCGGCGGAGTTCGTCTTCGTCCCGATAGCGGCGGTGGTGGTAGCGTACCCGAACGGCGATGCCTTCCGCGGGCACGCGAAAGGTTTTCTGCCGCTTGAGCGCACGCTCGACCACGTGGACCCAGACCAGGCGAACCCGCTCGTCCGCGTCGGTCTTTGCGTCGTCGAAAACGAGGCCCGAGTCGAGCGTGAGAGCGAGGTACTTCCTCCCCGAGCGCTCGTCGATGTCCGGTGCCGAAACCGTCGTCTCCAGAATCGAGCCGCTCCGCAGAGCTTCGTTGAGGAGGTAAGCCTGTAGCAGGACCGCGTCCGGCCCGAAGCGCGCGGCCACTTCCGAAAGCGACTCCACGATCCGGTCGCGCGGTGCGGGCAGCTGCCAGCCGTCCTCCCCCCCTCCCTGCGCCCGGGCCCCCGCAGGTGCCGCGCACGCAACCGCGACGAGAAGCCGAAAGGCGAACGCGAGCGACATTGAGCCGACGGGCGGACAATGCCAAACTCACGGTGGCAGGGCAATGGGACCGGACGCTTTCCTGCGCCGCGTCGCCGAAACCATTCGGCGCCACGGTATGGCCGCCCCGGGAGATTCCGTTCTCGCCGCCGTGTCGGGAGGGCCCGATTCGCTCGCTTTGCTCGTCGCCCTCGTGGAGCTGGCTCCGATGCTCGGCCTCCGCGTGGGAGCCGCTCATTTCCAGCACGGCCTGCGGGGGGAAGAAAGCGAGGAGGACGAACGGTTCGTTCGCTCGGTGGCCGAGCGGCTCGGCGTGCCGTTCCGCGCGGGTCGCTGGCGCGAGAGGCGCGAGGGAAGCCGAGCCAATCTCGAGGAAGAAGCGCGGAAGGCGCGCTACTCCTTTCTCCTCGAGACGGCACGCAGCGACGGGTGGACGCGCGTGGCCACGGGTCACACCCTCGACGACCAGGCGGAAACCGTCCTCCTGAGGATCCTTCGGGGGACGGGCATCCGCGGCCTCGCAGGCATCCAACCGGTGCGACCCGACGGTGTCGTCCGGCCTCTTCTCGAGGTGCGACGGCAGGAGGTCGACGACTTTCTCCGGAAGCGGGGCCTCGTGCCGAGAAGCGACTCCTCCAATCGGGATCCGAGCCGGCCGCGAAACCGTCTTCGACACGAGCTGCTGCCCTTTCTGGCGACGTTCCAGCCCCGGGTGGCGGAAAGACTCGCGCTTCTCGCCGAAGCCGCGCGCGGCGAGGCCGAGCTCGAGGACTGGGCCCTCGGCGAGCTCCGAAAGACCGGGCTCGCGGAGGACGAAAGGCTCCCCCGGAAGGTTCTCGCGAGTCTGCCAGGGTCGGTCCGCCTCGTGCTTCTGCGCGCGTGGCTTCTCGAACGCCGGGGGCATCTCCGGGGTCTCTCGGCCCGCCACTGGCGCGCCCTCGCAGCTCTCGCGGACCGGGCCGGGGAAATCCACCTGCCCGGTGGCGGTCGCGTGGTCCGGGAGCAGGAAGGTTTGCGTTACGTGACGGCGCGGGTAGGGGGCGAAGCCGAGGACGGGGGGGTGCCGAAGGTCCTCTCGCCGGGTTCGGTCGTCGAGTGGGTCGACGGCTGGGTGCTCGAGGCGAGCGAGGTGTCGCCCTACGGCTCCGGGCGCGGGCGTGACCTGCCCCGCGATCTCTGGGAAGCCGTGCTCGATGCGGACGGCGTGGGATTCCCACTCGAGATCCGGTCCTTCGCGCGGGGCGAGCGGGTCCGCCCCCTGAACCTGGGCGGGAGCCGCAAGGTGTCCGACGTGTTCGTGGACCGCAAGGTTTCGCGGTTTCTCCGGAGCGCCTGGCCCGTCGTGGCGGCCGCCGAGGGCATCGTGTGGATTCCGGGCGTCGTGAGATCCGAAGTCGCGAAAGTGACCGCTCGAACGCGCCGTGTCGTTCGGATCCGCGCGATCGGGCCCGGTTGAGCCCCGGAAGCGCGCCGTAGCGTTGCCGGGCCATCTGGCATGTGTTACGCTAGCCGCGGGTTACGAGTCGTATTCCCGTGAACCAAGCGTCACGAAAAATCGCCCTCGGACTTCTCCTCTGCCTCATGTTCGCCTCGCTGTACAGCGTGTTCACGCGACAGCAGGGGCCGCAGCCGGAAGTGATCTACAGCGACTTCGTCTCGCGACTCGAACGGGGAGACGTGAGCGAGGTCGTCGTCCAGGGCCAGCAGGTCTACGGGCGCTTCCACAACGGCGAACGTTTCCGGACCTACGTGCCGGAAAACGCCGACCTGATCCCCGCTCTGCTCGAAAAGGGCGTGCGGGTGACGGCCAAACCCGAGGAGGGGGAACCCTGGTACGTCGTGCTCTTCGTGCAGTGGTTCCCGATGCTCCTTCTGATCGGCGTCTGGATTTTCTTCATGCGCCAGATGCAGATCGGCGGCGGCAAGGCCATGGCATTCGGGAAGAGCCGGGCCAAGCTTCTCAGCGAGAACCAGCAGAGGGTCACGTTCGACGACGTCGCCGGCATCGACGAAGCCAAAGAAGAAGTCCAGGAAATCATCGCCTTCCTCAAGGACCCGAAGAAGTTCACGAGGCTCGGGGGGAGGATCCCGAAGGGAGTCCTGGTCGTGGGTGCTCCGGGGACCGGAAAGACGCTGCTGGCCAAGGCCATCGCGGGCGAGGCCGGGGTACCCTTCTTTTCCATCAGCGGTTCGGACTTCGTCGAAATGTTCGTCGGCGTCGGCGCGTCCCGGGTCCGGGATCTCTTCGTCCAGGGAAAGAAGAACGCACCCTGTATCATCTTCATCGACGAGATCGACGCCGTCGGGCGCCACCGCGGGGCCGGGCTCGGAGGAGGGCACGACGAGCGGGAGCAGACGCTCAACCAGCTTCTCGTCGAGATGGACGGGTTCGAGTCGAACGAAGGTGTCATTCTGATCGCGGCCACCAACCGGCCCGACGTGCTCGATCCTGCGCTCCTGCGTCCCGGCCGCTTCGACCGGCGGGTCGTGGTGCCGCGGCCCGACGTGAAGGGGCGGGAGGGAATCCTGCGGGTCCATCTGCGGCGGGTGCCGATCGACGACGACGTGGACATCGGGCTGCTCGCGAGGGGCACGCCGGGCTTCGCCGGGGCCGACCTCGAAAACCTCGTGAACGAAGCGGCTCTGCTCGCGGCCCGGCAGAACAAGGACAAGGTGTCCATGGCCGACTTCGAAAAGGCCAAGGACAAGGTCCTGATGGGGTCCGAGCGCAAGAGCATGATCATCAGCCTCGAGGAGCGGAGGAACACGGCTTACCACGAGGCCGGGCACGCGCTCGTGGCGAAACTGATCCCGGGCGCGGACCCCGTGCACAAGGTGACGATCATCCCGCGCGGCATGGCCCTCGGCGTGACGCAGCAGCTCCCGATCGACGAGCGCCACACCTATTCCAAGGAATATCTCGAAGCTCGCCTCGCCATCAATTTCGGGGGCCGAGCGGCCGAGGAGATCGCCCTCGGGCATCAGACGACCGGAGCCGGGGACGACCTCGAGAAGGCGACGGACCTCGCGCGCCGGATGGTCTGCGAGTGGGGGATGAGCGAGAAACTCGGCCCCATGACGTTCGGGAAGAAAGAAGAGCAGATCTTTCTCGGCCGCGACTTCACGCAGGTCCAGGACTACTCCGAGCAGACGGCGGTCGAGATCGACAACGAAGTCCGTCGCATTCTGATGACCGCTTACGAGCGCGCGAAGACCCTGCTCTGCGAGAACCGCGAACTCCTCGATCGCATCGCCGAAGCGCTCCTCGAGAAAGAATCCCTGGACGGCGCCGAGATCGACGAGATCATCCGGGCGTATCGGGCCGAAAAGGAAAAAGGCTCGGCGGCGGCCGCCGCGGGAGCGGAGGCCTGAGAGTGCCTCGGGGGCGGTGCCGCTTCGCGCCCCGCCCTTGCGACCCCTCCGAAACCCTCGCCGGGGGAAGCCTCCGTGCTTGACCTCTTCCGGCACTTTCGCCTGCTCGACCTCGCCGACATCGGGATCATCGCCTTTCTGATCTACCGGATCATCCTGCTCGTCCGGGGCACGCGAGCCGCACAGATGCTGCTCGGCTTGGCGGTCGTGTTCCTCGCGTACCTGGGAGCGCAGTCCTTGCAGCTCTACACGCTGAACTGGATCCTCGACAATTTCCTGAGCTCCATCCTGCTCGTGATCGTCGTCATCTTCCAGAACGACATCCGGAGAGCCCTGGCACAGGTCGGAAGCCGCTGGTTCCCCGGCCGGGAACGGCGGCTCGAAACACAGGACGTCGAAGAAGTCACGCGCGCCGCCGCCGGGCTCGCGAGCAAGAAAATCGGCGCCCTCATCGTCGTGGAGCGGGAGGTGGGACTCAACGAGTACATCGAAATCGGCACGCGGCTCGACGCTTGCGTGAGCCGGGAACTCATCAACAGCATCTTCCTTCCCGGTTCGCCGATCCACGACGGTGCCCTGGTGATCCAGAAGGGGAGGATCACGGCAGCGGGCTGCATCCTGCCCCTGACGACGAACCCGCACGTGAGCCGCACGCTCGGGACGCGGCACCGGGCCGCCATCGGCCTCACCGAGGAGACGGACGCCGTCGCGATCGTCGTGTCCGAGGAGGACGGGAAAATCTCGCTGGTCTGCGAGGGCAAGATCACGAGGGACCTCGACCCCGGAACGTTGCGGAGCACGCTGCAGCAGCTTCTCGGATGACCAGAGGGGGGAAAAAATTCCGGGCACGGGATTTTCTCTCGCGCGTCGCGGAGAAGGCCGATCCTCGCAGGGCCTGGCTCGCCCTGCGGCGCAACTTTCTGCTCAAGCTCCTCTCGGTCCTGGCCGCCTTCTCGCTCTGGCTTTTCGTGAACGCCGGCGCACGCGACGCGGAGATCGCGCTCCAGGTGCCCGTCCGCATCCACAACATCCCCTCCGACCTCACGCTGGTGGGACCGCGGCTGGACTTCGTGGACGTTCGGGTCAGCGGTCCCCGGACGATCCTCGGGACGATCGAGCGGGATCGCTTGGCGGTGAGCTTGGACCTGCGAGGCGTGCGGGCCGGGCCGGCGGTCTTTCGGATCGGTCCGGAATCGCTCGACCTACCGCGGGGGGTGCGCGTCACGCTCATCAACCCGAGCCGCATCGATCTCGAGCTCGAGCGGCTCGAGCGCAAACTCGTCCCCGTGCGCGTCCAGCTCGACGGCCGCCTCCCCTCGGGGTGGAAGGCCCGCATCACCAAGGTGGAACCGCCGGCGGTCGAGATCCGTGGGCCCGTCTCGCAGGTGAGTGCCGTGCAGTTCGTCGAAGCCGAACCCGTGGCCGTGACGGCTTCGGAGTCGGGGATGCAGGAGGTGGAAACCGCCGTCCGGAGCCCCGCTCCCAACGTGACGCTCAACCCGCCCAGGATCCGCGTCGGCCTCGCCGTGGCGGAAGAGACGCTCGCGCGGCCTTTCCGCCGCAGGGTCGAGGTTCGAGGGGACGCCACGGGCGTTCGCATCGTGCCCGAGGAAGTCGAGGTCGAGATCGAAGGCCCCGCCTCCCTGCTCCGGGAGCTTGATCCGGCGCAGTGGCACGTGTACGTGGACGCCGGTGCGATGAAGGCGGGCCAGGACGTGGTGAAACCCGAGGTGGTGCTACCTCCCTCCTTCCGGGTGGTTCGGCTCGAGCCCGAAACGGTACGGTGGGAGGTCGCACCGCGAGCCTCTCCGACACCGGCCGGGCCATGAGGGACCGGACCGAGCCGCTTTTCGGTACGGACGGGATCCGCGGCGTCGCCAACCGCTACCCGATGACGCCGGAGGTCGCGGTGACGCTCGGGCGGGCGCTCGTCCGGCAGCTCGAGTCTCGTGCGGCGAACACCGTCACGGTCGTCGTGGGACGGGACACACGGCTCTCGAGCCCGATGCTCGAGGCGGCCCTGGCGGCAGGGGTGGCGTCGGGGGGCGGGACGGTCCGGCTCGCGGGTTGCATTCCCACGGCCGCCGTCTCCTTCTTGACGGCCGAGCTGCGGGCGTCCGCGGGAGCCGTCGTCTCGGCTTCCCACAACCCTTTCCACGACAACGGCATCAAGCTTTTCGACGAGCGAGGCTTCAAGCTTTCGGCGCAAGCCGAGCGGAACCTCGAGGAGCTTCTCGCGAACCCCGTGCCCGAAGAGGACTGGCCGCACGGGGCGCTCGTGGGTCGAATCGAGTCCCTCGCGGACGCCGCGGAGCGGTACGCCGGCTTCGCGAGATCTCGCCTCGCGGGGGCGTCTCCTCTCGCGGGGCTACGCCTGGTCGTCGACTGCGCCCACGGCGCGGCGTCCGGGATCGCTCCCCGTGTTTTTTCCGACCTGGGGGCACGGGTGCACGTCGTGGGCGCCGAGCCCGACGGGACGAACATCAACGAAGGTTGCGGCACGCAGCACATCGGGACGCTTCGAGCCGAGGTTCTACGAGTGGGCGCGGACGGTGGGGTGGCTTTCGACGGAGACGCCGATCGGGTGCTCTTGGTGGACGAGGAGGGCGAGGTGGTCGACGGCGATCACGTTCTTTTCGTTCTCGCCGAAGCTCTCTCCGGTCGGGGCCGCCTCGCCCGGAACGTCGTCGTCGGTACTTCGATGAGCAACCTCGGTCTCGAACTCGGTCTCCGCTCGCTCGGGATCGAGTTCGTCCGCGTCCCGGTGGGAGACCGCAACGTGGTCGAGGAACTCCGTCGGCGGGGTGGGGTTCTCGGAGGAGAGCCTTCGGGACACGTGGTGCAACTGCACGTTCTGCCGACCGGGGACGGGCTGCTGACGGCCCTCGCGATGCTCGAACGGGCCGTCGAGACGGGGCGTCGCTGGAGCGAGTGGAGGCGTCGGATCGTGAAGTACCCGCAGGTCCTGCGAAGCGTGCCGGTCCGCCGCAGGCTACCGCTCGACGAAGTGGCGGAACTCCGCGGGGCCATCCGGGCGGCGGAAGCTTCGCTCGGGAATCCTTCCCGCGTGGTGGTCCGCTACTCGGGAACCGAGCCCGTCCTGCGCATCATGGTCGAAGGAGACTCCGCCGAAACGGTACGCGCCGTCGCGGACGAACTCGCCTCGGTCGCGGAGCGTTGTCTCGCATGATCCGGCTCGGCGTCAACATCGACCACGTGGCCACCGTCCGACAGGCCCGACGGTCCACGTACCCGGACATTCTCACGGCAGCGGCGCTCGCCGAGCGGGGGGGTGCGGACGGAATCACGGTCCATCTCCGGGAGGATCGGCGGCACATCCAGGACGCGGACGTCGACGCGCTGCGCCGGAACGTGCGGACGAAGTTGAACCTCGAGATGGCGCCGGTCCCCGAAATGGTGGAGAAAGCCTGCTCGGTCCGACCCGACGACGTGTGCCTGGTACCGGAAAGGCGCGAGGAGCTCACCACCGAGGGCGGGCTCGACGTCGTCGGCCAGAGGGAACTCCTGCGCGAGGTCCTGCGCAGGCTCCGTGCGACCGGAATTCGGGTGAGTCTTTTCGTCGACCCCGTCCCGGATCAGATCCGTGCCGCGCGGGAGCTCGAAGCGGAGGCGGTCGAACTTCACACCGGGGCGTACGCCGAGGCTTCGGGCGAACAGCGCCGGCACGAGCTCGAACGTCTCCGCCGTGCCGCGGCGGAAGCCCGGCGACTCGGCCTCGAAGTTCACGCCGGACACGGGCTCAACCTCGAGAACGTGCGCCCCGTCGCGGCGATCCCCGAAGTGGTGGAACTCAACATCGGCCACAGCATCGTGGCACGAGCACTCTTCGTCGGCTTGGAGGAAGCGGTCCGCGAAATGAAGGTCGCGATCGCCGCGGCCCGGAAGTGAGGGCGGCATGCTCCTCGTCACGGCCGAGGAAATGCGCCGGCTCGACCGGCTCGCGATCGAAACGTTCGGGGTTCCGGGCTATACCCTCATGCGCCGGGCGGGCACGGGCGCTGCGCGGTTTCTCCTCGAACGGGTGCCTCGCAGCCTCCTGCGGCGAGGGGTTCTGGTGTTGGCTGGAAAGGGGAACAACGGGGGGGACGGCTTCGTCGTGGCTTCCGTCCTGCGGAAGCGGAAGGTTCCGGTTCGGGTCGGCCTCCTCGGGCGCGCCGAACGACTGGACGGGGACGCCGCGCGCGCGATGGCGGCCTACCGGAAAGAGGGAGGGAAAATTTTCGAGTGGCCCGATGCATCGTGCCGATCCGCGCTGGTGGCGGAAGCGGAGAAAGCGGGCGTCCTCGTGGACGCCGTCTTCGGGACGGGGCTCCGGGGGCCCGTAAGCGGTTGGTTCGCGGAGGCGCTGGAGGCGTGCCGCTCGGCCTCCCGCCCCGTCTTCGCCGTCGACATCCCCTCGGGGCTCGACGCCGACCGGGGCGTGCCGCTCGGGCCCGTCCTGCCCGCCCGCTGGACCGCCACGTTCGGCTTCGCCAAGGTGGGGCAGGTGGTGTTCCCGGGGGCGGAACTCGTAGGGGAGTTGCGAGTCGTGGACATCGGGATTCCGGAGCAGGCCGTCCGAGAGGTCGCACCGCGGCAACGACTCCTCGAAGCTTCCGAGATCGCGCGGCACGTCCCCCGGCGGCGGATGGGGGCGCACAAGGGGGACGCAGGGCACGTGTGGGTCGTGGCCGGAAGCAGGGGTAAGACCGGAGCGGCGAGACTCGCCGCCCTGGGCGCGCTCCGCGCCGGAGCAGGGCTCGTGACCGTGGCGTCCCCGAGAAGCCAGCAACCGATCGTCGCTTCCTCGCTTCTCGAGGCCATGACCGAGGGCCTCGAAGAAGAGGGCGGAAGGCTCGCCTTCCGGTCCGAGGAGTGGGAGGCGGGACTCGAGGGAAAACGGGCCGTCGTTTTCGGGCCGGGAATCGGGACGCACGAGGCGGCGGAATCGGCCCTCCGCTGGCTTCTCGAGAACTCCCCGGTGCCGCTCGTCGTCGACGCCGACGGTCTCACTTGCCTCGCGAGAGACCCCTCCTGGCTCGCCTCGGCTCGCGCGCCCGTCGTCCTGACTCCCCATCCCGGCGAGATGGCCCGACTTCTCGGCTCGACGACAGCCGAGGTTCAGAGCGACAGGGTGGGCGTGGCACGCTCGTTCGCGCGGACGCACGGCGCCTGGGTCGTCCTCAAGGGAGCTCGCACCGTGGTGGCCGAACCCGACGGTTTCGTGTCGGTGAATCCCACGGGAAACCCCGCGATGGCCTCCGGGGGAATGGGGGACGTGCTCGCGGGCATCGTCGGGGCTTTTCTCGCCCAGGGGCTCCCTCCGTCCGAGGCTGCCTGCCTCGCGGTTTTCGTTCACGGGATGGCGGGCGACCGCCTCGCCCGAGAGAAGGGGCCGATCGGGATCCTGGCCTCGGAAGTCGCCGACGGCTTGCCCGGGTGTCTCGCCGAACTCGTCTCGGAAAACCCGCTCCGATGACGCTCGAGAGACGCACACGCTCGGACGAAGAAACACGACTGCTGGCCGGAAGGCTCGCGGAGTTTCTCTCGCCCGGTGACATCCTGGGCCTCGTCGGGCCGCTCGGTGCCGGAAAGACGACCTTCGTCCGCGGGCTGGCACGAGGACTCGGGGTGCGTCCCGAGGAGGTGCAGAGCCCGTCCTTCACGTTGCTCCGCACCTATCGGGGAGGGCGATTCCCGCTTCACCACCTCGATCTCTTCCGGATCGACCTCCGGCCCGAGGACCGGCTCTCGCTCCGGGAGTTCTTGTACGGGGACGGCGTTTGCGTCATCGAATGGTTCGACCGGTTCGGGGAAGAAATCGAGCGGCTCGAGGTCCGGATCGCCTACGGCGAGGGTGAAGACCGGCTTTTCCGACTCGAGCCGTTCGGGGACCGGCCGGCCGAGATCCTGCGGGCCTTCGACTCTTCATGGCGCTGATCGTCCAGAAATACGGGGGCACGTCCGTGGCGAACGCGGAGCGGATTCGGGCCGTGGCTCGCCGTGTCGCGAGGACAGCGGCCGAGGGGAACCGTCTCGTCGTGGTGGTGTCGGCCATGGCAGGCGAGACGAACCGCCTGCTCGCGCTGGCACGCGAAGTCAGTCCCTCGCCCTCCGAGCGCGAGACCGACGTCCTTCTGGCGACGGGCGAGCAGGCTTCGGCGGCCCTGCTCGCCATGGCGCTCGCCGACCTCGGTTGCCGAGCCCGCTCTTTTCTCGGGCACCAGATCCGCATCGACACCGACAGCGCCTTCGGGCGGGCACGCATCCGCCGCGTGGACGCCGACCGGATCCTCGAGGCTCTCGAAAGGGGCGAGATCGTGGTGGCGGCCGGTTTCCAGGGCGTCGACGCGGAGGGGAACATCACGACGCTCGGGCGCGGGGGCAGCGATACGACCGCCGTCGCCGTCGCTGCGGCCATCCAGGCGGACGTGTGCGAAATTTACACGGACGTGGACGGGGTTTACACGACGGATCCCCGGATTTGCCCCGCGGCCCGGAAGCTCGAACGGATCTCGTACGACGAGATGCTTGAACTCTCGAGCCTGGGCGCTAAGGTGCTACAGATCAGGTCCGTCGAGTTCGCCAAACGCTACGGCGTACGCCTCCACGTGCGGTCGAGCTTTTCGGACGGGCCGGGTACGTGGGTCGTTCCCGAGGAAGCCGAGATGGAAGACGTGGTCGTTTCCGGCGTGACGCTCGAGCGCGACGAGGCGAAGCTCACGGTCCAGCGCGTCCCGGATCGTCCGGGGCTCGCGGCGAAGATTTTCGGGGCCGTGGCGCAAGCCGGGATCGTGGTCGACATGATCATCCAGAACGTCAGCGAAGACGGTTTCACGGACGTGACCTTCACGGTCCCCAAGGCCGACTACGCGAAGGCCCTCGCCTTGATCCAGGAGGTGTCGCGGGAAATCGGAGCGCGGGGGGTGATTCCCGACACCGACGTGGCGAAGGTTTCCATCGTCGGGCTCGGGATGCGGAGTCACGCCGGGGTGGCCGCGAAAATGTTCGACGTCCTGGCCCGGGAGGGGATCAACATCGAGATGATCTCGACGTCCGAGATCAAGATTTCCGTCATCGTGGGGGCCAAGTACGGAGAGCTCGCGGTGCGTGCCCTCCACGAGGCTTTCCTCGAGGGTCGGGCCGAGGCGCCGAGATGAAACGACAGGTCGAAATCTACGACACGACGCTCCGCGACGGAGCACAGGCCGAGGACGTTTCGTTCACCCTGCACGACAAGTTCCGGATTCTCGAGCGGCTCGACGACTTCGGCATCCACGTCGTGGAAGGTGGCTGGCCGGGGTCGAACCCGAAGGACGTGGCCTTTTTCCGCGAGGCCAGGAAGCTGCGGCTCCGGCACGCCAGGCTCGCGGCCTTCGGGTCCACGCGTCGAGCGCACGTGAAAGCCGCCGAGGACGAAAACCTGCGTCTCCTGGTCGAAGCGGAAACGCCGGTCGTGACGATTTTCGGAAAGACGTGGGACCTCCACGTCCGCGAGGACCTGCGGATTCCGCTCGAGGCCAACCTGGAGGTGATCTACGACTCGGTCCGTTTTCTCGAGGAGCGTTGCGACCGCGTGATTTTCGACGCGGAACATTTTTTCGACGGGTTCCGGCAGAACCCCGAGTACGCTCTCGAGTGCATCGAGGCGGCGGCACAGGCGGGAGCGGACCTGGTCGTCCTCTGCGACACGAACGGGGGACGGTTGCCCGGCGACATCCGCGACGGTGTCGAGGCCGCCAGGAAGAAGATCGCGACGCCCGTCGGGATCCACTGCCACAACGACGCCGATCTGGCCGTGGCCAACAGCCTCGTCGCCGTCGAGCACGGGGCGGTACAGGTTCAGGGGACCATCAACGGCTTCGGCGAACGCTGCGGGAACGCGAACCTCTGTTCCATCGTCGCGAACCTCCAGCTCAAGATGGGCTACTCGGTGGTCTCCCCGGGGCAGCTCGAGCGCCTGCAGGAGCTTTCCCGGTTCGTTTACGAACTCGCCAACCTCGAGCCCAACAAACGGCAGCCTTACGTCGGGGCGAGCGCCTTCGCGCACAAAGGCGGCATCCACGTGGCGGCCGTGCAGAAAAACCCCCGGACCTACGAGCACATCGACCCGCGGCTCGTCGGCAACCGACAGAGGGTCCTCCTTTCGGACCTGGCCGGGCGGGCGAACGTGCTGTACAAGGCGCGCGAGTTCGGCATTCCCGCGGACAAAGAAGATCCGGCCGTGCGCCGGATCGTCCAGCAGCTCAAGGAGCTCGAGAGCCAGGGCTACCAGTTCGAGGGGGCGGAGGCGTCTTTCGAGCTTCTGCTCAAAAAGGAGCTCGACGGCAAACTCCGCCACTTTCGCCTGATCGGCTTCCGGGTCATCGACGAAAAGCGGAGCGAGGACGAGACGCCGATCTCCGAGGCCACGATCATGATCGAGGGGCCCGACGGCGAGATCGAGCACACGGCCGCGCAGGGAAACGGCCCCGTCAACGCTCTCGACCGCGCGCTGCGGAAGGCGCTCCGCAAATTCTACCCCCAGATCGACGAGGTGAAGCTCCTCGATTACAAGGTGCGTGTCCTCGGGGGGCACGAAGGAACCGGAGCCATGGTGCGCGTGCTCATCGAGTCGGGGGACGGGACGAGCCGGTGGGGAACCGTCGGGGTGTCGCACAACGTCATCGAAGCGAGCTGGAAGGCGCTCGTCGACAGCATCGACTACAAGCTCTACAAGGACGAGCGGCAAAGACGCCGGGTCTCGAAGGGACGCTCTCGACGGGCTTCGGCCGAACCGGAACGAGCCTGAGCCCCCGCTTGCGGTACGCGGAGAGAAGGCCGTGCGGAAAAGGAGCCTCGTTTACCTCGACTACAACGCCTCGGCCCCCCTCTTGCCGGAGGTGGCGCGCTCCATGCGGCCCTTTCTCGAACGCCATTTCGGGAACCCCTCGAGCTCCCACGGCCCGGGCTCGGAGGCGCGGTGCGCGGTCGAAGAAGCGCGAGCGGAGCTCGGCTCGTGGCTCGGTGTGGAGCCGCGCCGCGTCGTGTTCACCTCCGGGGGGACGGAAGCCAACAATCTGGCCATTCTGGGGGTCGCCCTCGCCAGCGAGAGGCCGGGACATGTCGTGACTTCGAGGATCGAGCACTCTTCGGTCCTCGAGCCGCTGCGTTTCCTGGAAGCGAGGGGCTGGCGGGTCACCTACCTCGAGGTGGACCACGAAGGGCGGATCTCGCCCGAGGACGTGCTGCGAGCGATCGGGCCGGACACGCGGCTCGTCTCGCTGGGCTGGGCCAACAACGAGATCGGAACGATCCAGCCCGTCCGCGAGATCGCCTCGGTCTGCCGCAACCGGGGGGTCCCCCTCCACCTCGACGCGGTGCAGGCCGCGGGGAAGATACCCGTGGACGCGTCCTGCGCCGATTTCCTGAGCCTTTCCGCACACAAGATCGGCGGCCCGAAGGGCGTGGGTGCTCTCGTGGTCTCCGAGACTCGGCCGTGGGAGCCTCTCCTGCGCGGGGGCCCACAGGAGCGGGGCCGTCGGGCCGGCACGGAAAACGTCGCGGGAATCGTGGGCTTCGGGACGGCGGCACGAGCCGCGGGGCGGAGGCTCGAGTCCTGGAGCCGGCTCGAGGCTCTCCGGGAACTTCTCTGGGAAGGGCTCCGCGAGCTCGGCGCACGACGGCTGAGTCCGGTTCGGGGTTGTCTACCCAACACTCTCTCGGTTCGCTTCCCGTTTCTCCGGGGCGAGGTCGCGCTGGCTGCCCTCGACCTCGAGGGAATCGCCGCGTCGACCGGCTCCGCGTGCGCTGCGGGAGCAGCCGAACCTTCGCACGTTCTCCTCGCGATCGGCGTCGACCCCGCGCACGCTCGGGACGGAATCCGCCTGAGCCTCGGTCCGGAGACGACGCGGGAGGACGTGGAGAGGACCCTTTCGGTGTTTTCGCACCTGGTCGGCCGGACGGGAAGGGAGGCCGCCCGTGCGTGAGCGCGTCCTGGTCGCCATGAGCGGTGGCGTGGACAGCTCCGTGGCTGCCGCGCTTCTCGTCGAAGAGGGCTACGACGTCGTGGGGGTCTCGATGCGACTCTGGGAGGGCGGCACGAGCGGATGCTGTTCGCTCGACGATTTTCTCGACGCCCGCCGGGTGGCCCGAAGGCTCGGGATCCCCTTCTACGTGATGGACTTCCGGACCGAGTTCGAGAGAAACGTCGTGGAGCCCTTCGTCGTGGAGTACCTGACCGGCAGGACCCCCAACCCCTGCGTGCTCTGCAACCGGTCCATGAAGTTCGACCTCCTGCGCCGTACCGCGGCCGCCCTCGGCGCCCGGCGTATGGCGACGGGGCATTACGCCCGCATCGACCGTGCGGGGGGCCGAACCCGGCTCCTTCGCGCGCGCGACCGCGAGAAGGACCAGAGTTACTTCCTTTTTGCGATCGGGCGCGAGACGCTCGAGGAGACGTTGTTTCCCGTGGGCGAATACACCAAAGAAGAGGTCCGAGCGAAGGCACGAGCCTACGGCCTTCCCGTCGCGGAAAAGCCGGAGAGTCAGGAAGTTTGCTTCGCCCCGCGCTCGGAACACGCCCGTTTCGTCGAAGCCCGGGCACCCGGGGCCGTTCGGCCGGGAACGCTCGTGGACGAGACGGGCCGCCTCCTCGGTTTTCACCGAGGCATCCACGCGCTCACCGTCGGCCAGCGGCGGGGGCTCGGCCTGGGCGGAGGGCCGAGGCGCTACGTCTACCGGATCGACGCCGAAAGCGGTACGGCGTACGTGGGGTCGCGGGAGCGGCTCCTCGCCCGAGGGCTCCAGGCGGAGGGCGTTCGGTGGCTCCGCGACGAGCCGCCGGCCCCGGGAAGCCTCTTCCGGGTACGGATTCGCTCCCGACACGCGGGAGTGCTCGTCCGCCTTTCGGACGCCTCGCGGGCGAGCTTTACCGTCGAGGCGCTCGAGGAACTCTCGGCCGTGACACCCGGCCAGGCCGCGGTGCTCTACGACGGCGACGAGGTCGTGGGCGGCGGTTGGATCTCGCGTGCACTGCCTCTCGAAGAAGGGGAGTCTCACGGTGAAGGTCGCGATCGCCACGCTCGGCTGTAAGGTCAACCTCTACGACTCGGCCACGCTCGAAAGCCGGCTCGTGGCCGAGGGGCACGAGGTCGTGGAGTTCGGTCCGGGCGCCGACGTCTACGTCGTGAATTCCTGTGCCGTGACCGACCGGGCCGACGCGGAAAGTCGCAGGCTCGCGCGGAGGGCCCGACGCCTCGCCCCCGGTTCACGGGTGGTCCTCACGGGGTGCTACGCGCAGACCGATCCCCGGGGGGCGGCACTCCCGGAGGTCGATTTCGTCGTCGGGACGAACCGCCTCGAAGACCTCCTTCGGGCCGTGCGGGGCGAGCTCGGATCGGGCTCGAAGGTCTTCGTCGACGACGTCAGGACCGCGCGCTCGGTGCGAACGCTCGGGGCGGGGACGTTCTGCGGGCAGACCCGGGCCTTTCTCAAGATCCAGGAGGGGTGCGACCTCTTCTGCAGCTTCTGCATCGTTCCCTTCGCCCGCGGGCGGAGTCGCAGCGTGCCCCCGCGGATCGTGCTCGAGGAGCTCGGGCGGCTCGCTTCTCTCGGTTACCGCGAGGTCGTGCTGACGGGCGTCCATCTCGGCGGATACGGAAAGGACCTCGAGCCCCCTCTGGACCTCGCGGCTCTCCTCGAAGCCGTCGCGGAACACGGTCCCGTTCCGCGAATTCGCCTGAGCTCTCTCGACCCGCCCGAGGTGACGGGGCGCCTCCTCGAGGTGCTCGCGGCCGCACCCTGCTTCTGCCCGCACCTGCACGTGCCGATCCAGTCCGGGTCGGATTCCGTGCTCCGGCGCATGCGGCGCCGCTACGATCGCTCGCTCGTCGCGGAGAGAATCCGGGCGATCCGCCAGAGGCTCCCCGAAGCTTCGATCGGGACGGACCTGATCGCCGGTTTTCCGGGCGAAAGCGAAAAGGACTTCGAGGAAACGCTCGAGCTCGTCGAGGAACTTCCGCTCACGTACCTCCACGTTTTTCCCTACTCTCCCCGTCGAGGCACGACCGCCGCGAAGCTCCCGGGACACCTCCCGCGCGAGGTCGTTCGCGACCGTGCAGCCCGTCTGCGCGAGCTCGACGCGCGCAAGCGCAGCTCGTTCGCCCGGAGCTTTTTGGGAAAAACCCTTCCGGTCCTTCTCGAGCCGGCGCCCGACTCCGGGGGGCCCCAGGAGGGTTATTCCCGCAACTACCTGCGCGTCCGGGTGGAACCCCGAAAGGGCGTGGCCAACGTGGAAGTCCCCGTCCGGGTGACGGGCGAAGACGGGGGAAAGCTCCGGGGGCGCGCTCTCGCATGAAGGCCGAGCTCGGCGAGGTGGAGACGCGCCTCGGCTATCGTTTTCGACGCCCGGCGCTTCTGGAAACGGCGCTCACCCACCCGTCGGCCGACCCTCGGCTGGGGGCGGAAATGGAGCGACTCGAGTTCCTAGGGGACGCGCTGCTCGCGCTCGCAGTGGGCTCTTTGCTTTTCGGCGCGCATCCCGGAGCCCGCGAAGGCGAGCTCACGCGCATGCGAAGCCGGCTCGTCAACACCCGTTTTCTCGCGCAAAAGGCGAAGGCTCTCGGGCTCGACCGCGCACTCGTTCTCGGCAAAGGGGAAGAGAAAACGGGAGGGCGGAAAAAGGACTCGATTCTCGCCGGGGCCCTCGAAGCCCTGCTGGGAGCGGTGTTCCTCGACGGCGGTTACGCTCGGGCTCGGGACGTCGTGAGGAGGGTTTGGGCGAAAGACGTCCGGGAGGCTCCCCTCGGCGGGATCGTAGACGCGAAGACGGCTCTGCAGGAATTCACGCAGCGGCAGTTCGGGAAGCTTCCGGTTTACGAGACCGCGGACATCCGCGGCCCCGACCATGCCAGGGAGTTTCACGTGCGGGTCTCGCTCGGCGACCGGGTACTGGGCGAGGGAACGGGACCGAGCAAGCGCTCGGCAGCCCAGAAGGCCGCGAGGCAGGCGCTCGAGATCCTACGAGGCAGGGGCAAGTAAAAACTTTGTTTCGGGGGGCTGCATTTCTTTCTTGACAAACCGGCGGAGCGGCCGGGATAATCGCCCGTAAGCCGCGCACCGTGCGGTGAAATCCCGTCTAAGGGGGAAGGTGAAAACTGGCCGAATCGGCCCGAAGGAGGGAAACGAATATGAGACGCATCATCGTAGCGACAGCTTTTTTGGCGGGCACTTTCGGGTGGACGGTTGCGAACGCGACGCACGGCGATCCGCAGGTCGACCCGAAACTCAACGCCAGCGTGTTCAACTCCAAGCTCGTCCAGGCGTTCGACGAGTGCGACCCGAGCGAAGCTACCACGCTCCCCGACGACACGCTCGCCTGCGCCGGCGGCGAACTCGACGGTACGCCGTTCCATCTCGGCAAGGTCGTGGTCAAGAGCAAGGTCTTCCCGAGCACGAAGACCCAACGTGATCATGATCATGAAGAGCAGCGGGACGCAGGCGAAAAAGGACACGGGCACGCCGCCCCTGGCCGGGAAGGAAATCCAGCTCAAGCTCGTGTTGCGGATCAGTGAGACGGATGCGGAGTCCGCACCGGGGGCCACGGCTCCTTGCTGCAACGCGGCCGAGCAGGTCACCTGGGTCGACGAGGAGGTGTTCTGCCCGGCGTCACGGTTCCCCGCAACGGCAACGTCGTTCAGAAGTTCAACCTCACCGCCTGCAAGCGCGCCGACGGTACCTTCTCACCCGACAAGCCAGCTCAAGAACACGTCGAACAAGCAAATCGTCAGCGCGGCGGTGATCGACAAGGACACCGGTCTTGCGATTGCCGTCCCCGGCGTGCGGAAGAAGTAACCTCCGAACGATTCGGCCAGTCCGAAAAGGGGAGGTCCCTTACGGGACTTCCCCTTTTTCTTTTTCTCGGACGATTTCGTAGAGCCCGAGGGCGACCCGTAACCGGAAAGCTTCGTCCCGCGGGTCGCCCGCATCGAGTCTGCGCAAGGACACGACGAAGTCGTAGGAGGCCACGGGAAGAACTCCGAAGTCGGGCCCCGGTTCGGGTGCGACCCGAGTGGGCCGACCCAGAAAATCGGCCTGCCCGGGGTTGGCCGAGGCGAGCGTCCGAAAGCGCCGGTGCGAGTGCGCGTCGACGAAGTAGGGAGGGGTGTCACGCAGCGCCCAGAGAGCGGCATGCAAGCGGCTTGCGAGCAGTAGGCGCGGGGAACCCAGAAGAAGGGAGCCCTCCGGAATCAAAACCCCGAGGGTCCGAACGTGTTCGAGCCCCCCGGTATACGTGCTCTCGAGCCGGCTTTGCCATGCCGAAACGAGGGGCATCCAGAAGCACCAGAGGGCGGCAAGGACAGGGAACAGAAAAAACCGCCCGCGGGGCAGGGCTGCCAGGAAAAACGCGGAGCCCAGGGCGAGAAGGGGCATCGTGGGGGGTACGAATCGCCGAATGCCCCAGAGTGGAGCGGGGCTCACCTGCGGGTTCCAGACCCAGTGCAGCGTGCCGAGCACCCCGAGAAGGAGACCGAACCGGACGGCCGGTGCTTCGCGTGCGCGATGCCAAGCGATCCCGATCCCGACGGCTCCTGCGAGGAGGACCGGAAGGCCGCAGTACCGCTCGAGCCAGGAGAGCGGCGTCAGGTGGTCCCCGGACGTGAGACCGTAGGCTCGCGCCAGGTAGATTGCCGAGGCAAAAAGAGCTACCGGCCGCACGAAGAACCAGGGCGCGAGTTTTCCCCCGCGGAGAAGCAAAAAGAGAGGGAGCAGGGACGCCCACCAGGGCCACGCCGCGAGCGAGCGTTCCACGAGAGCCGCGACCTCCGCGGCGTAATGCGTGGGAAAAAAAACATGGTGGAGGACCGCGAGAAAAACCCCTCCTGCGAAGCCGAGGAGCGTTCGAGAGGCCGGTTGCCACGCACGCGGTGCGAGTCCGAGCCAGAGAAGACCCGTGAGGCAGACGAGAAACCCGACCTCGAGCCTCACGAGCGCGGTGAGACCCAGGGCAGCGCCCGCGACCCAGCTCGCGCTCTTCGCCGAAAGCAGCACCGCAAGCCCGCCCCAGAGAAAGGCACTCGAGGCCACTTCGGGCATCGCGAGCCGCGCGTACCAGTACTGGGGAAAGAGGACGTCGAGAGCCAGCGCTGCCACGATGGCGGCGGCGAGCCCCCCGAGCTCGCCTGCCACGATCGCGATGGCCCAGGTTCCGAAAGCGTGGAAGAACGGGGAGGCCCAGAAGAGGGCCTCGTCACCGCCGAGGCCGTAGAAAAGCGCGAGCCAGACCGGAAGAAGCGGGTGAAATGCGGGCAGCACCCTGTCCGATTCGAGACTCGGCAGGTAGAACCCGCCCGTGAGCCGCGCGTAGGGAGGCCCCGACCCTCTGGCGTAGGGAGGGAAAAACTCCTTCCGCGCCGCCTCCGGTAGTGCCAGGACCGTGGGGTCGGAAAACACGAAGCCCCCCCGCTCGGCCGTCCGGATACCCGTGGCGACGTAGATGCTCGAATCCACGCCGTAGAGCGATGTGTCGAAAGGACGGCCGACCCAGAGGAGGGCGAGAACGAAAACTCCGACCCCGAGGAAGTCCCGAGAGCCGTAGCGCCCCGCACGCGGCCGAGAAAAGAGGCGTCCCAGCAGGTAGAGGGCAAGCAGCGAGCCAACGAGGGCAGGTAGGGAAAAAACACCGAGGGCAGAAAAAGCCAGGCCGAGGGTCGAGATCAGAACCACGCCCGCGAGAAGTTCGAGGAAAAGCCGGTGGCGAGCGGTCCCGAACCCGCTGGCGCACGAAAGTGCTCTACCCCCGAACCAGCAAAGCGCAAAAACCCCGAAAACCGCGAAAGCTTGCATGGACTTCGGGGAGGCTCGTGCCCCGTGACCGCCCCGCCTCGGCGTAGCTATACACCAGGGCTTCGTCGATTCGGAAGCCCGGGAGCCCGGTCCGTTCTACGAAGCTCGTGTCGGGAGCCGAGCACCGCCCCACCCACCGGGGCCACGACACGGAGGGAAAGTAGCGGTACGGGCTCGGCGGGGCGGTTCCCCCGGGGCCCCTTCCGGGCCGGAAACCCGATTCCGCACCTCGGCCGCCTTACCAAAAAACCGTTTCGCCGCCGCTACGCGCCGTTATACAATGGCGCGCGTGAGATTCGGGAAGCTTCTCATCCAGATCCCCTGCTTCAACGAGGAGGGGCAGATCGAAGCCACCTTGCGGGAGCTGCCTCGTCAGGTTCCCGGGTTCGACTCGGTCGAAGTCCTCGTCGTCGACGACGGCTCGACGGACCGGACGGCGGAGGTGGCACGCCGTGCGGGGGCCGACCACATCGTCCGCTTTCCGAACAACCGAGGACTCGCCAAGGCTTTCATGGCGGGCATCGATGCGTGCCTGAGGCTCGGTGCCGACGTCATCGTCAACACGGACGCCGACAACCAGTACAGCGGAGCCGACATCCAGAAACTCGTCCGCCCGATTCTCCTCGGGCAGGCGGAGATGGTCGTCGGCGACCGCGACCCGCGGAACGTTCGGCACTTCGGCCTCCCGAAGCGTCTTCTGCAGCACTACGGCTCCTGGGTGGTTCGGCAGCTTTCGGGCACGGACATCCCCGACGCGACGAGCGGATTTCGCGCGTTCAGCCGTGACGCCGCTCTCCGGCTCAACGTGATGTCGGACTTCACCTACACGCTCGAGACGTTGATCCAGGCCGGGAAAAAGAAGCTCCCGGTGACCCACGTGCCGGTGGCGAGCCGTCCCGTGCGCCGTTCGTCCAAGCTCTTTCAGAGCACCTGGTCGTACGTGAAACGTTCGGCCAGCACGATCCTGCGAATTTACGCCATGTACGAACCGCTCAAGGTTTTCTCGTACATCGGCGGCGCACTGGTCCTCGTCGGGTCGGCCATCGGCGCACGGTTCGTCTACTACTACGCGATCGGCGAAGGGGGCGGCCACGTACAGTCGCTCTTGCTCACGACGATTCTCGTCATCATCGGCTTTTTCACGATTCTGGTCGGCATGATGGCGGACCTCATCGGTGGCAACCGTGCCCTCCTCGAGGACGTGCTGTACCGGCTCCGGCGCATGGAGCTCGACCGGGTCGCGGAAGCGGAGTCGAGGCGTACCGAGAGCCGCCCCGAGTTGCAACGCGTGGAGGGCGGCAGGCCGTGAGCGTCCCCGCGGGGTGCTCCGGGTCCCCGCGGCTCCGGGTCTGTTTTTTCGGGACCTACGCCCGCGAGCACACGGTGACCCGCGTACTTCTCTCGAGGCTTTCGCTCGCGGGCTGCGACGTCCTGGAGCGGCACGTCCCCCTCTGGGAGCGCACCCGGGACAAGGACGCGAGCTACTTCGCTCCCGCGTCCCTCGGCCGCCTTTTGCCGAGCTACCTGGGCGCGGCGGTGTCGCTTCTCCGGACGCTCCCGCGTGCGGGCGAGACGGACGTCTACTGCGTGGGTTTCCAGGGCCCTCTCGACGTCGTCCTTCTGCGTGCCGCCCGCCCGAGGGCGAAAATCGTCTTCTTCCCGCTCGTCACGCTGACGGAAACGTTGCTCGAGGACCGAGGTGTCTACGGTCCCCGAAGCCTCTGGGCCAGGCTCGTCCGGGCCCTGGACGGGATTTCGCTCCGGGCAGCCACGACCGTGGTCTTCGACACGCGCGTCCACGCCGAGGACGTGTGCCGCTCGTTTTCCCTCGAGCCACGGCGAGTCCGGACCTGGTATCTCGGGGCGGACCTCGAGGTCTTCGAGCGGAGGGTGCCCCCGAAGCGGAAGGGAAGCGTGAACGTCCTCTTCTACGGGCAGTTCCTGCCCCTGCACGGCCTCGACACGATCCTCGACGCCTTCGAGCGGCTTCTTTCGCGGCCGGGCTACGAATGCCGGGTCGTAGGGACGGGGCCGGAGAGGCGACGCCTCGAGCCTCGGTTGCGGGATCTCGAAGGAAGGGGACTCCGGTGGACGGAGTGGGTCGCCTACGGAGACCTCGGACGCGAAGTGGCGGGAGCGGACGTCGTTCTCGGCTGCTTCGGGAACTCGCGCAAGGCGAGTCTCGTCGTACCGAACAAGGTCTACCAGGCGGCAGCCGTCGGCCGGCCGATCGTCACGCGAGACGGACCGGCCATCCGGGAAATTTTCCGGCCCGGAGACGACCTGCTCGCCGTGCCGCCGAACGACCCGGCCTCGCTGTTCGAGGCGCTCCTCGAGCTCGGGGACGAGGCTCGGCGACGGCAGCTCGGGGACGAAGCCGGCAGGCTCTTCGAAACGACGCTCGCTCCCGGACTGCAAGCCCGACGGCTGCGGCAGATTCTCGAAGAGACGTGCGTCGGATGACCGACACCGCCGTCGTCGTCGTCGCGTGGAACGGAGGCGAAAAGCTCGCGCGCTGCCTCCGGAGCGTGCGGAGGCAGTTCGAGGGCGACGTCTGCGTGGTGGACAACGCGTCCGAGCCGGGAGAAAGGGAACGTCTGGTCGCGCACGCTCGGGAAGACGGACGGTGCGAACTCCTCTTTTCGGCGGAAAACGTGGGATTCGCCGAAGGGGCCAACCGGGGACTCCGGCATGCCTTCGAAAAAAACGCCCGCGCGGCGTTTCTCCTCACACAGGACGTCGTCCTCGAGGAGGGAGCTCTCGAGAAACTGCGGGAAACCTGGGAAAGCCACCCCGACGCGGGCGTCGTGGGGCCGGTCGTGGTCGACGAGAGCGCCGGGGGGCGGGAGCTCTCGCGAGGCGAGTGGTTTTCGCTCCCCCTTCTTTGCATCCCACGGACGCTGCTGCGGTACCGGGGCGCTCGTTCCTTTCCCTACGAAGTGAGGGGAGTTCTCGGGTGTGCCTTTCTCCTTTCCCGCGAGGCTTTCTTCCGTGTAGGCGGGCTCGATGGCCGGTTTTTCGCCTACTACGAAGAGGTGGACCTCTGCATTCGGCTGCGGCGTGCGGGACTCCGGATTTACGTCGACCCGCGCGCGCGGGTCCGGCACGACGGGTGGCGGGGCTTCTACCGCGGTCTCGGGCCCGAAAGCGCCGTGCTCAAGGCACGGAACCTCCTCGGCCTCGCGTGGAAGCTCGGCAACGGGCCCGAGGTCGCCTTTTTTTTGCCGACCTACGCCGCGCTCGTACTTTCGAGCGCCGGAGTCTACCTGCTCCGAGGGCGGCGCGACGTGGCGCGTGCCTTGCTCCACGGCATGTCGACCGCGTGGCGGGAGCGGAAACGATGGCGCTCGTGATCGGACTCGGCGTCGTGGCGAGCGGCTGGGGCGGTCCCCTTCGTTACGCGCAGGGGCTCGCGAGAGCGCTCGCGGAGACCGGCGGAAACCGTTACGTCGTTTTTACGAATCGGCCTTCCGCTTTCACGGGGGCGGGCGTCGAAGTCGTCGAGGTTCCCTCCCGCGGAGGCTATTTCGAGCCGCTCTGGGACCAGCTCTGGTTGCCTCTGGCCGCTCGCAAAACTCGCCTGGACCTCTACCACGGCGTGAAGGGCGCGCTTCCCGCGTTCCTCGATTGCGCGCAGGTGGCCACCGTCCACGACCTGGCCGTGCACGTGTATCCGGAAAGCTTCTCGCGACTCCAGCGGGCCTACATGCGTTTCGGCCTTCGACTGGCCGTAAAAAAGGCGTCTCGCATCCTGACGGACAGCGCTCACACGAAAGACGACCTCCTGCGCTTTTACGGAGTGCCGCCCGAACGCGTCGTCACCGTTCCGCTCGGCGTCTGTCGACGGACCTTCTTTCCGGCGGAACCGGGGTGCCACGGCGTGCGGGTCCGGGGGCTCGAGTTCTCCGAACCTTTCTTCCTTTACGCAGGTACGGTGCAACCCAGGAAAAACGTCGACCTCGTCGTGGAGGCGTTCGGCGAGAGCGGTCTCTACCCCCGGGCGCGGCTCGTCGTCGCGGGCCGCTTGCGTCCGGGATACCACCCCTTCTGGCTGCGGGAGCCGCTGCCGGGGCTCCACTACCTCGGTCCCGTCGCCGACGACACGCTGGCGGACCTCTACCGCCGGGCCCTGGCTCTCGTGAGTCCGTCGAGTTACGAGGGTTTCGGGCTCACGCTCCTCGAAGCCATGGCCTCGGGTTGCCCGGTCCTTGCCCTGCCGACGAGTTCCGTGCCGGAAGTTCTCGGAGACGCGGGGTTTCTTCTGCCCGAAGCGAGCAAGAAGGCGCTGGCCGAGGGAATGCGCCGAATCTTCGAGGACCCGGGCCTTCGCCGGTCGTTGCGGGCCCGGGGCCTCGAGCGGAGTCTCCGGTTCGACTGGAGGGAAACGGCCAGAAGGACGGCGGAAGTGTACCACGAGGTAGCGGCGAAATGACGCTTCCGTCCGTGGCCGTCGTCGTGGTTCACTGGAACCGCTGGCCGGAGACGCGCAACTGCCTCCGGAGCCTCGCGAGACTCACGTACCCGAACCGGGAAGTCGTCGTCGTGGACAACGGATCGAGGACGCCGATCGAAAAGGAGCTCGCCCGGGAATTCCCCTGGGCTACGCGGCTCCGGCTGGAACGCAACACCGGATACACCGGCGGGAACAACGCCGCGCTCCGCTACGCTCTCGGACGCGGACACGAGTACTTTTTTCTTCTGAACAACGACGCCGTCGTGGCTCCGGACTGCGTCGAGAAAGCGCTGGAAGTCGCGGAGTCGGACGAGCGCATCGGAGTCCTCGGGATGAAGGTGCTGTCGTTGGAAGACCCTTCGCGGATCTGGGTCGCGTACGGCCAGGTCACCTACCGGCAGGGGCTCGTCCGGCTCGTCGGCTACCTGGAAAGAGACCGGGGCCAGTACGAGGAAGTGCGGGACGTCGAGTGGGTGCCGGGGACCGCGCTGTTTTTCCGGAGGAGGGCTCTCGAGACGGTCGGTCTCCTCGACGACCGTTTTTTCGCCTACCACGAGGACGTCGACTGGTGCACTTCCGCGCGGGCGCTCGGGTTCCGTGTCGTCTACGCCCCGGGTCCCGTCGTTTTCCACAAGGGACACGGGAGCTCCGGAGGGCGCGGGTACCTGACACCGCGGCAGTACCTGGCCGGCCGGAGTATGGTGCTTTTCGTGAGAAAACACGCCTCCCCGGCCCAGAAAGCCAAATTCACACTTTTCACCCTGGGCACGTTGCCTCTCCAGTACGTGCGGCGACTCCTCCGGAACGAGCAGGGGGGAGTCGTGCTCAAGGCGCGCGGGCTCTACGACGGCTGGAAGGGGAAAGACGTGCCCGTGGCGGAGCTCGGGCTCGTATGAGTTTCACGTACTACACCGTCGACGTCGGGATCGAAGCGAGCCAGATTTTCTGGTCGCACGACCCGGTCGACGAGCACGTCGGTCTTTGCGAGTACGAAACGACGCTTTCCGTCTTTCTCGCGAACCTCCCCCGCGAGGCGCCCGTGCTCGACGCCGGCTGCGGCCTGGCCAGATGGGTGATCTTTCTCCGGCGGCAGGGTTTCCGGGTTCTGGGTCTCGACCGTTCCCACGAGGCTCTCCGCCGGGTGCACGAGCACGACCCCGGAGTCCCCCTCGTCGCGGGGGACGTTCTCGAGCTTCCCTTCGCCGACGACTCGCTCGGGGGCGTCCTCTCGCTCGGGGTCGTCGAGCATTTCCCGGAAGGGCCGGACGCGGCCCTGCGCGAGCTCCGGCGGGTGCTCGAGCCGGGCGGGGTCGCGCTCGTGGCCGTCCCTTACAACAACCCTTTCCGGAGACTTCTCGTGAACCACCTCCGGCGATTCCGCGACTGGCAGAAGCGCCGGCGGGGGCTCGAGCTCGGCTTCGCGGAATACCGGTTCAGCGCCCGGGAGCTCCGCTCGTTCCTCCGGAAAGCGGGTTTCGAAGTCCTCTCGCTCCACGCGGACGACTTCCGGCCGCCGCTCGGAAAAGGACTCTGGGTCGATTCCTCGTCGTTTTTCGGTTACCGGGTAGGCATGTGGGAGATGGCGCCGGGACGGAAGCGCTGGGAGCTCAACCGGCGGGGCCTTTTCGTCCAGCGCGTCTGCAACGCCCTCTCTCCCTGGATCGTGGCGGGCGGGGTGCTCGCCGTGGCGCGCAAACCGGAGAGTTCCTCGAGACCATGCGGATCGCCGCGATCACGGTGAACTGGAACCGCACCGAGCTGACCCTCCGGTGTCTCGAGAGCCTCTTGGCTGCCCGCAGGGCTCCGGACGAAATCTACGTGGTGGACAACGGTTCCGATCCCGATCCCTCCGAGACCTTTCGGGCCTGCTGGCCCGGCCTGCGAGTCCTTCGCCACCCGAGGAACCTCGGGTTCGCGGCCGGGGTGAACCTGGGCTTGCGAGAAGGACTGCGGGGCCCCTCCGAGGCGTTTTTCGTCGTGAACAACGATGCCGTCGTCCACGAGGACTGCCTCGTTCGACTCGAAGAAGCCCTCGAGGAGGATCCGACCCGCGCCGTGGTCGGTGCCAAGACCCTCACGCGGGAACGCCCCCCGCGAATCCACACGGCCTACGGCGTCCTCACCTTCCACGGGCCTCTCGTCCAGCAGCGGGGCTGGATGGAAGAGGACATCCGTGCCTACGACCGGATGTCCGAAGTGGACTACGTCTCGGGGTGCGCCATGTTGCTTCGCCGCGAGGCCGTCGAACGCGTGGGGTTGTTCGACGAGTTCTTTTTCGCCTACCACGAGGATCTGGACTGGTGCACGCGCGCCTGGAAGGCCGGCTTCCGGGTCGTTTACGTCCCGTCGGCGATCGTGTTCCACGAAATGCACGCGTCCACCGGTGGCGGCGGCTACGAGAGCCCCATCACCTACCTCTCGCAGAGAAACGCGATTCTCTTCGTGAAAAAGCACGCGACGAAACCACAACTTCTCAAGTTCGCCCTCCATCTGCCCGTCAACCTGCTCAAGGACGCCGTCCTGCGCGCGAGGAGGCGAGAGTGGCGGGGCTACCGCCTGCGAGTGCGCGGGCTGGTCGACGGCCTTCTGGGAAGGGAAGTTCCGGTCTCGGAACTGGGGCTCGACGGTCATGGCTCCTCCTAGGGTCGCCCTCGTTCTCCTGAACTGGAACGGGAAGCAGGACATCCTGCGCGCCCTCGCGAGCCTCCCCCGGCTCCGTTACCCCAACTGGACGGCGACGGTCGTCGACAACGCCTCGACGGACGGCAGCGTCGAAGCCATCCGCGAGCGTTTTCCCGCCCAGCGCGTGCTGGTGATGGAGAAAAACCTGGGTTTTTGCGGAGGCAACAACCGGGGCATCGAAGACGCCCTGCGGCAGGGTGCCGACTACGTGCTCCTGCTGAACAACGACATCGAGGTCCACGAGGACCTTCTCGACGAGCTGGTGGCAACCGCGGAGACCGACCCGGGGATCGGAGCGGTGGGGGCCAAAAATCTCGTTCTCGACCAGCCCGAGCTCGTCTGGGGCGCCTACGGAATGGTGACGTTCCGGTGGAGCTTCGTCGAACTCCACGGCTACCGGCAGCCCGACGGCGCCGAGTGGTCCCAGGTGAAGGACGTCGACTGGGTCATCGGAAACGGCATGATGCTCCGGCGGGAAGCCGTGGAAAGGGTGGGCGGCTTCGACGAAAACCTCTTCGGATACCACGAGGACGTGGACTGGTGCATCCGCGCGCGCCGCGCCGGCTTCCGGGTCGTCTACAACGGCCGTGCCGTCGTCTACCACCGAGGCTTCGGCGCTTCGGGCCCCGACGCCAAGATGCCGTTCCCGACGATGTACTTCCTCGGCCGGAACGCTTATCTCGTGGCTCGCAAGCACGGCTCTCCGGCCGAGCTCCGCGGCTTCGTCGTCCGTTTTCTCGCCGAAATCGGCCGCCAGGCCGGTCTGGCGCTCGTGCGAGGCGACCGGGTCAAGCCCTATCTCTGGCTCTTGCGGGGTTTCGCGGACGGCTTGCGGAATCGGCTTCCCTTGCGGGAGCTCCGCCTGCAGTGAGTCGTGGAGCGAGCCGCCGTAGAGCTGCCGCCGGGCCGGGTCGCGCGCAACCTCTTCGTCGGCTTCGGGGGCACGTTGCTCCAGCGGGGGCTGGCCGTCGCCACGACGCTCGTCCTCGCCCGCGGTCTCGGGGAAGAAAACTTCGGAATCTACTCCTACGTGGCCGCCTACATGACGGTGTTCACCTTTCTCGCCGACCTGGGTGTGGAGCGGGTGGTGACGCGGGAGGCGGGAAAATTTCCTTCCGAGGCGGGAGACCTCGTCGGCGACGCGCTC
Source organism: Candidatus Binatia bacterium (assembly GCA_026004195.1). Lineage (NCBI taxonomy): Bacteria > Candidatus Binatota > Binatia (SeqCode) > Binatia bacterium. The sequence goes on from BPIQ01000001.1 coordinate 358,437, forward strand.
CTCGTCAAGGGGATGCTTTGCCTCCTCTCGATGGTGGCCGCCGTGCTCGTCTCGCAGCGCCTCGGCCTTCCTCCGCTCGCGCGCGACTGCATTTTCGTCGCGGCACTGGGTCTTCCAGCGACCCTCGAGCGGGTTTTCAGGGGATTTCTCGAAAGCCGTTTCGCCCTGGCACACGTTTTTGGCGTCTCGCTTTCCGCCTCGGTGGGTTTTTTTCTCGCCGCTCTCGTCTGTGTGGTGCGTTCCTGGCCCCTGCCGCGACTTTTCTGGTTGGCCCTCGGTATCGGATGGGGAACGGTGGCCGCGTACGCCGCCGTGGCCCGCAGAGCCTTCGGGCTCCGGATTTCCGCCGGTCGACGTCCCTTGCGGCTCTTCGCCCTTCTCCGGGATTCCTGGGAAGTCGGGCTCTTCGGTTTTCTCTTCCTGCTCGTCCTGCGCGTGGACCAGCTCATGCTCCTCCACCTGCGGTCGGCGTCCGAAGTCGGGCTGTATTCGGCTTCCGTGCGCGTGGCGGAAACGCTCGGTCTTCTGCCGGAGGCGGTCGTCCTCACACTCTTTCCCCTCCTGGTGCGTCGTCACACCGACGCCCCCGCGTTTCGGGAAACCTACCGCACCGCCTACCGCACGATGGGTCTCCTTTTCTTCCCTCTGGGAATTTCTTTCACCTGTCTCGCCCCCACGGTCCTGCGCCTTCTCTTCGGGTCGCACTACGTCGGGGGCAGCACCGCGCTCGCGCTGCTGACCTGGAACATGTTCTTCGCGTACACGGGCGTGGTCTACCTCGGCATCTTTCTCGCCGAAGCCAGGCAACGGCTGCTGCTCGCCGTGAGCGCACTCACCGTTCTCGTGAACGTGGCCCTCAACCTTCTCTGGATTCCGCGTTACGGAGCGGCCGGCGCGGCCGGCGCGACGCTCGCCGCCAACGTCGCGGGCTTCCTCTCCTGGCTCGTCGTGCCCTCGACCCGGCCGTACATGACCGCTTGCCTCGCGGAGACCTGGAAGGGGTTTCTCTCGGCGGCTTTCTCCCTCGGCACGGTGGCGCTCTGCCTCCGGGGAGAGTGGGGGAGGACGGCACTCGCGCTTGCCCTCTACTTCGCGCTGCTCGGGCTTTCGGGCGGTATGCGGCGTTCGGACTGGCTCGCTTTCCGAACCTTCTGGGTCGAGGGACTCGGCAGGGAAAAGCGGCGGCGCGCCGTCAGTCCACCCACCTGATCTCCGCGAGATGGACGGGGCCCGAAGGACGAAGTTCGAGGGCGAGAGGGGCCTCGGAGGCGCGGGCGGGCTCGTAGAGAAGCGTTCGCCAGGAACCAGGGTCTACCCGGAAGCGTTCCCTTCGCTCGAAAGATCCCTTTTCGGGCGGGAATGTCGTCGAGGCGACCTCGAGAACGACCGGACCTTCTTCGGCGAAAAGCTCGAGGGCGAGCTTCGTGACGCCGGGGCGCGCAAGAAGGCACGCGAGCCCGGGCCGCTCGAGGTGTCGAGCCCGGCGCCCCTGCGTGGTCCGTGCGACCTCGTCCCAGCCGGGGCCGAGCTGCACCTCGTCGTTGATGCCGACCCGAATGTAAGGACGCTTCGGGGCCATGTAGAGATCCCTGTGCTCGTAGAGCCAGGCCGGGTAGTACCAGCGGAACTCGCCGACCTTCCGGGCGCGGAAGTACATCTGGTAGCCGTACTGTTTGCGGTACGCGAAGCGGAGGATCGTCTCGAGCAGCCTGTGGATCCGGGGGATTCGTTCCCAGGGATTCTCGGCGTACGCGCGCTCGATCTCGAAGCCGCAGCCTCGCAGGAGCTCGGCGACTTCTTCGAAGGTGTACTCCCGGTTGTGGCGCCAGGTGGGTCCGAAGACGAGCTCGTACGGGCGATAGACGTTGCGCCCGTGAGCGAGGTGGAGAAGGTTCGCGACATGGGCGACGTTCGGCGTGGTGAGGACGAGCCAGCCTCCGGGGGCCAGCACCCTGTGCACCTCGCCCAGGGCCGCGGTGGGGTCGGAGGTGAAATGCTCGAGAATCTCGGTGAAAAGCACCCCCTGGACCGACTCGTCCGCGAGCGGCAAGGTTTCCCGCTCGAGGTCGAAAAGAAGGCTCCGAACCTCGTGGCGTTCGCCGCGCCGGGAAAGGACGAGCGTCTCCCGCCGCTCGCGTCCGTCGGGACCCGCGAAGAAGTCCACCGGAACGACCTCGTAACCCCGGAACTTCCGGAGAAGCAGCGTGAGCGTGTAGGGCGCAGCCCCCGCCTCGAGGCAGCGCTCGCCCGGGCGTGCGTCCGGAACCAGTTCGAGGGTTCTCGCGAACCGCCAGGCGTTTCCCTCCACCCACGTGCGGTACGCCGCGACCTCGCTCTCGGGGCGGTCGACGTCGAGAAGGTAGGTCCGAACCGCGTCCAGAAGGGGCGGCTTCATTCCCGGACGGACCGGAAAAGCCTTCGTTGCCAAAGCGGCCAGGCTTCGATTACCATCGTTCTCGGCTATGTTCCTTCCGCCCCGACGCCAGCCGTCCGGGCTTTTCCGGCGCTGGAAGAGCTTCCGTGTTCGGAACCGTTACCTCACGCCGCGACGGATATTCAACTATTTCCTCGTGCACGCCGAAATGAAACTCGGCCGGACACGGCTCCGCTCCCGTCCCTACCGCCTCTGTGTGGACGTGACGAACCGCTGCAACCTCGGGTGTCCTTTCTGCCCGACCGGGAGAAAGGAGGCCGGCCGCCCCCCGGGCGACATGGACTTCTCGCTGTTCCGCGAGATCGTGGACGAGCTCGCTCCCTACGTGATGAGCGTCGAGCTTTTCAACTGGGGCGAGCCTTTCTTCCACCGGGGTCTCGCGGACTTCGTGGCCTACGCCAATTCCAGGCGGATCGTGACGCTCGTGTCGAGCAACCTGAGCTTTCGTCTGCGCGAGGAGACGGCGCGGCGGCTCGTCGAGAGCGGGCTCACGTATCTCACGGCTTCGGTCGACGGCGCCGACCAGCGAAGCTACGAGGTCTACCGGCGCGGAGGGAAGTTCCCGCTGGTCCTCGAGAACCTCCGCCTTTTCGTGCGCCTCAAGCACGAACTCGGGACGGACTTTCCGCGACTCTGGTGGCAGTACCTGGTTTTCGCCCACAACGAGGGCCGCGTCGAGGAAGCCCGGCGTCTCGCCACCGAGCTCGGTCTCGATGCCTTCTCGGCCATGGGCGGCATCTACGAGGACCCGGCCTGGGCCCCTTCGAGGGAGTACGACCTTCCCTTCCTGGAACTCGACGAGAACCGTTGCCGCTGGCTCTGGACGAAGGCCGTCTTTCACTGGGACGGGGGCATGGCGTCCTGCTGCATGGGGTTTTACGCGCACGACGATTTCGGGGTCTGGCGGCGGGGGAATTTCGGGCGACTCTGGAACAACGAGAAGTTCGTCCGGGCTCGGAGGATCTGGACCGAGCCGGACTCGCCGCTTCCCGAAAGCCATTTCTGCACGGCCTGCGACAAAGTCCGCCTCTACCGTGGATTGCCTCTCGCCTCGCCCATGAGCCGGGCGCGGGAGAGTCGAAAGGTCGCTGCCGCATGACGCCTCTGGCTGCCCGGGCCAAGCTCGTGCGGGAGACGGCTCGGCCCGTGCGCCATCTTACCCTCCGCCGGATCCGGAACCTCTGGCATGCCCGCCTCGAGACGAAAGTGGCCGAGGGGGAGTAGAAAGGCGCGCGCTGCAAGCACCTTGGGTGCCGCGGGGACAAAGCGGTCTTCCACTGGGACGGTGGAGTTGCGTCGTGCTGCATGGGGTACTACAAGCGCGACGACTTCGGGCAGTGGGACGGCGGGAATTTCGGGGAGATCTGGAACAACGAGAAGTTCGTGGCCGCGCGCCGCATCTGGACGGAGCCCGACTCCCCTTTGCCCGAGGGTCACGACTGCACGAAGTGCGAGAAGGTGAAGGTTTTTCGGCGGCAGCACGCCCTGGGCGATCGAGCGGGGCGGGCCCCTTGACCGGGGGGCGCCGGGCGCGCGCGCGACGCATCGTCTTGGGCTTCGCCGTCGTACTCGCGGGTTGCTCCGGGCCGGATCTTCCAGCTCCCGTGCTCACGCTCGCCCCTGCGGCGTTCGAAGTGGAAGGACGGGCGGAAAGGAGCGGACAGGAGCTTTGCCTCGGGGGCGGAGCCCGGGCGCGAGCGCCGCTCTACGTGTCGAGGCGCGGCGTCCGATTCACGGTTTTCTTCCGGAGCTCGCAGGAAGCCCGTTCGTTCGCGGTCCGGTGGGACGGCCGGATCCTCGGCCACGGGGATCCCGGTGGCCAGGACGGCTCGCAGTGGACGTTCCAGGTCCGAGCGGGTCGAGGGACCCACGTTCTCGATCTCGAGCCCAGGGGGCAGGGACGCTTGCTTTGCCTCGAGAAAGTCGCCGTCACGCAATTCTGAGAAAGGCACGCGGAGTGGGCCGTTTTCGCGCAACCCTGTCCCTGGCCGTGCTGCTGGCGTTTCTCGGCTGGGCCTACTGGCCTTTCCGGAAACCCAGCGTGCTTCTCGTCACCGTGGACAGCCTCCGCCCGGACCGGCTCGGAGCCTACGGTTCGCGGACGACGCGGACTCCCAACTTCGACTGGCTCGCCCGTCACGGCGTCGTCTTCCTCGACGCCGTTTGCGACGTGCCCTGGACGACGGCTTCGGTCGCTTCCACGATGACCGGCCGCTATGCCAGCGGGCACGGCCTTCGGACGCCGTACGACAGGCTCGCGGAGTCCGAGACGACGCTCGCCGAGTTGCTTCGCGCTGCGGGTTACCGGACGGCGGCCTTCGTGGGCTCTTTTTTCGTCGACTCCGTCTTCGGCCTCGCCCAGGGGTTCGAGGTGTACGACGACCGGTACGACATCCCCGTCGTAGTCCGCGAAGTCGAGCGTCCCCCCATGGAGAGCCGGTTTTTCGGCTCGCCGCGCCGTGACCGTGCCTTCCAGGTGCGGAAACTCGAGGCAAAAAGCGCGCGTACGGACGCGGCGGTCGCGGACGCCGCAATCGGCTGGATTCGCAAGGTCGACCGCAGGACCCCTTTTTTTCTCTGGGTCCACTTCTTCGGCCCCCACGGACAAAGGCGCCGGGGAGAAGACACCGCCCGTGCCGTTTCCCGGCGGCTTTCCGAATACGACGGCCTCGTCGAGAACGTCGACGCTCAGCTGGGGCGGATCCTCTCCGCCTTGCAGGAAGAAAAGCTCCTGCGGCACACTCTGGTCGTCGTCCACGCCGACCATGGAGAAAGTCTTCTCGAGCACGGGGTTCTGGGACACGGGACGACCTTGTACGAGCCCGAGCTACGCATCCCTCTCGTGTTCGCAACGCCGGGCGGAGACATCGAAGCCCGCCGCCTGAGTTCCCTGGCACGCAACGTGGATATCCTGCCGACCGTACTGGAGCTTCTGGGGTTGCCAATTCCCGCGGGAATCGACGGCCGGAGCCTGGAACCCGAAATGGCCGGCCAGGGGAGGGAAGGTCGTGACGTGGTCGCCTACGCCGAGACGCTTCTGCCCGCCACCGTCCTGCGCGCCCCCCGGATTCCGACGGGGCAGGGGAGGAGCGTACCCCTGGGGCTAGCCCGGTTCGCCGTCCGGACCGGGCGCTGGAAATACGTACGCACCGAACCTCGTCCGCTCCTGGACGGCCCCGCGCCTTCGGGCGTGCCGGGCGAGGAGGCCGAGACCCTGCGGGCCATCGAGCTCTTCGACCTGTCGCGGGATCCCGGCGAGCTGCAGAACGTGGCGGGACGGAAAAAAGACGTCCAGGCCCGGATGGAGCGGCTGCTGCGCACGTTTTGTCCCTCGCTCGAACCGGCCGAGGAGGGTGCCTCGTGAAACCCGAGGTCCTGGTCGTCTTCGGGACTCGCCCGGAAGCCATCAAGCTGGCTCCCGTCGTCCGTGCGCTGCGACGCTTCTTCACGGTTCGGGTCTGTGCCACGGCACAGCACAGGCAAATGCTCGACCAGGTCCTCCGGCTTTTCGACATCGTGCCCGACTACGACCTCGATCTCATGCGCGAAAACCAGAATCTCTACGACACGACGGCCCGTGCTCTCGAGGGGCTACGGCCGGTCATCGAAGCCGAAAACCCGAAAGCGGTCGTCGTCCAGGGAGATACGACCACCACGTTCGCGGCCGCGCTCGCGGCCTACTATGCGAGGATTCCGGTGGCCCACGTCGAGGCTGGCCTCAGGACCGGAGACCCCTATCGGCCGTTTCCGGAAGAGGGGAACCGGAGGCTCACCACGCATCTCGCGCGCTGGCACTTCGCGCCGACGGAAAAGGCCCGGGAGAACCTCGCGCGGGAAGGGATCCCCGCGGAATCGACGTTCGTCACGGGAAACCCGGGAATCGACGCCCTCTCGTGGGTCGCGGAGAGAATCCGCAGCGGCGAGCTCCGCGTCGACTGGCCCCCCGGGCTGGCCGGTGCCTTCGAAAGAAGGAACCTGCTCCTGGTCACCGGCCACAGGCGCGAAAGCTTCGGCCCGGGTTTCGAACGGATCTGTCGAGCGCTCCGCACCCTGGCTTCGCGCCACCGCGACCTCTCCGTGGTCTACCCCGTTCACTTGAACCCCAACGTGCGGGAGCCCGTTTTCCGCCTCCTCGCCGGAGTCCCGGGAATTTACCTCACCGAGCCTCTCGACTACGCCCCTTTCGTGGCCCTCATGCAGCGCGCCGACCTCGTCCTGACGGATTCCGGGGGGATCCAGGAGGAAGCGCCCGCCCTTCGGAAGCCCGTACTCGTGATGCGGGAGAAGACGGAAAGGCCCGAGGCGATCGAGGCGGGGGTCGCAGCGCTCGTGGGCACGGACGAGGGGCGAATCGTCGAAGCCGTGGGGCGGCTTCTCGAAAAAGGCGAGGACTACCGGAGGATGGCCTCGGGTGCGAGTCCCTACGGAGACGGCCGGGCCGCTCTGCGGATCGCCGAGATCCTCGCGAGGGAGCTCGGCGCGTTGACTTGAGAAAAGGCGCGCGTTAGGGAGTGGAAAGTCTCGGGGTGTAGAGCCCTACCTATTCCCGGAGGAGGCGGAGTACGATGGCGGAGAAGAAAGCCAAAACCGCGCACAAGGAGTCGGGTCCCGAAAAGAAGACCTGTCCAGGTTGCGGGGGCGAGCTTCGGGTGACCCGATTCACGGGCCACGGCCCGAGAGGCTTTTTCTGGGTCTGCGAGAAGGGCTGTGGTTACCAACGCCGAACGCGTTGAAGGGAGACATGCCGCGCGCGAAGAAAACGACCACCAAGGCGAGGAAGAAGAAAAAGAAAAGCCTTCTCGGTGACGATGAGGCGCAGGAACGTGCCTCCCAGGAGGACCTGCCGAAAGACGAGGCCGGGCGCCGCAAGATCAAGCGCCAGTACGAGGAGCTTCTCAACATCCGGATCGAGAAGCTCAAGGGCCGGATTCTGAACCGGGAACGGATCAACAAGACGATCGAGGGGATCTACTTCATCTGCGCCGAGTGCCGGAAGGTCTGCCACAATCTGGACGAGGGGCTGGTGGAAGACCCGAACAACGTCTACAACCTCTGCGGCGCCTGCGCGAAAGCGAAGGGAAAGGGCAAGCCGGCCCCCTCACCCGCCTGAGCGCTCGCCCTTCGTGCGGATCTCCTGGAGAGCGCGGGAGAGATCGTCGGGTAGCGGGCTTTCCACGGCGATCCGCTCCCGGCTCGAGGGGTGGTCGAACTCGATGCGTGTCGCGTGGAGCGCGTGCCGCCCCGGAGCGAGAAGACGCGGGAAGCGGGTCGCTCCGTACCGTTCGTCGCCCACGACCGGGTGCCCGACGCTCGCAAGGTGTACGCGCACCTGGTGGAGGACGCCCGTCGAGATCGTCACGCGCAAGAGCGTGACCTTTCCGTAGCGCACGACCGGTAGGAACCGGGTCTCCGCGGGACGCCCGCGCTCACCCCGTCTCGCGGGCCGCACCACGGAACCTCGCCTCGATCCTCGAACGAGGGGGACGCTCACGCACCCTTCTCCGGCGACGTCTCCTTCCACGAGCGCCCAGTATTCCTTGCGGACGGAGCGCCGGCGGAAAGCTTCCCTGAGCTCGCGGTAAAGTTCCGGTTTCCGAGCTCCCAGCACGACCCCCGACGTACCGCGGTCGAGGCGGTGGACGAGGCCGGCCTCTCCGGGCGACGACCCGACACTCCCGAGCTCCGGCCAGCGCCCGAGAAGTCCCGAGGCGAGGCTCACGGGGTCTCCCCCTGCGACCTGGACCGTGGGAATCCCGGGAGGCTTGTCGAGGGCGAAAAGGTCTCCGTCGTCGTAGAGGAAACGCAGTTCGGGGAGTTCGGCCCTCGGGGGTTCGAGGCTCCGGAGCAGCTCGTCGGGAAGGCGGATCCGGTCTCCGGGGCGCACCAGCGTACTGCGCGGCACGGCCCGGTCGTTCACGAAGAGCTTCCCCCGGAAGCGACGTAGCGCCCGGCGGGAAAGACTCGGGACGTGCCGGGCGAGGTACCGATCGAGCCGAGTCGGAGGGCAGCCGTCCTCGACACGGAGCTCCATCGAACCCGAGTGTGCCGCGTCCGGAAAGCCGAGAAAAGACTTCAGGCTTCCATCTGCTCCCGCACGAGGCGGAAGGCTCGGGCGGAGAAAAGAAGACCGAAGTGCCCCACGTTGTGGACGCGAATGTGAAAGGCTCCCGGCCAGTACCCCGAGTCCAGGGGGACGAGCGAAGCATCGAAGGTCGAAAAAAGAACGACGGCCTCGACATCGCGCGGCGCTCGAGGGCCCAGAGTCGTCCGGGCGGAAAACCTCCGGAACCAGAACCTCCAGGGGTAAGCGAGGGTAGGCCGGTGGGGCGTCCCGAGCGTGACGATACCCCGGAGACGCGAGCCGAGCTCCGGGCGTTCGGCGAGGCCACGGGCGAAAAGCCCGCCGATCCCGTACCCGAGAAGCCACGACGACACCGCGGGGTCGCCCCGGCGGGCCACGGTCCGGCAAAGCCCTTCGAGCGCCCCCCGTCGGCCCGGCGGGGGAGCGAGCAGGTGGACCCGGAACCCCTGCCTGGAGAGGCGCCAGGCGACGATGGAGAGAACACCGGCGCTTCCGGTGTGCCCCGACACGAGAAAGACCTCGCCCTTGCGGGCGTTGCCCCAGGAGCCGGGCACGAAAAGCCGAAAAGCCAGACGAAGAAAGCAGCGAACGTGGCCAGGCACTCGGCGAGGAAGGTCTGCCAGGGGGGCCGACGGCCGAACTCGTCGTCCGGGTCGGGCGAGCGCCACCGGCCGAAAGCCGCGGCCTGCAGGTAGAGGACCCCGTTCAGAAAAACGCACGCGCCGAGCACGCCGGCGAGAAGCAGAAAAACCCGCATCGTCGTCTTTTTCCTGGCAAAGGAGTCGATTTTCTGGGAAAAACTCCGAGGTCGTGGGTGATCCCGAACTCTACACGATCGTCATGGCAGGCGGCCAGGGGACTCGCTTCTGGCCGCTGAGTCGCAGGAACCTTCCGAAACAGGCCCTGAAGATCGGAGGGCGGCGAACGCTCCTGGAGGAGACGCTTTCGCGGGCGAGGGCTTTCTGCCCCCCGGAGCGCACGCTGATCGTGACGGCGAGAGAGCACGCTCCTCTCGTCCGCCGACTCGCCCGGGGAATTCCGCGGTCGAACGTGCTCGTCGAGCCGCGCGGGAGGAACACGGCGCCGTGCATCGCGCTGGCCGCGGCTTGGATCCGCGCGAGGGGACAAGACCCCGTGACCGTCGTTCTACCGGCCGACCACCGCATCGGGAACCCCGGGCAGTTTCTCGCTTCGCTGCGGCGGGCCGTCTCCCTCGCACGCAGTCGGGACGTTCTCGTGACCCTGGGTGTTCGGCCACGCTTTCCCGAAACGGGCTACGGCTACATCGAACTCGGCGAGGAGATCCGCCGGCCGCGCGGCTGGCTCGTCCGGAAGTTCCACGAAAAACCCGATCCCGCGACGGCCGCGAAGTACTGCCGGAGCGGAAGGTACCTCTGGAACTCGGGAATTTTCGTCTGGCGGACCTCGGTTTTCTGGGAAGAGCTCTCCCGCCACGCGCCGGGCGTGGCCGGCCGACTCGAACGTGTCTGGGACTCGGCGCGCCCGGCCCGACGGATCGAGGGGGCCTACCGACGTCTCCCCGCCGTCTCGGTCGACCACGCCGTCCTCGAACGCACCCGGCGGGCCGCCGTCGTCGCGGCGGACTTTTCCTGGAGCGACGTGGGAAGCTGGGCGGCCATGCCGGATGTCTGGGGGACGGACCGCCGTGGCAACGCGTCGCGGGGCCGCGTTCTTTTCGTCGACTCGAGCGACAACGTCGTCTTCGCCGGCCGCCGGCTCGTCGCGCTTCTGGGGGTGGAGCGTCTCGTCGTCGTCGACGCCGGCGACGCGATCCTCGTCTGCCGCCGCGAAAAAGCCCAGGAGGTCCGAAAAGTCGTCGCCGGGTTGCGCGCGAAGGGACTCGGGCGGTTTTCCTGAAGAGTGCGCGCCGCGTCGCGCTCTCGCGCCGACTGTGCTAGGGAAAAGCCGTCCATGAACCTTCCCGTTCCCCGCCGGTCGAGTCGGCCGTCCCCGCGCGAAGAGCGGCCGCGCTCCCTGCTCGCGGCCTTTTTCCGCTGGGCCACCGCTCACGTGCGCGTCGACGAGGACGCGCTCTCGCGTCTGCGCGAGAGGAGCTCGCAGGGAACGGTCGTCTACGTGATGCGCTACCGCTCGGTGGTGGATTTCCTCGCGGCGAGAGCCGTCCTGGAAAGGCTCGGCCTCCCGGTCCCCCGTGCGGCGAACGACGTCCCGGCCTTCCTGGTGGAACCGCTGCGGGCAGCGTGGGCGCAGGTTCGTGCACTCTGGAGAAAGACGCGGACGACACAGTCCGGAAGGAAGGCCGACCCCGCCGAGGAACTCTGCCGTTCGGTGTCCGCGGGGCAAAGCGTGCTCGTGTTCACCCGGGCGCGTCCCGCGGGCATCGAGGCATTCGGCGGTGCGAAGGCACTGGCCGCTGCCGCTCGCAGCGGTTCGCCGTACCTCCAGCGGATCGTCGAGGAAGTTTGGCGCGAGAGGACGCCGGTTTTCGTCGTCCCCCTCGCGCTGCTGCGGGGCAAGGGATTCCGGCGTCGGGAGTCTCGCATCGTGACGCTTCTCTACACCGTGCAGGAGGCTCCCGGCGAATTCCGCCGACTGCTTTCCCTCCTGTGGAACCGGCACGACACCCAGCTCAGCGTCGGTTCCGAAATCTTCCTGCCGGACTTTCTCGAGCTCCACCGGGGCGAGGAAGACGAGCGCATCGTGGCCCGCCTGGTTCGCACCGTGAACGTCTTTCTCCACGGCGAAGAGCGCACGGTCTGGGGCCCGCCGCTCCGGCCCAAGCGCGAGGTGCGGCGGCGGGTGCTCGCGAGCGACGAGGTCCGGGAAGCGGTGCGGTGCGTCGCGACGCAACGAGGGGAGCCCGAAGCACGAGTCTGGCGTACGGCGGGTCGGATGTTCCACGAAATGGCGGCCAACTTCCACCCCGTGTACTTCTCGATCCTCGAATTCGCCTTCAACCGCATCTGGCCGCGGATCTTCCAGGGGCTCGAGTACACGGGTCTCGAAAGAGTCGTCGGTGCCATCAAGCGGGGGCCCGTCGTTCTCGTTCCCTGCCACAGGAGCCACTTCGACTACCTCTTTCTCTCCTACATCTTCCACAACAACTACCTGAGCCCGCCCCACATCGCCGCCGGGATCAACCTCGCCTTCTGGCCGATCGGACCGCTCTTCCGGGGAGCCGGGGCGTTCTTCATCCGTAGGAAGTTCGACGACGACCCGCTCTACAAGGCGGTCTTCCGCGCGTACCTCTCCTACCTTCTCCACGAAGGCTACACGCTGGAGTTCTTCATCGAGGGCGGGAGGAGCAGGACGGGAAAGCTCCTGCCCGCACGCCTCGGCATGCTCTCGGCGATCGTTCAGAGTTACGCCCGGGGAGTCCGGAAGGACGTGTTCCTCGTGCCGGTCTCCCTGCACTACGGCCGGATCGTCGAGGAGGAAAGCTACTCGCGCGAACTCGAGGGTGCGGAAAAGGAAAGGGAATCTTTTTGGGGGCTCGTCCGGGCGCGAAGGGTGCTTCGCCAGAAGTACGGGACGGCTTACGTGACCTTCGGGGAGCCGATCTCTCTCGAAGCCGAGCTCGGAGACAGAAAAGAACGGCTCCGCCGCACGAAGGAGGACCGGGAAGCCGAACGCGAGCACCGGGCTTTCGTCCAGAAGCTCGCCTTCCGGTTGCTCCGGGAGATCGACCGGATCGCGATCGTGGGTGCCACGTCGGTGAGCGCCACGGTGCTGCTGTCGGCCGAGCGACCGGCCCTCCGGAGAGAGGACTTCCTCGCCCGTGCCTTCGCCCTCGTCGATTTTTTGCGCTCCCGCGGCGTTCGATTCACGGCCGCACTGGAGCGCAACCTTCGGAACGACTTCGCGGAGAGCGTCGATTTTCTCCAGGGCGCGGGTTTGCTCCGGTCCTTTTCGGACGCGGACGGGACCGTGCTCTACGTGCCCGAAGCCAAGCGACTCGCCCTCGACTATTACAAGAACAACACGATCCACTTCTTCCTCGTGCTGGCCCTCTACCACGAGAGCCTTTTGCGCCGCGACGCGACCGTGGAAGAAAACGTCCGCTGGTGGCTCGACCTCTACCGGTGGGAGTTCCCGCTCCCGGACCGGGAAGAGCTGGCGAGGGAACTCGGGGAGGTACGGGAATACACCCGAGCGGCCGGAGCCGCGGCCGAACCCGGGAGCCTCCGGGAGGACCACCCCCTCGTTCGCGTCACCGCGCACCTGCTCGGAAATTTCCGCGAAGCCTACTGGATCGCGGCCCGGACCCTGCGCGAGCTCGAGGCTCCGACCGGGCGGCGACATCTCCTGGAAGCCATGCGGTCGAGGTACCGCACGGCCCTTCTTCTGAGAGAGGCCGTGCGCCCGGAGGGAAACACCGTGGCGACGCTCGGCAACGCGATCGAGCGCTTTCGGGAAATGGGTTTTCTCGAGGTCGTGGGCGAGAAGAAACGGGAGCCCGTCTACGGTCGCGGACCCGCGTGGGAAGACCTTCCCGCGTTCGTGGCCCACCTCGAAGGAAGGAGGAGCCGTTGACTTCGGGGCGCCCGGATTCGTAAGCTGGTTCGCATCGCGGCTGCCTGCGTGACGCCATGACGCGCCTTCGTCTTTGCCTCGGAGTTCTGCTTTTCTGTGCCGCTTGCGGCAGCTCGCCACCGTCCGAGGTCGAGGTGAAGGTGAAAAACGTCGCCGTCGACAAGACCTCGGGGGCGCCCGTCGTGTTTCTCGAGGAAATCGGCGGGACGCGCGTGCTTCCGATCTGGGTCGGTTTCGCCGAGGCGCAAGCGATCGCCATGCAAATGGAAGGAGTCAAGCCTCCGCGCCCGATGACGCACGACTTGATGAAAAGCGTCATGGAGCGCTCCGGCGTGACGCTCGAGCGGGTCGTCATCGTGGACCTGCGCGAGAACACCTACTACGCGCGGCTCGAGCTCAAGAGCGGAGGCCGATCCATCTCGGTCGACAGCCGCCCGAGCGACGCGATCGCGCTGGCCATCCGCTTCGAGAGGCCCATCTTCGTCGCTCCCGAGCTTCTCCGGGGCTCGGCGGGCGGCGACGTCGTCGCGTCGAGCTCCGAGGTCGCTCGCGTGCGCGGAGTCACGGTACAGGAGCTCTCGGGAGAGCTCGCCGAACACTTCGGCGTCGCCTCGGGTGGGGGCCTCCTCGTCTCGGCCGTGGAAGGCAGGCGACCCTTGCGGCGCGGCGACCTGATCGTGGAGGCCGAAGGACGGCCGGTCAGGAACGCGGCGGAATTCGCGAGCATGGTGGCTCGCCTGGGCGAGAAGCCCGTACGACTCCTCGTCCGCAGAGGGTCGCGAACGGTACGGGTGGAGCTTCCCGGGCCGTAGCGTCTCGACGGCCGCACGGGGAGCGTTGACTTGATCGTGCCCCTATATTAATCGGCCGGAATTACGACGGACTCGGAGCGAAACAACCTGGAGGAACGCGAGGTCGAGAGGCAGGTCGAAGAGCACGTGCGCGCTATCGCGCGCCTTCTGAACAGCCTGCCGCGAGACGCGCGAGAGGAGTTACGAGACTACGCGGGGCATCTGCTTCGAGAGGAGACGGAGGAAGCCGACAGGGGAGAGGGTGTAGGTCGGACGAGAGAACGGGTACGCAGCTTCAACGCCTTCGGGATCGCGATCCCCGTCGTGCTCGTCGGCGCCGTCCTCATGGCGTTGTTTCCGCCGATCGGCGTACTCCTCCTGGTCGTGGGTGCGGGGCTCTTCGGTTGGGGAATCCTGGCGGCGCTCTGGGGGCGGTGACCGAGCTTGCAAGTCGAGCGAGGCAAGCGGAATGGCGAAAAAGCAGTTGAGCGCCGAGGAGCTCGCGGAGCTCCAGAAAAGGCGCCGGGAAGAACAGGAACGCGAACGCGCGAAGCGTCTTCGCGAACACGCCCGGCGGCCGAGCCTCTGGTCCCGGCGTGACTTCTTCGGACGCCTCGGCTGGGGAGGGTTCGGTGTCTTTTCGGGCCTCGCGCTCCTGAGCGCCATTCGCTCGGCGTTTCCCAGGGTACTCTTCACTCCGCCGGCCACCTTCAAGGCGGGCTTTCCGAGCGACTATGCGGTCGGAGAAGTCAGCGAACGCTTCAAGAAGGAGTACCGGGTCTGGATCGTGCGAGAGCCCGACGGCTTCTACGCGCTCTTCGCGAAATGCACGCACCTGGGTTGCACGCCGAGGTGGCTGCCGGTCGAGCAGAAATTCAAGTGTCCTTGTCACGGGAGCGGATTCCGGAAATCCGGAATCAACTTCGAGGGACCGGCGCCCCGGGCCCTCGAGCGCTTCCGCATCACGCTGGCCGACGACGGACAGATCCTGATCGACCGGAGCGTCAAGTACCTCTACGAAAAAGGGGAGTGGGACCGGCCGGGAGCCTTTCTCCGAGTCTGAGTTTCGTCCACCGGGAGTCGAGAAAGCCATGAGTCGTTGGGAAGAGTTCAAGCGGCAGATCACGGAATCGCAGGTCTGGCAGTCCATCTTTCGCCACGGCTACGACGACACCCCGCGGAACCGGGTTCTCATGGTGTCGGGGAACGTGTGGCTGCACCTCCACCCCTCGAAGGTCCGCCGCCACGCGGTACGCCTGCGCTTCACCTGGTGCATGGGCGGCATCACGTTTCTCATGTTTCTCGTGACGGTCGTCACGGGCATCTACCTCATGTTCTACTACCGCCCTACGGCCGAGTACGCCTACGCGGACATGAAATACCTCGAGTTCGACATGCCGTTCGGCATGCTCATGCGGAACATGCACCGATGGGCCGCTCACGGGATGGTCATCGCCGTGTGGCTCCACATGTTCCGCGTGTTTCTGACCGGTTCCTACAAGCCGCCGCGGGAGTTCAACTGGGTCGTCGGCGTGATTCTGCTCGTCCTCACGCTCCTTCTGAGCTTCACGGGATACCTGCTGCCCTGGGATCAGCTTTCCATCTGGGCCGTCACCGTGGGCTCGAACATGGGAGCCGCGACGCCGCTTCTGGGACACCAGGGGCCCTTCCACGAGTTCTTCGGGGTCAACCCCATCTACGACGCGCGCGCCTTCCTCTTCGGCGGAGGAGAGATCGGGTCCCACACGCTCCTGCGGTTCTACATCCTCCACTGTATTTTCATCCCGCTCGTGGCGAGCCTTTTCATGGCCGTCCACTTCTGGCGTATCCGCCGCGACGGCTTCTCGGGGCCGCCGCTCTGAGCGGAGGACGAAACCGCCCGAGGTGACACGCGACGAGGAGGGAACGCCCGATGCGAGTTCTGATGGCACCGCTCGTCATGGCGCTCATCATCTGGCTGCTCTACGTTCTCGCGCGGCCGAGGAAGAGCGATGGCTGAACCGGCGAAGGTCCTCGAGCCCAGACGCGTCGAGGTCCCGTTGCGGAAGGCCACGGGGCCGGGCGACGACAAGATCCACACCTGGCCGCATCTGGTGCGGAGCGAGTTTCTCTGTGCCCTCGTCGTGCTCCTGGTCCTGATCGTCTGGTCCCTGCTCGTGGACGCCCCGCTCGAGGAGCCGGCCAACCCGACGCGCACGCCCAACCCTTCCAAGGCCCCCTGGTACTTCCTGGGCTTGCAGGAAATGCTGGTCTTTTTCGACCCCTGGCACGCCGGGGTGGTCTTGCCGACTCTCATCATCGTGGGGCTCATGGTCATCCCGTACATCGACATCAACCCCAAGGGGAACGGCTACTACACGTTCCGGGAGCGGAAAATCGAGATCCTGACGTTCTTTTTCGGCTTCCACCTCCTCTGGGTTTCTCTGATCATCATCGGCACGTTCATGCGCGGCCCGGGGTGGAACTGGTTCTGGCCGTGGGAACCCTGGGACCCCCACAAGGTCGAGGCGATGACGAACGTCGACCTGCCGTTTCTTTTCGGGATCCGGGGTTACTGGACCGGTGCCGCGTTCGGTGCGGCGGTCATCCTCGGGTACTTCGTCCTCGGGACGCTGGCCATGTACGCCGCCATCGTACGGACGAAAGGCCGGGAATTCATGGAGCGGTGGGGGATGCCGCGCTTTCTCACCACGGCCTTTTTCTTCCTCAACATGCTCGCCGTCCTGATCAAGATGCTCCTCCGGCACGCGTTCAACGTGAAGTACATCCTGGTCACGCCCTGGCTCAACGTCTGAGCCGGTGGGATTTCCGAGCCCGATGCTGTTCTACCTGGCCAAGCTGATCCAGGCCGTCGGTTGTGCCGACGTGGGATACGCTCTTTTTCTCGGCCTTTCCGACCCCGAGCGGCTGGGACTCGAGTATCGTCTCGCCTTTCTCGGAGTCGCGATTTTCTACGCGGGGCGCCTCCTGGAAAGGCGCGTTTCCGCCTAGGAGGTCCGGAACCGAATGGCTCGCACCCCCCTCCTGGAAGAAGAACGGCGCTCCTACAGCGCGCTCTTCGTGTTCCTGGTCGGGCTCCTGATCGCGGGAGCCGTGTGGGCGATCTGGGACGACAACATTTCGCGGAGGCCGTGGAAGAAATACCAGACCGAGTTCTACGTCGAGCAAGCGGAGAAAATCCGGCAGCAGATTCGCGCCGAAGAGGAGCGGCTCTCGAAGATCCCGGAATACGTGGAACTCCGAAAGAGCCTGCGAGAAGCGGAAGCTCGGCTCGAGAATCCGGAAACGAAGAGAAAAATCCGGGAACTCGAGCGAAAGCTCGCCGCGGCGAAGCTCGACACGCAGGAGTGGGATCTCAATTTGCGGATCGTGAAAAGCCGGATCGAAGAAGCCTGGTACGAGTACGATCACGCGGTTCTCACGGGCCACGGGGTGGAAGAAGCGAAGGCGGAGCTGGAACGACTCGAGCGCGAGAGAGAAGACACCGAGCGGCGCTACGAAGCCGCACAGGCGGAGCAAAAGCGCCTGGAGAAGGAGCTCGGGGAAGTACGGGGTCCCATCGAAGAACTGCGGCGCAAGATCCGGGACTTCGAAAGACAAAAGGAGCTGCTCGAACAGCGTCTGGGCGGGGTGCGGCTCGTTCTGGGGCCCTTCGAGTTCCCGAAAATCCCGAAGATCGAGCAGGTGGTGCTCGCCGAGTTCGACCGGGGAAACTTCGACACCCCGCTCAACCGGGTCGACCGCTGCCACTCCTGCCACATCGCCATCACGAAGGCCGGATTCGAGAACGAACCGCATCCCCTGCGGACGCATCCCCACATCGATCCTCTCCTGCGGAAGCACCCGATCGAAAAGTTCGGCTGCACCCCCTGCCACGCGGGCCAGGGGCCCGCGGTGAACTCGCCGGAGCAAGCCCACGGTGAGGTGCGCTTCTGGGATTACCCGCTCCTCCGGGGGGAAAAAGTGCAGTCGAGCTGCCTTCGCTGCCACGTCGACACGCGCCACCTCCCCCATGCCGAGACAGCGGCGAAAGGGCAGGTTCTCTTCGAGGAGCTCGGCTGCCACAACTGCCACCTGACCGAGGGGTACGAGAACTTCGGGAAGGTGGGTCCTTACCTCCGGCGCATCGGAGCCAAAGTCGACCCGGACTGGCTCGTGCGCTGGGTCGAGAACCCTCACGACTACCGGCCGCGGACCAGGATGCCGAACTTCGAGTTCGGGCGAAAAGAAGCCGTCGCGATCGCGGCCTACCTGCTCGATTCCAGCAAGGAAGAAAGTCGCGCCTGGCTCGAGAGCCACCCCGAGCCCTCCGGGGTCGACCCCGAAGACCCCGACCTCGTGGCGCGCGGAAAGGAACTCGTCGACTCGCTCGGCTGCCGAGGCTGCCACGGGCTCGCGCCCGACGAGTCCCCCGCGCTTCTCGGCGAGAGCAAGGACATCGCACCGAACCTCTCCCGCATCGCCGAGAAGACGAGCGGCCGCTGGCTCTACCACTGGCTTCGGAACCCGAGGGATTACTCGCCCGTCTCCCGCATGCCGAGCCTCCGGCTCTCGGACGAAGAAGCACGCGCCGTCGCGTCCTATCTGCTCACGCTCGGGCGGAAGCCACGCCCCGGAGTTTCCCCGGCGGAGCTGCGGGACCCGGAGACGATCCGGGAGGGCGAACGGCTCGTCCGCAAGTACGGGTGCGCGGGCTGCCACGACATCGTGGGAATGGAAAAAGAGAGCCGGATCGGCGTCGAGCTCTCCACGTTCGCGTCCAAGCCGCTCGAAGAGCTTTTCTTCGGTTACCGGAAGGACATCCCGCGGACCTGGGACGACTGGACGTACCACAAGCTCGAGAACCCGCGGACCTACGCCACCGACCGCGTCGAGCAGCTCATGCCGAACTTCCACCTGACGGACGGGGAGATCCGGGCGCTCCGGGTTTTTCTCGCGAGCCGGGTGGACAGCCATATCCCAGAGAAGTATCTCGCCCATGCGACACCCCGGATGCAGAAGATTCTCAAGGGGCGGAGACTCGTCGCTCGCTACAACTGCGTCGGCTGCCACGTGATCGAAGGCGAGGGGGGAGCCATCCGCCGCCTCTACGAAAACGAGCCCAACATGGCGCCGCCCGTGCTCACGGGCGAAGGAGCCAAAGTGCAAGCCGAGTGGCTCTTCGCCTTCCTGAAGGAGCCCGTCCCGATCCGCCCGTGGCTCCGCGTCCGGATGCCGACCTTCCACTTCTCGGACGAGGAGGCCACGGCGCTGGTCGAATACTTCGCGGCACTCGACGGGATCGACGTTCCCTTCGCCCACATGGCCGAATCGGAAATTTCGCCGGACATGGTCGAAGCCGGGAAGCTTCTGGCCTCGGAGGAGTATTTCTCCTGCTTCTCGTGCCACATGCAGGGAGACCGCACTCCGGAAGGCTCGCCGGAGGAGTGGGCTCCGGATCTGGCGATGGCCCGGGAACGGCTGCGTCCGGACTGGATCCCGCGCTGGCTCGAAGACCCGCAAGCCCTGCAGCCGGGCACGAAAATGCCTTCTTTCTACCCCGGAGGCCCGGAGGACGTTCTCGGAGGCGACGAACAGAAACAGAGGGAAGCTCTCCGAGACTACCTCTGGGAGCTCGGGCGAGAGGCTCGCCTCGCGGCCGTAGGCTCGACCCAAGGTGGACCGGAAGCTAAGAATAGCACCGAAGGAGGTGAAGAAGGATGAAACGGTTGCGCCGAATCGTCGTCGGAATCGCGAGCCTGGGTGTCGCCGTGGCGGTCGCCTGGGCCTACCAGTCGGGAAACGTGGCAAACGGCGGGAAGATCACGGGTAGCGTGATCTACAAGGGGAAGGCCCCCGAGCCCAAGCCGCTCGAGGTCACCAAGGACACGGCGGTGTGCGGGAAAGAAAAGCACTTCGACGAAAGCCTGCTCGTCGGCCCGGGCGGCGGCCTCCAGAACGCGGTCGTTTCGCTCGTGGGGATCTCGCAAGGAAAGGCCTTTTCACCCGAGAAGAGGGTCCTCCGGCAGAAAGGGTGCCGTTACATCCCGCACGTCTTCCTCGTCCCCGCCGGGGTCGAGTTCGACATCACGAACGAAGACGGTGTCCTCCACAACATCCACACCTACAGCAAGAAGAACCCTCCCGTGAACCGAGCCCAGCCGAAGTTCAAGAAAGTGATCCAGGAAAAGTTCACCGAGCCCGAGATCTTCGAGGTCCGCTGCGACGCCCACGGCTGGATGGGAGCCTGGATCGTGGTCCAGGACCACCCCTACTACGCGGTGACGGGCCCGGACGGGAAGTTCGAGCTCGCCGACGTGCCGCCCGGGGAATACGAAATCCGCGTCTGGCACGAGAAACTCGGCGAACAGACGCAGAAAGTGACGGTTCCCGCCGGCGGGGAAGCCTCCGTGCAGTTCTCGTTCGCCGCGGGTTGACCAGCGGGACGTCAAGGAACCCCGAGATGCTCCGCTGGCTGCCGGAGAACGTCTCCACCTACGGGGAGAAAATCGACGGGATTTTCTACCTCATCTACTACATCACGGGAGCGACGTTCGTCCTCGTCACCGCCCTCCTCGTCGCCTTTCTCGTGCTCTACCGGCACAGACCGGGTCGGAAAGCCGTCTACACGCACGGCAACACGGCGCTCGAGATCACGTGGACCATCGTGCCGGCCGTGATCATGGTCGTCCTCGGGCTCGTGAGCAAAGCTCGCTGGGACGAGGTCAAGGTCGACATCCCCCGGGGCGACATCCAGGTCCGCGTGACCGGAAAGCAGTTCAACTGGGAAATCCTCTATCCCGGGCCCGACGGAAAATTCGACACCGAGGACGACCTCCAGATCGACAACGACCTGCACGTGCCCGTGGGGAAGGTCGTACGCGTGGCCCTGCGTTCGAAGGACGTGATCCACAGCTTTTTCCTGCCGCACCTCCGCCTCAAGCAGGACACCGTTCCGGGCCGGGAGATCCTCACCTGGTTCGAAGCCACGAAACCCGGGACGTACGAAATCCCCTGTGCCGAACTCTGCGGCTTCGGCCACTCGGGCATGAAGGGAACGCTCTACGTCCACACGCCGGAAGATTACGCGCGGTGGGTCGCCGAAAAGTGGCCCGCGCAGCAAGCCAGGCTCGGCACGAAATCCGAAGCGGAAGCGAGGGGGTGAAACGATGAGCCAAGCCGCGGTGGCAGCGCACGGAGCCGAGGTCCATCACGAGGAACTCGGCTTCTGGCGACGCTACGTCTTCTCCACGGACCACAAGACGATCGGCCGGCAGTTTCTCTTTCTCGGTCTGGTCATGATGCTCCTGGGCGGCATCCTGGCGCTGCTCGTGCGCTGGGAGCTCGGATGGCCCGAGACGCGGGTTCCGCTGATGGGTTGGGTGCCCGAACCCTTCATGTACGACGGCTACATGGGGCCCGAGTTCTACAACGCCGTCTTCACGATGCACGCGACGATCATGATCTTTTTCGCCGTCATGCCCATCCTGGTGGGCGGGTTCGGCAACTTTCTCATCCCCCTCATGATCGGCGCCCGCGACATGGCCTTTCCCTTTCTCAACATGCTTTCGTTCTGGGTGGCGGTCGTGGCCGGTGTGATCATGCTCGCGGGCTTTTTCGTGCCCGGAGGGCACGCCGCGACGGGCTGGACGGCCTACGCCCCGCTTTCGGCGGTGCCCACGTATTCCGGCGTCGACTGGGGACAGAACCTCTGGTGCCTGAGTCTCATCGTCCTCGGCATTTCCTCGCTCATGGGTTCGATCAACTACATCACGACGGTCGTGAACATGCGGGCTCCGGGCATGACGTTCTTCCGGCTACCGCTCGTCATCTGGTCGCTCTTCATCGTCGCGATCCTCCTCCTCCTGGCTCTCCCCGTGCTCACGGCCGCGCTCGGTATGCTTCTCTTCGACCGGATGGCCGGCACGAGCTTTTTCCTTCCCGAGGGCGGCGGGGAGCCTCTTCTCTGGCAGCACCTTTTCTGGTTTTTCGGCCACCCCGAAGTCTACATCCTGATCCTGCCGGCCATGGGCGTGGCCTCGGAGATCCTGCCCGTTTTCGCCCGCAAGCCCATCTTCGGCTACCGAGCCATGGCCTACTCGATGATCGCCATCGCGTTCCTCAGCTGGATCGTCTGGGGTCACCACATGTTCCAGAGCGGCATGAACCCGACCCTCGGGTCGACGTTCATGATCACCACGATGCTCATCGCGGTGCCCTCGGCCATCAAGACCTTCAACTGGCTCGGGACGCTCTGGGGGGGCGACATCCACTTCACGACTCCGATGTTGAACGCTCTCGCCTTCGTGTCGATGTTCGTCATCGGCGGGCTCAGCGGGATCTACATGGCCTCCACCCCGGTCGACATCTTCATCCACGACACCTACTTCATCGTGGCGCACATCCACTACGTGGTGTTCGGCGGTAGCGTCTTCGCCATCTTCGCGGCCGTCTACTACTGGTTCCCGAAGATGTTCGGCCGGATGATGAACGAGACGCTCGGGAAGATCCACTTCTGGCTCACGTTCGTGGCCTTCAACTGCACCTTCTTCCCCATGCACATCCTGGGCGTGGGCGGGCACATGCGCCGGATCTACAATCCGCTCCAGTACGAGTTCCTGAAGCCGCTCCAGCCCATCAACGAGTTCATCAGCATCTCGGCCATCTGTCTCGGCATCGCACAGATCCCCTTCATCGTGAACTTCTTCTGGAGTCTCGCCTTCGGGCGGAAGGCCGAACGCAACCCCTGGAAGGCCAACACGCTCGAGTGGGACGCCCCGTCGCCGCCACCCCACGGAAACTTCGAGTCGATTCCCACCGTCTACCGGGGACCGTACGAGTACAGCTCCCCGCTCGTCCCCGAAGACTGGCTGCCCCAGACCCGCAGGCTCGCTCCGGAGCGCGCGGCGGCCGCCACCGTCTCCTGACGGAGTCCACCGGGTGTCGAGAGGGTCGCGGAACATCCTGCACCCCCTGGCGGCGACGACGGCAGCGGGGACCGCCGTCCTGATTTTCGTCGGCGGGCTCGTCACCAGCACAGGATCCGGCCTGGCCGTGCCCGACTGGCCCCTTTCTTTCGGGACTCTTTTTCCTCCGATGGAAGGGGGCGTGCTCTACGAGCACGGTCACCGGATGGTGGCGGGAGTCATCCTGCTTCTTACGCTGGCCCTGGCGGTGACGGTACAGTTGCGGGATCCGCGCAGGGCTGTCCGGCGCCTCGCCTGGGGAGCCGTGGCCGTGGTGCTGCTGCAAGCCCTGCTGGGTGGGGCTACGGTCCTCCTCCGTCTGCCGCTCGCCGTTTCGGTCTTTCACGCCTGCCTCGCCCAGATTTTTCTCTGCCTCGTCGTGACGCTGGCCGTCGTCACGAGCCCGAACTGGCCCGGTCTCGCCCGGCCGGTCCCACGTTCGCCCTTGCTTTTTCTGTCCGGGGCTACGGTGACCCTGGTTTTCGGACAACTGGTCCTGGGAGCTCTCGTGCGCCACATGGGTGCGGGCCTTGCCATCCCGGACTTCCCCCTGTCTTTCGGCCGCTGGATTCCCCCGGTCTTTCCCGAACCCGTACTCGTGCATTTCCTCCACCGCTTGGGAGCGGTCGCCGTGACGCTGGCCGTCGTTCTCACCGCAGCGCAGGCGTTGCGCCTGCGCGCCCTCGCTCCACGCGTCGCGCGGGCGGCCCTCGTGCTCGTTTCGCTCGTCGCAGGGCAACTCGCCCTCGGGGCCGCGATCGTGTGGTCCCGGCGCGCCGTGCTCCCCACGACCGCCCACGTGCTTCTCGGCGCGCTGGTTCTCGCGACGAGCGTCGTGCTCGTGCTGCGCTCCGCGAGCCTCGCACCGGGAACGGGGAGGGGAGGGCACGAGCCATGACCACCCTCGCCGCGGCTCTCGATTCCGCGCTTTCGCGGTCGCGTGTCCTCGACTTCGTTTCGCTCACCAAACCGGGCCTTCTCTCGATGGCCGTCCTGACCGCGGCGCTCGGCTTCTGCTGGGGTTCGCCCGCTCCCGTCCACTATCCGACGCTGCTTCTCACGCTCGTCGGGACGGCGCTCGCGGGCGGAGGAGCTCTGGCGCTCAACCAGTACTTCGAGCGGGAGAGCGACGCCCGGATGGAGCGGACGCGAAGCCGGCCTCTTCCGGACGGAAGACTCGAGCCCGGTGCGGCCCGGACGTTCGGGTTCGTTCTCGCGGCTTCCGGAGTTCTCTGGCTGGGTCTCTTCGCGGGGGTCCTGCCCGCCTTTCTCGCGGCCGCGAGCGTCGGGAGCTACCTCTGGGTGTATACCCCGCTCAAGCGCAGGAGCGCGCTCTGTACGCTGGCCGGGGCCGTGCCCGGGGCCCTTCCTCCGCTGATCGGATGGGCTGCCGCCCGGGGGACTCTCGGGGCGGGAGCGTGGTTCCTCTTCGGCGTTCTTTTTCTCTGGCAAATTCCCCATTCCCTGGCCATCGCGTGGCTCTACCGGGAGGATTACGCCCGCGCGGGACTCCGAGTCCTCCCGTCGGTGGACCCGGAGGGGACCCTCACCGTACGGCAGATCCTCCTTCACAGCGTCGCGCTGGCCGTGCTCGCCCTGGCTCCCGGTGCCGTGGGTGCCGCCGGGGCCGTCTACACGGGGGCGGCCCTCCTTCTCGGAGGGACGCTCGTAGGGGCCGGGGTGCGGCTCGCCCGAAGCCGAAGCCGGAATGCCGCGAGACACGTCCTCTGGGTGACGCTCGTGTATCTTCCTCTTTTGCTCGCGGCTCTGGTCGCGGACCGAGGTCTCGGGATGCCATGACGTCGCCGACGCGAACGGACCTGGCGAACCGCCGAACCCTGCGGTTTCTTCTGGGCGTCCTCGTACTTCTCTACGCCGTCGCGATCCTCGGAGTCGTCGTGCTCAACTGAGGCGAAGGGGATGCGAGCCGCGCAGAACATCCGGCCCGCCGAAGAGGCGCGTCCGGAAGCCCTCCGATTCGGAGGGGGAAGTTCGCGCGGCCCCGCGGAGCCTCCCTTCGCGAACGTGCAGCTCGCGGCTTTCCTTCTCGTCGCCGCTTCCGCGATGCTGTTCGCGAGCCTTCTGAGCGCTCTCGTGATCCTGCGAGGCGCGAGCCTCGCGTGGCCGCCGCCGGATCAACCCTTCCTCCCCCTCGGAATCACGATGCTCAACACGGCGGTGCTCCTTTCGAGCGGCCTCTCGGTGTACCGAGCGACGCGAAAGCCCGAGAACCCCGAAGTGCCGAGGCTGCTCCTCCGCGCCTGTCTTTTGGGCGGGGTGTTTCTCGCGATCCAGGGGGTCGAATGGGCTCGTCTGGTCTCGCGGGGCCTCACGCTCGCGAGCAGCCTCTACGGCACGATGTTCTACAGTCTCATCGGTCTTCATGCGCTGCACGTCGGCGGCGCCCTCGGGTGGCTCGCGCACACCGCGCTGCGTTCCCGGAGCGGGATCTATTCCCGGCACCCTGCCGGCTTGCGTGCCTGTGCCACGTACTGGTACTTCGTGTGCGGACTGTGGCTGGTTCTTTTCTTCGTGGTGTATCTGCCATGAAAGGTCGGGGTTTGTTCGCGGGGCTCTGCCTCGCGTCGTTCTTCGTCGCGGGGAAAGCGCTCGCGCAGGGATGTGCCATGTGCGGCACGGCGGTCGGTAGCGATGCCACGCTCGCGGGCGCCTTCAACCGGGGCATTCTCCTTTTGCTCGCCGGGCCCTACCTCCTGGCCGGGGCCCTGGGGGGTTGGATCGTCTACGCGTACTGGAAGCGTGCGAAAGAAAAGCCGCGGGCACGGATCCTACCGTTTTCGCCCGACGAACGAGGAGGGAACGTACGGTGAACGAAGCAGCGACTCTCCGTCACGCAGCGATCGCCGAGCCTGCCGAGAGCCCGCTCACACCCGAGAGCTGGGGCAAGCTCGGCATGTGGATTTTTCTCGCCGGCGACGCGATGACCTTCGGGGCGCTCCTGGCCGCGTACGGAGCGTCCCGGTACGGGAGCATCGACTGGCCCCACCCCGCAGACGTCCTCGGCATCGGCCTCACGGCCTTCATGACGTTTCTGCTCATCTGTTCGAGCGTCACGATGGTGCAGGGTCTCGCCGCCATCCAGCGGGGCGACCGGCGGGGGATGCGGAATTTTCTCCTGCTCACGATTCTCGGAGGTTCGCTCTTTCTCGGCATGCAAGCGTACGAATGGACCCACCTGATCAACGAAGGTATGGGCCTCACGAGCAACCCTTGGGGTGCGTCGCTTTTCGGGACGACCTTTTTCGTTCTGACGGGTTTCCACGGCTGCCACGTCTTCGGCGGCGTCGTCTACCTCTCGTGTGTGATCGCCCAGGGCGAGCTCGGACACTTCTCGGCCGAGAACTACCGGGGCGTCGAGATCGCGGGCCTTTACTGGCACTTCGTCGATCTCGTCTGGATCCTGGTTTTCACCTTCGTTTACCTTCTGTGAGGAGGTTTCCATGGCGGCTCACTCCCGACCCAACTACATGGCGATCTTTTACTGGCTCGCGATTCTCACGGCCGGCGAGATCGCCGTGACCTTCCTCCCCATCGCCAAGCTCCTGATCGGCATCCTCCTCGTGGGCTTCGCCCTCACGAAAGCGTCGCTCGTGGCGCTTTACTTCATGCACCTCCGCTTCGAGAAACCCACGCTCACCCTCGTGGCCCTGACGCCGCTCGTCCTCTGCACGCTGCTCGTCTTTCTTCTCCTCCCCGACCATGGCGGCACGGAGCACCGTACGACCAGGGAGGTCGCGACCACGCACGGCTGAGCCGTTTCCTTTGTCGTCGTTCGGGCGCGGTATCGGTTCCGTCCTGGCAGCTCTCTTCGGGGGCGGGATCTTCGTCGCCACGGCGTGGTGGCTGCTCCGCGTGCCCCCGACGCCGCCCGACTACGGCCCGGCGCCGGCATTCCGGCTCGTCGAGCGGAGCGGCAAGGAGGTCTCGGAAGAGGACCTCGCGGGGTTTTTCTGGGTGGCGAGCTTCGTCTTCACGCGCTGCCGCACCGTCTGCCCCGCTATCACGTCGTCCCTCGCCCGGATCCAGGACGACCTCTTTCGGCTCGACCGCCGCTTCCGCCTCGTCTCCTTCAGCGTCGACCCCGAGTACGACACGCCCCCCGTTCTCTCGGAATACGCCCGCCGCTTCCGTGCCGACCCGGAGCGCTGGTGGTTTCTCACGGGCGACGCCTCGCAGCTCGAGCCCGTCGTTTTCCGGGGGTTTCACCTGGCCTTCGAACGCAAGGAAGGGGAAGGCGACCCGAACGAGCGCATCACGCACACGGACCGCCTCGTCCTCGTCGACGATCGGTCCAGGATCCGGGGATACTACCGCGCGACGGAGCCGGAGGACCTGGAGCGGCTGCTCGCCGACGCGCGAAACCTCGCGCGGCCCGCTCGGCTCTCGCTCGCGGACGTTCCCGCGTGGAACGCCGCACTCAACGCGACGAGCTTCGTTTTCCTCCTCGTCGGCTACGCCGCCATCCGGCGGGGGCGGGTGTCTCTGCACCGTACGTGCATGATCTCGGCTTTCGCCCTCTCGTGCCTCTTTCTCGTTTCCTACCTCTCCTTCCACGCCCGGGTCGGCTCCGTCCGCTTCCCCCTTTCCGGAGGGATCCGGACGGTCTACCTGTCCGTCCTCCTCTCCCACAGTTTCCTCGCCGCTTTCACGCCTCTGCTCGCCGTCCTCACCCTGGCGTGGGCCCTCTCGGGAAACTTCCCGAGACATCGCCGGTGGGCTCGCTTCACGCTTCCCGTCTGGCTTTACGTCTCGCTCACCGGTGTTCTCGTCTACTGGCTTCTCTACCGCGTGGCACGTGCGCCGCTTCCGCCCGTGTAGGCCGCCGCGGCGGAACGGACGGCCGCAGCGAAAGCGAGCAGCGACGCCGCACAGGTGACGACGAGCGACAGGGAAAGCGGCGGTAGCGGCAGGGGAAGCGAGCTTCCCGCGTACAGAGCGTGCCGGAAAGCCGCGACGCCGTAGGTGAGTGGGTTGAGAGAGACGAGCCAGGCCAGCGGTGCCGGGGCTCCTTCGGACGGAAAGAAGGCGCCCGAGAGGAGCCAGAGCGGGATGAGAAGGAGGTTCATGATCGCGTGAAATCCCTGCGTCGTGTCCATTCTCCACGCGATCACGAGGCCGAGGCTCGAGAGGCCGAAGCCCAGAAGCGAGAGAACGAGCGTCGCGGAGAGGACACGTACCGCCGAGAGGTCGATGCCCGCGAGCGGGGCCAGGGGCAGGCAAAGCAGTGCCTGCAGGACCCCCAGGGTCGTCGCCCCGGCCACCTGCCCGAGCAGGATCGCCCAGCCGGGAACCGGAGCGACGAGAACGCCCTGGAGGAATCCCGTCTGGCGGTCCTCCACGACGGCGATCGTCGCGAAAATGGCCGTGAAGAGGACGACGAGAACGACCATCCCCGGGAAAAAGTAGGCGAGGTAGCCGAGAGGTGCGAATCCCGCAGGACGGAACGACGCGTTCATCCCTCCGCCCAGAACGAACCAGAGAAGCAGCGGCTGACCCAAGGCGCCCGCCACGCGGCTTCGTTGCCGGAAAAAGCGGACGAGCTCGCGACGCCAGAGGCTGTAGACCGCAAGCCGCCTCACTCCGTCACCTCCCGGCTCGGGGTTCGTTCCTGCCAGAACCGGTGCCCGGTGAGTCGCACGAACACGTCCTCGAGGGTGGGCTTCCCGTACGTCACGGAGAGGATTTCGTCGGGAAAGGATTCGACCAGGTCGCGGGCGAGCTCGTGGCCCCGCGCCCGCTCGAGCCGCAAGGTACCGTCGACGAGCCGTGGTCGAATTCCGAAGCGCCTCGCGATCTTCTCGGCGAGGCTCTCGGGCGACACGGCACGAACCACGACGACGTCTCCCCCGAGCTGTGCTTTGAGCTCGGAAGGCTTGCCCGACCCGACCGTTCTTCCCTCGTGCAGGATCACCACCCGGTCGCAGCGTTCCGCTTCTTCCATGTCGTGCGTGGTGAGGACGACGGCCGTGCCTTTCTCGTTCGAAAGCGACCGGAGGTACTGCCCGAAGTCCCGGCGTGCGCCCGGGTCGAGCCCCGTGCTCGGTTCGTCCAGCACCAGAAGGCGGGGGCCGTGTAGAAGCGCCTTGGCCAGCTCCACCCGGCGGCGGAGCCCGCCCGAAAGAGTTTCGACCCGATCCCCCGCTCGGGTCTCGACGCCCAGGTGGGAGAGGAGTTCGCGGGCGCGGCCGTGCAGCGTCTCGCCCCGCATGCCGTAGAGGAGGCCGTGGTGCAGGAGGTTCTCGAGGACCGTGAGCTTGGGGTCCAGACCCGGGTTCTGGAAGACCACCCCCAGCATCCGCCGTACCTCGCCGAGAGACCCCCAGGCGGGAACGCCGAAGATGCGGACCCGGCCCTCCGAAGGACGGCGCAACGTCGAGAGAACGTGGAAGAGGGTGGTTTTCCCGCTGCCGTTGGGCCCGAGGACACCGACCATCTCGCCCGCACGCACCTCGAGCGAGAAGCGATCGAGGGCGCGACGGTTTCCGTAACGATACGAAAGCTCCTCGGCAGCGAGCGCTACCTCGTCCGTCCACCCTGCGGACGAATCAACCGGAGCGGGGGTCGTTCGGGGTTGCATAGAAAGTCGAGCGCCAGCCAGAAGCTTCTCGCGTGCCGGAAAAACAGGACCGGAAGAAGAATGCTCCCCGTGATCGCGAGGGGCAAGAGCGTGGAAAGATCGAGTCCGAAACAAGCGTCGAGAGAAAGCGCCGTCCCGAGAACGGCCAGCGACGTGAGCCCGTAGTTCACGTAGATCGCACCCACGAAATATCCGGGCTCTCGCTCGAAGCGGACACCGCAGACCTCGCAACGCGAGAGCATCCGGAAGCCGGTCCGGAAGAGCCGTCCGGAACCACAAACGGGGCAGCGAAGCCGCAAGGCGCGCCCGGAGAGGACCAGCAGCCTCCGCGGAAGCGGCGGCGTACGAAGGTCGGGACGAACGGAGCTCACACGATTCCCTGCGAGCGGTAAGAAGCCGCGTAACGCACGTAGTTCTCCGCGGAGCGCCGGAGGAATTCCCGTTCCTCCTCCCGGAGCGGCCGCACGGGCCGGGCCGGCCGCCCGAGGACGAGATGCCCCGGCGGAATTTCCGTGCCGGGCGTGACGAGCGAGCCCGCGCCGACGAGACACTCCGGGCCGACCCTGGCGCCGTCGAGGACCACGGACCCGATGCCGACGAGAGACCGGTCTCCGATTTCGCATCCGTGCAGGATGGCCCCGTGCCCGACGGTGACTTCGGAGCCCAGAACCGTCGGCCAGCGCCCGCTCGTGACGTGGACCGTCACGTGGTCCTGGAGGTTGGTCCGGGCCCCGATACGGACTTTCTCCACGTCCCCGCGGACCACCACGTAGAACCAGAGGCTCGACTCCGGGCCGATTTCGACGTCCCCGAGAACGAAAGCGCTCGAGTGAACGTAAGCCGTCGGGTCGACACGCGGGGACTTGCCCTGGTAGGGGAAAAACGTGGCAGGCATCGAGCGCATCCTAGAAGGAGAGGCGCGGCCATTCCAGACGCCCGGAGCACCAACATCTAGGGGGCACGGGGGAGCTCTTGCCTCACATCTAGCGCTCTGCTAAGGGACGGCATGGCGTCGAGAGAGTCGCGGATTCGGCGTGGAGGGCGCGGGGTGGACGTTCCGCGGAACCCGGGAGGTTGACCGCCATGTTCACGTACGACATCCCGGAGGGACTCACCTTCGACGACGTGCTGCTCCTGCCGGCGGAGTCCGAGATTCTGCCCAAGGACACGTGCGTCGAGACCCGTCTTTCGCGGAGGGTGACGCTCAACATCCCCCTCGTCAGCGCCGCGATGGACACCGTGACCGAGTCCCGCATGGCGATCGCCATGGCGCAAGAAGGGGGGCTCGGGGTGATCCACAGGAATCTCCCGGTCGAGCGGCAAGCCCGGGAGGTCGAGATCGTCAAGAAGTCCGAGAGCGGCATGATCATCGACCCGGTGACGGTTCACCCCGATCAACCGATCGCCGACGCCGTCGAGATCATGCGCAGCCACAACATCTCGGGCCTTCCGGTCACCGTCGA
Organism: Candidatus Binatia bacterium; assembly: GCA_026004195.1. Lineage (NCBI taxonomy): Bacteria > Candidatus Binatota > Binatia (SeqCode) > Binatia bacterium. The sequence goes on from BPIQ01000001.1 coordinate 389,265, forward strand.
CGGAAAGCTGGTGGGGATTCTCACCAACCGTGACCTTCGCTTCGAAAAGAGGCTCGACAAGAAGGTCCGCGAAGTGATGACGAAAGAAAACCTGGTCACGGGGCCTCCGGGCATCGGGCTCGAAGAAGCGAAGGAAATCCTCCACACCCACCGCATCGAGAAACTTCTCATCGTCGACGACAAGGGCCACCTCCGGGGCCTCATCACGGTGAAAGACATCGAAAAAGCGATCCAGTATCCCCACGCTTGCAAGGACGAGCTCGGGAGACTCAGGGTCGGGGCCGCGGTGGGGACGGGGCCGGACACCATGGAGCGAGCCGAGGCACTGGTGCGCGCGGGCGTCGACGTTCTCGTCATCGACACGGCACACGGGCATTCGCGGCCCGTGATCGAAACCTGCCGCGAGCTCAAGCGGAACTTCCCGGAAGTCGACGTGGTCGCCGGGAACGTCGCCACCGCGGAGGGCGCCAGGGCGCTGGCGCGGGCGGGTGCCGACGCCATCAAGGTGGGGATGGGACCGGCTTCCATTTGCACGACGCGGGTGGTGACGGGGGTCGGCGTCCCGCAGATCACGGCCATCGCCGAATGCGCGCGGGTCAGCCGAGAATTCGACCTGCCGCTCGTCGCCGACGGCGGGATCAAGTACTCGGGCGACATCACCAAGGCGCTGGCCGCCGGGGCCGACAGCGTCATGATCGGAAGCCTTTTTGCGGGAACGGAAGAGAGCCCGGGAGAAACCATCCTCTACCAGGGGCGCACGTACAAACTCTACCGTGGCATGGGCTCGCTCGAGGCCATGCGGGAGCGGGAGGGCAGCCGAAACCGCTACCAGCAGGACGGAGCGGAAGACGTCTCGAAGCTCGTCCCCGAGGGGATCGAGGGGCGGGTCCCGCACAAAGGGCCGCTTTCCTTCATCGTACCCCAGCTCGTGGGGGGCCTCCGTGCCGGGATGGGTTACGTCGGCTGCCGAACGATCCGAGAACTGCAGGAGAAAGCCAGGTTCATCCGCATCTCGACGGCGAGCCTGCGCGAGAGCCACGTGCACGACGTCTTCATCACCAAGGAGGCACCGAACTACCGCCAGGAGTGAAACTCCGGGGAAGGGGGGTCGTGGGCAGCGGATGATTCTGATCCTGGACTTCGGGAGCCAGTACACCCAGCTCATCGCCCGGAGGGTTCGGGAAGCCCACGTGTACGCGGAGATCCACCGCTACGACCTTCCGGCGGATCGCATCCGTTCGCTCCGACCGCGGGGGATCGTCCTTTCCGGCGGCCCCGCCAGCGTCTACGAAAAAGACGCCCCCGAGCCCGACCCCGGGATCTGGCGACTCGGAGTTCCGGTACTCGGTATCTGCTACGGGCTCGGTCTCCTGGTTCGGTCCGCGGGAGGCCGGGTCGCCCGAGCCGCTCGAAAGGAATACGGCCCGGCGGAAGTCGAGATCGTCGACGACGGGGACCTGTTTTCCGGCATGCACGACGGGCGCCTCCGGGTCTGGATGAGCCACGGCGACCGCGTCGAGGAGCTCCCTGCGGGATGGCAGGTGTTGGCCCGGAGCGAAAATTCCCCGGTCGCGGCTTGCCGCGACTCCTCGGGCCGGCTCTTCGGCGTGCAATTCCACCCCGAAGTCGCTCACACCCCGCGAGGGCAGGAGATCCTCCGGAACTTTCTCTTCCGGGTCTGCGGCGAAAAGCCGGACTGGACGATGGAAGGCTTTCTCGAGGACGTCTCTCGTCGGATCCGCGAGGAGGTGGGCGACCGGGGTGTCGTGTGCGCCCTCTCCGGAGGGATCGATTCGACGGTCGTGGCCACGCTCCTCCACAGGGCCGTCGGGGACCGGCTGGCCTGCATTTTCGTCGACAACGGACTCTTGCGTCAGGGGGAAGCCGAAACGGTCCTCGGCGTCTGTCGGGACGTACTGGGCCTCCCGGTGCGACACGTGGACTCGAGCGCCCTTTTTCTCGAACGGCTCCGCGGTGTCGAGGACCCGGAACGGAAGCGGAGAATCATCGGGCTCACCTTCGTCGAAGTGTTCGAACAGGAAGCGGCCCTCCTTCCGCACGTCGGGTTTCTCGCCCAGGGAACGCTCTATCCGGACGTGATCGAGTCGGTTTCCTTCCGCGGCCCGTCGGCTACGATCAAGAGTCACCACAACGTAGGCGGACTGCCCGAGCGGATGAAGCTCAGGCTCCTCGAACCGTTGCGAGAACTCTTCAAGGACGAGGTGAGGGAGCTCGGACGACTGCTGGGAGTTCCCGACACGATCCTCCGCCGGCACCCCTTCCCCGGCCCCGGCCTCGCCGTTCGCATCCTGGGTCCCGTGACCCGAGACGCGCTCGAGACCGTGCGGAAGGCCGACCGTGTCGTGGAGGAAGAAATCCGGTCCGCGGGGCTCTACGAGAAGCTCTGGCAGGCATTCGCCGTGCTCCTGCCCGTCCGCACCGTCGGGGTGATGGGCGACGGACGAACCTACGAACAGGTGGTGGCCGTCCGGGCCGTCGAAAGCACGGACGGGATGACGGCCGACTGGGCCCGATTGCCTCCGGAGGTGCTCGAGCGCATCTCGACCAGGATCATCAACGAGGTTCCGGGCGTGAACCGGGTCGTCTACGACGTTTCCTCGAAACCACCCGCGACCATCGAGTGGGAGTGAGCGAATGGGATTCGTCCATCTTCACCTCCACACGCAATATTCCCTGCTCGACGGCGCCAACAAGATCTCCGACGTGGTCCGCCGAGTTCGCGAACTCGGGATGCCGGCCGTCGCCATGACGGATCACGGGAACATGTTCGGTGCCGTCGAGTTCTACCGCAAAGCCGTGGCCGCGGGCGTCCAGCCGATTCTGGGCTGCGAGGTCTACGTGGCCCCGGGGAGCCGTTTCGAGAAGCGGGGCCGCCGTGCGGACGATTTCGAGGGGGCGGGCAACTACCACCTCATCCTGCTCGCGATGGATCGCGAGGGATACCGGAACCTCTGCCGCCTGGTGACGCTCGGGTACACCGAAGGTCTCTACTACAAGCCCCGGATCGACAAGGAGCTGCTCCGGGAGTTCCACGGAGGGCTCGTGGCGCTTTCGGGCTGTCTCGCGAGCGAGGTGAACCGTGCCATCCTGGCCGGGTCGCTCGACCGCGCCCGTGCGGTCCTCGAGGAATACCGCTCGATTTTCGGCGACCGCTACTACGTCGAAGTCCAGGACAACCGCCTCCCGCAGCAGGAGACCGTGAACGCGGCGTTGCTCTCCCTCGCCCGGGAGCTCGGGCTCCCGGTCGTGGCCACGAACGACTGCCACTACCTCGCCCCCGAGGACGCCCAAGCCCACGAGGTGTTGCTCTGCGTACAGACCGGGAAGACCCTCGACGACCCGAACCGCTGGCGCTTCGGGACCGACCAGCTCTACGTCAAGGGCCCCGAGGAAATGCGGGCCGCTTTCGCCCACTGCCCGGAAGCCGTGGACAACACGCTCGAGATCGCCCGGCGGTGCACGCTGGAACTCGAGCTCGGGAAGTACCAGTTTCCGGTGTTCCAACCGCCCGAGGGGGAGAGCCTCGAGTCGCACCTGAGGGACCTCGCCCGGCGGGGTCTCGAGCGCCGCCTCCGGACGCTCCGCGACGCTCCCGGGTGGTCGCCGGAAAAGGAGCCGGAGTACCGGGAGAGGCTCGAACGCGAGCTCGAAATCATCTGCTCGATGGGCTTCGCGGGCTATTTCCTCATCGTGGCGGATTTCACGAACTACGCGAGGAGCCGCGGCATTCCGGTGGGCCCGGGTCGCGGTTCGGCGGCGGGGAGCCTCGTGGCGTACGCTCTCCGAATCACGGACCTCGACCCGATCCGGTACAACCTTCTCTTCGAGCGCTTTCTCAACCCCGAGCGCAAATCCATGCCGGACATCGACATGGACTTCTGCTACGAGCGCCGCGACGAGGTGATCCGGTACGTGCGGGAGAAGTACGGGGAGGACCGTGTCGCGCAGATCATCACCTTCGGGACGCTCAAGGGGAAGGCCGCGATCAAGGACGTGGGACGGGTCCTCGGGTTCAGCTTCTCGGAGACCGACCGGATCGCGAAACTCTACCCGGCCCCGCACCAGGGCCGCGATCACCCGCTCGCCAGGGCGCTCGAGATGGAACCACGGCTGCGCGAGATCCGAGAGCGCAGCGAACGGGAGCGGAAGCTTTTCGACTACGCGCTCCGGCTCGAGGGACTCCTGCGTCACGCCTCGAAGCACGCGGCCGGGGTCGTGATCGGCTCGCGACCGCTCGTCGAAGACCTCCCGCTCTTCGTCGACAAGGACGGCAACGTCCTCACCCAGTACTCGGGCGAGCACCTCGAGGCGATCGGGCTGGTCAAGTTCGATTTTCTCGGCCTCAAAACCCTGACACTGATCGCCAATGTCCTCGACAGGATCCGCGCGAGCCGCGGGGTGGAACTCGACCTCTCCTCGCTCCCCCTGGACGACTCCGCCACCTACGAGCTTCTGGCGAGGGCGGACACGGTAGGGGTCTTCCAGATGGAGTCGGGCGGGATGCGGCAGCTCCTCACGCAGATCCGGCCGACCACGTTCGAGGAAATCGTCGCCACGCTGGCTCTCTTCCGTCCGGGCCCCCTGGAAAGCGGCATGGTGGACCAGTACATCCGCCGGAAGACCGGGAAGGAAGAGGTCCGCTACCCGCATCCGGCACTCGAGCCGATCCTCCGCGAGACCTACGGCGTCATCGTGTACCAGGAACAGGTGATGCAGATCGCCCAGGTGCTGGCGGGCTACTCGCTCGGGGACGCCGACAACCTGCGTCGGGCCATGGGCAAAAAAGACCCCGCCAAGATGGCGACGGAGCGGGAGCGGTTCGTTCGCGGCGCCCGCGAGAGGGGTCTCGCGGAAGCGCAGGCCAGGGAGATCTTCGACCAAATGGAGCAGTTCGCCAAGTACGGCTTCAACAAGTCGCACTCGGCCGCCTACGCGCTGCTCTCGTACCAGACGGCCTACCTGAAGGCCCACTTCTGCGAGGAGTTCATGGCGGCCCTCCTCTCCCTCGAGATGGGAGACGTCGACCAGACCTACAAGAACATCGCGGCCTGCCGTGCGCTCAAGATCCCCGTCCTTCCGCCGGACATCAACGAAAGCGAAGCCGACTTCACCGTCGTGTCTTCCTCCACGGGAGGACGGCGCGCCATCCGGTTCGGACTCGGCGCCGTCCGCGGTGTCGGGTCGAAGGCCATCGAAGCCATCCTGGCCGCGCGAAAGGACGGGCCGTTCCGGTCGCTCGCCGACTTCTGCAGCCGAGTGCAGAGCGCCGCCGTGAACCGGCGGGTGATCGAAAGCCTGGTGAAGTGCGGCGGTTTCGATTTCACGGGAGAGCCCCGGCGAAAGCTCCTCGAAGGGCTCGACCGCGTGATGGAGTGGGCGGCGGGGAAATCCCGGGTGCCGGCGAACCAGATCGGGCTTTTCGCGGACGCCGCACGCCCCGCCGAACCCCCGCTGCCGGACGTTCCCGAGTGGCCCGACAAGGAACTCCTGCGAGCCGAGCGCGACGTGCTCGGCTTTTTCATCACCGCGCACCCTCTCGAGAAATTCCGCCGCCATCTCGCGCGGCTCGCCGATGCGACCACGGCCTCGCTCCGCGAACGGCCCCACGGGAGCCGGGTCCGGCTCGGCGGCGTCGTCCACAGCCTCCGGCGCAAGAACAACCGGAGAGGGGATCGTTACGTGACCTTCGTCCTCGAGGATCTCGAGGGCACCGTGGAAGTGATCGCGTGGCCCGAAGCCTACCGGCGGAACGAAGCGGCCATCCACGGCGACGATCCGGTCCTGGTGTCCGGGACCCTGGAAGTCCGGGAAGATCGTTGCCAGCTGGTCGCCGAGGAAGTCCTGCCGCTCGCCCTCGCGCGGGAAAAAGCCGTGCGGCAGGTCCATATCGCGCTGCGCGCCGAGAGCCTGACCGAGGACCGGCTCCGGGCACTCCGCGAAGCCCTTTCGGCCCACCCCGGACCCTGCCCGGCTTACGTGCACCTGCTTCTTCCGGGGCGCGTCGAGACGGTCATCGCGCTCCCCGAGGAGTTGAAAGTGTCGGCGAGCGAAGGCATGGTAGAGGCCGTGGAAAGGCTCTTCGGTAGCGGAGTCACCTCGCTCCTGTGACGCGCGGGTCCAAGCTTCTCCTCGATTCGCGGTCGCCGCGCGAGCGGGCCATCCTGGTCGGTACGGAGCGCAAGGACGCCCCGGACACCCGGCCCGTCGAGCGCTCTCTCGAAGAACTGGAGCGCCTCTGCGAGAGCGCGAGGGTGGAGGTCACCGGGAAAGTCGTCCAGAGTCTGCGCCGCGTGGCACCCTCCACCTACGTCGGGCGCGGGAAGGTCGAAGAAATCCGGGAGCTCGCCCGGCGGCAGGGGGCGAACCTCGCCGTCTTCGACGACGCCCTCACGCCCGCACAGCAGAGAAACCTCGAGCGGGCCCTCGGCGTCCGCGTCGTCGACCGGAGCCAGCTCATCCTCGACATTTTCGCCCGGAGGGCGCGCACCCTGGCCGGAAAACTCCAGGTCGAGCTCGCCCAGCTCCAGTACCTTCTTCCGAGGCTCCCGAAGCAGTGGCAGCACCTCTCCAGGATTCGCGGTGGCGTGGGGGTCCGCGGCCCCGGGGAAACCCAGCTCGAAGTCGACCGGCGCAGGGTGAGAGAGCGAATCGCCACCTTGCGGCGCCGGCTCGCCCACGTCGAGCGCACGCGGTGTCTCCACCGCGAGGCCCGCTCGGAGCTCCCCCTGCTCGTTCTCGTGGGGTACACGAACTCGGGCAAGTCGACTCTCATGCGCCGCCTCACCACGGCCGAAGTGCTCGTCGAAGACCAACTCTTCGCGACGCTCGACCCCACGGCCCGCCGGCTGCGCCTGCCGGACGGTACCACGGCACTCCTCACCGATACGGTCGGTTTCATCCGGAAACTGCCGCACAGCTTCGTCGACGCGTTCCGGAGCACGCTCGAGGAAGTCCGGCAGGCCGACCTCTTGCTCCACGTCGTCGATGCGTCGAATCCCGAGGCGGACGAGCAGATCCGGGTCGTCGATCGGGTTCTCGAGGAAATCGGGGCGGGCGACCGGCCGCGACTTCTCGTCCTCAACAAGATGGACCTCGTCCGAGAGCCGGTGCCGCCGGTGCCGGGGCCCGAATCCTACCGGGTCTCCGCCTTGACGGGGGAGGGCATCCCCGAGCTTCTCGAGGCCATCGCGTCCAGGCTTTCCGGGTTCCGGGAGCGAGTCGCCGTGGAGTTCCCGCGCTCGCGAGAGGACCTGCTGCGCGAACTCCACCGCGAGGGGCGGGTCCTGTCGGAAGAGTACGCGAACGGGACGGTTCGCGTGACCGCGGTGGTGCCGAAGAAAGTCGCGGGACGCCTGCGCAAGTTCTTGCGCGGCGAAGGTACGTGGCAGCTCGTGTGAACGCCGGAAGCCCGCGCGTGAGACTTTTGCCGGCAACCACCCTCAACGTACCGAATACGCTCACGTTCTTGCGTGTCCTGGCGATTCCGGCTTTCCTCGTCTGCCTGACGGACCGTCGTTTCGGCGCGGCGCTCTGCATTTTCGTCTTCGCGGGCATCACCGACGCGGTGGACGGTGCAGTGGCGCGGCTCACGAACACACACACGAGCGTCGGCGCGGCGCTCGACCCGCTGGCCGACAAGCTCCTGATGGTGAGCGCGTTTTCCGTGCTCGGCTGGTACGGTGCCGTGTGGCCCTGGCTCGCCGTGCTGGTGCTCAGCCGTGAAGCGCTGCTCCTTCTCGGCTATCTCGTGCTCGCACTCCGCGGGCAAGCGATGGAAATCCGCCCGAGTGCGCTCGGCAAGGTGAACACCTTCTGCCAGCTCTTCACCGTGGGGTTCGCGCTGCTGGCTCTGGCGAGGCCCGACCTCCCGCTGGGCCCGGCTCGAACCGTGGCTCAGAGCGTCACGGCGGCGACGACGGCGTCTTCGGGCGCGCAGTACCTCTACAGGGGGCTCCTCTGGGCCCAGAACGCCGGGAAGGAAAGCCCGGGAAAGGCGGCGCGGTCGTGAACACGTTCGGCCTCGTGCTGCTCGGCCTCGCGGTCCTCTCTTTCCGCGCTCCGGCCGAGGCTTCGGCCGAGCCGGACGCGCAGAAGATCCTCTCCGAGGCCCGCCGGATACGGCAAGAAGACTGGCAGTGGACGGACCGCGTCCAGAAACTGCGGCTCGAAATCGTCGACCGCCGTGGTGGCAAAAGAACCCGCGAGCTCGACTACTACCAGAAAAAATACCCCCGGGACCGAAGCCGCTCGCTCGTGTTTTTTCGCAGCCCCCCGGAGGTCAAAGGGACGGGATTCCTCCAGTGGGTCGACCCCCACGGCCGCAACCAGCAGTGGCTCTACCTGCCCGCGCTCAAGCGCGTGCGGCAAATCAGCGGGAGGAGTCAGAGAGAGAGCTTCATGGGGACGGATTTCAGCTACGAGGATCTCGCCATCGTGTCCGAGATCCTCGACTGGACGGAATCGGACGCGCGCGTTTCGTTTTCGGGAACGGCGCCGTGCGGCGAGGATCGTTGCCGGAAACTCCGGTTCGAACCCGACGGGAAAGACGTCGCGTACGGCGAAATCGTGGTCTGGATCGACGACGGGTATCGGCTCCGCAGACTCGAGTTCTTCGACCCGGAAAAACGACCCTGGAAGGTGCTCGACGCCGCCGACTTCCGGGACGTGGACGGTATCCCGACCCCGTTCCGCCTGGAAATGGCGAATCTCCGGTCCGGAAGCCGTACGGTCGTGCTTTTCGAGAGCGTGCGGTACGGGCTCGGGCTGGACGACGCGACCTTCTCCCAGCGCCGCCTCGAGCGGGGTCCGTGACGCCCGCGTTTGACATCGGGAGCGACGTAGCGTAGAAACATCACGGTTCCTTTAAGTCCGTGCCCAGAGAGGCCGGGAAGGACGCAGATGAGCTTCGGTCGTTCGCCTTCGAAAGATCCGTCGAGCCCCCTCGTGGAGGGGGCTTTTTTTTGGCCATGACGCGGCCCGAGAAAGTCATCCTGGACGCCGCGGCCGTCGACCGGGCCCTGACCCGCATGGCGCACGAGATCGTCGAACGCAACCGCGGCCTCGGCCGGCTCGCCCTGGTCGGGATTCGAACACGCGGGGCCTACCTGGCCGAGAGGCTCCGGGAGAAGATCGCCGGCATCGAAGGAGAGAAACCTCCGACGGGCGTCGTCGACATCACGCTCTACCGCGACGACCTCGGCCGGGCGCGCCAGCAGCCGGTCGTCAAGGGGACCGAGATTCCCTTTCCCGTGGACGACCTGCAGGTCGTGCTGGTGGACGACGTGCTCTACACCGGCCGAACCGTCCGGGCGGCGCTCGACGCGCTGGTCGACCTCGGGCGGCCGAGGAGAGTCCAGCTCGCCGTCCTGGTGGATCGGGGGCACAGGGAACTTCCCATCCGGGCGGACTTCGTGGGCAAGAACCTGCCCACGTCCCGGAGCGAATCCGTGCGGGTGCGACTGGCGGAGTGCGACGGGGTCGACGAGGTCGTGCTCCTGCCCGTGGCCGAAGAGGGGGGGGCGTGATGTTCGACCGAAAGGACCTGCTGGGTCTCGAAGGGCTCGCCGAGGAAGAACTTCTTTTCCTCCTCGACACGGCGGCGTCCTTCAAGGAAATCTCGGAGCGGGACATCAAGAAGGTCCCGGCGCTCCGGGGCAAGACGATCGTGAGCCTTTTTTGCGAACCGAGCACCCGAACCCGGGCGTCCTTCGAGATCGCGGCCAAGCGGCTGAGCGCCGACTTCGTGAGCCTCTCGTCGGCCACCGCGAGCGTCGCCAAAGGCGAAACACTTCTCGACACGGCTCGCAACCTTGCGGCCATGAAGCCGGACGCCCTCGTGATTCGCCACCCCTCGGCCGGAGCTGCCGCCTTTCTCTCGCGCAGGGTCCCGTGCGCGGTCATCAACGCGGGGGACGGGAGCCACGAACATCCCACCCAAGCCTTGCTCGACCTGCTCACGATCCGCGAACGCAAGGGGAAAATCCGCGGCCTGCGTGTGGCCATCGTGGGAGACATTCTGCACAGCCGCGTCGCGCGCTCGAACCTCTTCGCCCTGACGACGCTCGGAGCCGAGGTGTGTCTCGTCGGACCGCCCACCCTCGTTCCTCCCGTCTTCTCCCGCTGGGCCGAGGTGCGCCACGAGCTACGGAGTGGCATCCGGGGCGCCGACGTGGTGATCGTGCTGCGGTTGCAACGCGAACGCCAGACGACCCACTTCTTTCCGACTCTCGAAGAGTACGCCCATTACTTCTGCCTCACCCCGGAAGCGCTGCGTTCGGCGCGACCGGACGCCATCGTTCTCCATCCCGGGCCGCTCAACCGTGGCGTCGAGATCTCGAGCGAGGTCGCCGACAGCCAGCGGGCGGTCATCCTGGAACAGGTAGCCAACGGCATCGCCGTCCGGATGGCGGTCCTCTACCTCCTCGTCGGAAGCCGCCGGGGTGTGGCGAGCGAGCCGGCCGCCGAGTGGCGCGCCGTCAACCGTACCGCCTGAACGCCATGGAGACGACCCCCTCGCGAATCCTGATTACCGGCGGAATCGTGATCGACCCGGCGAACGACGTCGAGGGAGCGAGGGATCTCCTCGTCGAGGACGGACGGATCCGTTCCGTCACCGAACCCGGCGGGCTGGATCGTCACGCGCAGGGAGCGCGGCGGATCGACGCTCGCGACCTTCTGGTTCTCCCGGGCCTCGTCGACATGCACGTCCATCTCCGGGAACCGGGCTTCGAATACCGCGAGACCATCGCGACCGGCACGCTCGCGGCCGTGGCCGGCGGCTTCACGTCGGTCGCCTGCATGGCCAACACGAATCCCGTGAACGACAACGCGGCCGTGACGGAATACATTCTCGAGCGGGCCCGCGAAGTCGCCCGGGCCAACGTGTTTCCCGTGGGGGCCGTCTCGCAGGGGCTCGAAGGCCGGTGCCTGGCGGAGATCGGCGAAATGCGGCGCGCCGGTATCGTCGCGATCTCGGACGACGGGAGACCCGTCGCCGACGGGAGCCTCATGCGACGGGCTCTGGAGTACGCGAGCATGTTCGACCTCCCGGTCCTCGCCCACGAAGAAGACCCGTCGCTCGCGCAGGGCGGGGTGGCACACGAGGGGGAGTGGAGCGTACGGCTCGGCCTCCGCGGGATTCCGTCCGCGGCGGAGGAATCCATGGTGGCGAGGGATCTCGCTTTGCTTCCGCTCACGGGGGGAAGGCTTCACGTCGCCCACGTCAGCACGCGGGGCACCGTGGAGCTCGTCCGGCGCGCGAAGGAAAAGGGGCTCCCGGTCACGGCGGAGGTCACGCCCCACCATCTTCTGCTGACGGAAGAAGCGCTGAGAGAGTACGACACGAACGCCAAAATGAGGCCGCCGCTCCGGTCGGCCGAAGACCGCGAGGCCCTCGTTCTCGCGCTCGAGGACGGCACGATCGACGCGATCGCCACGGATCACGCCCCCCACCATCCGGACGAAAAGGACGTCGAATTCGAGCAGGCGCTCGACGGGGTGATCGGGCTCGAGACGGCGCTGCCCCTGGTGTTCTCCCTCGCCGCGGAACGAAACATCCCGCTGCGGACCGTCGTGCGGGCGATGACCGTCGCCCCGGCCCGGATCCTGGGCATCGACCGGGGCACGCTGTCGGTCGGCGCCGTCGCCGACATCACCCTCTTCGACCCGGAGGTCCGCTGGACCTACTCGGCGCGCGACGGCTGCTCGAAATCCCGCAACAGCCCCTTCGACGGCTGGGAACTGCGGGGCCGCGTTCGGATGACGCTCGTGGGCGGGAGGATCGTGTGGCCGCTCGGGCCCACGGGAACCATCGCAGGGAGCTAGGAGCATGTCCGCCCGAGAACCCGCTCTTCTGGCCCTCGCCGACGGCACGGTGTTTCGCGGCCTCGCGTTCTCCCCGGGGGAGACCGTGGCCGAGATCGTTTTCCATACCGGAATGACGGGCTACCAGGAGATCCTGACCGACCCTTCCTACCACGGGCAGATGGTGGTCATGACGTACCCCGAGATCGGGAACGTGGGGGTCAACGACGAGGACGTGGAATCGCGAAGGCCCTTCGTGCAGGGCTTCGTCGTCAAGGAATACTGGGAGCGGCACAGCAACTGGCGGGCGAAAAAAAGCCTCGCTTCCTACCTCCGCGAGCACGGGATCCCGGGCATCGAGGGGATCGACACCCGGGCGCTCGTGCGCCACATCCGGGACCGGGGAGCCCAGATGGCCGCGCTTTCCACGATCGATCTCGATCCCGATCGCCTCGTGCGAAAGGCCAGGGAGGCTCCGGGACTGATCGGGCGGGATCTGGTCCGGGAGGTCACCTGTTCCGAGCCCTACGAGTGGACGCAAGGAACCTGGAGGCTCGGGGAAGGCTATCGCGAACAGCCCCCCGACTCCGAGAGGCCCTTCGTCGTGGCGTACGACTACGGGGTGAAGCGCAACATCCTCCGCCAGCTCGTCGAGACGGGATTCCGAGTCCGGGTCGTCCCGGCCTCGACCCCCGCACGCGACGTCCTGGCGCTCCGGCCCGACGGGGTCTTCCTGTCCAACGGCCCGGGCGACCCCGACGCCGTACCGTACGCGGTCGGCATCGTGCGGGATCTTCTGGGGAAGGTGCCCATCTTCGGGATTTGCCTCGGGCACCAGATTCTGGCCCTCGCCCTCGGCGGGAAGACCTACAAGCTCAAGTTCGGCCACCACGGGGCCAACCAACCGGTCCTCGATCTCGAGACGCGCAGGGTCGAGATCACGTCGCAGAACCACGGCTTCGCCGTCGACCTCGAATCGCTCCCCGACACGGTCGAGCTCAGCCACGTCAACCTGAACGATCGTACCGTCGAAGGCTTCCGCCACGCACGCCTCCCCGTCTTTTCCGTGCAGTACCACCCCGAGGCTTCTCCCGGTCCCCACGACGCGAGCTACCTTTTCCACCGCTTCTTTTCGCTCGTTCGCCGGGAGAAGGGGTCCTGAGTGCCATGCCCAGAAGAGAAGACATCCGTAGCGTCCTCGTGATCGGCTCGGGCCCGATCGTGATCGGACAGGCTTGCGAATTCGACTACTCCGGCACGCAAGCCTGCAAGGCACTGAAGGAAGAAGGGCTCCGGATCGTCCTCCTCAACTCGAATCCGGCCACGATCATGACGGACCCGAGCACGGCCGACCGGACGTACGTCGAGCCCATCACGCTCGAGGTCGTCGAGCGGATCCTCGAGGTGGAACGCCCGGACGCCCTGCTTCCGACCGTGGGCGGGCAAACCGCGCTCAACCTGGCCATGGACCTCGTCGACCGCGGAATCCTGGAGCGCTACGGCGTACGGCTCATCGGGGCACAGCGCGCCGCCATCCAGAAGGCCGAGGACCGGGATCTTTTCCAGGCGGCCATGCGCAGGATCGGGCTCGCCGTCCCGCGGGGAGAGGTCGTGCGTTCGGAAGAGGAAGCCTTCGCGCTCGCCCGCGAGATCGGCTACCCGCTGATCCTCCGGCCGTCGCGCACCCTCGGGGGGACCGGGGGCAGCGTGGCGAGAAACGACCAGGAGCTGCGGGAACAGATCCGCTGGGGGCTTCTCTCCTCGCCCGTCCACCAGGTGCTCGTCGAGGAGTCGCTGCTCGGGTGGAAGGAGTTCGAGCTCGAGGTCATGCGGGACGGCAAGGACAACGTCGTCATCGTGTGCTCCATCGAGAACTTCGACCCGATGGGCGTCCACACCGGCGACTCGATCACCGTGGCACCGGCCCAGACGCTCACGGACAAGGAGTACCAGATCCTGCGCGACGCCGCGCTCGCCATCATCCGGGAAATCGGCGTGGACACGGGCGGGTCGAACATCCAGTTCGCCGTGCACCCGGGCACCGGGCGCGTCGTGGTCATCGAGATGAACCCGCGCGTTTCCCGGAGCTCCGCCCTCGCGAGCAAAGCCACGGGCTTCCCCATCGCCAAGATCGCCGCGAAACTGGCCATCGGCTACACGCTCGACGAAATCCCGAACGACATCACGCGGGAGACGCCGGCTTCGTTCGAGCCCACGATCGACTACGTGGTGACCAAGATCCCGCGCTTCACGTTCGAGAAATTCCCGCAGGCGCGCGACGAGCTCACGACGCAGATGAAGTCGGTCGGGGAGGTGATGGCCATCGGCCGCACGTTCAAGGAGTCGCTGCAGAAAGCGATCCGTTCCCTCGAGATCGACTCCTACGGTTTCGACGAACGCGGCCGGGGGCCGGAGCTCTCGGGAGAAGCGCTCGAGGAGAGAATCCGCACGCCCAACGCGCGACGGCTCTGGTACCTGGCCGACGCGTACCGGCAGGGCTACACCACGGAGCGGCTCGCCGAGCTCTCGGGGATCGACGCCTGGTTTCTCGAGAACATCCGCGAGATCGTCGAGACCGAGCGCGAGATCCGCTCCTTCGGGACGCTCGACGCGCTGCCGCCGGACGCTCTACGGCGCGCCAAGGAAATCGGGTTCTCGGACCGCCGGCTCGCCCAGCTGCTCGGCGCGACGCCGGAGACCGTCCGCGAGCACCGCCGTGCGCGGGGGATCGTTCCCGTCTACAAGGTCGTGGATACGTGCGCGGCGGAGTTCCCGGCGTACACCCCCTATCTCTACTCGACGTACGAGGAGGAAGACGAAGCGGCTCCGGGAGAGCGACCGAAGGTCGTGATCCTCGGCGGGGGACCCAACCGGATCGGGCAGGGCATCGAGTTCGACTATTGCTGCGTGCACGCCGTCTTCGCTCTGCGCGAGGAGGGCTACGAAACGATCATGGTCAACTGCAACCCGGAAACCGTGAGTACCGACTACGATACCGCGGACAAGCTGTACTTCGAGCCCCTGACCGAGGAGGACGTGCTTCACATCGTGGAAAAGGAACGGCCCGTGGGAGTGATCGTGCAGTTCGGGGGCCAGACTCCGCTGAAGCTCGCCGTGCCTCTCGAACGCGCGGGCGTCCGGATCCTGGGCACGCCCCCCGACGCCATCGACCGGGCCGAGGACCGCGAACGCTTCGCGGAAATGCTGAAAAAGCTCGGGCTCCGCCAGCCGGCCCACGGCATCGCGCGCTCGGTGAGCGAGGCGCGCAGCATCGCGAGAGAGCTCGGCTTTCCGGTCCTCGTCCGGCCTTCCTACGTGCTCGGCGGGCGGGCGATGGAAATCGTGTACGACGAGGACTCGCTCCTCCGCTACGTCTCGCAGGCGTTCGACACGGCACCCGAACGTCCGGTCCTCGTGGACCGTTTTCTCGAGGACGCCATCGAGCTCGACGTCGACGCGCTGAGCGACGGCCGATCCACGGTGATCGGCGGGATCATGGAGCACATCGAGAGGGCCGGCGTCCACTCCGGGGACAGCGCGTGTTCGCTGCCCCCGAAGTCGATCCCCGAGGAGCTGCAGGAGGAAATCCGCCGCCAGGTCGTGACCCTCGCGCGCGAGCTCGGCGTCGTGGGTCTCATGAACGTACAGTTCGCGGTCCAGGGAAGCGACCTCTACGTCCTGGAGGTGAACCCGCGCGCCTCCCGCACCGTCCCCTTCGTGAGCAAGGCCACGGGGATTCCCCTGGCGAAACTGGCCGCCCGGGTCATGGTCGGCCGGACTCTCGAAGAGCTCGGGTTGGGACCCGAGATCCGGCCCCGTCACGTCTCCGTCAAAGAGGCCGTCTTTCCTTTCGCCAAGTTTCCGGGCGTGGACACTCTGCTCGGGCCCGAGATGAAGTCGACGGGGGAAGTCATGGGCATCGACGGCTCGTTCGGCTCCGCCTTCGCGAAAGCCCAGATCGCCGCCGGCACGGTGCTTCCGCGGACGGGCACCGCGTTTCTCAGCGTGCGGGACGAGGACAAGCCTGCGCTCGTACCGATCGCGCGCCGCCTTCTCTCCCTCGGGTTCCGGCTGCTCGCCACGCGCGGCACCGCCCGCTTTCTCGAGCGACACGGCATCGCCGCCGAACCCGTCAACAAGGTGGGGGAGGGGAGTCCCCACGTCGTCGACGCCATCCGGGAAGGCCGCGTGGACATGGTCATCAACACACCGCTCGGCTACGGCTCGCACCTGGACTCGTTTTCCATCCGCCGGAGCGCCCTGGAAAACGGCGTACCGTACTTCACGACGCTCGCGGGGGCCGCGGCGGCCGCCGAAGGCATCGCGGAGCTCCGCGAGCGGGGAATCCGCGTCCGGGCTCTCCAGGACTACTACGGCGGGCTATGGTGACTCCGCTGCCGGAGGCGATTCGCACGGACCTGCGAGCGCTCCTGCGCGCCTTCCGCCCCCCGCTCGAATTCCTGTCCCTGGCCTCGCCGGACACGGCTCGGAGAACCTCCTTTCCCGTGGCTTCCTTTCGCGAGAAGTGTCGTGCGGTCGAGAACGCCCTGCCCGAAGAACTGCGAACGAGCCTCGGGCGACTGCTCCGGGAGCTCGACGAACTCGCGAGGGTCGCACCGGCGGAGAAGGGGAGCCGGGCACGGCATTGCCTGGAAATGGTGGAGTCGCTCGAAAAAGCACTCTCGCCCGCGCCCGCCTACCGGCGGTCGGTCGAACGGATCGAAGAACGGCTCGAAGCGCTCTCGCGCTCCGTCCAGTTCGTCCGGGGAGTCGGGCCGCGCCGCGCGGACGCACTCCGAAAGCTCGGCATCGCCACCGTGGAAGACCTCCTCTACCATCTTCCGTTCCGCTACGAGGACCGCCGGCACCTCGCTCGGGCCCGGGACGTCCGGCCCGGAGACGTCGTGACGCTGCGGGGCAAGCTCGTGCACCTGGCCGAGCGTGTCGTCGGGAGGGCGAGGCGGAAAATCCTCGAGGGGGTGCTGCGGGACGAGAGCGGGCTTCTACCCCTGACCTGGTACAACCAGGTGGCGTACTTCCGGACCAGGCTCCGCCCGGGAACGGAGTACTTCGTCCACGGACGCGTGGAGTACGGGGCCGGAGGGGTTCGGATCGTCCATCCCGAGATGGAACCCGTCGAAGGGGCCGAGACGCTCGGCATTCTCCCCGTCTACACGAAGCCCTCCACGCTGAGCGTGGCCGCCATGCGCAAGCTTCTCGGGCGGGCGGTCCGGGACTGGAGCGAGACCGTGCCGAGTGCGCTGCCGGAAGAGGTCGCCGCGCGCTACCGCCTGCTCGATCTGCCCACGGCGCTGCGGGAAGTGCACCTGCCCGACCCCCGGAGCGACGCCGAGCGACTCGGCGACTTCCGTTCCGAAGCCCACAGGTCGATCGTTTTCGACGAACTCTTCTTTCTCCAACTCGGGATGCTCCTGCGCCGCCGCGCCTACGCCGCGGAGCCCGGGCTCGCCATGCCCGATCGCGGAACGTGGACCCGGCGGCTCGCCGAAGACCTGCCGTTTCCCTTGACCGGGGCCCAGAAAAGAGCCCTCGCCGAGATCTACGAGGACATGGCCCGGCCGGCACCCATGCACCGGCTGCTGCAGGGCGACGTCGGCAGCGGAAAGACGATCGTGGCGCTTTTCGCCGCGCTCCGCGCGATCGAAAACGGCTACCAGGCCGCCTTCATGGCTCCCACGGAATTGCTCGCGGAGCAGCACTACCGGACGGTCGCCCCCTTCCTGGAACGACTGGGCCTCCGGGCGGTCCTGCTCACGGGCGAGACGTCCCGCAAAGAGAAGGAAGCGACGCTGGCCGGCCTCGAGAGCGGGGACATTCACCTCGTGGTCGGAACGCACGCGCTCATCCAGGAAGGCGTCCGGTTCCGTGCCCTCGGCCTCGGCGTGATCGACGAACAACACCGCTTCGGCGTTCTCCAGAGAGCCGCCCTCCGTCGCCTGGGGACGCCGGACATCCTGCTGCTGACGGCGACACCCATTCCGCGGACTCTGGCCTTGACCCTCTACGGCGACCTCGACCTTTCCTTTCTCGACGAGATGCCCGCCGGCCGCCAGCAGGTCCGCACGCTCCTTTTTCCCGAAAGCCGGCGTCCGGAGGTCTACGACCTCGTGCGCCGGGAGCTCGACCTGGGGCACCAGGGATACGTCGTCTATCCGAGGATCGAGGAGGCGGAGGACCCCAACGTTCGGGACGCCACCACGATGGCGCGCGAGCTCGCGAGGACCGTTTTCGCCTCGTACAGGGTAGGGCTCCTGCACGGGAAAATGCGACCCGAGGAAAAGGACGCCGTCATGCGCCGCTTCCGTGACGGAGACGTGCAGCTCCTCGTCGCCACGACGGTCGTCGAGGTCGGGATCGACGTGCCGAACGCCACGGTGATGGTGGTCGAGAACGCGGAGCGGTTCGGGCTCGCACAACTGCACCAGCTCCGCGGGCGGGTGGGGAGAGGGACGGCACCCTCGCTCTGCCTTCTCGTCGCCTCGTTCGCGCGGAGCGACACGGCGCGAGAGAGGCTCGCCGTGCTCGGGCGAAGCTACGACGGGCTCGCGATCGCCGAGGCCGACCTTCGGCTGCGGGGCCCCGGAGATTTTCTCGGAACCCGACAGTCGGGACTTCCGGACTTCCGCGTGGCGAACCTCGTGCGCGACAGCTCGATTCTCAAAGAAGCTCGCGAAGCGGCGGAGGCATGGCTCGAGAAAGACCCGGATCTCTCCTCGCCGGAGTCGGCTCCTCTGCGGGCGATCCTCCGTCGGCGCTGGTCCGGACGCCTCGAGCTCGCGCGGACCGGTTGACCGGTTCCCCCATGGTTTTTCCGGGCCGGTCCCGCTTTCCCGGAGCCGTGGTTTTCCTCTGGCTGGCCTGGCTTCTCGGGGCGGGCGTACCCGACGTGGCCGGCCACCCCTCCGACCCCTCGCTCCTCCGGTTGGAAGAGGATCCCTCGGGTTCGGTCCACGCCCTCTGGAGGACGCCCGCGGGCAGTAGCGGTCCCGATGCCCGTTCTCTCCCCTCCGTGCGCCGTCCGGGGTGACTCCGGGTGGAGGACGACGGCGAGGTGGCGGGAAAGGGTCGTTCGACTCGACTGCGGGGAGAAGGGCCTCGGGGGTCGCTTGCTGGGCCCCTTCGAAGGAGACGTCCTCGTCGAGGTCCCGGGCCGGGCCGGGGAGCGGGTCTTTCTCGGCCGGGGAACCCGAGCGTGGCGCATTCCCGCGAACCCGGAGAGACCCGGAGGGCTCGGGACGTTTCTCCGGATGGGATTCTGGCACGTCCTCTCGGGCCCCGACCACCTTCTCTTTCTGCTCGGGCTCGTCCTCCTTTGCCCGCGCGTCGGCTCCCTGGCCTGGACGGTCACGGCGTTCACGGCGGGTCACGCGACGACCCTCGCTCTCGTGACGCTGGGCGTCGTGCGATTTCCGGCCCGACTCGCCGAAGTGGGGATCGCGGCGAGCCTCGTCGTCGTGGCGCTCGAACTCGGACGGAGGCCCGAGCGGAGAGCGCCACCGGTCGCGCTGGCTTTTCCGTTCGGACTCCTTCACGGTCTCGGCTTCGCGAACGCCTTCTCCACTCTCGGACTGGCCGGGCCGGCCCTCGTCGCATCCGTCGGAGTGTTTCACGTGGGGATCGAGGGGGCCCAGCTCCTTCTCGTGGCCTGTGCCCGGACTCTCCGCATGCGTCCGGGCCCCTGGTCGCCGGCCCGGGCGGACACCTGCGCGCGCCTTGTGATCGGGAGCCTCGGCGTTTTCTGGGTTCTCGAGCGGCTCGGTACGGCAGCGCTTCTCCGCCGCTTCTTTTTTTCGCCGCCGGGCCTTCCCTGATTTGCGCGGCTCGGGGAAATCCACTATTTGGGTCGGGTCGACGCCCATGGACTTTCCACGCATCCAGAGGCTGCCCCCCTACGTCTTCGCGATCGTCAACGAGCTCAAGCACCAGGCGCGCCGAGCGGGCGAGGACATCATCGACTTCGGGCTCGGCAATCCGGACGGGGCGTCCCCACCGCACGTGGTCGCCAAGCTCGTCGAAGCGGCACAGAAGCCGACGAACCACAGGTACTCGACTTCGCGGGGCATCTACAAGCTCCGACTGGCCATCACGGACTGGTACGCGCGCCGCTACGGGGTGGAGCTGGACCCCGAAACGGAAGCCGTCGTCACGATCGGCTCGAAGGAGGGGCTCGCCCACCTGGCCCTGGCCGTCCTGGGTCCGGGGGACGTGGCGCTCGCTCCGAGCCCGTCCTATCCGATTCACCACTACTCCATCATCATCGCGAACGCGGACCTCAGGGTCGTTCCGCTCGTGCCGGGGGAGGACTTCTTCGGCCACCTCGTCGAAGCGGTCCGGACGACCTGGCCGCGCCCCAAGCTGCTTCTCCTCAACTTTCCCCACAACCCGACGGCCGAGGTCGTGGATCTCGAGTTTTTCGTCAAGGTCGTCGACTTCGCCCGCGAGCACGACCTGCTGCTCGTGCACGACCTGGCCTACGCGGACATCGCCTTCGACGGCTACGAGCCACCGAGCATCCTCCAGGTACCGGGGGCGAAGGAGCGAGCCGTCGAGTTCTTCACTCTTTCGAAGAGTTACAACATGCCGGGCTGGCGCGTGGGTTTCGCCGTGGGGAACCGGGAGATGATCGGGGCGCTGGCCCGCCTGAAAAGTTACCTCGACTACGGAATCTTCCAGCCGATCCAGATCGCCGCCATCCACGCGCTCCAGGGCCCGCAGGACGTGGTCGAAGAAATCCGGCGGTGTTACCGGTCCCGGCGGGACGTCCTGGTCGAAGGACTCAACCGCATCGGTTGGCGGACGGCGAAACCGCGGGCCACCATGTTCGTATGGGCGCGGATCCCGGAGCACCTGCGCCACCTCGGCTCTCTCGAGTTCGCCACCCACCTCTTGCGGGTCGGCAAGGTGGCCGTGGCCCCGGGAATCGGGTTCGGCGAGTTCGGTGACGAGTACGTGCGATTCGCCCTCATCGAGAACGAGCACCGGACGCGGCAGGCGATCCGGGGTATCCGGCGAGCTCTCGAGATCGAAATCCCCAGGGGTGCTGCCCGGGCCGCGGGTTGAGCCTTCGGGCGGGAGCATGCGAGAGGTTCGGGTCGGCCTCGTCGGTTGGGGCACGGTGGGGACGGGGGTCGTCCGCCTCCTCCGCAAGCACGCGGCGGATATCCGGCGCCGACTCGGCGTGCCGCTGCGACTCGCCGCGATCGCCGACCTCGACCTCGAGCGCGACCGCGGGGTCCGCGTGGACCGCCGGATCCTCACGCGGGACGCACGGGCGGTCGTGCGCGACCCGTCCATCGACGTCGTCGTCGAGCTCATCGGAGGCTACGAGCCCGCGAAGACGCTCGTGCTCGAAGCCATCCGAGCGGGCAAGGCCGTCGTCACGGCCAACAAGGCACTGCTTGCCGTGCACGGAAACGAGATTTTTCGCGCAGCCGAGCGGGCGCGTGTGCACCTCGGCTTCGAAGCCAGCGTGGGCGGCGGCATCCCGATTCTACGCGCCCTCAGGGAGAGCCTCGTCGGCGATCGAAACCGCGCCGTGTACGGGATCGTGAACGGCACCTGCAACTACCTGCTGACGACCATGACGCGGGAAGGCGCCGAGTTTCCCGAGGTCCTCCGGCGCGCGCAGGCCGAAGGGCTCGCCGAGGCCGACCCGAGCTTCGACGTCGACGGGATCGACTCGGCCCACAAGCTCACGCTGCTCGTACAACTCGCCTTCGGCCGCCGAATCCGCTTCGAGGACATCCCGACGGAGGGGATTCGCTCGCTCACGGCGCTCGACATTGCCTTCGCCACCGAGCTCGGCTACGTGATCAAACTCCTCGCCATCGCGAAGACGGAGGACGGAAAAACCGTGGAGGCCAGGGTGCACCCGACGATGATCCCCGAGGGACATCCCCTGGCCGACGTGAGCGGGGCCTTCAACGCCATCGTCGTGGCGGGCGACGCGCTCGGGCCGAGCATGTACATCGGGCAGGGAGCGGGCATGATGCCCACGGCGACCGCGGTCGTCGCCGACCTCGTCGACGCCGCTCGGAACCGCATCCTGGGTGTCCCCCTGCGCTGGCCGCCGCTCGGCCTTCCCTTCGCCGAGATTCCGGAGGCGCGGGTGCGGCCGCTCGACGACCTCGTGTGCCGCTACTACCTCCGGGTGCAGGCGGTCGACCGCCCCGGGGTCCTCGCGAAGATTTCCGCGATCCTGGGCCGCGAGGGCATCTCGATCGCGAGCGTCCTGCAGAAGGCCCGGCGCAGCGGCTCGAGCGTCCCGGTCGTCCTTCTCACCCACGAGGCGCGCGAGAAGCACCTGCGCCGAGCCCTCGGGCGGATCGCACGCCTTCCGGTCGTGCGGGGCAGGCCCCAGGTCGTGCGGATCGAGGAGCGACTCGGGACATGAAGGGGCACTGGAAGGGCGTCATCGAGCACTACCGTACTCACCTCCCGGTCACGGATCGCACCCCGGTCGTCACCCTGCTCGAGGGAAACACGCCGCTGCTCCGCTGCGAGCGTCTCGAGCGCCGTCTCGGAATCGACGCCGAGCTCTACGTGAAGTTCGAGGGAACGAACCCGACGGCTTCGTTCAAGGACCGGGGGATGACCGTCGCCATCAGCAAAGCGCTCGAGGAAGGTTCGAGGGCCGTCATTTGCGCTTCGACGGGAAACACGTCGGCGTCGGCCGCCGCCTACGCGGCGCGGGCGGGACTCAAGGCCTACGTGGTCGTCCCGCAGGGGAGTATCGCCAAGGGCAAGCTCTCGCAGGCCGTCATGCACGGGGCGAGCGTGGTGCGCATCGACGGAACCTTCGACCAGGCCCTCGAGCTCGTGCGCCGCGCCGCCGAGCGCTTTCCGGTCACGCTCGTCAACTCCCTGAACCCCTACCGGATCGAGGGACAGAAAACCGCCGCGTTCGAGGTCTGCGACCAGCTCGGAGGACGGGCTCCGACCTACCACTTCCTCCCGGTGGGGAACGCCGGGAACATCACGGCCTACTGGAAAGGCTACCGGGAATACTTCGAGAAGGGAGTCGTCGAGCGCCTGCCGCGGATGATGGGATTCGAAGCGGAGGGTGCGGCTCCGATCGTCCGCGGGAGGCCGATCGAAAAGCCCGAGACGATCGCGACGGCCATCCGCATCGGTAACCCGGCGAGCTGGCGCGGCGCGGTCGCGGCCCGCGACGAATCCGGGGGAACGATCGAGGCCGTGACGGACGAGGAAATCCTCTCGGCGTACCGACTCCTCGGATCGCTCGAGGGGATCTTCTGCGAACCGGCTTCGGCGGCCGCCCTGGCGGGGCTCTGCAAAAAAGCCGCGCAGGGCCTCTTTCGTCGGGGAGACATCGTGGTCTGCACCCTGACGGGGCACGGGCTGAAGGACCCGGACACGGCTCTCGCGCAGGTAGGGGAGCCCGTTCTGCTGCCGCCCGCGCTCGACCGCTTGGCGGAAATTCTGGACGTGGGCTAAGATCGATTCTCCGGGAACGATGGACCGCAATCTCGCCCTCGAGGTCGTACGGGTCACCGAAGCGGCGGCGCTCGCGGCGGCGCGGCTGATGGGATGCGGCGACGTGGATGCCGTGGAACTCGCGGCCGCCGAGGCGATGCGCCGGGCCTTTTCCTCGATCGCCATCCGGGGGACGGTCGTCGTGGCCGAGGCGACGGGCAGCGACGACGGAACCATCTACGTGGGCGAGGAAGTCGGCTCGATGTCCGGGCCCGAGATCGACATCGCGCTCGACTCCATCGAGGGCGCGACGATTTGCGCCACCGGGGGGTCGAACGCCCTCTCCATCATCGCGATCGCCGAAAAGGGTGGCTTTCTCGCGAGCCCCGACACCTACATGGACAAGATCGTCGTCGGTCCCGAGGGCAGGGGAGTCGTCGACCTCGACCGCTCGCCGACCGAGAACCTGAAAGCCCTGGCCGAAGCCAAACGCGTCTATGTCGCGGACCTGACCGTGGCGATCCTGGACCGCCCCCGACACGAAAAACTCATCGAGGAGGTTCGGAAGGCACGAGCGCGGGTGAAGCTTCTGCGGGACGGCGACGTCGCCGCGGCCATCGCCACGACCAGGAAGGACTCGGGGATCGACATGCTGCTCGGCATCGGGGGTGCTCAGCAGGGGGTGCTGACGGCGGCCGCCATCCGCTGCACGGGCGGCGAGATGCAGGGCCGGATGAAGCCGCGCAATCCCGAGGACGTGGAAAAGCTCCACGCCGCGAACCTGAAGGACATCGACCGCAAGCTCTCGGCCGAAGACATGGCGTCGGGAAGCGTCATGTTCGCGGCGACGGGTGTGACCAACGGGGACTACTTGCAGGGGGTGCGGTTTTTCCGAGGCGGAGCGACTTCGCACTCGGTGGTCATGCGCTCGCGGACGCGAACCGTACGGTTCATCGAAGCGCAGCACCGCTTCGACTGGAAACCGGAGTACTGAGGAGGGGACGTGAGCGCGACGAGGCTGCGGATCGAGGACCGCGAAGGCGTTCGCTGGATCACGATCGACCGCCCCGAGGCCCGCAACGCCCTGGACGAGACCACCCTGCGCGAGCTCCTGCGCGCGGCCCGCGACATCCGCCGGGACGAAACCGTGCGAGTGGCCGTCCTGACCGGAGCGGGCGACCGCGCGTTCGTCGCGGGGGCCGACATCCGGGCGATGGAACGCCTGAGCCCCCTCGAGGCCAAGCGGTTTTCCCGGCTCGGTCAGAAGCTCACGCAGGCGCTCGAGGATCTGCCCGTCCCGGTTCTGGCGGCGGTGCAGGGTTTCGCCCTGGGCGGAGGTCTCGAGTTGGCACTGGCCTGCGACTGGATCGTGGCGGCACGTTCGGCGCGCTTCGGGCAACCCGAGGTCGGTCTCGGGCTCGTCCCGGGCTTCGGCGGCACGCAGAGGCTCGCCCGGCGAGTCGGAGCGGCCCGGGCCCGCGAACTCGTGTTCACCGGTCGCACGATCGACGCCGACGAAGCGTACCGGCTCGGCCTGGTCGAGCGGGTCGTCGAGGACGGCCGGCTCCGGGACGAAGTCGACGCCGTGGCTCGGGAGCTCGCGGCCAAGCCGCGTGTGGCCCTCGCGCAGGCGAAGGCCGCCTTGCAGGTGAGTACGGAAGTCGACCTGGCCACGGGCCTCCGGTACGAAAACGAGGCGTTCGCCCTGACCTTCTCCACCGAGGACGCCCGGGAGGGGATGCGCGCGTTCCTGGAGAAGAGAAAGGCCGCGTTCCGGGGAAGGTGAGCGGGAGTCGATGACGAAACGTTCCAAAGCCGACTGGTTGCGAGAGGTCTACTCCCGGAGCCCCGAGCGGGAGGCTCGCTTTTCCACCGTCTCGGACATGGAGGTGGAGCCGCTCTACACGGCGGAGGACCTCGGCCCGGATTTCGAGGAACGTCTGGGCTTTCCGGGGGAATTTCCCTACACGCGCGGCGTCTACCCGAGCATGTACCGAGGCCGTCTCTGGACCATGCGGCAGTTCGCGGGCTACGGGACTCCCGAAGACACGAATCGCCGTTTCCGGTTCCTGCTCGAGCAGGGCCAGACGGGTCTCTCGACCGCTTTCGACATGCCGACGCTCATGGGTTACGACCCGGACCACCCCCGCGCCCTGGGCGAGGTGGGGCGGGAGGGCGTTTCCGTGGCGAGCCTCGCGGACATGGAAGCCCTCTTCGACGGCATCGCCCTCGATCGGGTGACGACCTCCATGACGGTGAACTCCACGGCCATCGTCCTGCTCGCGATGTACCTGGTCGTCGCCGAAAGAAAGGGCGTGCCCTGGGACCGGCTGGGCGGGACGATCCAGAACGATATGCTCAAGGAGTTCATCGCCCAGAAGGAGTGGATCTGCCCGCCGGAACCGTCGGTCCGGATCGTCGTCGACGTCATCGAGTTCTGCGCGAAGCACGTACCCCGGTGGCACCCGGTTTCCATCTCCGGCTACCACATTCGCGAAGCCGGCTCGACGGCGGTCCAGGAGCTCGCCTTCACGATCGCCGACGGCCTCGCCTACGTGGAGGCCACGACGAAACGCGGACTCCACGTCGACGAGTTCGCACCCCGCCTCTCGTTCTTCTTCAACCTTCACAACGATTTTCTCGAGGAAATCGCCAAGCTCCGGGCCGCACGGCGGCTGTGGGCGCGCCTCGTGCAGGAACGCTTCGGGGCGAAAAACCCGCGCTCGATGATGCTCCGGACCCACGCGCAGACGGCAGGCTGCTCGCTCACGGCCCAGCAGCCCCTGAACAACGTGGTCCGCGTGACCGTGCAGGCCCTCGCGGGCATCCTCGGCGGCGTCCAATCGCTCCACACGAATTCCATGGACGAGACCCTGGCCCTTCCTTCCGAACAGGCGGCTCTGCTCGCGCTCCGCACCCAGCAAATCCTGGCCGAGGAAAGCGGGGTCGCGAACATCGTCGACCCTCTCGGGGGAAGCTACGCCCTCGAAGCACTCACCGACCGGATCGAGAGGGAAGCCCGGGACTACATCGCCCGGATCGACGCGCTCGGGGGCATGATCCGAGCCGTGGAGCTCGGCTTCCCCCAGAAGGAGATCGCCGAAGCCGCCTACCGGTACCAGCAGCAGCTCGAGCGCGGGGAGAAAGTCGTCGTCGGCGTGAACAAGTACCGGCTTCCCGAGGAGCCGCCGATCGAGATTCTGCGGATCGACCCCGAGGTCGAGAAAATCCAGGTACGGCGCGTCCGCGAACGTAAGGCGTCGCGCTCTCCCGCCCGCGTCCGCCAGGCGCTCGCGGCCGTCCGCGAAGCGGCCCGGAGCGGCGAGAACCTGATGCCGTCGGTCCTGGACGCCGTACGCGCGGAGTGCACGGTGGGGGAGATTTCCGACGTGTTCCGGGAGGCGTTCGGTGAGTACCGCGACCCCGCCTGGATCTGAGACCGAAAAGGGGAGAAACTCGCCAGGAGGTTCCTTCGTGAGACCGCTCAGGATTCTCGTCGCCAAGCCCGGGCTCGACGGTCACGACCGCGGGGCCAAGATCATCGCGCGGGCGCTACGCGACGCGGGTTTCGAGGTCATCTACACGGGTCTCCACCAGACCCCGGAAATGATCGCCGAAGCCGCGGTCCAGGAGGACGTGGACGCCGTGGGTCTCAGCATCCTCTCCGGCGCCCACCTCTCGCTTTTCCCGGCGGTCATCGAGGAGCTCCGCAAAAAGGGGGGCGCGGACATCGTCGTGTTCGGGGGCGGGATCATCCCGGCCGACGACATCCCGAAACTCAAAGCTGCGGGTGTGCGGGAAGTGTTCACCCCCGGCGCGAGTATGGAAAGCATCGTGCGGTGGGTGAGGGAAAACGTGAGACCGCGCTCCTGATCGACGCGAGGGATGGAGAATCGGCCGGTCGTCGTCGTCGGCTCCGGCCCGGCCGGGGCTGCCACCGCGCTTTTTCTCCACCGGCGATGCCCCGAGCTGGCACGGTCCTGCGTCGTCCTGGAGAAAGCCTTCCATCCCCGCGAGAAAGTCTGCGCCGGAGGACTCATACCGCGGACGCTCGCCTTTCTCGCCGAGCTCGGCGTGCCGCTCGACGTCCCCCACGCGTCCGTGCGGCGCGCTCGTGTGGACACACCCCTCGGACCCGTGGACTACGAGGACGGCGATCTCTGTCGAGTCGTCCGCCGGGCGGAATTCGACGCGCTTCTCGTGGCGGCGTGCCGCGAGAGGGGGATCGAAGTCCGCGAGGGGGTCCATGTCCGGCGGGTGCTGCGCGAGAGCGGAGGATTCCGGGTGGAAACCGACCGCGGCAGCTACAGGACCCGGGTCGTCGTGGGAGCGGACGGCTCCGGTAGCGTCGTCCGCCGAAGCCTCTTTCCGGGATCGCCCGGAGCGCTCGGCCGCGCGGTGATGGCGGACGTTCCGCTCGCCGGTCTCGACTGGGACGGGTTCGAGAAGGAGCGTTACGAGTTCGACTTTTCGGGCGTGGCGACCGGGCTGCGGGGTTACGCCTGGACGTTTCCCTGCCTGGTGCGAGGGGAACCCCACGCCAACGTGGGCGTCTACTCTTGCGACATCCGGGAGCGGAGGCTCGAAAGGGCCTTGCGGGAAAGGGTTCGGAGACTCTGTGGCAAGGATCTTCCCTGGAAGGCATTTCCCGTACGTGGTACGAGTCCACCCCTTCGTGCTCCGGGTGTGCTCCTGGTCGGCGATGCCGCCGGCGTCGATCCCCTGCTCGGCGAGGGAATTTCCTGCGCCTTCGAGTACGGCCGGCTGGCCGCGGAAAGCCTCGAGAGGGCCTTTCGCACGGGCGAATTCGGATTCGAGGAGTACGGTGACCGGGTACGTCTCGGCCCGCTCGGCCGGAAACTGCGGCGGCTCTCCCGGGCGACGTCTCTCCTCTACGGGAGGAGCTGGAAGGTCTGGTTCGCGTTCCTGCGCCGCAGCCGCCGGGCGCAGGACGTCGCGGTCCGCTGGTACAACGGTGTGGACGGCCTGGACGACGAACCCCTCTGGAAGCTCTTCGCGCGGGTGGCAGGAATCCTGCCCGCCGGAGGCGAGGCCGGGCGTGGCGGCTCGTAAGCGAAAACGGCCGCGCACCTTCGTCTGGGCCGTGCTCCTGTCGCTCGCGGTCGCGTCGTTCGGCTGGGTGCTCTGGCGCCTTTCTCTTTCCGCCCGACCGGTCACGGAGAACCTGACCGAGGAAGACCGTACCACCCTCGAGCGCCTTCTGCGGGAGGGGAGCCGGTGACCGCGCAGGAAAACCTCCGGGCTCCTCGGGGCCTTCACGGGAAGCTCGCCCGTGCGACTCGCGTCGTCTCGCTCGTGCCGAGCTGGACCGAGACGCTCTTCGCCCTCGGGGCGGGCGGAGCCGTCGTGGGTCGGACCCGGTACTGCATCGAACCGCCGCGGGCGCGCACCGTGACGGAAATCGGCGGCACGAAAACCCCCCGGGTGGAGGACATTCTCCGGCTACGGCCCGAGCTCGTGATCGTGAGCGCGGAGGAGAACCGCTTCGAGGATTTCGTGCGTCTTCGGGAGGCGCAAGTCGCGGTCTTCGTTTCCCTTCCGACGAAGCTCGAGGACGTGGTCGAAGAGCTTCTCGAACTCGGCCCCCTCGTCGGTTGCGCGGAAGAGGCACGGCACCTGGCCGGGGAGATCCGCCGAGCCAAAAAAGAGGTCGAAGGCGAAGCCACGGCACGCCGGCGCCTCCGGGTTTTCTGTCCGATCTGGAAGAACCCCTGGATGACCTTCCGTTCCGACACGTACGCGTCGGCGGTCCTCGGCACGTGCGGAGCCGACAACGTGTCCGCCGACGCACCGGACCGCTACCCCCTGGTTTCGCTCGACGAGGTGGCTCGTGCCGAGCCCGAAGCCCTCCTCCTCCCGAACGAACCCTACCGGTTCGGCCCCAGGGACCTTCCGTCGCTGTCCTCCCTCTTGTTTCCGCGAGGCCCCGCACGACAGGTGCGGTTCGTCGACGGACGGGCACTCTGCTGGTACGGTGTCCGCACGCCGGCCGGTTTGCGAGAGCTCGGCCGCGTGACGGGGGAGCTGGTAGCATGACCGGGGTTTTCGCGTTCGCGACGTTCTGCCTATTGCTCTCGGGGCGTACCGCTTCGGCGGAGCTCGGCTGGACTCTCTCCGATTACGAGGCTCGGTTCGGCCCCGCGCAGAAGGGCTACGGACGTTACGCGGAGGTCGGATTCCAAGTCGGCCAGAACCGGCTGGTCGTCGAATTCGCGGGGGAAAGGTCGGTCGCGGAGCTCTGGCAGCTCGGCGTGGTGCGCGATGCGGTGCCCGAGTCCGTGCGAAAGGCCGCGGAACTGGCGGCGGCCGGGGAGAAAGTCGGGGAAGTGCGGTTTCTCGCGCGGGGCAGCCTCCCGGCCGAGCTCTACGAGACCGTGGTCGACGGCATCGTCGTGCGGGTGGACGTACGGAACCGACTCGTCCATCGGGTCGCCTTCTGCGGGCGGCGCCCCACCTGTTCCCTGTTCGACCGGCTGCGAAAGAAGTGCGTTCTCACCGCCGCTTGCCCCATCCTCGACCGGGCGCTCCGCATCGACACGAAGCTCGACCGGATCCAGGTCGCCGCGGAGCGAGCCCTGGAAAGGGAGCGATGAAACGACCTCCGGCCTCCCGCACCGGTGACAGCGACGGAACTGGACACGAGGGAGTGCGTCGGCTAAGGGGGCTCGCGAGGTTCGTCGCGTGAAAGTTCGCCGCCTTCTGGTTCCGGTCGACTTCTCGGAGGCTTCCGAAGCTGCGCTCGTCTACGCCTCCGATCTGGCGAAAATCTTCGGCGCGCGGATCGTCCTGCTGCACGTGGTCGAACCGCTGCCTTCTCCGGTACCCGTGGAGATCTACGGCGGCGGGGCCGCCGACTTCACGCGGCTCTACACGTTACAGCAGGAGGCCGCCCGGCGAGAGATGGCTCGCCTCGAGGAAATCCCGCGCCGGCGGCGCATTGCCGTCGAGTCCGCGCTGCGGAGCGGCGCGCCCGCCGCGACCATCGTGGAGGCGGCCGGGTCCCTCGGGGCCGACATGATCGTCATGGCGACGCACGGGAGGACGGGGCTTTCTCATCTGCTCCTCGGCAGCGTCACCGAAAGGGTCGTCCGGACGGCGCACTGCCCGGTTCTGACCGTGCGCGTGGGCGACACCGTGCCGAAACGACGGCGCCGCACTTCGGCGCACCCCGCTCGACGGCTCAGCGGCCGTAGGAAACGGTGACTTCCACGTAGCCGTAGTCGGCGTCGCTGTCGGCGAAGTTCTCTCCCACGACGTCCTCGCCGAACGCGTGGCCGTAGTACGCGTAGACTTCGAGCCAGTCGAGAGGCGACCACGTGACCGCCAGGTCCACGAGGTGTCCGAGGTCGCGCCCACCACCGCTCGGCAAGCCGGCGAACCCGAACACCGTGTCGCTCGTCGCCCCGCCGCCCGCGTACCAGAGGTCTCGGGCCTCGGTGAGGCGAAGCCAGTGGTAGTCGAGACGCAGCGAAAGGACCGGGCTCGGCCGGAGGAGGAGCTGGGCGAAAAAGTCCTGGTTGTTCATCAGGTTGAAAAAGGGGAACTGGGCGTAGATCCGCGCCGTGGGCAGCATCTGGAAAAACGTCTCGTGGGTACCGTCGCCGGCGTCGTCGTCGCCCGAGGAGCGAAAAAGTCCCGCCCGCACCCAGGGGCCGAAAGGCCACGACGGCCAGCGATAACCGCCCTCGAGACCGTAAGCCCACGCCACGTGGTCGAGCCGTCCCCACGAGCCCGCCTGTCCTGCCACCCAGAAGAGGCCGTCCACCCGACCCGGACCGAGAGGGCGCACACCGAGCACGTGCCCGCCCACGGTGTGGATGTCCACGGAACCGGAATCCTCGCGTCTTTCGGAGACCGATCGGTTGTCCACCTTCACGGCTCGATCGCGCTCGTCGCGGTAGTAAAAGTAGAAGAGTCGCGCGTCCAGGCTTTCCGGACCCGAATACGTGGCGCTCGCTCCCGCGAGCCAGACGTCGAGCTCCCGGTTCGCGCTCACCTCGAAGCCGCCGCGTGTGGGTCGAACGCCGAGCACCGTCCACCGGACCGAGCGCAGGTCGTAGTCGATCCGAAGGCCGTCGAAACTACGGGTCACGTGGGTGAATCCGAAAGGGCCCACGAGCCTCTGCGAAATCCGGGCGCTTTTGAGCCAGGCCAGGGTGGGGTTCCGGGGTCGCACCTCGAGACCATCGGCGTATTCGAAACGCCCCCCGAGAAGCTCGAGCCCCCCGACGCCCAGTGGGTCACGCCAGCGCAGAAAGGCCTCCTTCAGGAAGGTCTCGCCCTGGCTCGTGGCGCGCGTGTGGGAGAAGTAGAGAGCCCCGGGGCCGAGGTTTCCGACCGCCGACTCCGGAGGGCTCGCGTCGGACGGCAGGTTTTCGAGCCGCGTATCCTGCAAGGTCAGGGTCCACTCCGCCTTTCCCGCCGATACCCGGAACCCGGCCCGCAGCCGGTTCGCGAAAAAATCGTAGCGCTCGGCGCCTCGAGGGGCGCTCGCGGGGGCCGGTCCGAACCAGTCGACGAATTCACCCCGCACCCGGTCCGAGAAAAAAGGCCGCACCTCTGCCCCGAGGAGCGACAGGGGGCCGGCCGCGGTCGCCACGGAGACCAGGACGATCGAGGAGGCCAGGCTCGCGGCGAGCTCAAGGCACCGTCTTCTCATCGTACCGTTCCCGGTAGGCTCTTCGGAGGGCCTCGGCCTCCTCGGTTCGAAGGCCGCGCAGCCACGCGTGGTCCTCTCCCGAGAGCAACTCCTCCACTCGTGCCCGCCACGTATCGCCCTTCCCGTGCCTTTCGGCCAGCTCCACGACCTCCGGCAGGAACTTCGTGTAGAAGTGCTTGGCCACCTCGTACATGCCGTGCCACTGCGTGAAGTCGGGCCCCATCATGGAAGCCCCGTGCCGCGCCCGCCGCCCCTCGTGGTGCCAGAGCTCGAAAAAGGTCCACTCGACTTTTTCCGCGAACGGAACGCGCGGGTCCAGGAACCCTTCGGCGTAGAGGCCGTCGACGAGAGCCTTCGCCGGCCGGGCGAACTTCTCGTTGTACAGCGACACGAGAGAGTCGAACTGCTGGTAGAAGTGGTCCACGTAGGTGTGGTTGTGGCAGTTGAGGCAGACGCCCTTCATCGCCTCGCGCCGCTCGCGCCACGTGATCACACGGGACACCCTTCTCGGTACCGTACGGCGTACGAGCTCGTCTCCTCGACGCACGAGCTCCACGGTCTCGACCGTTTCTCCTTCTTTCGGAAGGGGGCGCGTCTCCGGGTAATCCTCCTGGTAGCCATCCTCGAACTTCACCAGGTTGATCTTCGTCGACACGACCGGGCGCAAGGTCCAGCTGATTCTCTCGCCCACGTCGTGGGTGTTCCCCTTCACCTCGCCCGTGGGCGAGACATAACTCGAGATGTGACAAGTGGCGCACGTCGGGGCCGAAAAGTAGTCCCGGCCGAGCACCCAATCGCCGTCTTTGTCGAGCGCCATGCGGTGCCGGTTGGCGTAGAACGCGATGCCGTGCTTGGACTCGTTGTAGATCTCGATCTGGGGGTGGTCCGGACCCATGTGGCACTTCCCGCAGTTCTCGGGGCTACGGGAGAGCTTCGCCTGGAACTCGTGGCGGCTGTGGCACGCGTGGCAACTGCCCTTCGACCCGTCCGGGTTGATCCGCCCCATCCCGCTGTTGGGCCACGTCTCCGGGTCGACGAGCGGCTTTTGTTCGGGCCCCACACGCTGCACGTCGCCGGAAGCCGTCCGGACGAACCGCACGATGGACCCGTGGCACTGCATGCAGCCGTTCACGGCGGCGGCCCGGTTGCCGGGGCTGCCCTCGACCTTTTCCGCGAGCACGTTGTCGAGGCTCGCCAGAATTTCACCCGCCCGGGCGTGATGGCTCCGCCGGAACTCCTCGTGTTCTTTCGCGTGGCACCGGCCGCAATCGAGAGGGGTGACGAGTGCCGAGACCCACACCCCCTCGTGGCGCCACGCATCCACGTCCCGCTCCTCGGCCGCGTGGCACTCGAGGCACCCCACCCCGACGCGGGCGTGGGCCGAAGCCTTCCACTGCAGGACGAGAGCCGCCGAATGTTTCGCGTGGCAGGTGACGCACGCCTCGTTCGCGGCGGTCACGACGGGCGGCGGTTCCTCCTCCGCGCGGTGCTTGAGCGTCTCCCGGTAGGCCACCAGAAGCAACGCCAGAAGAAAGAAGAGACTCAGTACGGCGATGACGAACCGCTTCGCTTCGAGCGACATGACATCCCCCCCGATCCTTCCGAGCTCCGATCGGCTCCCGCCCCCGCCCTAGCTTCCGGCGAAAGCCTCCCACACCGTGAGGGCCAGGAAAGCGAGAAACCCGAGCACCCCGAGAACGACCGAGAAATCCCGGGGAATTCCGACCTTGGCAAGGGCGGTCTCGAGAAACGGCCAGAAGAAGATCAGAGTCCCCGCGAACAGGGTGAGCCGGACGCTCGTCTCGAGCGAGGTGAGCTTCAGGAGCCGGTAGTTGAAGAAGAAGTACCACTCGGGGCGAATGTGCTCCGGCGTCACCGTGGGATCCGCCTCGGGGCCGAGTCCGGCCGGGAACACGAGGCACAGCACGGTCAGGACGAACATGAGCAGGACACCGATCAGGAGTTCGGTCGTCGCGTGGTGAGGCCAGAAGGGAAGAGTCCGTTCGGACCTCGGCGGCTGGTGTCGAAAGCGCAGTTCCGTGACACCGTGCAGCCGGACGAGGGCGATGTGAGCGAAAAGCAAGGCCAACATGACGGTGGGAAAGAGCCCGATATGGAACACGAAAAAGCGCGTGAGCGTGTTGGCGCTGACTTCCGGCCCGCCTCGCATGAGCGTCGCCGCCGGTTTCCCCACGAGCGGCAGGGCCTCGACGAGGTTCGAGGCCACGGTCGCTCCCCAGAACGAGAGTTGGTCGTAGACGAGCGAGTAGCCCGTGAAGCCGAAACCCAGCGTGCAGCCGAGGAGGCCGAGTCCCACGCACCAGTTGAGCTCCCGAGGGTGGCGATAGGCGCCCGTGAAAAAGACCCTGAGGAGGTGGAGGAAGACGGCGACGATCATGAGATTCGCCGACCACTTGTGGAGCGACCGCAGGTACCAGCCGAAACGTACCTCCTCCGTGATGAAGGCGACACTCTGGTGCGCGGCCGACGGATCGGGCACGTAGTAGAACGTCAGCAGGATTCCCGTGACGACCTGCACGACGAAAAGGTAGAGCGGGGTCCCGCCGAGGCACCACCACCAGTTCTGCAGGTGGTACGGTACCGGCTCGCTTCCGAACGACCGCAAGAAATCCCAGTCGACGGGCAGGTGTTCGGCGAAAAAGGCTCCCACGCTCCTCGGCCTCTGTCTGGCCACGGCGGCTCCCCCCTGTCAGGCCAGCAAGAACACGTTCCCCGAGTTCGGGTCGATTTCGAGCGGAACCTTCTCGAGGCTCTGCCCCGCCTCCGCCGGCGGTCCCGCGACGGCACGGCCGGTCGAGTCGAAAACCCCGTTGTGGCAGGGGCAGAAAAATCGCGACTTCTCGGGCTCCCAGTGCACGCGGCAACCCAGGTGCGGGCAGCGCGTATCGAACGCCTCGAGCCGGCCGGCGATGCCGAGAAGGAGAAGGGACCGCCCCCGGGGGTCGCTCACCAGACGGGGCTTTTCGAGAAGGTCCGGGAGTCGCCCCACGTAGAGCCGAGCGCGTCTTTTCTCGCGGCGCGGAGGGAAGAGGTAGGCGATGCCGTACGCCCCCAGAAGGCCGTAGCTAGCGAGCAAGCCCACCGCCGCCGCCACGGAACTCAGAAATCCACGCCGATCCCGCCGCATGGCGCGCCGCCGTCGTGCGGGGAACATGCCAGGTCGTTGCACGGTTGGCAAACATGGAGCAAAAGAAAAAGCGGTTCTTCTTTTCAGGAAAGCGCGGGGGAGCTGCATTCCCACTTTCGGGAAACCGGGGTGGGGCGGCCGCCCCCCGTAGCTCGGCGTTTTCCGGGCACGAGCCTTGAAGGAGGAAGCGTTTTCGGTCCCGAGCCAATGGAGCCGAAGTCCGAGCCAGAAACACCGAGAAGCCAAGCCGCCCCCCGCGGAACGATTCTCGTCGCCGACGACGAGGCGGGAATCCGAGAGAGCCTCGCCGAAGTCCTGCGGGAGGAAGGATACGACGTCGTGGCCGTCGGGGACGGAGAAGCGGCGTTACGGGCGCTCGAAGAAAGGGATTTCGACGTCGTTCTGTCCGACCTCCTCATGCCGGGAGCTGACGGCCTCGAAGTCCTCGAGCGGGTGCGCGAGAGGTCCCCCCAGACGCTCACGCTGCTCATGACCGCCCACGCCAGCGTGGATACGGCCGTGCAAGCGCTCCGACGCGGCGCTCAGGATTACCTCCTCAAGCCCCTCCTTTTCGACGAGGTGCTCCACAAGGTCGAAGCACTCCTGCAACACCGGCAGATTGCCTGGGAAAACCAGTTTCTCCGGAGCCAGTTGCACCGCCGCTGGGACGTCGACGAGGTCGTCGCCCGATCCCCGGCCATGCAGCAGGTCATGGAGCTCGCGCGCAAGGTGGCGGCGACGTCGAGCACGGTCCTTTTGACGGGCGAGAGCGGCGTGGGCAAGGAAGTCGTAGCCCGCGCCATCCACCGGATGAGCGAGCGGCGAGACCGCGTTTTTCTCCCCGTCAACTGTGCCGCCATCCCCGAGACGCTCCTCGAAAGCCAGCTTTTCGGGCACCTTCGTGGCTCCTTCACGGGGGCGGTCACCAACCAGGAGGGGCTTTTCCAGAGGGCGCGGGGCGGGACGATTTTTCTCGACGAGATCGCCGACCTGCCCCTGGGCCTGCAAGCCAAGCTTCTGCGGGTCATCGAGAGCAAGGAAATCCTCCCGATCGGGGCGAGCGCACCGACCCGCGTCGACGTGAGGATCCTGGCCGCCACCAACCGGGACCTCGCCAGGGAGGTCGAGGAGGGGCGGTTCCGGGCCGACCTCTTCTACCGCCTGAACGTCGTGAACATCCACATCCCGCCGCTGCGGGAAAGGCGGGAGGACATTCCGCCGCTGGTCGACCACCTCGTGAGGCTCCACAACCGCGAGCTGAAAAAGAGCTTCCAGGGGCTGGACCGCCAGGCCCTGCAAGTTCTCATGTCGCTTCCCTGGAAGGGCAACGTGCGCGAGCTCGACAACGTCATCGAACACGCCATGATCCTCGGCGAAGGGGACTGGATCGGCGTCGAGGACCTGCCGAGCTGGGTCCGCCGGGACCTCCCTCCGAGCGTCGGGGAGGGGACGGGTTTGCGGGAGGCCGTACGCGCCTACGAAAAGGCTTACATCGAGGCCACGCTGCGCCAGACGGGTAACGACAAGAGACTCGCGGCCAAGCAGCTCGGTCTTTCCCTTTCCTCGCTCTACCGCAAGCTCGAAGAACTGGGCATCCGCGCCCCGGCCCGCCAGGAAAGGGGCTGACGAGAACTCAGCGCCGTTCGCGGAGCTCTCGAGCCAGCGCCCGCAGGAGTTCGTCGAACTGGTGGTGAAGCTCGAAAATCTGCTCCCGGAGGTGCAGGATGACCTCCGTGCCCGCGAGATTCACCTCGAGCTCCGTCATCAGGAAAGCCGCGAGCCGTACGCGCTCCGCCTCGCTTTCCGAAAGTACGGATTCCCCCTCGAGGGTCGTCTTGGGATGGATGAGCCCTTCGGTCTCGAGAAGCCGCAGGAACGCCTCGTCCACCCCGAGGGTTTCCATGACCTCTTGCACCCGGAGGTATCGCATGCTCGGACCTCAAAGTTTGAGCCCGCGGCGCACGGGCGTGCGGTAGGCGGATTCGAGCCGCCTGACGAGCTCCTTCAGTTCCTCGGGCACCTCCTCCGGTACCCGGACCATCAAGCGGAGATAGAAGTCCCCGCGTCGGCCCGTTTTCGGGTCGGGCACCCCGCGTCCCGGAAGCCTCAACTGGCGCCCGCTCTGGCTCCCGGGAGGGACCTTGACCCGAACCGTTCCGTCGAACGTGGGGACCTCGATCGTCCCCCCGAGAATCGCCTCGCCGAGGGTGACCGGAACCTCGAGGAAAAGATCCGCTCCCTTTCGTTCCACCGCGGGATGGGGCCGCACCTGGAGCCGAACGTAGAGGTCGCCCGGCGGCCCCCCGTGCTGCCCTGGTGCCCCTTTGCCGGCGATGCGCAAGCGCGTCCCCGTCTCGGCGCCGGGCGGAATCCGTACCTGCAGCGTCTCCGTTTCGGAGATCTCCCCCGTCCCGCCGCACCGCGCGCAAGCTTCCACGGCGATCTTTCCCGTGCCACCGCACCCCGTGCAGGTCCTCGTGAAGGTGACGGGCCCCTTGATCATCTGGACGGACCCGCGCCCGCTGCACACGGGACAAGCGACCCCCGAACCGGCGGCGCTTCCGCTGCCGCCGCACGAAGGACAGGCAGAAGGCCTCTGGATTCTCAGCGTACGGGTGGCACCCCGCACGACGTCGGCAAGGTCGATCTCGAGCTCGGTCTCGAGGTCGGCGCCTCGCGAGGGGGTTCTCGCCCTCTGCCCGAAAAGTTCGCCGAAAAGATCCTCGAAGCTCGTGAATCCGCCGAAGCCTTCGGTGAAACCCCGGGTACCCGTGCTCCACGCTCGGGCGCGCTCGCGGGCTGCTCGAGCCTGGGCCGCATCGAAGCCCTGCCGCACCCCCTCGAGCCCGAACTCGTCGTAGAGCTTGCGTTTTTCCGGGTCGCCGAGGATCTCGTAGGCCTCCGAGATTTCCTTGAATTTCTCCTCGGCTTCCTTGTTCCCGGGGTTCAGGTCGGGGTGCCAGCGGCGCGCGAGCTTGCGGTACGCTTTCTTGATTTCCTCCTCGGTGGCCGTTCGGGAAACCCCGAGAATCTGGTAGAGATCTTTTTCCGGCATGCCAGACCTGAACCTAGCGTTCCGTGCGGAACGATCCAAGCCGTCGCGTCACCGCACCGAGGGGCCGCCGGGCTGACACCCCGCGACGCGAGGACCGCATGAAGCGCCGGAAGCGACGCCTTTCGGGCCGCTCCGCGGCCGAGCTCGGGCGAATCGCGGCGGAACTGATCGAGACGGCCGTCGACGCGATCGTCACGATCGACGAGAACGGCACGATCGAGCTCTTCAACCCGGCCGCCGAACGCATGTTCGGTTACCGGGCCGAGGAAGTGCTCGGCCAGAACGTCGGCATCCTGATGCCGTCCCCGTTCCGGGAAGAGCACGACGACTACATCCGCCGCTACCTCGAGACCGGGGAAAAAAGGATCATCGGAATCGGCCGAGAGGTGTCGGCTCTCCACCGGTCGGGAAGAACCTTCCCCGTGGATCTCGCGGTAAGCGAGGTGAGGCTCAGGGGCCGGAGAATTTTCACCGGCGTGATGCGGGACCTCACCGAGCGCAAGCGTGTCGAAGACGAACTGCGGCAGCAGAGGGACTTCGCGGAGCGGCTCCTCGACACCGCACCGGTCCTGATCGTCGTCGTGGACCGGGAAGGCCGAATTCGTCACCTGAACCGTAGAGCCGAAGACCTCGGGCTCGCGGCCGGAAACGACGCGGGCGAGGGCGCCCGCGCGGAAGACTTCGCGGAGCTTCTGGGGAGGGTAGGCTCCGGCGAGGCCGGGGGCTACAGGGCTTCTCTTGTCGACCGGGCCGGGCGAGTTCGGGAGATCGAGTGGCACGCGGCTCCGCTGAAAGGCAGCGGTGGCGAGACGTTCGGCATCCTTCTCGTCGGCCAGGACGTCACCGAGCGCCGCAGGGCCGAGCGCAGGATCACCGTACAGCACGCGGTGACTCGGTGTCTGGCCGAATCGCGGACCCTGCCGGAAGCGACACCGAGAATCCTGGAGGCGGTCTGCCAGGGCTTCTCCTGGGACCTGGGCGAGATCTGGCACGTGGAACCTTCCCAGGGAAGCCTCCACTGGGAAGGTATGTGGAGCTCCCCGGAGCTCGACGCGGGGAAGTTCGGAGCCCTGAGCCGAAGGCTCGTTTTCCACCTGGCCGACGGACTCCCGGGCCGTGTCTGGGCGGAAAGGCGCCCGCTCTGGATCCCGGAGGTCGGCGAGGACCCGGAATTCCTGCGCGCCTCCCTGGCTCGAGATCTCGGCCTTCGGACGGCCCTCGCGGTCCCGCTGCGGTCCGGGACACAGGTTACGGGCGTCATGGCTTTGTTCCGGCGGGTCCGAACGGACACCCCGGATGCGGAGGTCGTGGAAAGTCTCGAAGCCCTCGGCCGGCAGATCGGAGACTTCATCGAACGCAAACGCGCGGAGGACATGCTTCTTCAGCTCGCCGCAATCGTCGAGTCCTGCGAAGAGGCGGTCATCGGCTGCGACCTCGCCGGGCGAATCAGCGGCTGGAACCGGGGTGCCGCGAGAATGCTCGGTCACGCCGCGAGCGACGCGCGGGGGAAATCCATCGAACTCTTCGTCGCTCCCGAAAGGCTGCGCCGTTTTCGGGAAGTCTTCCGGAAGATCGCCTCCGGAGACAGCGTGGAGGAGGAAGAGACTCTCTGGGTGGCCAAGGACGGGCGCCGCCTCGACGTGGCGCTCAGCGCTTCACCGGTACGCGACACGACGGGGCTCGTGACGGGCGTTTCCATCGTGGCCCGCGACGTGACCGAAAAGCGGCGGGCCGAAGCCAAACTCCGCGAGTACCAGGAGTTGGTCCAGAGGCGCGAGCGTCTGGCGGATCTCGGGGCGATTGCCGCGAAGCTGGCCCACGACCTGGGAAACCCGCTCGGAGCTCTCTCGATGCAGGCGCAGCTCATCCTGCGGCGGGCTCGCCGCGATCCCTCGCAACCGGTGTCGTCCGTGGAGGCGGCGGCCGAACAGATCGTGAACGAAGCCAATCGCCTCAACCAGGTGCTGCGCGAGCTTTTGAGCCTCGTTCGGGAAGAGCGCCTGCAGGTCGAAGAAATCGACCTGGGTTCTTTTCTCCGGACGCTCGTCGAGCTCTGGTCCCCGTTCGCGCAGGAACAGGGAATCGAACTACGGTACGAGGAGTCTTCCGCCCCCGTGACCGTGCAGGCCGACCGGGAAAAGCTCCGCCGCGTCTTCGACAATCTCGTGAAAAACGCCCTCGAGGCGCTCGACCGCACGGGCGGAGAGGTCGTCCTGCGCCTGGAGATTCCCGAACGTGACAAAGTCCGGGTCTGGGTCGCCGACAATGGCTCCGGAATTCCGGAACACGTGCGTCCCTTCGAGCTCTTCGAGACTTCGAAGCCGCACGGCACCGGCCTCGGCTTGCCGATTGCTAAGCAGATCGTCCTCGCTCACGGAGGCCAGATCGGCTTTGTCCGGCGCGAACCCAAAGGAACCGCCTTTTTCGTCGACCTCCCTCGGGGTGACGTGCCGTGACCTCAGGGTCTACGTCGTCGACCCCGAAGTCGCTTTCCGCGAAGCCCTCGCGTCGAACCTGCGTGACGACGGCCATACGGTCGGGGAGAGCGCGAACGGCCTCGAGCTCTCCGAAAGAAGCCTGATCGTCGGCAACCTGGTCACGATCACGGAGTACGAGCTGCCGCAGGTTACCGGACTCCAGCTCGCGGATCGGCTCCATGCCGTGCGGCGGGACCTACCCGTGATCGTGGTCACCGCGTGCGACCTGCGGATCGTCGAAGCGATGACCGGAAAGCGGCCCTACGTGTGGATCCTCCCCAAGTCGGCCTCGTACGACGAGATCCACTCTCTGGTTCACCGGACGGCCGCGAAAAGCCGCCACTGAGCCGGAGCCCTGCTCCT
Source organism: Candidatus Binatia bacterium (assembly GCA_026004195.1). Classification (NCBI taxonomy): domain Bacteria; phylum Candidatus Binatota; class Binatia (SeqCode); species Binatia bacterium. The sequence continues at coordinate 430,268 of BPIQ01000001.1, forward strand.
CAGCGCGTCCAGTGAACGCGGAGGACGTCGCCCTCCAGCGAATACTTCAGTTCCAGCTCCCCCTGGAAAGCTTTTTTGAGCGCTTCCCCGATCGCGCGGGCCAGGTGGGAGTCCGTCGTGGTCACGGAGACGCAGCCATCCGAGCGGTGGACCCGGATGATCCTCTGCAAGGGGTGTCGCTGCTCCGCCGCCCGGGCCACGTTGCGTACGGTGTTGAGCACCTCCTCGAGGTGCCCTTCGAGAAACGTGCCGTGGAGCTCGACGATCCCTCCGGGATAGTCGTCGAGAGTCCTCTGACAGGCCGGACAGAGAATCCCTCGAGAGCCCGGCCTGGGCACCCCCCGAAGCCAGCGTCCCCGGTGGTAGACGAGCCCGCAACGGGTGCAGGAAGCCGGCTCGGCCAGCTTGCGGCGGGGCCGATAGGCATCGTGGACAGGGTCCTGGATTCGCCGGTCGTTACGGCCTGCCGACCGCATGCGCAGGGGAAATTCTACCGAACTCGGCCGGGGTGTGCCAGGGGTTCTCGGTAAAACAGGTTGCCCGGAACCGGCCACTGCGGCAAGATGAGGTGCCGCTTTTTCCACGGGGGAGCCGCTCGAGCACACCGACCCGAACAGTTTTCGACAAGGAAAAACGCCCGAATGGAAGAGTACGGAACCGTCCGAAGTGGTCACGGCCTCGAAGAGTCCGGAATCCGGAACGCGCGCACCGTCTGGTGGAACCTCCCCGTCCCGGCCCTCTACGAACATGCCGTGCGCCGGAACGAAGGCTCCATCGCCCAACACGGCCCGCTGGTCGTCCGGACGGGCGAGTTCACGGGAAGGTCGCCGAAGGACAAGTTCATCGTCCGCGAACCCGGGACGGAAAAGGACGTCGACTGGGGGGAAGTGAACCGCCCCATGGCTCCCGCGCACTACGAGTCGCTCCACAGGAGGCTCATGGGCTACCTTCAGGGGCGGGAACTCTACGTGCAAGACTGCTACGTGGGCGCGGACCCGGACCACCGCCTGCCCATCCGCGTGGTCACGGAGCTCGCCTGGCACAGCATGTTCGCGCGCAACATGTTCCTCACGGAGCCGGACCCTGGCCGGCTCGCCTCCCACAGGCCCGAGTTCACGATCGTCTCCGCGCCCGGATGCCGGGCCGTGCCCGCCGAAGACGGGACCCGCTCGGAAGTGTTCGTCGTCGTGCATTTCGGGCGGAGGGAGGTCCTGATCGGCGGCACGGGCTACGCGGGGGAAATGAAAAAATCCATGCTCACGGTCATGAGCTTCCTCCTCCCGCCGCGTGGCGTGTTGCCCATGCACTGCTCGGCCAACTACGGGAAAGACGAAAACGACGTGGCCCTCTTTTTCGGCCTCTCGGGCACGGGGAAGACGACGCTTTCCGCCGACCCGAGGCGCACGCTCGTGGGCGACGACGAGCACGGCTGGACGGATCGGGGGATCTTCAACTTCGAGGGGGGCTGTTACGCGAAGGTCATCCGGCTCTCGCCGGAAGGAGAACCGGAGATTTACGCCACGACGCGCCGCTTCGGCACGATTCTCGAAAACGTCGTCCTCGACCCCGCCACCCGTGTTCTCGACCTCGACAGCGACGCGTATACCGAGAACACGCGGGGCTCCTATCCCCTGGAATTCATTCCGAACGCCTCGAGGACAGGGCTCGCAGGCCACCCGAAGGTCGTTCTCATGCTCGCCGCCGACGCGTTCGGAGTCTTGCCGCCGATCTCGAGGCTCACTCCCGAACAGGCCATGTACCACTTCCTCTCCGGCTACACGGCCAAGGTAGCCGGCACCGAAAGAGGAGTCCGGGAGCCCCAGGCGACCTTCAGCACCTGCTTCGGCGCTCCTTTCATGGTGCGCAAGCCCGCCGTCTACGCCGAGCTCCTCGGCGAGAGGATTCGGCGGCACGGGGTTTCGGTCTGGCTCGTCAACACGGGGTGGACGGGAGGGCCTTACGGCGAGGGGCAGAGGATGAAGCTCGCCTACACACGGGAAATGGTCAACGCCGCCCTCGAGGGCAAGCTCGACGACGCCCCGATGGCGGAGGACCCGGTTTTCCACGTTCTCGTCCCCCGGGCCTGTCCCGGTGTACCCCAGGAAGTCCTGCGCCCGCGCGACACGTGGCGGGACAAGCGAGCTTACGACGAGCAGGCACGCAAGCTCGCCCGCATGTTCGCCTCGAACTTCGAGCGTTTCGCCCCCTACGTGCCCGAAGAGGTCCGGCGGGCCGGCCCCTCCGCCTGACCGGCCGACTTCTCGGGCGGGAGAAGCTCGAGCGGCGGCGGCTCGTTCTCGACGAGGTATTCGAACTGGCGGCGGAACTCCTCGATGGAGACGCCGGCCGTGGCCGCGAAGCTCGCGAGCTCGTGGGGGTTCTCGAAGTCGTCGCGCCGGAGCCGGATCATGTAACGGCGAGCGATCGCGTAGCGCGCCGAGCGGATGTCGACGAGCCGGACCCGCGGTCTCCCCGTGGCCGGGTCGAGAAGGCGGGAGAACGGAATGGGAACGAAGTCTCCCCCCTGGATCGAGATGACCGCTTCCGTGCCGCCGCCGAGCACGTATTTCGCGGCGCAGTAGCCGAGGTCCCTGGTGTATTCCATGTCGTAGGGAATCGGGTCCGCGCAGCGGAGCTCGTAGCCGATGTTCTTCGCGACGATCGTCGCTTTGAGGCCGAATTCCCGGAGGCGCTTCTGCACCTCGCGCTTGAGAATCTCGCCGAAATCCACCTCGGCGATCCGGATGTTGCCGTGGCTGTCGCGTTCCACTTCCTCGAGCGCCCGGAGATCCTCGGGGGAGAGAGCGAGGACGACCCCCTCCGCGATGATGGCGACCCCGTCGCGCCTCCCCTGACTGAGACGCTTGATGATGGCGCCCACCAGCGTGTCGACGACGGCCCGCAGCCGGATGGGCGGGGTCCCGAACTCCTCGGGGATCAGGGTCAACGTCGCGCCCGCCGCTTTTCCGATTCCCAGCGCGAGATGACCCGCTTTCCGACCCATGGACACCACGAAGTACCACCGGGAGGTGGTCTGCGCGTCGACCATCAGGTTTTTCACGATCTCCACGCCGAGGTGGCGTGCCGTCTGGTAACCGAACGTGTCGACGTGGGGTGGGAGGTCCAGGTCGTTGTCGATCGTCTTCGGCACGTGGACGATGCGCAGGCGCCCGGCCGCCCGCTCGGCCAGTTTCGCCGCGGAGTAGGCCGTGTCGTCGCCGCCGATCGTAATCAGGTACCCCACGCGCAGTCGCAAAAGGGAAAGGAGCGTGTTGTCGAGAAGGCGGGGGTCGCCGGTCGGGTTCGCCCTGGAGATTCCGATGTACGATCCGCCGTGGAAGTGGATGCGGCTCACGGCCTCGATCGTGAGGGGAACGACGTGCTCGACGTTCCCCTGCATGATCCATTCGAAGCCGTCCCGAATCCCGAGGACATCGACCCCCTGGAGGATGCTGCGAATCGTGGCGGCCCCGATGACGCTGTTGATCCCCGGCGCCGGGCCGCCGCCGACCAGAATGGCCAACCGTTCGCGCGTGCTCACTCCCGACCTCCTTCCCAACTCCGTCGGGCGCGATCCAGCCGGAGGATCAGCGCCGCGTACTTCACGAGTTGCTGGATCCCGAGGAACTTCTTCCGCACTCGCTCCCTCGCGTTCTCGCCGAGCCGCCGGGCGTAGGCCGGATCGTCCAGCAGCGTCGCGAGTGCCTTTCCGAAGGAAGCCAGGTCCCTGGGGTCACGCAAAAGAAGCCCGTGGACTCCGTGCACGATCTGATCCTGGATTCCCCCGACGGCGCTCGCCACGACCGGCCGGGCCTTCCACATGGCCTCGGTCACCGTGAGTCCGAATCCCTCTTCGAGACTCTTCTGGACCACGACGGCGGCGTGCCGCTGTATGGCGTTCACGATGGCGGCGTTCTCCTCGACATCCGCCATCGGAAGGTTCGCGAGGTGGACCCGTTGGCGCACGGAGTGGGGTAGGGCTCGCCAGGCCGTCAGAACCTCGTCGAAGACCTTCGCCCCCTCGGGATCGTCCGCGACGGCATGGACGTTCGGACCGGCGAGAAGGAGGTGGACCCTGCGGCTCTCGTCCTGCGAGACGAGGTCGGCAAAGCCCCGCATCACGCCGACCGGGTCCTTGAGGGGATCCCAGCGGGAGACCTGCACCACGAGCGGCGCTTCCCACTCCGGTGCCCGGCCGAGCCTCACCACGTCCGCGCAGCGGTCCACCCGCCGGGGAGCACCGTCTTCCCCGACGAAAACCGGCTTGCCGTCTCCGGGGGGCCCTTCGACGAGGCCGACGTGCACCAGGATCGCGCGGACCGTGGCCTCGTCGAGCTCCTGGTTTTTCGGGGAAAACACATCGATGCTCGGACGCACGATCGCCACACGGGACGGCTGCAGGAAGGGAGGGACGTAGGTTCGCCGGGAAAACACGAACGCCGGAACGTCCCGGAGATAGGGCTGCAAAAAAGCCCAGCCTTTTTCCACTTCTTCGTTGCGCACGTCTCTCCCGATGTGACACCGCCAGACGACCAGGGCACCCATCTTGAGAAGCGCCGGGGCGAGCCCCGCAGGCTGCGGGTCGTGGAGAAGGACCACGTCCCCGGGCCGCACGAGTCCGAGCAGCTCCGTCGCGTTGTCCCGGATGGTCTTCTCGTAAACGGACCTGGCCTCCTCGTCGAGCGGGGAGCCGTCGCCCGAGGCGCCATGGAGGGCGTGATGGAGTCTCTTGGTGACCCGGAAAAAGTCCGGCGGCCCCTCGAGGACGACCCACCGAACGTCCACGCCGGCTCCACGGGCGTAAGGGAGAAGGGTACGCAACATCTCCGCCACCCCCCCGCCGACCGGCGTGGAATTCACGTTCCAGACCGTCCGGCCCTCGAGACGCGAGCGCACCGCATCGGCGACGCGTGCGAGTCGCCCGAAGCCCGCTTCGCCCAGGACGGAGCGGAAAAGCTCGAGAGATCGGACACGGAGAGGTACTTCCAACACGGGACCGACACCCCCACCACGCGGGTACCGCCGCCGAAGACGGTCGTCGTCAGGATAGCACGCGGCGGCGAGTCCGTCGAAGCTCAGGCGTCGGTCTCGTCGTAATGGGCCAGACGAGCGAGCCTTCCGAGGTCTCGCACGACGACCTCGCGCCCTCGGACTTCGAGGGTCCCGGCCCTGCGAAGCCTCCCGAGGAGCCGGATCGCCGTCTCCGTGGAAACTCCGACCATTTCTGCGATTTCGCGACGGGTATACTCGAGGCGGATTTTTTCCGTACCGGGTTCGAGCAGGTGGAGGAGAAGCGCCGCGAGCCGGCTGTCGGCACGCTTGAGGGCGAGATCACGAACCTTCCTGCGCGCCAACGCCAGCTCGTGGCTCAGTGCCTCGAGCATGTGCAGTGCCGTCTCGGGGTGGCGGCGCAGGAAGTCGGCCAGCCGGCGGGTCGGCAAGTACGTGAGCTGGCAGTGCGTCAGGGCTTCCGCCGAAACCGAGTGGGTCCTGGCCGCATCGAGGGAAAATTCGCCGAGCACGGCCCTCGGACCCGCGACTTCCAGGATGTGTTCGCGACCGAACCGGTCCGAATGGAACAGCTTCACGGCTCCCTGGCAGACGAGATAGAGGCCCGTGGAGGGGTTCCCGGCGGAAAAGACGACCTGCCTCGGCCGGTAGAGGGAGCTCACGCCGATCGCCTGGAATTCGCGAAGGATCGAGGGGGGAAGGTTGCAGATGGCCCCTTCGCCCCTGACCGTGCAGACTTCGCAGGAAATCTTCCGCATTCGTCCCTCGTCCCCGCACTCGAGGGCCTAGCACGCTCCGTTCCCCGGCGCCCGCTCACGCATCCCGGCCTGCTCCCGGAACGCACCCTTCCGGAAATCGAGAAAGGCCATTCCCGGCCGTGCGAGAATCCAGAGGCCGAGGAGTCCCACTTTCGCGAAGTCCTGCCCGGGAACCTTCCCCGGCATACATGTCCCGTCCCTGGCACGCGCCGTGCGAGACGCACGCAGGGAAAGGAGGAGCACCATGGCGGATTTCTTGGCGGCTTACTCCATCCAGAGTTGGCTCGAATCCTGTCCGCAAGGTTACCTGATGGGCACCGAGTACGGGCATCGGCCCGGGGAAACGGAGCCCGAGGAACTCCTCTCGAATCCCGTCCTGAGAGAGGAGGCCATCCGGACCACGGTCCAGCTCGTCGTCGGGGAACGCTGCGCCCTTCTGGCGTCGGCCGGGCTCGTGCGTTGCGCGCCCGACGAAGCGAGCCGGCGATTCCTGGCGACCCAGACGCTCGACGAGGCCCGCCACGTCGAGATCTTCGGGCAGAGGCTCCTCGACCTGGGCGTCCGCAAGGGAGACCTCGAAACGGTCGTGGAAGCCTACGCGAACCCGAACCTCGTCCGCTTCGCCGAAATCCTGCTCGAGAAGGTGGACCGGGGCGACTTCGTGGCCGGTGTCGTGGGGCAGAACGTGATTCTCGAGGGTATGGCCTTCAGCGTCTTCGAAATGATGTACGCCCTCAACCAGAAACTGAATCCCAAGTTCGCCCACACCCTCTCCGGCACCATCGCCGACGAGCGGCGGCACGTGGGGTTCGGGGAGAACCGCATCGGGAACCTCGTCCGCCAGCACCCGGAAAAGAAAGCCGAAATCGAAGCCATGCAGAAGGAAATGTCCTACTACATGCTCGCCACCTTCGCGGACGCCTTCCGGAACAACCCCGCGCGCGCCGAATTCGAACGGCTCGAAGAAAACCTCCGCCGCGACGGTGTCGAGGCGACGTACCGCGGGGCCAACCTCGCGGTTCTCTCGCCCGAGGAAATGGAGGCGCTGCTCGCCGATACGGTTCTGAAGGAGTTCCGCGTCCGGCTCGGCAGGATCGGAATCGAATACCAGACGCCCGCAGCCCCGTGAGGGACGAGCCGCGATGGAGGAGCCCGAAATCCACGAACTCGCGCGGGAGGACTTCGTCCGCGAGGTTCGCTCTTTCCGCTTCTGGTTCGAGTCCGTCCGCGGCTACCTGAGCTTCGACGAAGAGCCCGGAGCTCCGGAGCACGTCCCCTCCGCGGACGAGAGGGAGCGGCTCGTCACCGTCCTCTGCAACTACTGCGTCGGCGAGACGGCGGCACTCGAAGGGGCGAGCGGGCTCGTGGCCCTGGCCTCCGACCACGACGCGAAGATCTTTCTCGCGACGCAGGCGGCCGACGAGGCACGGCATCTCGAGGCTTTTCTCCGCCGCCTCTCCGAGCTCGGCATCCCCGAGCCCGAGACGGAAATCGAGCGTCGGGGAGCGCCCACGCTGCTGGAATTCCGGAGACGGCTCCTGGATTTCGTGCACACGGGAAACTGGGTCGCCGCGGTCTTCGCCCAGAACGTGCTTCTCGAGTCGCTCGAGTTCGCCGTCTTCCAGCACCATGCTCGGGTCGCCGATCCCCGCACGGGGCGGATTCTCGCGGGAATCGTCAAGGACGAGCGACGCCACATCGGCTTCGGAGAGAACGAAATCGGTCGCGCCCTGCTTTCCGATCCTTCGCGGCGCGCTCTTCTCGGGCGCATCCACCTCGAGCTTTCGCCGCTGCTGCAAAAAGCCGTCGAAGATTGCGGGGCCGCAGCGGGGCTCGCCCCACGGGACGTCGAGGCGGTTCGGAGGCTCTACGGTGAGACCCTGGGGAGGCTCGGAGTGACGTCGTGAGCGCCGACCCTCTCCAGCTCGAAGGCGAGAACCTCGGAGGTGCCCCTCGGCGGAGGTTCGAGCTCGAAGATACGGGGTTCGACGAAGTCCCGAAGAAGTACCGCAAATTCTACCGAAAGTGGGGAGGGGAGGGCGACCGCCTCGGTCCGAACGAAATCCTCTGCCCCGTCTGCAAGGTGGTGATCCGGTCCACCCGCGAACTGAGGCCCGGCGACCGACTCTACTGCATGCCGTGCATGTCGAGGCTCGTGGTCGTGGAGGGACCCGACGGCAACCTCGAAGCGAAGGTGCTCTATGCGGGATGAGCGAGAACGCCCCGGGGAACGTCCGCGGAGCTGGGTAGCCGCCCACCGGCGAATCCTCCGGAGCCTCGACAGGATCGAACGCGGCTTGCGCTCCACCTCCGGTCCCCCGGTCTACGGTTCTTTCGGGCGCTTGCTGCGCCGGCGTGTTCTCCCGCACATCGCCGAGGAGGAATCGCAGGTTTTCCCCCTCTGGAGGCAAGGCGCCGCCGGGAACCGGAGCGAGGAGGAGCTTCTCGAGGTGCTCCGTGCCGAGCACGGGCGGTTGCGGGAACTTTTCGGCTCCTACCTGAGTGCCCGCGGAGCCCGAAACGAGCGACACCTTCGGGCCCTGGTCGCCGAGATCTCGGACCTGTTGCGTGCGCACATCCGCCGCGAAGAAACCCTCTCGGCCGCTCTCGCGGGGAAAACTCCGCGGTGAGAGGTACGCTCACTCGGCTTCCGCCGCGCGTTCCTTCTCTTCGCTCTCGGCCCGCCGATCGATCACTTCGACCTGGGTGATCCGCGTGCCGGAAGTGTCCAGCACGACGATCTCGTAACCGTTCACGAACACCGAAGCACCCCGCCTCGGCGCCTGGCCGAGCTGGTTGAAGACGAGGCCCGCCAGGGTGTCGCCCCGCTCGGCTTCCACGTTCCAGCCCGTCTCCCGGTTGAAATCGAGGACTTTGACGCGGCCGGCTGCCTGGTAGCGGTTCGGGCCGACTTTTCGAATCGTGAGGAGTTCTTCGCGGTCGAACTCGTCCCGGATCTCCCCGACGAGCTCTTCGAGGATGTCCTCTTGTGTGACGAGACCGAGCGTGACGCCGAACTCGTCCTTGACGATGGCCATGTGCACGAACGCCCGCTGCATGTCGGCCAGAAGCCGGAGGATCGGCTTCCGTTCCGGCACGTGGAGCACGGGCTTGACGATGGTCCGGAGGTCGGTTCCTCCGTGCCGGACGAGCTCCACCAGATCCTTGAAGTGGACGACCCCGACGATCTGGTCGATCGTTTCCTCGTAGATGGGCACACGCGTGTACCGTTCCGCCAGCATGCGGTCGAGTAATTCGGCGGGAGGCGTCTCGACCGGAAAGGCCAGGATTTCCGTCCGCGGGACCATGATTTCGGCCGCCGTCCGTTCCGCCGCCTGCACGGCAGCCGCGATGATGGCCAGCGGGGTTCCGCTCGGATATCCGGGAGCCACCCCTCGGGCGAGACGCATGATTTCTTCGGTCGTGCTGATTGCCGCCGTGTCGCCTCCGCCCAGACTCTTCACGATCGGGTCGACGAACCGATCGTAGAGGAGATGCAGGGGGCGCAAGGCCTGGTGGAAGAGGTAGAGGGGGAGGGCGACGGCGTAGCCGATACGGCGCGGGTAGCGGGCGGCGAAGGCCTTGGGGAGGACTTCGCAGAAAAGAAAGACGAAAAGGGTCATGGTCACGGTCGCGACGACGATTCCGGCCTGCTCGCCGAGGTACCTCACGGCGAGAGCCGAGGCGACCGAGGCCCCCAGAATGTTGGCCACGTTGTTCCCGAGGAGAATCGTCACGAGCAACTGCGGCGTCGAGCGCAGCAGGTCGCGTGCCGCCAGAGCCGCCGGGCCTCTGGCCTGCTGGATGTCCTCTTCCAGCTCGGTTTCGCGAATCCTGAGAAGCGCCGTTTCCCCCCCGGAAAAAAACGCCGACGCCGCCAGGCAAGTCGCAACGATCGCGCAATAGAGTAGCGGTTCCATCTACGGCCCCTCGCTCGGTACGTTCTTTTGCTCGCTCACTTCCACCCGACCGGCAAATCCGGCTGGACGGCCTCTTCCAGGGTCATCCGCGGCCTCCCGCGGAACGGTTCCACCCGGATCGGACAAGCCGGCACGTCGCACCGGGCGCAGTAGGCCCGGCGACAGGGATCGGTGTGGAAAACGATCTCGCCCTGGATCCGTCCTCTTTGCTTGACACGACGCTCGAAAGCGTCCGCTTCCTCGTGCGCCCTCTCCACGGACCAGAACTCCGGGACGACCAGGTGAGCATCGACGTGCAGAAACCGGCCGGACCGGATCGCACGGAGGTTGTGGATCCGGATGATGCCGGGCGTCACGCACTCGTTCAGAGCCACGAGAATCTCCGAGAGGAGCTCCCGGTCTTCCTCGTCGAGAAGTCCGGCGGCGGCCTCGCGCAGGAGCCGGAAGCCCGTCCAGCCGAGATGGACCCCGACCAGGACGGCCACGAGCGAATCGACCCAGGACCACCCGGTCCAGCGGACGAGCACGAGACCTCCGGCGACACCGGCACTCGTCCAGAAATCCGAGAGCACGTGCTGGCCGTCGGCGACGAGCGTGAGCGAATCGTAACGCCTGCCCACGTGGAGAAGAACGAAACCGAGGCCGGCGTTCACGACACCGGCCCCGACGGTCACGGCGAGCCCCAGGTCGACCTCGTGCAGCTCGACTCCCTGGAGGAGACCCAGGATGCCCTGGTAGACGATCGTCACGGCAGCGAAGGCGACCAGCCCACCCTCGAAACCCGCGCTCAGGAACTCGACCTTCCCGTGTCCGTACGGGTGGCTCCGGTCGGCGGGACGGGCCGCGAAGTGAACCCCGAAAAGAGCGAAGAGCGCCGCCACGACGTTCACGATGCTTTCCATCGCATCGGAGAAAATGGCGTTGCTTCCGGTCCACCGGTAGGCGGCGTACTTGGCCCCGAGAAGGGCGGAGCCCACCAGGACCGAAAGGAGGGCGGCGGCAATCCGAATCCGCGACTCGAAGCGACTAGAGCCTGCCTCGCCGTCGGAACCCATGGCTTCCGCCATCGATGCCATGATGCAGCCCCTGCCGGCCGAGTCAAACGCCCCTGACGCGCTCACCGGCCAGCTCGCTTCCCTCCTCGAGGCAGAGGAGCCGGACGCGGCCCGTAGCCACCGTGCGTCCTTGCGCGTCGTACGCGGTGGCCTCCCAGACCTGCGTCCGGCGCCCCCGAGTCAGGGGCGTGCCCCGGACGCGAATCCTTCCCGAGCGCACGGCGCGGATGAAGCTCGTGTGGTTTTCGATGCCCACGACGGCCTGCCCCCGCGCGCGAGCGACGATGCCGGCCCCGACCGAGCAGACCGTTTCCACGGCCGCGCAGTGAACGCCGCCGTGCACGATCCCGTACGGCTGCAGGTGGTGGTCCTGCACGTCGTATTCGAGTACCACTTCGCGTTCGCTCGCCTCGAGCAGCCGGAAGCCCACCAGGCTGTCGAAACCCGAAAGCCGAAAGGGAGCGCTCGTGTCATCCATGCCCTTCGTTTCCTCCTTCCCCCCGGCCCACGCCGGGGACCAACAGAGCCGGAAGCAAAACCAGCGACGTGAAAACCGAGAGTCCGATGGCCGCGGCGGCCACGACCCCGAAACGAGCGACGCTGTGCCACGGGGAGAGGAGCAACGTGAGAAAACCGAGGCCGAGAGCGACTCCGGAGGCCATCAGAGGCGGACCGGTTCGCTCGAGCGCCGCCCGTACCGCACTCCGGGAAAACCCGACCGCACGGTAGGCGGAAAGGACGTGGATCGGCCCGTCCACCGCGAGCCCGAGGACGACCGCAGCGACCATGGCACTTCCCACGTCCAGGGGGATCTCCCACCGGGCCATCCCACCCAGGACGAGCAAAACCGGGGCAAGCGTCGGAAGCATCGCCAGAATCGCGGTCCCAAGGGATCGGAAAAACACGACCAGCGCAAGGAAAACGCACCCTCCGGCCACGAGAAAGCTCTCGAGCTGGGTTCTTCGGATCTCGTCCAGCATCGCGGCCACGACAGCCCAGGGACCGGTGACGGTAAAGGACCAGCCGGGCGGAAGCGCCGCCCGAATCTCCTCCCGCACGCGTGCGAGCGTCGCCTCGAGCTCCTCCTGAGGAACCTTTTCCGCTTCGACCGTGATGCGCAAGGCCCCGGTCTCCGCCGAGAGGAAGAGATCCACGGCCTCGGGCTCGCGTGAACGCAGAAGCCGGACGAGCGAGGCAGCTCCCCCGCGCTCGCCGGGCTCTTCCGGCGAAAGCCGCGCGCCCGGTATCGCGTCCCGGAGGTGCTCGAGCAGATCGAGGAGCGACCGGCTTCGGCCGAATCCCTCGAGCCCCGAGAGTCTTTCTCGTAGGACTCGGAGAGTCCGCATGCCCTCGGCCCACTCTCCGGGGGCGGGAGGACGCAGCGCGATCTCGAGGGTGTCCGGAGCTCGGAGTACCCTCGCCACGGTACGGGCCCAGGTGACCACGGGACTCCCCTCGCCGTAGAGGTCCTCGAAGCGAGCTTCGGTGCGGAGGTTTCCGAGCTCGAGCACCGAAAGCGCGACCGCCGAGCCGAGAACGGCCACCACCACGAGCCGGAACCTGCCGAGAAACCGCTCGAGAGCGGCCGAGAGGCCGTGCCAGAGGTCGCCGGAGCCGGACCTCGCCAGAAGGGTCGGGAAGCGGAGGAGAACGAGCGGCAGGAGCGTGAACGTGAGGAGGTAGGAAAAGGCAGTTCCCGCTGCGGCGAGCACACCGAAGTGGGCGATCCCTTCGAGGCGACTCGTGGCGAGCGACCCGAACCCGAGGGCGGTCGTGAGAGAAGTCATCCAGCACGGAGCGGCAAGCTCGTCCGTCGCCCTGCCGACGGCGGAGGGAGGGGCGAGCGAGGAGTTCGCCTTGGCTCGAGCCAGGAGGTGGACGGTGTCGCAGACGCCGATGACGAGGAGGAGGGCGGGTAGCGGTTCCGTGAGAGTCGTCCGAGGCCAACCGAGCCACCCCATGGCCCCGAAAGTCCAGAGGACTCCCAGACCGACGACACCGAGAGCCACGAGAGCCAGCCGAACGGAGCCGAACACGACGCCCAGAACGATCCCCACGATTCCGACCATCGACGGCACGATCCGCCGCGTACTCTCGGAGAGTTCGGCCGCAGCGACCACGAACTCGACCGGCCCGCCCGCGAAAGCGAAGCGGAAGCCCTTTTGTTCGTAGGGCCGGACGGCCTCTTGCAGAGCCCGGAAAACCCGGTCGGCGACCTCGCTCTCGGAACTTGCCAGGACCACGACGATGGCTCCCGCCTTCCCGTCGGAAGAAACGACCTCTCCCCGCCAGAAGGGGTCGGACAAAGCCAGCGAGCGCAGACGCGCGAAGCTCTCGGCACCATCGAGCTCGGGGGCGAGGCGTCGCACCTCGGGAAAGCCGATCGGCGCCGGTACGAGCAGAGGCGTCGTGGCCGGGCTTTCCACCCGGAGGACCCCGGGAACGGTCCCGAGCCGCCGGGCCACGTCCTCCGCCATCCGCAGAGAAGCCCGGTCGAGAGCATCGCGGCAGGGCGTTCCCTCCCCGCAGACCCACACCGCCATCATCGGCAACCCACCACCGAACTCGGCGACGAACGCGTCGAGCTCGCGAACGACGGGGTGGTCCGCACCGAGAAGCGCGGCGTAGCCCACGCCGGTCCGGAGCCGCAAAAGCCCGGGGGAGAGGAGCGCCGTCACCCCGGCGAGCAAAGCTACCGTCGGTCCGGGGAACCTGCAGGCGAGTCGGGCGAGGCGACTCCGTCGAGGTGCGAAAGCCTCGCCCCCCGGGCCGTCCGCGTCCACGGGGTCGTCAAGCCGCCCGCTCGAGCATCTCTTCGCGGAGCCGGCAGCGTTCGAGGTAGGTGCGCCGCACGAGCTCCGCGTCCCGGACGAAGTGCTCGAGCTCGGAAAGCAGCAACGCCTGGGGCCCGTCGCACAAGGCTTCGGCGGGCTTCGGATGGAAGTCGACGAGGACCATGTTGGCCCCGGCGACGATCCCCTGCGCCGTGGCGTGGAAGATGTCGAGGAGCCCGTCCGGAGCCTCGGTTCTCTTGCCGACCGAGTGCGAGGGGTCGATGCATACCGGAAGGCGCGTGAGCCTCTTGACCACGGGGACGTGGGCGAAGTCGACGAAGTTCCGGTGAGGGTCGCCCCAGTTCGTCTTCATGCCCCGCAGACAGAACACGATCCGGTGGTTTCCGGACGTCGCCAGGTATTCGCAGGCGTTGAGCGACTCGTCGAGGGTGATCCCCATGCCCCGTTTGAAGAGAACGGGAAAGTCCTGCTGCTGCCCCACGGCCTTCAGAAGCTCGAAGTTCTGGGCGTTCCGGGTCCCGATCTGGAGCATGACCCCCGTGGGATTCCCCGCCTCTTGGAGGGCTCTCCGGATCTCCCCGATGTGGGACTCGTGGGTCACCTCCATGGCGATGACCTTGATGCCGTATTTCCCGGCGAGCTCGAAGAGCCAGGGGAGGCAGTGTTTCCCGTGCCCCTGGAAGTCGTAGGGGCTCGTCCTGGGCTTGTAGGCGCCGGCCCGCGTCGTGACGATCCCCACGGACTTGAGCGCCCGGAACGTCTCTTCGACGTTCTGCTTCGTGTCGACGGCGCAAAGGCCGGGGAAGAGATGGAAGCTATCCTGGCTGAAGCGCAGCCCCTGGTATTCGAAACCGACGGCTTCCGCCTGGCCGTCGTGCCTCCCGATCGAACGGTACCGCTCCCGGATCCGGATGACTTTTTCGACCCCCTCGAATTCCTCGAAGGGCTCGTGGGGCACCGTCGCGGTCGGGCCGATGAGGTAGATCTCCGTCAGCACACGCGTGGCCCCCTGGATCTTGCGCACCTCCGCTCGGACCCCGGGAAACCGTTCGGCGTACTGCACGACTTGCCGTACCGCAGGGTCTTCCGGGTAGATGTCCGACTTCATCACGATGATCATGGCGCGTTTCCCACCGCTCGAGGCATTCCGTGCGCCGCCGCGGACCGCGGCACGCTGACAGGATAAAGATGTCGCCGGGAGAAGGAAAGAGCGGGGCTCAGGGGGCCGCCGGCTGGCCTTCGCGCTCGGGGGCCTTGCGGCGGATCGGTACCGAGAAGGGCGAATTGTCGAAGTTCGGGTGGAGGACCGCGGTCGTCCGGACGTGCTTGCGGTAGAGGTCGCGCAGGTACTGGGCGTAGAGATTGGGACGGCCCACGAGGGCGTCCACGAGTCGGGATTTCCAGCGTGCGAACCGCCGCACACCCCGTAGCAACCGAGCGAAGCGGTAGAGGTGTTTGCGGAAAAACGGCGCTTCCATGAGCGCGTGTACGACGGGGCGCGGAAAGCCGTGCACCGCCATCGCGTAAAGGACGTCCCAGTAGAGCTCTTCGGGTGGGCGCTCGTCGAGGAGCATGCTTCCCCAGAGCCGGTAGCCTTTCTCCGCGTTCTGTTCCAGGTCCTCCTCCCGGATGAACCCGTCGCGCAGCGCACGTTCGGTGAGCGCCACGCCGGGGAACCACGTCAGGGAAAAGCGGTTGAAGTAGAAGGGTTTCGGGAGGTCGAGCAAGAGCTCGAGCGTTTCTCTCCGGTCTTCGACGGTCTCGTAGGGATTGTCGCCGATGAAGTCGAGGTTCCGCACGACGCCGTGCCGGGCGAAGATGCGGCAGGCGTTCAGGATGGTTTCGTTCGACGTCTCGCGTTCGTAGCAGTCGCGGCGAATCCGTTCGGAGCCCGACTGGATCCCCATCGTCGTGCACCAGAGTCCCGCGTCGCGCATGAGGCGGACCTTCTTCTCGTCGACCATGCCCGGGAACGAGTACATGACGAAGGGCAGGCCGATCTCGCGCTTGTAGCGCTCGCAGAACTCCTCGAGCCAGGGCCGCGGAGGGGCGAAGATATCGTCGCTGAACGCCACGGCCCGGAGCTTGGGATAGCGCGCCTTGGCGGCGCGGAGCTCGGCCAGGCAGTGTTCGACGCTCCGGCGGCGCACGTACGTACCGAGGTCGTCGAAGCGGGCCCGGGTGAAGTTGTGGATGCAGAACGTACACCGGTAGGGGCAACCCCGCGACATCATGATGTCGTAACTCACCGCCTCGGCGTCCCAGCTCTCGACGTCGAGCCACTCTTCGAAGCCCAGGTAGTACTTGTTCTCGGGGGAGAGGTCGGGAAGCGGAAGCACGTCGAGGGAGGGGAGGAAAAGACGCGAGGGATTCTCGCGCACCTCGTCGCCCACCCGGACCCACGCGCCCGGAAGGTCCTCGTACCCCTCGCCCACGCTCAGGCGGTCCGTCAGGTCCGCGAGCACGAGCTCGCCTTCGGCCTTGCAAACGATGTCCGCGTGCCGGAGGCAGTCCCGGGGCAGTGTCTGCGCGTGAATCCCGCCCCAGATGACCGGCGCCGCTGTTCGCCGCCGGATCCCGTCCGTGAGCCGGGCCGCGAGCTTGTAGTACGTCGACCAGACGCTCATGCACACGAGGTCGGGCTCGAGGGCCTCGACGAGGTCGAGGACCATCTCTTCCTCCCTCTGCGTCGGCCTCTGGTAAGTCCCGAAGTTTTTGAAGAAGATCGAGTGGACGTCGTGCCCACGCTGGCGGAGAAGCGGGTGGAAAATCCGCATTGCGTGGGACTGGTACGTGTAGAACGCGAGGAGGACGACCCGCAGCGGCCGCCCGGGTGCCCGAGCGTCGAGCCGGATGTCGGGCGGCACGTGGGGCAAGCGTCCCATGGGCGGATTCTCGGCCGTCTCCCCAGGCGCTGTCAAGGGAATTCCGTGGCCCGCCGGCGCTCCGGTTGCGCTTCGGGCGCGATCTTGCATCGTAGGGGTGTGAGCGAGGAAAGCGCCAATCCCGGGTCTCCCGAAGGAGCCGTTCCCCGGCTCGGAGGCACGAGCCGGCGGGATCCCGTGGCGCGCTCGCTCCGGCTCGTGGGCTGGGCCGTAGCTGTCGGCGTCCTCGCAGGGCTCGCGGCAGCCTTTCTCGACCGGAGCCTCGAGGTCGGGATTCGGACGGCCATCGGGCGGTTCACGAGCCCGGGTGGAGCCGAGGTCTTCCGGTTCCACTGGGCCGTCCTTTTCCTGCCGGCTCTGGGCGGAATCGTGTCCGGGGTCGCCATCCGTCTTTTCGCGCCCGCCTCTCCGGGGCACGGGACCGACCAGCTCGTCCGCGCCTTCCACTACCGGGACGGCCGGCTCGACCTACGTGGGCCGCTGGTTCGGGGAGTCTCGGCGGTCGCCGTCATCTCGTGCGGCGGTTCGGCCGGACCCGAAGGTCCCATCGCGGCGCTCGGCGCTTCGATCGGCTCCACGGTGGCACGCTGGGCTCGACTGAGCCCGCGCGAAGTCCGGGTCCTCCTGCTCGCAGGGTGCGCGGGGGGTGTCGGCGCCATTTTTCGCTGCCCCCTGGGCGGAGCGCTTTTCGGGACGAGCATCCTCTACCGGGAGCCCGAGTTCGAGAGCGAGTCGCTCGTTCCTGCCTTCGTGGCCTCGGTCGTGAGCTACTCGACCTTCATGGGGTTCGACACCCACGGAGCGCGCCTATTGCGCGAGGCCGACCGCCTCGCTTTCTCGAGCCCCGTCGAGTTGCCGCTCTACCTCGTCGCGGGTGTCGTCTGCGGCCTCTTCGCGATCTTGCTTTCCCTGGCCTTCCACTTCGTCCGCTCTCGCTCCGAGAGGCTCTCGGGCATTCCCGTCTGGCTCCGCCCCGGCCTCGGCGGTCTCGTCACCGGGGCGCTGGGCGTCCTTTTGCCCCAGGTCATGGACAGCCAGTATGTCTTCGTCCAGTCCGCCCTCGACGGCTCCGTTTTCTCCGGCTTCGGTCCGGACGAATGGACGCGCTGGGCGCTCTTTTTCGGTCTCGTGGCCGTGGCGAAGTGCGTGGCTACCGCCTTCACGGTCGGCAGTGGTGCGGCCGGAGGGCTGCTCGGGCCCAGCGTCTTCATCGGTGGGGTCGTCGGGGCGTTCGTCGGCGCGGCCTGCAACGCCCTGCTTCCCTGGAATCTCCCGGAGCCCCTCAGGCAAGCGCTCATCCCGGTCGGCATGGCCGGAGTCCTCTCCGCGGCGATGCGTATCCCCATCGCAGCCATGGTCATGGTCGTCGAGATGACCGGAAGCTACGGCCTCGTCGTGCCGCTCATGCTCGTGAGCGCCACCGCCTACCTGGTCGGCCGCGGCTGGGGGCTCGTCCCCGAGCAGGTTCGCTCCTCCGCGCAGTCTCCCGCCCACGCGGGCGATGCCGTCGTGGAGCTTCTCGAAACCTATCAGGTCCAGGACGTGATGCAGAAACCCTGGCCCTACGTGGCCCGGCCGAACACGAAGCTCGGCGAGATCCTGAAGAAAATCCGGCCGGGCACGCGCCCCTGCTTCGCCGTGCTCGAGGGAGACCGGCTCGTCGGGCTCATTTCCGTCACGGACATCCTGCAGCACGGCGACACGTCGAGCGTGAGTCAGATCGTCGTGGCGGACGACCTGATGACTCGCAACATGATCACGATTCGTCCCGACGCTTCTCTGTACGAGGCTCTCCGCCTCTTCCAGACGCACGACGTCAACGCGCTGCCGGTCGTCGAAAACCACGGGCGAGGAGGGCGTTTTCTCGGCATGCTCACGCGACAGGACGTGTACGCCCTGGTTCGCCGCCAGATGGACGCGATGCGGCAGCACGTACTCCGGGAACACGACGTTCTCGAAGCCATCGACGAGGAAAACACGCTCGGCCAGCTCCTGGCCCACATGCCCACGCCCGAGATCGGCACGGTGGAGCGGATGTCGGTCCCGCCCGAGCTTGCCGGAAAATCGCTCCGAGACGTGGACTTTCGACGGGTATACAAGGCAGAGGTCCTCGCGATCCAAACTCGCGAGGGTCGGTTTCTTTGCCCTCCCGACCCGGCTCGACCCCTACGGCTCGGCGACCACCTGGTCGTCCTGACCGGTCGGGGAGAAAAGGCGGAGCCGGAGGAAAGAAAGGCGGAGGGTCGGTCCGAGTAGCATTCCCGCCGGTCTTTTCCGTCCCGGCGCCCGCAAGGTCGCGGGCCGGAGCGCCCCGGCGCGAGGTTCTCTTTTACCGCCGGTCTTGGGTTCGACGTGGTTTGCTGGCCGACGCGAGCTCCAGGTTCAACTGGACGCGCCGGACCGTCGCCTTCTTTCCCGGCTGCACCTCCCAGGCCAGAAGGTCTCCGGGGCCCACTCCCAAGGCCGCCCTGACTTCCCGCGGGATCGTACAAGAGCCCCGACGGCTGATCCTGGCTAGAACCCTCATGGGTTTCCTCCTTTTCCGAATCCAGGCGGGTGAAACGTCTAGCCTTTTGCTTCCATGCCCGCAAGGCGGACGCCTACTCGCCCGACGGGGCCGTTCCGTTCCGCGCCTTTTTCCTTGACACACCAGCCGAGAGCGGACCCTCCCTTGTCGAAAGGAGCGGTCATTTTCACCGTGGGGGCGACAGGAAACACGGGGCCCGAAAAGCCCCCGGAGTCCGCCCGCCCCGGGCGGCTGCCCGCTTTCTCGGACGAAGTTCGCCGAATCGGGACCGCTTTCGGGAAACGACCGGGCGATTCGGAAAACCCGCGTTCGGCCGAGGGCAAGCTCGACATCGTGCGTCCCTAAGGCCCACCCGACACTCGAGACCATCCAGGCAGAGCCTTGTCCTGCGGCCGAAAGCAGCGTAAGGAAGCCCCATCCTCGCGTGCCCCCGTAGCTCAGTTGGACAGAGCACAGGATTCCTAATCCTGGGGTCGCGCGTTCGAATCGCGCCGGGGGCACTCCCGTTTCCACTCTCCATCCGGTGTTCCGCCGTCACGCCGAAAATTCGAACGGGGCCCCGATGTCCGAGTTGCGTTGCGGCTCACCCCGAGGTCCGGGGCGCGATACAGGCTGTGGTTTCGTCATCCCTCGCGAGATCAACCGGAGATCAACTGCTCGCGCGATCGGAGGCCCTGGGAGTGGAGCGAGTTCGTCTCGACGAGCGCCGCATACGGAGCTTTGCCTCCAGGAACTCCCGGAGAGCCACGGCGTTGTTGTGCTCGCGATCGGACGCTGCATAGAGAAGAGTCACAGGTCCTCGGCGTGCGGCCTCGAGCAGAGGCTTCCACGCTTCGGGCTTCCGCTCGAGCTCGGCGAAATATCTGGCGCGGAATTCCGGCCAGCGCTCGGGGTCGTGGCGAAACCAGGCACGGAGGGAAGGGGAGGGGGCCACATCCCGCAGCCATCCCTCGATTCGCAGCCGCGCTTTTCCGATTCCCCGGGGCCAGAGCCCGTCGACCAGGTAACAGGGGCCTTCGTCACGCTCGGGCGGGTCGTAAACACGGCGGAGACGGATTTGCCCGCCACGGCTCGTCGCCGCCCGACTTTTCCCCGCGACGCCTGCTCGGGACGTGCCTCGCTTCGGAGACATCGGAGCGCGGCCTACCCACCGACAAGACGAAGGCCCCGCGAGCCTTTTTCCCGCGGGGCCTTCCGTTCAGGCCACCTTCACTTCGACGGCCTTCGGTTTCGCCTTCTCGCTCTTCGGGAGATGGACCGTCAGGACGCCGTCCTTGAGCTCGGCCCGGACCTTCTCTTCGTCGACGTTGTCCGGCAGAGTGAAGCTTCGGAGGAAGGAACCGTAGAAGCGCTCCACGCGGTGGAACTTCCTGCCCTTTTCTTCCTTCTCCTGCTTGCGCTCGCCTTGGAGCGTGAGCACCCCGTTCTCCACCGTGATCTTCACGTCGTCCCTGGACACGCCCGGGACTTCGGCCTTGATCAGGTATTCGTCGGGCGTCTCCTCGATGTCCACCACGGGAGCCCATTCGGGAGCCGTGATGGCTTCTCTGTCTTCTCCGGCCCGCGTCGCCCGCCGTGGCGTGCCGGCGAAAAGGCGGTTGAGCCTTTCGGTCATCTCCTCGAGTTCGCGAAAAGGATCCCATCTTACGAGGTTCATCGTCGTCCTCCTTTCCGGGGACGGAGCCCGGAAGCGCTCCGCGACCGCCGGTCCTCGTGTCCGGCGTTCCCCTTGACAGTTTCCTCGGCGTTGCAGGTAAGAATGCCGACCATGCTTGTCAACCCTACGACCCCGGCCTCTTTCCCGGACCGGTCGTTTCGTGGAAACCGGGGACGAAGCGAGAGGAGAAGCCCGTGCCCGCCGTAACGGACGCATTCGAACTCGCCTTTCGTCCTGGACGCATCGGGTCCGTGGAGCTTCGGAACCGGATCCTGAAATCCGCCACGTTCGAGGGGATGTCTCCGGGCGGCACCGTGACACGCGAGCTGGTCGAGCATCACAGAAGCGTCGCCGCAGGGGGTGCTGCGCTCACGACCGTGGCGTACTGTGCCGTCTCCCGGGACGCACGAACGTTCGAGGATCAGCTCTGGATCCGCCCCGAGGTCGTGCCGGCCCTCCGCGAACTCACGGAGGCCGTACACGCGGAAGGGGCCAAGGCGTCCCTGCAGCTCGCTCACGCGGGATTTTTCACGCAGGTCGCCGAAAACCGGGGGCGCGGTGCCCTCGGTCCCTCGCCCACGCTGAACGTCTACGGGCTCGGCCACGGCAAGGCGTTCGCGAAAGGCATGACCCCGGAGGAAATCGGACGAGTGGTCTCGGATTTCGGGGAGGCGGCCCGTCTGGCCGTCGATGCGGGCTTCGACGCGGTCGAGCTCCACCTGGGCCATGGCTACCTCCTGAGTCAGTTTCTCAGCCCGGCGACGAACAAAAGGAGCGACGAGTGGGGAGGCTCCCTCGAAAACCGTTTGCGCCTCCCCCTGGATGTCGTCCGGGAAGTGCGCCGCCGCACGGGAACGTCGGTCGCCTTGCTGGCGAAAATCAACCTTCGGGACGGCTTTCGCGGAGGGCTCGAGCTCGAGGAATCGATCGAAGTCGCGCGGGCCCTGGAAAGAACGGGCGTGGACGCGCTGGTGTTGAGCGGGGGCTTCACCAGCCGGAACGCGTTCTACCTGCTCCGTGGCGACGCCCCCGTCTCCGCCATGGCGCGCGCCGCCAAAAGCCGTGTCCACGGCACGGTGCTGCGTCTTTTCGGGCGTTTTCTCGTCCGGTCCTATCCCTTCGAGGAGCTGTTTTTCCTTCCTGAAGCCCGCCGGATACGCGAGAGCGTCGGCCTGCCGCTGGCACTTCTGGGCGGCGTCGTGTCTCGTCGAGGTCTCGCCACGGCCATGCGGGAGGGTTTCGACTTCGTCGCCATGGCCCGCGCCTTGATCGCCGACCCGGACCTTCCGCTCCGCATGCGACGGGGAGAGGTCGAACGTTCGCGGTGCACGCACTGCAACCTGTGCGTCGTCGAGATGGAACGGGGAGGCGTACGCTGCGTGCTGGGAACGACCTCGTGAAGGGAGCGCTCGCGCCCCGATGGGGCGGGGCACCCTCGCATGCGAACCGACCGACAGTTCCCGGATCCCCGGTCGAGCCTTTCCTTCTTCCGCCGAAGAGCGTTATAGTTTTTGCCGTTTGCGCCGGCGGTTTCCGGTGACACGGTATTTCCCGCGCACGGGCATGCAGGCGGTATGCGACTTGCTCGAGGGACCGGTACCGCCGGGCAGCTGGGGTCTCGCAACGTGAAAACAAGCACGGATTCTTCGTCGCTCGAGCAGCCCGTCTGGGGGCCGCTCGTGGCTCCGATTTCCGTCGCCCTGCAGGCAGTGGCGCTGGGAATCCTGCTTCTCCCGTCCCTTTCGGGCTTGGCCTTGGCGGGCGAGGTCTCGGCGCTCGCGAAGATTTTCCTGCTCCTGCACCTTCTGGGTTTCTTCGCGCTACGGCTCTGGGATCCGCGGGGATCTTCGGTACTGGCCCTCGCGAGCCTCGATGCCGCGTTTTTCGGCGCCCTCTTGGCCCACTCCGAAGGAGCAGCCGAAAGCCTCCTTTTGCCTCTCGCTCTGGTCGGCGCGGCGAGCTTCCTTCGAGGAGGAATCCGAGGCTTCGTCGTGACCGTAGGTTTCGCTTTCGCGGCCTACGGGGCCGCGGCAGCGTGGAGCGGGGCGCCGTGGGCATGGCCCGCGGAAAGCTTCCGGTCGCTTGCCCGGTATACGCTCGAGCCCGAACTCACCTACCGGACCGAGCCCGTGGCACCTCTTGCCGGCGCGCCGATCGCTCGCATGGCTGCTCTGGTCAGCAGCGCGCTTCTGATCGGCCTCCTGGTCATCGTGACGAGCGCTTATCGGGAGCGAAAAAGAATCCTGGCTGCCTTCCGGCGGGCGGAGGCGCTCGAAGCAATCGTCGACTCCTGGCTTCGAAATCCGTCCGAGACCGCTTTTTGGCATACGGTGCTCCGGGTCGCGGAGACGCTCGCGGGCTGCCGCGTCGTCCTGGTCCACCGGAATCGCGACCAGCTGTGGTTCCGGCTTCCCGACGAACGCGGCGCGGAAGACGATCCCTTGGCCTTCCTGCGTCGGGTCCGGATCGACTCGGAACGAGACGACAGTCTCCTCGCGCGGTGCTTCCGTGACGGGAAGGAGCGCTCGGGACATTCGCTCGCGGAACTTCTCGGGCCGGGGGCGGAAGGGATCCCGGCTTGGCGAGCCACCGCGGTTCCGGTACCCGCGGCACGCCCCGAGGTCGTGCTTCTGGCCGTGGCTCGGGAAAGCGAGCAGGTGGACGAAGAGGGACTCCGCGAGGTAGCCCGCAGGACGGGTCTCGTGCTCGAAGCGTGGGAAGAGGAACGGGGGGCCGGCGTCGGTCGGCTGGAAGAAGCGGGCGTGGGGGTGAACGCATGAGGATCTTTTTCGGGGCTTTGGTGCTGTTGTCGCTCGTCCTCGCACCGCCGCGGCAATCCCGCGGTGCCGAACCGGAGAAAAAGGCGTCGCAAGCCGACCCGGAGGCCGAGTTTCGGTCGGGTTTGCGCGCCCTCTCCCGAGGGGAGCTCGACGAGGCGGAAGCTTCCTTCCGGCGGGTCCTCGAGCTCGACCCGAAATCTTTCGAGGCCCACAACAACCTGGCCGTCGTCCTCGCCGAACAGGGCAAGGACGAACAAGCCCTCGAGGAACTTCGAGCGGCGCTCGAACTCCGCCCGGGCTATCTCCGGGGGCGCAAGAACCTGGCCCAGCTCTACTTGCGGCTCGCGAGCCGGGCCTACCGCGAGGCGGCCGAGCTGGCACCGCCCGAAGAAAAAAAGAAGCTCCTCGAGATGGCCGAGCGAGTGGCACGAGGCGAAGCGATCGCGGAAGAAGAGGGTCCGGCCGAACCGTCTCGGGCCGAACCCGTCCCGCCCCCGGAAGTGCAGGGAGTACCCGCCGCGGTGCCGCAGTACCTCCTGTTTCTCGGCCGTCCGGGTCAGAGCGCACTCGAGATTCGTACCGAGTTCGCGTCGCTCTACCGGCAGAGGGGCGAAGAGGTGGAGCTCGTCGGGAGTTACCCGGTGCGAGTCGGTGCGAATTTCCCCGCGCGCCGTTCCCTCTATCTTCCGTCGAAGGAAAACGCCGAGGGTTTTCGTCTCGAACCCGTCGAAGGAAGCGCCGTTCCGCTCGTACTCGTCGACCGCCCGGAGCCGGGACCCGGAGAGGTCTCTTTCGAGCCCGCGCACCTCGCCACGGTGCGCTCGTCCCTCGGGGGGCCGCTGAGCCCGGTGCTCGCCCTCCCCACCGAGCCCCTACCCGACCCCGAACAGACGCGGCGCGAAATTCTCGCGGCCTTCGAGCGGTGGCACGACAGTTGGGCCCGGAAAGACCTCGAAGGGTACGTGTCCAGCTACGTGCCCACGTATTCCGGCACCACCGGCAGCCCGAGCGCCTGGCGGCACCAGCGGAAGAGAATTTTCGCCCAGAGCGGCAAGATCCGGGTCGAGCATTCGCCCCCCGTCGTCGTACAACTCGAAGACCGCGTGCTGACGTTGACCGAACAGGAATACAGGTCCGACCTGATCCACTCCCGCGGAATCAAGCTTCTCGCCTGGGTCCGCACGCCGTCCGGCTGGAAGATCACGGAAGAGAGGATGTTGGCGGAGAGCCCCGTGCGTTAGGCGCTCAGCGCCCGGGCCGGCTTGCCGTGTGCCGCCGTGCGGAGCAGGACGCAGTAGCCCCAGGTCTCGTCGTTCCGGTCGCGGAGTGCCGCGACCTGGTACTCGAACTCCCGATCCCCGAGCCGCACCGGGCGGGGCTCGCTCAAGCCCGAGCATTCCGCTTCCTCCCGCACTTCCGTCCACACCGGAGAAGACAGAACACCGGCCCAGGAAATCGGCACGGGCACCGAGACATGCTCGGCCAGGCTCTCGTGCCCCACGACTTCGCCTCGGGCCGTCACCCACAGGACGAGCTCGGTTTCCCGCGGGGCCGGGCTGGAGGGGCGAGGCTCGCGCCGACTCGACCTCCTCCCGAGCCTCGACCGGGAAAGGAGCAATGCCAGTCGCGAGCCCAGGCGCTCGCCCCAGAGTGCGAGTTCGGAAGGATCGGTGCCGGGCAGGGGGACCAACAACAAGATCCCCAGAAGGCGCCCTGCACGCTGCAGCGGGCAGGCGACGTAGGGAAGAGAGTCGAGTCGTCGAAGCAGCCGCTCGTAACTCGCCCGCGGCAGGCTCGTCCGGGCGCGCAGGAGGACGAAGGCGAGGTCGTCGCCCTGCCGGACCGAACCCGACTGCACGCAAGCCGCAAAATCGGGAATTTCCGCCGGACAGACTTCCGAAGCGGCCAAAAGGGCCGCGGCCGCTCGGATGCCCGAAGGAAGCGTGCGAAGAGGGGCGGCCACCCGGAACCGGTCGCATTCTTCGAGGGAGCCGCACGGTAGAATCCCGGCGACCGCAGCGGCTTGCTCGGCCACGAGCGGAAGGGCGACCGAGAGCGCGTCCTGGCTCCCGCCGGCTTCGAGGCAGAGCGCGGTCAACTCGGCCCTTTGGAGGGCCCGATTCGCCCTCTGCCAACTCCGCACGAGACGGATCCGTTCGTACCAGAAAACGGGCAGAGAAAGCCCTACGAGGGCCGTCGCGAGGACGGAAACCGAGAGGGCGCTCACGGAAAACGCACCTCCCATCGTTCGGCGTCCGCCACGAACTCGGCTCCCACCCTCCGGAAAAGCTGCTCGGCTGCCAGGAGGTTCGGCGACCCCCGAAGCCGGGGTGGGTGGAAGCGGAACTCCACCCGACCCGACGAGAAGGAGACACCGACGGAGGCCGGACCGATCGCGGCCAGGTGCTCCCAAAGGCACCGGGCGGCGAGCCTCAGCTCGGACTTCGGCGCCGTCACCCGAACCGGTGTCCCGTCCTCCCAAACCACCCGCACCCCGGACGCCACGAGACGCCGCCGTCGTCCGCTTTCCTCGGCCCTCAGAAGTTCACCGACATCGAGCTCTTCGATACGCCCGGGTCCTGTCGGCCACGCGGTCGCCCAACCCACGAGTCTTCGCAGGAGGACGAGCTGCTCGAAAAGAAAACGTCGGCAGAGGGCACGAGCCAGGTCGCTGCGAGAACGGCCGAAGAGACGAGCGAGAACCGAGGTGCGGCACAACGGAGCCCGGACATCGCGGTCGAAAAGCGCACCGTAGAGAGCCCAGGCATCTTCTTCGGTCTCGCCCCGGGGTTCTTCTGCCATGCGGACGATCTTGGCCCGTAGCTCCCAGGGATCGTCCCACCTCCCGGTCCGACGCGGATCGAGCCCCGTCGCCAGGCCGGGAGGCGGTTCGACGAAAAAGGTCCTCCTGCCGAATCGAAAGTCCGTGGCTTCGGCATCCCCCACGGCGACGACGACGAGGGGGGAAAAAGGGCGAAATGCCGCGAGCGCACGCGGTGCCTCGCGGGGTTCGATGGCGAAGACGCGGAAGTCGGGCTCGAGAAGCACGGAGAGGGTCTCCCGGTAGGCCGGGCGATCGGTCACGGCGACGATGGGCAGGCGAAATCCTTCGCTCGACCTCGGGCTCGGAGACCGCCCCATTTCGTCGCCCGCTCGCACGGCCGAGCGAATTCATCTCCGGAGCGGTCCCGGGAGTCAAGGGGCTCGGCGGAACTTTATCGGCGGCGCTTTTTTTTCTTCACACGTCCTCCACCCAGGTGAGTCCCGCCATCGCACGGGGAAAGCCTACCGTCGTGATCGCGAGAAGCGGCACGTGCCTCAGCTCGGCCACGGAGGCACCCGCTTCGAGGCTCCTCCGAACGTGGGAGTGGGCGGCCCCTTCGAGCCCCGCGGCGATGGCCATGGCGAGTTTGAGGAGCTGCACGGTCTTTTCGTCGAACGGGCCCGCTTCGGCGGTCGCCTCGACCGTCCGGTCGTACGCTTCGGCGACTTCCGGAAATTCCCGGCGAAAGTCCCGATACCTACCCGGGAGAATCGGCATGGTCTCCTCCTTTCGCTCCGCCGAGCCGCCGCGCTTCTTTTTCTCGTTCCCGGAGGAGATCGGAGCACTGCGCGCAGAGCTCGTGGCGAAGCCGTTCGCCCTCCCGCGGAAAAGCCGAATGCGCGAGCGCAGCGGGCGGATACAGCACGGCACCGCACGACCGGCACGTCGCGGCCCGTCCGAGGCCCGGGTCGAGCGCGAACGCCACGATTTCTTCGTGCGTGGGGCGGCGGTCGAAAAAGCCGGCGAAGGTTCGGTCGGCTGCCCCGTTTCCCGAGGAACCGAGCACCTTGCGGAAAGACGCGAACGCCGCTTCCCTTTCTTCCGGGGGCAGCCATCCGGCACGAACCATCCTGCCCACCAGGGACGCATCCCACGCGACGCGGTAGCGGTCCTGGAAAAGCGCGAAGGGAATCCTGTCTCCCACGCCGTGCGGCACCTTCGGGTCGTAACCGAATGCCGGATCCAGGATGTCGCCCAGGCGAAGGAGCTCCCCACGCAAAAAGCCGAGCAATTCGCCCGGGCGCAGGAAGCTCTCCGCCCGTAGCAGAAGCCTCACCGTTCGCTCTTCGTGCCCGCGTTCCGAAGAGACGAGAAGCTCCGCGCCTTCTTCCGATCGTTTGCTCGCCCTTCTCACCAGGCAGCGCACGCACTTCTCCGGCACGATGGGCACTTCCCCGAAAGCACGCTCGAGGGTCCCCCAGAGTCCGAGTCGCACGAACCAGCGACGAGCCAACTCGGCGAAGGCCGCCTCCCGCGTCTCCTCTTCCTCGATCTCGTAAAGTCGCTCCCTTTCCGCGTGGAACTCGCCTTCTTCCGGGCGGCCGCGCAAGGCGAGAAACACCACGTCCTCGAGAAGGCCGGGATCGAAGATCCACTCCATCCTAGTTCGGCTCCCCTGCGGGCTCGCAGCAAGCCCGGATCTTCTCGTCGCCCGCCTCTTTTCGGAGCGCCATCGCCTCGCTTCCGAACGGAACCCGAAGCCGCCTCGAGTCCGAAACGACGAGCTCCTTGAGCGCCGCTGCGATCCGAGCATACCGGCTCCCCGGCGCCGCGCGAGAGAGCGACCGGGCAAAGGCCGGCACGAAGCGGCCCAGGTGGTCTTTCAGGAAAAGCCTCTGTGCTCGTACCGTGGCCTCGAGCATCGGGGTGTTCCCGGTCTCGAGAGCGAAGGCTTCTTTTCGGCAGAGGAACGCGAAGAACTCGCACTCGCAAGCCACGTGGTCGACGCGTTCGTGCACTCCGGCCGCGAGAGCGAGTCCGAACGCCCTGTAGAAGCCTGCGATGTCGCCCAGCTCGTGGGGTTGCTGGAACAGGGTTCCCGCGCCGTACTCCGTCTCGTAGGGCGAGACCACACCCCGGACCGTGTGGCCGAAAAGGCGGTCGTACTCCGCACGAAGCTCCGCGGGATCCTCCGGCGGAGAGGCAAAGACCGCCTCGAGCGCCGAGAGAAGGGGGCCGCCGCCCGTACCTTCGACCTCCCGCGCAGCCCACCGGAGGAACCCGCCCGCGATCGGCTCCTCCTCGGGCGAAGGCCGCTCGAACGAACGTGCCAGCCACTCGTAGAGACGAGCTCGTGCCAGGGCTCGCAAGAGCTCCTCGGACCGGCTTTCTTCTCGGGTATCCATGGGTCCCGATTCCCCTAGATGGAATTGAAGTGCTGGGCGGGGCGCTCGAAGACGGGCTCTTCGATCGTCGTGCGGAAGAGTTCCTGGCCCCTGCGGCCGTAGGCGATGATCGTGTCGTTGTAGAGCGTCACTTTCCGCCCGTTGAGCATACCCTCGTAGATCTTGGGACCTTCCCGGATCTCGTAGCGGTAGATGATCCGGTTCGAGCGGCGGAAGAGCTGCAGCACCGCGAGGAGCTCGCGGTCGGCGTTCACGTAGCGCTCGATGGCCTCGTCCACGCCCGGGCCGAACATCTGCCGCAAGTAGGGTCGGGGCACCCAGCGGGGCGGAATGTAGTAGCCGTTCGGCGCCGTGCCGAACTGCGGGTAGAGGGGCAGGGCGACCTTCGCCACGTGCACGAGGTAGTAGATCGGGTTGTAGCGATCCTCCTCCCACGTCCCGTCCTTTGCGATCTTCACGAGCCCCTGGAGCCGCATCTGGCCGATGCAAGCCGCCATGCATCTCGTCTCCATCGGCTCGCCGTCGCTTTCCGGATCCCGGCCTTCGATCCTCGGGTAACAGGCGATGCACTTTTCCGAGACGCGCGTGTTCCCGCGGTAGAGGCTTTTCTTGTAGGGGCACGCTTCCACGCATTTCCGGTATCCCCGGCACTCTTTCTGGTCGATCAGCACGATGCCGTCCTCGGGCCTCTTGTAAATGGCGTTCCGCGGGCACGCGGCGAGACACGCCGGGTACGTGCAGTGGTTGCAGATCCGGGCGAGGTAGAAAAACCACGTCCGGTGTTCCGGGAGGCGAACCCCCTGGTCGTCGAAGCGGCCGGGCCTGCCGGGCGGTCCGACGGGATTGTCCTCGTAGATGTTGGGTGAGTTCCACTCGTCGTCCGCGGGAAGGTAGCCGAGGACCCTCGAGCTCGCGGGGCGCAGCAGCTTCCGTGCCGCCTCGAACACCGTCGTTCCCCGGTAGACTCCGTAAGGAGCACGACGATCCTTCTTTCCCTCCTTTTCCCATCGCTGGCCGCCCGGGTTCGCCTCCTCGAGGAGCCGAAGAATCTTCACGTCCCAGAACTGCGGGTAACCGCCGTAGGGTTTCGTCTCCACGTTGGCCCACCACATGTGTTCCTGGCCCTTGCTGAAGGTCCAGGTGGACTTGCAGGCCATCGTGCAGGTCTGGCAACCGATACACCGGTTGATGTTGAAGACGAAGGCGAATTGCCTCTCCGGAAAAGCTTCGGGATGGGGGAAGGACATCCGGCGGCCGAGCTGCCAGTTGTAGACCTCGGGCATGACTTTCCTCCTTTACCGATCCCGCCTCCAGGCGACTCGATCCCGCGTCACGATCCGCCCGTGCCCCCAGAACGCGACGCATTCCCCGACGATGCGACGCACCTCGTCTTCCCCGAGGAGCTCGAGCGCGCGGTGGGGACCGAGGTAGTGAGGGTTGCGGAAAATCCGGAGAATCCGCTCCGCTCCGTAACCGAGCGTGGCGAACTCTTCGGCGAAGACGTACGCCATCTCCCTGGCCGACGCCGGATCGGCGGGAACGGCGACGCCGACCAGCATCTCGGGATCGTCGATTTCCGGTCGTCCGAAGGGCATCGTTCCACCTCCCCCCGGCCCGCTAGACCTTCACCAGGTCGCCGGCCAGGTAACGCTTCATGAACTCGTTCTCGTTGTCCGGCGTGTAGCCCGTCGTCGCGGGTTTCCAGATCCCCTTACCGCCGAGCCCGCCGTCCTCCGCCTTCGTCACCCGCACCAAGGTTTCCTTCGGTACGGTGTTCACGGCATGGTTGTCGGCTTCGCCGCCGAAGAGGAATCCCATGAAAACCTTCGACTTGTGGAAGAGCGAGTCGGTCTGGTGCATCGGCATGTGCCAGTTGCGCGTGACCGATTGCTGCGACCCGTAACGGAGGTTCGACTGGTAGCCCGTGTTTTCCGAGAGGGCTCGCCCGTCGGGCCGCGTCTCGTGAGCCCGCACGCTCTTCTCGGTGGCGATGAAGGGGGCGTGCTTCATCATGACGATGTTGTACGGGTAGGCGTGGTTGTACTTCACGCGCAACATGCAGCGGGCGACGCGGTAGAAGAATTCGCCGGGCTTCGCCCCGATGTACGGCCGGTCGGCCGGGTTCGCGTCGACGTACACGTAGTCGCCGTCCTGGATGCCGAGATCCCTGGCCGCCTGGGGATTGATGTGAAGCTGGTGTTCGCCGACGCAGGGGGCCCGTTTGTCGAGCCGGTAGGGATCGCCGAAGTTCGAGTCGTACAGCATGTGCCAGTCCACGTTCGACCATCCGCTGTGCACTCGGTGGCGGGTTTTCGGCGTGAGGCAGTAGAACTGGAAGCCTTTTTCCCAGAGGAAGTTTTTCGTCTTCTTGACCTCGGGCCAGGGCATCTTCACGTTCCGGATCGTTCGCTCGTCCCAGTGCTCCGCGTCGAGCGGGATCCCGTAGTCGTCGGGCCGGATGTACGGGTTGGACGACACGATGACGTTCGGGAGATAGGGCGTCGCTTCGGGGCCTTCCCGGTGGACGACGAAGTTTTCGCCGTACTCGATGGCTTCCGGCACGTCGGCGTAGGCGTGCAGCCGTCCCGTGTCGGTGTAGAACGGCACGTTTTCGTGGACCTGCTCGTAGAACGGAATCCGAGGGTACGTCCGGAAGAGCATGAGGGCGCCCCCGGGAGGACCGTATTTTCCCGCCATGATGTCCTCGAGCTTGTAGCCCGCCGTGGTCGTGCAGGTGTCGAGGAGACGCTGGATGTAGACTCCCCGCTTCTCCGGCGAGGCGAACGCGAACATGTCACGGAACCGCCGTTCTCCGGTCCTTTCGGCGAGGGCGTTCGCGATCCCGGCCAGGATGTCGAGGTCGTCCTTGCTGTCGAACACGGGAGGGATGCCGCCCTTCCAGATCTGGAGGAAGGGATTCGAGCAGCTCGCCGTGATTTCGAGCCCTTCGAACTCGAGCCACGAGTTGGCGGGGAGAGCGATGTCCGAGTACTCGATCGAAGCCGTCATCTGGATGTCGATCGAGACGATCATTTCCACGTTCGGGTTCACGTTGCGGATGACCCCGTACACCCACTTGGCGTTGTTGATGAGGTTCACGTTCGTGAAGAGGATCGCCTTCGTCGGCGTCGGCATGTGGGTCTGGCCCGTGAAGTTGCGGCGTCCGTACTTCGGCGTCTCGACGACGAGCGCCCGGTCTCCGTGGTTCCAGTAGGCCGGCTCCTCGTCCTTCGCATAGGGCTTGACCTTCACCTCCTTGCCGTGGGCCTTCGGGTCGAGGTTCGGGTGGAAGGGGTCCTCCGCGACCCAGCCTTTGAAGCCCGGACCCGTCCAGGGCGAACCCTGGAAGAGGGCGGCCTTGTAGTTCCCCGCCCACGTGTGGCACCCGGCTCCCGGCTTGCCGATGTTTCCCGTCAGCATCAGCGGCAGGTAGGCGGCCCGGTTCATTTCCGTGGCGTGGAACCAGTGGTTGATCCCTTCGCCCTGGTGGATGGCGACGGGCCGAATCGTGGCGATGTCCTCGACCAGCTGGAGAACGAGGTCCTTCGGGGCTTGCGTGATGTCGCACACCGTGTCCAGGTCGTAGTCCCGGAGGTGGACCTGGTAGAGGTTCCAGAGGGTCGCGACCTCGACTTCCTTCCCGTCCGCGAGCCGCACCCGGAACCGACCGTCCAGGACCGGGTCGATACCTCTTTCCGCCAGGCGGCTTCCCACGTCGTCCCGGGTGACGGCAGCCGGCCGGTCGGTCTTGGCGTCCCAGACGACGAAATCGCCGATCTTCTCGTGCTGTTCGGGAGTGAGTCCCTGGATTTTCCGCGAAGGCCCCTCCGGAGACAGCGGGCTCCTGTAGTCGGGAAACACCTCGTGGGCGCGCAACCGCCGCAACGTGTCCAGGCGCACGAGAAGGGGGAAGTCGGTGAACTCCTTCACGAACTTTTCGTCGTACTGCTTGCGTTCGACGAGAAGGCGCGTCACCCCGAGCCACAGCGCCGCGTCGGTACCCGGGCGAATCGGGATCCAGTAGTCGGCCTTCGTGGACGGGGGGCCGTACTCCGGCGTGATGACGACGATTTTCGCCCCGCGCTCCATGCACTCGATGAACCAGTGAGCGTCCGGCAGCTTGTTCTCGACGAGGTTCTTCCCGTCCATGATGATGAGCTTGGTGAATCGGAGGTCGTTGAAGTCGCAATCCGAGGCCTGGAGCCCGTGGACCCAGGGGTGGCCGGGAGCCTGGTCGCCGTGCCACGTGTAGTTCGACCAGTTCCTTCCCCCGAGTGCCTTCTCGGGTGGAACCCCCCGAATCTGCGCATCGAGGAGCGCGAGGCAGTTGTTGAGCCGGTACATCCCGTACTTGCCGAGGACGCCGAGTAGCCCCATGCCTCCGCGCATCTTGATCGTACGGGTACCGGCCCCTTGCATCGCCGCGACCATTTCGGGCTGGTATCCCTGCTCGAGGAGTTTCCGTGCTCCTTCGTCGCCGCTGTAGCGGCGGGCGATGGCCACGATCGCCCGGGCGATCGCGTCGAAGGCGTCCTCCCAGGAGATCTGGACGAACTCGTCGTCCCCGCGCCTGTCGAAGTAGTACTTCGACTTGAGCTCGGGCGTGAGGTCGGGGCACCCGGCGTCCACCCACTCTTTCCACCGGCGCCGGACGATGGGATGCCGCAGCCGGTAGGGGCCGTAGATGAC
The DNA here is from genome assembly GCA_026004195.1 of Candidatus Binatia bacterium. Classification (NCBI taxonomy): domain Bacteria; phylum Candidatus Binatota; class Binatia (SeqCode); species Binatia bacterium. Next base: position 463,513 of record BPIQ01000001.1, read on the forward strand.
CCGATGGAACGTGTATCCCTTCGCGCACTGTCTCGGGTTCCAGTTCACCGTGGCGTGGTTGCCGTAGAGGTCGCTGTAGTCCTGGTAGTCGTAGGTGGAGCCGAGCCGCGTCACGATGCCGTTGCGCACGTACGCACGCACCCGGCAGGCGTGCGTGTCGTTCGGAGAACAAACCCAGTCGAAGTAGGAGTCGTAGCGGTACTGGTCCCGGTAGATCCGCTCCCAGTCCCGAGCCGGAGACCCGGCCAGAGGGTTGACCCCGGGCCGCTCGGCCGCCAGCAGCCGCAACGGAAATTGCGTGGCGGCAGCCGCACCCGTGCCGACGCCGAGCCAGCGCAGAAACTCCCGGCGGGTGACTTCCGGACCGTTACCGAGCTTTCCCATGGAACTCCTCCCGTCTCACTTCTCGAGCTCCAGTTCCTGCCAGATCGTGACCGACTTCTTTCCGTCGCGGTCTCCCTCGGCTCCGTCCCAGACCGCGAACGCGACGGACGTTTTCGAGCCAGGACGCAGCGACACCGCGTGTTTCCCCTTGCCGCGGAGTTCCCGGCGGAAGAGCACCCGGTACGACCCGACTCCGTACACGCCTTGCGCCTTCACCTGCTGCTCGGAACGAGATCGCGCCCGGAGGGTCCCGAAGCCCTCGGCCCAGAGGTCCTCCGCCGCGCTCGCAAAGGTCGGATCCGCGACGATGTTGCCTGCTCCCCAGGCGGTCACGAACGTCGGGTCGGAATCCAGCGTGAGCGCATGGCGGTGCGGCTGTTCGAGCGGGGACTTGAGGAAGTTCGGGTACGAGTCGATGCCAAGGTTCGGGTACACCTTCTCGAGGTCCTGGAACGTGACTTCGAGGTCGGCCTGGCGCTCCGCCTTCCACATCCAGATGTTGACGGGCTTTCCGGGCGATCCCATGGCGAAAAACGGCGGGTCCCGGTCGGTCGCGAACTGGATGGCGGCCGCGTCCCGGAAATCCTGGGGCCGCATGGCAGTCGAGTCGTGGGTGAGATCCGACCAGACGAGGAGGAAGGCAATGGACTTCCCGTCGTGGACCGCCCTTACGGTCACCGTTTCCGGACGGTTCGGCCTCCACCAGAGCGGCATGAGATGCAGGTCGACCTTGGGCGCCCTGGCCCAGAGCCCGTCGTCCGGGTGCTGTGGCAGGCGCTCGACCCGCTTGGCCAGGATCGTAAAGCGCCGCATCTCCGCTCGCTCGCGCTGCCTCGGGCTCGACAGCGAGAGGATGTAATGGACGAGATGCCACGCGTCCTCGCCGTACGCCCAGTCGCTCGAAGGCATGGGCGTGCCCGGCATCCCGGCCACGATGCGGCGGTAAAGGGACTCGGGTTCCGGAGAGCCCTTGAAAACGCCCGACCAGAAATCCCGGGGCCGGATGGGGTATCCGTCCTCGTCGAACTGTTCTTCGGCGCCGTCGCCCCGCCCGGTGGCACCGTGACAGGACGCACACGCCTCCGCGAAAAGCTCCTTGGCCCTGGCTTCCTCCGGGGCTCCGTACGCGGGCTCGTCGGGTACCAGAATGACGCCGGCTCCGCGCCCTCCTTCCTCGGCAGGGCGCGTCTCGGGAACGACGAAGGGCTTTTCCCGCAGCGACTTTACGTAGGCCACGAGCGCGCGCAGGGTCCCTTCCGGGAGATGCCCCCAGGAAGGCATGGCCGAGCCCGGCATCCCCCTGCGCAGCACCGAGAGGATGTCGTCGTCGGTGGGAACGCCCTCCCAGGTGGACACGATCCGGAAGCTTCCCGAGCGCAGGTTGCGTGGCTTGGGGTAGAGGAGATAAGCGGCCGGTCCGTCACCCTTCCCCTCCGGGCCGTGGCAGGAAACGCAGTGCCGCTCGTAAGCCGCTTTTCCTTCCGCCAGGAGGTCCGCTCGCTCGGCCGCGAACAGAGAGGGCCCGAGCAGGAGCACGAGGAGAACCACCCCGAGACTCGGCCAGATCATCGCTCTTTCCCCCGCTGCGTGACGGGCCAAACAAAAGGCGGGCCACGCGGACGGAGAGGGCAGGCCGTCGCCGAACCGAGGTCGATTCCCAGGTCCGGGAAACTCACGCCCCCGAAAGCCGCGCTCGTTTCTCGGTTACGGGAGTTGCCGAGCGTCGCGGCGGCTTGCGCCCGGCCCGGACAGCCAGGGCCCGGAGTTCGTCGAAGGAGTCGCGCACTGCGGCGACGAACTCGGGGTAGTCTTCCACCACGCCCGCGTCCACGTGAAATCCCCAGAAGAGTTCGCGGTGGTAAGTGAAAAGCGCGATCCCCAGACCCTGTTTCTCGAACAGGGGGACCACAGGATAGGCCGAGCGAATCGGGTCGCCCAGAAAGTAAAGCGGAAACGTGGGCCCGGGCACGTTGGTGACGATCAGGTTGTAGGGCGGTCTCACGCTGGCAAGCCTTACCCAGAGGTCGAGAAGCGAGTCGGCCCATTCGCCCATCCCGCTCGCCAGCTCGACTCCGTGGGCTTCCCCCTTGGCCTTGAGCAGGGCGGTGAGCTGCCTCACACGGTCGTACCTCTCGCGGGGGTCACGCACGTCCAGGGGAAGCGAGGTCAGCCATGCCGAGACCCGGTTCCCGACTATCCTCTCGGCCGGCGTCCTCAGGTTCACGGGCACGAGTGCTCGGAAATCCCTTCCCGAAACGGGCCATCTCTTGCGCCGGAAAAACCGGCGAACCGCTCCCGCCACCGTCGCGAGGGCCACGTCGTTGACGGTCCCGCCGAGCCGGTCCTTGACCAGCCGGACATCTTGGAGCGGGACCGCCCACCACTCGAACCTCCGATCGGGCCCCACGTCTCCGTTGAGGGGAGTCGGCGGAGCGGGCGAGAGGACGATTCGGCCGAGCATTTCCGCCGTGGTGCCGACTCCCAGGGCGATTTCCCGGAAAAGCTTGCCGGGCTCTCGCGGCAGCGAAACGAGAGCGCGGGCACGAGGCCTTGCGCCCGGCGGAGTCTCCAGCGTGCGTCGGCCACGAGCAAACGCCAAGGGTCCACCACCGCTTTTCGCCGGGGGACCGACGAGCAGCTTTCCGAAGGACCCGCGACGGGCTCGAGGTCGAGGAGCGCCGAGACCAGATCCACGCCGCTCACTGCCGTCCACCATGGCGTGGTGCACCTTCGCCAGGAGCGCGTAGCCGCCGTCGCGAAGACCTTCGACGACCCAGAGTTCCCAGAGAGGCCGCCGGCGGTCGAGCGGCTGCGCGAAAAGCCTCGCCGAAAGCTCCTTGAGCTGCTCCTCGGTCCCCGGCCGGGGAAGGGCGACGTGGTGGACGTGAGCTCGAATGTCGAAGCGGGGGTCTTCGACCCAGAAGGGGTGACCCGTGAGCGGCGCGCGAACGAGCCGCTGGCGGTAGCGAGGGATCCGGTCGAGCCGGCTCTCCACGTGGGCACGGACCCGAGCGACGTCCACCCGCGGTTCCGGGCCCGAGGGTTCGACGACGAGCACGCCGCCGATGTTCATCGGGGTGTGGAGATGTTCGAATTCGAGGAAGGAGAAGTCTTGTGCGCCGAGCCTTTCCATCAGCGTCCTCCTTTTCGCGCACCGGGCCCTCCTCCGTGCCCCGCACCCTGCCCGGCCGGTCCCCGTTCGTCGCCCACGTAGCGACTGAACACGATGCCCCGGCGGCGCTCGAGCGTGTCGTCGATCAGATCCTGCAGGGCGCGACGTACCTCCTCGTTGTAGCGATCCACCGTCCTCTGGTCCCGGGCAGCACGGGCACCGCCCCGCAGGCGGATCGGCGGTCCGAACCTCACGTAAATCTTCACGGGCAGGGGGAACGGGAAGGCCACGACGGGGAAAAAGGGCACGCGCAACAGCCTGGCCAGAGGCGAAAGGTTGGCGAGCAGCACGTGAGCCTCTTCCGCTCCTACGACGGCCATCGGGACGATGGGCGCACCTGCACGGAGGGCAACCTTGATGTATCCCCCGTGCCCGGGGGCGAAACCCTTGTGGGGTAACACGCGGTAGGGGTGTTTCCAGTAAGGCCGGGTCATGTCGAGGGCCCCGCCGGGCATGACGAGCAGGATGTTTCCTTCGCGCAGAAGTTCGACGGCCACGTCGCGGTCGCCCACCACGGCACCCCGCCTGCGGAGGAAATCGTACAAGGGGCCGAGCTTTCCCCAGAACTGGTCCCCCACCGCTCGCGCGAGCCTCCCGGTGCAGCGTTCGATGGCCACGAGCGCCAGGGCGGCGTCGTACGGCATCACGCCCCCGTGGCAACCCACCACCATGCACCGCCCCCGGGGGAGGTTCTCGCAGCCCAGGACCTCGAACCGGAAGTAGCGACCGATCGTTTCCCGGACGAGCCGCAACCAGAATCGCGTCCCTTCGGGGTCGAACTCCGGGTTCGCCGACCGGCCACGTCGCGAGACGCTCTTCGTTGCCCCTCTCACGGCGAAAGTCCCAGGGAGCGAGCGATCGTCCTTCGTTGCATTTCCGAGGTGCCTTCCCAGATGGTGCCGACCCGGGCATCGCGCAAGTACCGCTCGACGGGAAATTCCGTCGTGTAACCGTAGCCGCCGTGGATCTGGAGCGCTTCGTTGGCGATGCGGACGGAGGCCTCGCTCGCGAAAAGCTTCGCCATCGAAACTCTCGCACCCGCCTTTTCCCCTCGGTCGAAGGCCCGTGCGGCCGAAAACACCAGGAGCTCCGCCGCCTCGAGCTCGAGGGCCATGTCGGCGAGCTTGAAGCCTATGGCCTGGTGGTCTCCGATGGCCTTTCCGAACGCCTTGCGCACCTTCGCGTACCCGAGCGCCGCCTCGAACGCCGCGGCCGCGATCCCGAGAGACAGCGCTGCCACGTAGAGGCGACTTCGCTCGAGGACGCGGAGAAGGCCGAGGAAATTCCCCCTGTTCCCCCCGAGACGGTTTTCGGCCGGCACGAAGCAGTCGTCCAGGACGATCTCGCCGGTCTCGGAAGCCCGCATGCCGAGTTTTTCGATCCGCCGGGAGATCCGGAACCCCGGCTCCTGCGGGCGCACGAGGAAAAGCGCGATCCCCGCCGCCCGCTCCGGGCCGGGCCGGCGGGCAAAAGAGTCGAGGACGGCCGCGACGAGAAAAAGGTCCGCCACCGGGGCGTTGGTCACGAAGGTCTTCGTCCCGCGAAGGACGAACCCCTCTCGGGCGGGCGTCGCCACGGTGCGCATCGCCACGACGTCGGAGCCGGCCTCGGGTTCGGTCAGCGCAATGGCGGCCATGTGCTCGCCGTCCATGAGCGGTGGAGCCAGACGGTCGAACTGCTCCCTCGTGCCCAGGTCGGCGAGGAGCGAAGGACCGAGTACCGACGGAAGGACGGACACGGCAAAGGAACCGGAGACCCGGCCGATTTCCCTGGCGATCTCGCACTGCAGGACGAGGCCGCCTCCGAGTCCTCCGAGCTCTTCCGGCACGCCCAACCGGAAGATGCCGAGCTCGGCCATGGGTCGGAGAATCCGCTCGCGAGGAAAACGCTCGAGCGCCTCCGAACGTGCGACGAGCGGAGCCAGTCTTTCCTCGCAAAACGTCCGGAGAGTCCGGCGAAAGATGTCGATTTCGTCCACCGGCCGCCCCCCTTTTCTACGATCGAGGGTTACCACGACGGGGAATCGGGCGCACGGCCGGAGCTGACCTGCGTCAACAGACTGAAGCTGATCTTCGTCACTTCCACTTCGAATTTCCTTTTCTCCCCTTTCGGGGCCGTGTTAGCAGTGGCTTTCCCGTGGAGCGCATCCTCGTCTTCGGCACCCATCCCGACGACGCCGAGATCGGTGCCGGCGGTACCATCGCCAGCTTCGCTCGCCGCGGCTACCCGGTGCTCATCGTGAACTTCCGGATCCCTGCCGGAAACGGCGACGCCTCCGAGGCCGAACGCGAGCGAAGGCGAAAGGAAGGGGAGAGGGCGGCCGGAATCCTCGGGGCGCAACTGTGTTCCTTCGGTCTGCGGCGAGAGGAAATCCGCCCCGACGCTCGGCTCGTCGGCACCCTCGACCGGCTCCTCCAGGAATTCCGGCCGACACAGGTCTACACGCACTGGGTCGGCGACAGCCACCCGGAGCACGTGGCCACGACGCGCGCGGTGCTCGCCGCGACGCGCCGGAACAGCTGCTCCGTTTACATGTACGAAGCGACGATACCGGGCGGAATCACCGAGCGGGCGTTTCGCCCCCAGCGGTTCGTCGACATCTCGGACACGATCGAGTGCAAGATCCGCAGTCTCGAGTCCTACGAAACCCAGCTCGAGGTCTACGGCCCTGGCTGGATCGCTGCCGTTCGCGGTAGAGCAGCGGAACGCGGATTCCAGGTCGGCTGCGCTTACGCCGAGGCCTTCGAGGTCGTCAAAGAAATCGTGCGCCCGGAGCCCCGAGCATGACCGACCCGTCGCCCCGCGAATGCCGGCAGTGGCTCTTCCGGATGTGGCTCATCCGGCTCTTCGAGGAGAAAGTCCTGCGGCTCGTCTCCGAAGGGATCATCCGAGGCACGACGCATCCCTACGTGGGACAGGAGGCCGTCGCCGTGGGGGCGTGTTCCGTCCTCGAGCCTTCCGATTGCACGGTGAGCACCCACCGGGGACACGGCCATCTCCTCGCCAAAGGCGGGTCGCCGAAAAAGCTCATGGCCGAACTTTTCGGCAAAGTCACGGGATACGGAGGCGGTCGGGGAGGCACGCAACACGTGGCCGATTTTTCCGTCGGCCACCTGGGGTCGTTCGGCATCACGGGAGGGGGAATCCCCCTCGGCACCGGAGCTGCGCTGGCCATGCGGATGCGGCGTCGCAAGAGCATCGTGGTCGTCTTTTTCGGCGACGGAGCCACCAACCAGGGTGTCTTTCACGAGTCGCTCAACCTGGCTGCACTCTGGCGCCTGCCGGTCGTCTACCTCTGCGAGAACAACCTCTACGCCATGTCCACGCACGTGCGCGAAGCCTGCGCGACCGAAGACCTCGCCCGCCGGGCCCTGGCCTACGGAATCCCGGGTGTGCGGGTCGACGGCATGGACGTCCGGGCCGTCGCGGAACACGTCGGCGAGGCCGCCGAAAGGGCCCGAAGAGGGCAGGGGCCCACACTGCTCGAATGTCTCACCTACCGGTTCCTCGGCCACTCGAAGAGCGACCAGAGGGTCTACCGCACGCGGGAGGAGGAAGAGGCGTGGCGGAAGAGGGACCCGATCGTCCTGTTCTCGCGCTGGTGTACGGAGACGCAGCGGCTTCGCGAGGAAGACGTCGAGGCGGTCCGGCAGGAGGCTCTCGCCCGGGTCGACGAAGCCGTCGCCTTCGCCCGAGAGAGCCCCTTCCCGGCACCCGAGAGCGCCGGAGAAGGGGTCTTCACGCCCGACCCATGGCCGAACTGACGTACGCCGCCGCCATCCGAGAGACGCTCCGCCGCGAGATGCGGCGCGACCCGGACGTTTTTCTTCTCGGCGAGGACATCGGCGTCTACGGCGGAGCGTTCGGAGTCACGAAGGGGCTCCTGGACGAGTTCGGACCCGAACGCGTCCGTTCGACTCCGATTTCGGAAGCGGCGCTGGTGGGCGTCGCTACCGGGGCCGCGCTTCTGGGCCTGCGGCCCGTGGTCGAGATCATGTTCATGGACTTCCTCACGCTGGCCATGGACCAGCTCCTCAACCACGCGACCAAGTTCCGTTACGTCTACGGCCCGCAGGCCAGGGTGCCGCTGGTCCTGCGCACTCCGGCCGGCGGAGGGCGCTCGTACGGGGCGACCCACTCCCAGAGCCTGGAAGCCTGGTTCCTCCACGCACCGGGCCTCAAGGTCGCGACACCCGCCACGCCGGCGGACGCCGCGAAACTCCTCCGCACTGCGATCCGCGACGACAACCCCGTGCTCTTCGTCGAGCACAAACTCCTGTACGCCACGACGGGAGAAGTCCCGGAAGATCCCGAGCCGGAACCTTTCGGCCGAGCGGCGATCCTCCGCGAAGGCAGGGACGTGACGCTCGTGGCCTATTCTCACGGCACCCTGCTCGCTCTCGAGGCTGCACGGGAGCTCTCCGGCGAGGGAATCGAAGCGGAAGTGATCGACCTGCGCACGCTCGTGCCGCTCGACACCGTCACGGTCTGCGACTCGGTCCGGAAAACCGGGCGCCTCGTCACGGTGGAGGAGGGAGCGTACACCGGAGGGGTCGGTGCGGAAATCGTCGCGCGTGTTTGCGAAGAAGCCTACGAGTACCTCGACGCTCCCGTGCGCAGGGTGGCCGCGCTCGACGTGCCGATCCCGTTCAGCCCGGTCCTCGAACGTGCCGTGCTGCCGCAGGCGGGGGACATCGCCCGCACGGTGCGAGAGGTCCTGCGCCCGGCCTGACCCCCCCTCGACCATGGAAGCCGTCTACCTACCCGTGCTCGGAGCGAACATGACCCACGCCACGGTGCGACGGTGGTACAAGCAGGAGGGCGAAACCGTAGCCCCGGGTGACCTTCTCGTGGAGGTCGAGACCGACAAGGTGAACGTGGACATCGAAGCCGAGACGGGGGGCGTGCTCCGCAAAATCGTGGCTCCGGAAGGCCGACGCGTCCCGGTCCTTTCGATCCTCGCCTTCGTGGGTGAAAAAGACGAACCCGTTCCCCCGCCCGACGCCTGGCCGAAAAAAGCCCTCCCCGAAGAGATCTGCGGAGAACCGGCCGTGACCGGGCGCGCCGAAAGAGGAACTCCCGGGCGAAGGTCCTTGGGCCCGGAGCCCGACCGATACCCGGCAAGTCCCGCCGCCCGTCGGCTCGCCCGCGAGCTCGGCGTCTCCCTCGAGGGGCTCCGAGGCAGTGGCCCCCGGGGGGAAATCACACGGGAGGACGTCCTCCGGGCCCGCGGTGCGGGAGAGCTGGACCCTGGTTTCCTCGACCTCCTCCGAAGGTACCCCGAACGCTTTCGCGACCTTCCGTCCGAGGCGAAAGTGGAACTGTACCGCAGGCACGGAGCCGCGATCGGGGAGGGGGTTCGCATCGAGCAGGGCACGCTCGTTCTCGCCAGGGAAATCCGGATCGGCGGAGGGACGGTCCTCGGACCGGAGAGCCACTTCGAGTGCGAGAAGCTCGAGCTCGGGCGTCTGGTGGCTTTCGGGCGGGGTACGAAACTCGAGTGCCGGGAAGCGAGGGTAGGGGACGCGCTCTGGTCGAAAGATCGAGTGACCATCGGAGGGGGAGGTCGGAACGAGCCCGAAGCCCGGCTCGAGATCGGCGACGCCTGTTTTCTCGGGGACGGCGCGTACCTCAACCCGGGGCTTCCCATCCGCCTCGGCGACGAGGTTTGTATCGGGGCCGGTGCCATGCTCTTCACCCACAGCCACTGGCAGTCGATCCTCCGGGGCTACGCGTCCGTCTTCGCGCCGATCGAGATCGGGGACCACGTTTTCGTCGGGAACAACGCCTTCGTGTTTCCCGGCGTGCGGATCGGCAGCGGCGCGACCGTGCTCGTCCAGTCGTTCGTCGCCCTCGACGTCCCGGAACGCGTGCTCGTCGGGGGAGTGCCGGCTCGCGTCATCCGCGAGATTCGCCCCCTCACGCGAGAGGAGCGCATCGCCGAGTTCTCGCGCAGGCTGCCCGAGCTCGTCCGGCGCCTGGAACGCCTGGGATGGCCGGTCGCGCAGGAACGAACCGGGCAAGGTACGTGGATGCGGCTCGGCCCGAACGCGGCCGTAGGCTTCTTCCCCGATAGCGTCCCGCGTATCGAGAACGACGGGCGAGTCGTCCTCCTCGTGTTCGGCGCGGCCACACCCGAAGGATGCACCGTATTCGACCTCGAGGCGGGTCGCGTCGTGGGGCCGCAGGACGAGCTTTCCGACGAAGTGCGGGAGTTCTGCCGCAGGCTCGGGATTCGTTTCCGGCCCTTCGCCTGGCGCTATCGCGTGGGCCACTTCGAAGGAGACCGCTTCGTCCGGCGGGAGTTCTCAGGCTCGGGGCCGAAAGCGCGGTAGGACCTCGCGGGCGAAGCGTTCGAGGACGTCGAGGTTGAACGGCGTGAGCGTCAGGATGAAATGCGTCACGCCGACGTCGAGGAACGCACGGATCTGCCGTTCCACTTCGTCGGGGTTCCCGAGGAGCATCCACTTCCGGGCCTCCGCTTCCGGGAGACCCTGGTAGGCTGCGTAGCCTTGCACGAGAGCCTCGGCCTCCGCCGCGTCGTCCGTGATCGCGGCGGGCACGAGAACGGACTTCTCCAGGGCATCGGCGTCCCGGCCCTCGCGGCGGCAGAGCTCCGCGAGGAGATCGATTTTCCGCCGGAACACCTCCGGCGAGCCGAACGACGACCAGTGGTCGGCGTGTCGTGCGACCACGGGCAGAAGCTTCTTTTCTCCGGCTCCCGCCACGACGATCGGCGGGTGGGGCTTCTGCCACGGCTTGGGCTCGTGGATCGCCTTGTCGAGGCGGTAGTACTTCCCCTCGAAGGAAGCTTCCCGCTCGGTCCAGAGCCGCCGGATCACGTGCAGCGCTTCGTCGAGCCGCTCGCACCGTTCCCCCGGAGTCCCGAACGGGAGCCCGAACATCCGATGTTCGGGCTCGTACCAGCCCGCACCGATGCCGAACTCGAGCCGCCCCCCGCTGATCGTGTCCACCGTGGTGGCGATCTTCGCCAGGATGGCCGGGTGACGGTACGTGTTGCCGGTCACGAGCGCCCCGATTCGGATCCTTTTCGTGTGCACGGCAAGAGCCGCAAGGCAGCTCCAGCCCTCCAGGGTCGGGTCGAAAGGGTCCATCATGACGGCGACGAAGTGGTCGTACGTCCAGGCCGTGTCGTATCCGAGCTCCTCCGCGCGCTGCCAGAGTTCGACGATCTCCTTCCAGCTCGCGAACTGCTGGCCTGTCTGGATTCCGAACCGAACCCGCCGTTCCATCAGCACCTCCCGACGGCTTGCGTGATCCAATCGACGAGAAGCGGGAAGACCTCCTCCCGCACTCGGTGCCCGAAAACGAGATCCACGTGTCCGTAGTCCGCGGAGAACCCGGCGTCCTTCGAGAAAACCACGAACTCCTTTTCCGGACTTCCGAGAAGCTCGAAGCCCCGGCCGACGGCCTCGACCGTGGCAAGACGGTCCGCGGCGCCGGCGCAAACCAGGAACGGAAGCGCAACGCGACGAAGTCCCGCCCGGTAGTCGAGGGTTCCGTCCGCGGAGGCGAACCTTCCGGTCATGGACCAATGGGCGAGTTGCCGCAGCTTGCCCCGGGAGACGTTCGTGAGGGCTTTTCTCAGAGCCTCTCCGGCGGCGTCCAGGTCCGTGTTGGCGGGATTCATCCCGATCTCCACGGCACGCGTCCAGCCGACCAGACGCCACAGCGCGCCGAGGACCTGCCGCTGCGGGACGCGACTTCCGATGGGAAGGGAGAGGAAAAACTGGCCCAGGTAGCGCGCGGCTTCCGAAGCGACCGGGGGGAAGACGACGGGCGAGGCGAGTGTCACCCCGCCGAGCGGCTTCGGACCCTCTTCGCCGGCGGCCGAGAGGTAGGCGTAGAGAAGCATGCCTCCCATGCTGTGCCCCACCCAGACCATCCTCTCGTGTCCGACTTCTCCGCGGACGAAAGAAAGAACCGCGGGAACGTCGACCAGGGCCAGGTCGTCGAATGTCCACCAGTCCGGCGACCGGCATTGGCCGCTCGGATAACTCGCGCCCCGGCCGCGAAGCTCGACGACCCAGCTGTCGAGCCCGAAGGAGGCGAAGAACCTCGCGAGGGAGTATCGAGCGTCGAAGTCCACGAAAAAGCGGTTGCAACCGTAGCCGGGGCAGACGAGAACGGTCGGGGCACCCGGAACCGGGTAGCGGTGGAGAGCGAGCCTCCAGCCGTCGTGCGTCGCCGCGAAGTACGTCGTGGGTTCCCGGGCCATCTCGTTCGAGCGATCGACCATCGCGTTTTCCACGACTTCGCGCAAGAGGTGCGCCTTGCCGGGCGAAGAGCGGGTCGCTAAGAAAGCGCGGAGACGCAAGCTCGATGAAGCACGCCGGCCTGGACTTCGAGGAGCGCGTCCTCGCACCCTACGCGGCGCGCAGCGCCCGCTCGCGGGGAAGGGTACATCCGGAGTGCGAGCATCCTTTTCGTTCGGCCTTCCAGCGGGACCGCGATCGGATCATCCACAGCTCCGCCTTCCGCCGTCTCGAGTACAAAACGCAGGTCTTCCTCAACCACGAGGGTGACTACTACCGGACCCGCCTCACCCACACGATGGAAGCCGCGCAGATCAGCCGCACGATCGCACGCGCGCTCGGTCTGAACGAAGACCTGGCCGAAGCGGTGGCGCTCGCTCACGACCTGGGCCACACTCCCTTCGGACACGCGGGCGAGCGCGTGCTGCACGAGTGCATGCTCCCGTACGGGGGATTCGAGCACAACGCGCAGAGTCTTCGGATCGTCGAGAAACTCGAGCGGCGGTACCCCGGGTTTCCGGGGCTGAACCTCACCTTCGAGGTTCGCGAGGGTATCGTGAAGCACTCGCCCCCGTACGACCGTCCCCTGGCCCGCGATTTCGAGCCCGGCCTCGCTCCGGCTCTCGAGGCCCAGATCGTCGACCTGGCCGACGAAATCGCCTACACCGCTCACGACATCGACGACGGCCTCCAGTCCGGGATGCTCGACGCCGGGGACCTCCTCGGAGTGGAGCTCTGGCGGGAAAGCGCGGCGCTCGTCTGGGCCTCCCACGTCCAGGATCCCGCCGTGACCCGCTACCAGGCCATCCGCCACCTGATCGATCGCCTGGTGACGGACCTCGTAGGCAACGTCCGCGAAACTCTCGAGCGAAACGGCATCCGCTCCTACGAGGACGTCCGCCGTTTCGGAAAGCCTCTGGCCGCTTTCCGCGAGCCCCTACGCGAGAAGTTCTCGGAACTCAAGGCGTTTCTCTTCGAACATCTCTACCGGCATCCTCGTGTCGTGCGGATGACACGGAAGGCCCAGCGCGTGGTACGGGAGCTTTTCGAGGAATACATGGCCGAGCCCCGCCAGCTTCCCGAGCACGTGTTCCGAAGGGCCGAATCCGAAGAATCGTTGCCCAGGGTCGTGGCGGATTACATTGCCGGTATGACGGACCGTTTTGCCCTCGAAGAGCACCGAAAGCTCTTCGACCCGTCCGCACGCGTCTAGGGACCGGGGCACCCGGCCCCGAGCCGCGCCTCGTCGTGAGCGGGTTTGCGGGACCGCGGGGTGTCGGGAGAAAGCGGCCCGGGTACAGAGGAGCGTGCTCCCGGCCCGAAAAACCGCCGCGCTGGCATAACGTCTGATAATGAACATTATGTCAACTAGCTCCCACGGCCCCTTCGAGCCACGCAACCCGTTCCTCCACGAACTTCCGCTCCGGAAGGTTCCCGTACCTCGCAAGAAACTCCCGATACGCCTCGAGAGCCCTCTCCTTCCGACCGGCAAGCTCGAAATTCCGCCCCGCACCGAGAAGAGCCACCGCGGCCTCGCCACCCGGAAGCTCCGACGCCTCGAAAAAGTGCTGTGCCGCGCTCGCATGGTCGCCGAGCGCTTCTTCGGCATACCCGAGCGCGACGAGCGCCCCCTGCCGCAAATACGCCTCCTCGAGCCCCGAGGCCGCTTCCTCGAGCACGGAGCGAGCTCCGGCTGCGTCACCGGTCTCCAGGAGAACCCGCCCGAGATAAAGAGCCGCGAGCGCCCGGAGCCGCGAATCCCCGAACTCCGACCGGAACCCCTCGAGGGCACTTCGAGCTTCCCCGTACTTCTTCGCCTCGTGGAGGCTCACGGCACGGGCCAGAACCGCGTTCTCTCGTTCCCGCTGCACCCGACGCACATGCGTCGTCCAGGCCAGGCCACCGAGGAGTACGCAGCCTGCCACGGCCGAAACGAGCAGAACGCGCCGATGTCTCTGCGCGTACCGAACGATGCGCAGGGTCGTGCTGACGAACTCGTCGGGCCGCCGCAGATCCTTGCGCCGAATACGGACCTTCGTGGCCACCTCTCGGGCCTTCGCGGGGTCCTACATCTTGTACTTGAAGTCCTCGGGCGTCATGCGTTCGAGAATTTCCGCCCACTTGTCGGGCGAAACGTTCGAAAGGTTCGTGTCGGCGCCTTCTTCCATTTGCTGGAGCACGCTCGACGCTTCGAGGACTTTTTTCGCGACGTAGATCGGACTCTTCGTCCGCAGCGCGAGCGAGATGGCGTCGCTCGGTCTCGCGTCGATCGCCAGTTCGCTCCCGCGGTAGCGCAGGTGGATCAGCGCGAAGTACGTGTTTTCCCGCAGGTCCGTGATCTCGACGAACTCCACCGTCGCCCCGAGGTCGCTCAGGATGTTTTTCAGGAGATCGTGCGTCATCGGGCGGGGCATCTTGATCCCCTCGAGTTCGGTCGCCATCGCCGTGGCCTCGAGGAGCCCGATCCAGATGGGTAAATTCAGCTTGTTCTCCGGGTCGCGCAGGATCACGATGGGGGTTTTCGTCGTCGGATCGAGCGTGAGCCCCCCGACGTTCATGAGAATCACGTCGTCACGCATGACCGATCTCCTTCCGCTCGGGTATTCTGCTCAGAAAGCGCCCGGCACGTCAACGCCTTCTCCCGGTCACGCCACCAGCCGGTCGATGACGCGGTAGAGCTGATTGAGATTCCGGCACTCGTGCACGAGGTCGCAGTACGGCCCGTAGCGGTCCATTTCACTGTCGCCGAAGCCCCACGTGAGGCGATTCTCGGGATTGAGCCAGATCAGCTGCTTGGCCCGCTGCCGGATGTCCCGCAGGACCCACTCGTGCGGCTGGTTGTAGTTGTTGCGAGCGTCGCCGAGAATGATCACCGACGTCTTCTTGTTCACCGCGCCGAGGTAATCCCGGTGGAAAATCCGGAAAGCGCGGCCGAAATCGGAGTGGGCGAAGACGTTGACGACGGCCCCGCTCAGGGCGAGATCGATCGCTCGCTGGATTTCGTTCTCCTCGAAAAGCCGCGTCACTTCGCCGAGGTCGCTCACGAAAATGAAGCTGCGGACGCGGGAGTAGAGATCCTGCAACGAGTAGACGAACTGCAGCATGAAGCGAGAGACGTTGCGGACGGAATCCGATACGTCGCAGAGAACCATCACCTGGGGCTTTTCCCGGACGCGCCGATCGAATTCGATGTGGAAGGGGACCCCGCCGTGCTGCAGGTTGCGTCGCAGGGTCGCCTTGAGGTCGAAGCGCCCCCGCTTGCCCCGCCGACGTCGGATGGCCACCACGTTCTTGAGCCGCTGCGCCAGCTTGGTGACCGCCTCGCGCATCCGGCGGATCTCGTCCTCGCTCAGGTAGTAGAAGCTTTTCTCGGCCAGGTTCTGGATGCGCAGGTCGTCTTCCGACCCCCGCCGCCGTTTGGCGAGCTCCGCCCGAACGTAGCGCTGGACCATCTCCGTGAGGTCCCGGAACCGCCGCTCGACGAACCTCCGGAGGAGCTCCTTGCGCCCCGGGTCGAGGTCCGAGTCCCGGAGCCTCTCCTGGAACGCGTCGAGCTCTCGCTGGAGCGCGGCCAGCCCCAGGGCCTGGGCGATGCTGTGCGTGTAACGGCCCTCCTGGAACGGCTTTTCGATACGCCCGACCTGCACGGCGGCTCCGGCCTCCCGCAGCAGACGCTCGAGCCGGCCCGAATCGGCCTCGAGCAACGCCCGCGCCAGCTCGGAGAACTCCATCCCCCATTCCCGGGCGAGCTCCCGGAGCTGCTCGACGACTTGCTGGAAATCGGCCCCGCTGAGACCGAAATCCTCCCGCATCGCCGTCTCCACCCCTCGCACCACGGCGCCCGCCCCCGAGAAGTAGAGGTCGAAAAGCTCGTCGAAGACCTGGATGTCGACACTGCGCTTCACCAGAGAAGCGCGAAGCGTGTTCTTGACGATCTCGCGCTCCGCGAGTCCCGCCAGCGCGAGAGCCCGGGCCGCGTCCAGGTGCTCGGACATCGACACACGGAGGCCGTTCTCGCGAAGCAGCGCGGCGAATTCGGCGAGTCGCTCTTCCACGGTGCCCTCAGTGGAGGAGATCCTTGTCCGACGCCCCGGGCTCCGCCTTGCGGCGCTCTTCCACGTATTCGCGGAGTTCGCGTTCGGCCTTCCGCAGGTCCGCCTCGTATTTCACCAGGCTGTTGAGCGTCCCGGCCACCATTTCCCCGTCGAGCCGGTCCACGTTGAGCAGCACGAGTGCCCGAGCCCAGTCGAGGGTCTCGCTGATGCTCGGACCCTTTTTCAGGTCGAGCTGACGGATGCGGTGCACGACCTCGACGAGCTCCCGTGCCAGCGTTTCGGAAATCCCGGGAACTTTGAGGCGGACGATCTCGAGCTCCTGCGAGACCGGAGGGAAGTCGATGTAGAGGTGGAGGCAACGGCGCTTGAGCGCGTCGCTCATCTCCCGGGCGTTGTTGCTCGTGAGCACCACGAGCGGGACGTGACGGGCCCGTACCGTCCCGATTTCCGGCACGCTCACCTGGAAGTCGCTCAGCACCTCGAGCAGAAAAGCTTCGAATTCCGTGTCCGCCTTGTCGATTTCGTCCACGAGCAGCACCGTTCGCCGCTCCGAAAGAATGGCACGCAACAGAGGACGCGGCAGGAGAAACCGCTCCGAGAAGAACACGTCGTCTTCGGCCGCGATCCGCTCCACGGCCTGGGCCAGCGTGCGGGCTCCGCCCACGACCTCGTTGATCTTGTCCTTCAGGATCTGGGTGTAGAGAAGCTGTTTCGAGTACTCCCACTCGTAGAGCGCCTTGGCCTCGTCGAGCCCCTCGTAGCACTGGAGCCGGATCAGTTCGTGGTCGAGCGCGCGGGCGAGAACCTTGGCCAACTCCGTCTTCCCCACCCCGGCAGGGCCCTCCACGAGGATCGGCTTTTCGAGCTTGGCGGCCAGGTAGACGACGGTCGCGATCCGCCGGTCGCAGATGTAATGCAGTCGCGCGAAGCGCTCGATGACCTCGTCGATGGACTGGAACACGACCGGAACCTCCGTCGACCGAAGCTACCACGCCCCCCGCGGCCAGACAACGGCGAGCCGGCGGTCGCGTTGCCGAAGGCCGGAGCCGCCCGTTATGATGCTCGTGCTGCATGTGCACGCTCGCCGTCTACTTCCGGGCTTCCCGCCGTTATCCCCTGCTCCTCGCCGCCAACCGCGACGAGTTCCTCGCGCGGCCCACGCGCGAACCGGCCGTGCTCGACGAGCGGCCGTGGATCGTCGCCGGCTTGGACCTCGAGGCGGGAGGAACCTGGCTCGGCCTTCACGCCTCGGGACTCGTGGCGGCGATTCTCAACCGGCGGACTTCCGGAGGACCGGACCCGACCCTGCGGTCGCGCGGTCTCCTCTGTCTCGAAGCGCTCCGCCAGGGCTCGGTCGAGCGGGCACTCGCCTTTCTCCGGGCCCAGGATCCCTCTCGCTACAACCCGTTTCATCTCCTGCTGGCCGACGGAGCTCGCGCCGTCCTGGTTCGGAACCGCCAGGCGGGGTTCGAGGAGCGAGAGTTGCGAGCCGGTCTCCACCTGGTGAGCAACCTCGATCTCGACGACCCGACTTGCCCGCGCATCGCCGGTTCCTACCTGTCGTTCGCCTTTCTCTGTCCGCTTCTCGATCGCCTGGCCCCTCGCGAGGTCGTGAGCCGCCTCCGACAGGTTCTCTCCCGGCACGAAACACCGCTCGACCCCCGAGACCCGGAGACGTCGGGAAGCCTCTGCGTCCACCGGGGCCCCTACGGCACGCGCTCCTCCACGGTCGTGCTCCGCGAAGGACCGACCGTCCGGTACTTCCATGCTTCCGGTCCCCCCTGCCGGTCGAGCTTCGCGGAGGTTCCGGTGCCCGCGGACTCTCCGCCCTGAGGGCAGCAATCCCGTGCCACCGGATCCCATCGGAAAGTTCGGGACCTGGTTCGCCCGGGCGCGCCGCGCCGGGGAGCCGCAGCCCGAAGCCATGGCTCTGGCTACCTCGGACCCCAGGGGGAAACCGTCGGTGAGGTTCGTCCTGCTCAAGCACGTCGACCGCCGAGGGTTCGTCTTTTTCACGGACCGGCGGAGCCGCAAGGGGCGCGAGCTGCGGAACAACCCGAGGGCAGCCGCCGTCCTTTACTGGCCGCGACTCGGGCGGCAGGTGCGGCTCGAGGGGCGCGTCGAGCCCGTCTCTTCCGACGAGGCGGATCGCTACTGGCGAACGAGGCCCAAAACGAGCCAGATCGCCGCCTCCGTATCGCGTCAGAGCCGGCGTCTCGCGAGCCGGACCGAGCTCCTGCAGGAGTGGCGGCGGCTCCGAAAACGCTTTGCGCGGACGGAAGTTCCGAGGCCGGCTTACTGGACGGGCTTCCGTTTGGTACCCGAAACGATCGAGTTCTGGACCCACCGGGCGCACCGTCTCCACCACCGCGAATGCTTCGTGAGAAGCCCGAGCGGCTGGAAGTCCTTTCTCCTGCAACCCTGAGAGCTCTCCGCAGCCCTGGACTTCCGTCCGAGCTTGGCGTAAGGAGCAGCGCGGGATGTGGGGGCGTGGGTTTTTGCTGGTGACGGCCGTGGCTCTACCCCTCGGGGCCACCGCGCCGGGCGCACCGCAGGGCCTGGCATGGCCCGTAGGGCAGGCCCTTGCGGACAGCACCCCGGAGTCCTCGGGCCTCCGCCGTGTCGGGACGAGTTCCGCCTCGGACCGACCGTCGGAAGACGTTCGGAGACGGTGCGCCCGGCTCGAGGTGGAACCGGCTCCCCCGGGGAACGGCTCGGCGACGGCGGCGAGCACGGGGAGTGCCCCGACCGCTCCGGGAGCCGGCCCGGAAGCCCCGCCGGATCCGCCTCCCTCCCGCGAAAAGCAGCTCGAGGCCGAGCTTTCCCGCGAACGAAAGCGTCGAGCCGCGCTCGAGGAAGAACTGCGACGACTCCGGGAAGAAGTTTCCGTACCGCCCTTCGCCGAGCCCGAGCATCGCGGCCAGGACGAGCTTTCCGTCCTGCGCGAAGAGCTCCTGGCCGAGCGGAGAGAGAACCAGCGGCTACTCGGCGCGCTTCGGGACCTGCAGCGGCGCCTTTCGAGCGCGGGCGACGGCCGAGCCGGACGGACGGAAGCTCTCGCTCTCCGGGCGCGACTCCTCGAGATCGAAAGCCGCCAGCAGGAAGTCCTCTCGAGTCTTTCCCGAACGATCGCGGCCGACCACCGGCGGGAACAGGAACTCTCGCGCCAGCTCCAGGAGCTCCGCGCCCGGATCGCCAGAGCTTCGGTGGAGCGGCAGCCGGGTGGAGAGCGTTTCGCGAGCCGCGGGGACGCGGAGGTGGAGTCCCTGCGGGAAGAAAACCGGCGGCTCCAGGCCCTCCTCGCCGAGGAGCGCGAGCGCAACGCGCGTCTCGCCGCCAAACTCAAGCTCGCGGGCCGGGTGACGGAACTCCTTTTCCGGTTGCGGAAAGCTCGGGCGGGCGAGGAGCCCGGAGAGTCCGACGCTCTCCCCGCCGCACCCTAGCGCTCGGCGCGGTAGGCGAGCAACGCGCAACCGAAGCACACGCCCGCGACGAACGCCGACGCGAGAAACCAGCGGGCCACCAGGGGGCTGTCGGCCACCAAGGTGAGCACGGCGAGCGAGGCGAAAAGAGACGCCGAGGCGACCAAGCCCAGGACGAAAAAAGTCCGGCGCATCGTGCCGTACAGGCGTCGGCGCTCCTCCGGCCCCCACGCCACCGGTCACTCCAGCTTGCGGATCAACTCGCTCGCCAGCTTCGCGTCGAATCTACCCGGATACCTGTCCCGCAAAGCCGCCATCAGAGGCCCGATGGCCTTCGTGCCGAGCTCCCTGGAGAGTTCGCGGATGGCGTTCTCGAGGGCGGCAGGGTCGAGTTCGGGCGGGAGGTAGCGCTCGAGCACGGCACACTCCCGCTCGTTCCGCTCCACCAGGTCCGTCCGGCCCGCGTCGCGCGCGAACTCGATCGCTTCGAGCCGTTTTTTTCGCTCCGCGCGCACGAGCCGCAGGACCTCCTCCTCGGCGAGTTCCGCCTTCCCGGTCTCGACCTTCCGGTTCTTGATGGCCGTAAGGAGCCCGCGCAGCGTGTCGGCTTCCTCCCTGGCGCGGGCTTTGATGGCTCGGACGAGCGCCTGCTGGATTTCCGATTCGCTCGGCACGGAGCCTCGCCCTTCACCCGCGGAAAATCCGGACACCCACCGATACCGCGTCGTTCGCGTCGAGCGTGCCGTCTCCGTTGGCATCGGCACCGCGCGTCGCAACGAGCCCCGACCGGAACGCGTCCTCCACGGCCCGGCCGTTCGCGCCGGAGACGAGCGCCCTCGCGACGCCCACGACATCCGCGGCGTCGATCCGCGTATCGCCGTTCGCGTCTCCCCGGAGGGTTCCGGGTCCCCGTTCGCTCGTGAAGATCGTGACGTTCGAGCCGCCGTCGTTCGCGGCCGCCACGTCGTAGTCCCCGTCGTCGTCGAAATCCGCGGCGACGACGTCCACGGGGGTGCGACCGGCGACGAGGCAGTTCGGCTCGGGACACGCGAAGACCGCGGGGTTGAAATACGGAGGCGTGGCGCGCCCGCCGGGCAAGATGCGGATCCGCTCGCCCGTCCGATCGGCGAGGATCGCGTCGAGAACATCGTCGCCCGTGAGGTCCCGCAACGCCAAACCCGCAGGCACGCTTCCCGTACCGGTCGCCGCGACGGCCGCCGCGAAGGAGCGCCCGCCGAGGTTTTCGAAGACGAGCAGTCCCTGCGAGTCCTCGTTCCCCGTGACGAGGTCGAGCCTACCGTCCCGGTTGACGTCGTGCGCCAGCACCCGGAAGGGTCGGCGCCGGGCCGGAAGGGCCACGGGGGTCTCGAAGCCGAGGTCGCCTCGCCCGAAGAGAACGAAAACGAAGCCCGTGTCCTGGAAGCTCGTCACGGCCACGTCGACCTTCCCGTCCCCGTCGAGATCCCGCGCCACGAGGCCGAGCGGGAAAATTTCCTCGTCGAGACCCTCGGGGCGCACTGCCACGGCCATGGGCGGCCCGAACTCGAACCCTCCCCTTCCCGGCAGGACGACGATCCTCTGCGCGGTCCCCTGCGTGGCTACCAGGTCGACTCTTCCGTCCCCGTCGAAATCCGCCGCGTCGACTCCGCCTCCTAGAGAGGCGCCCGTCGCGAAGGTCCGAAAGGAACCGAACCCGCCCCTCCCGTCGCCGGGCGCGACGAGGAGACTCTCTCCCGCCGGCAGCACCACGTCCGGGTGCGCGTCGCCGTCGAGATCGCGGAGCAGGACCGAGGTCGCGGGCCGGCCGAGCCGGAACTCCCTTCGCACGAACCCCTCGCGCAGCGGCGAAAGAACCGTGAGCAGGTCGCTGTCCGTGCTCGCGACCACGAGATCGGGCCGCGCGTCGTTCGAAAGCTCCCCGACCGCCAGAGCCTTGGGCTTGGCCCCGAGCGGCAGGTTTTCGGGCGCAGCGAACCGACCTCCGCCCTCCCCGCGGAGCACCGCGAAGCTCGAGCCCTCCTGGACCACGACGTTCACGGCCACGAGATCGAGGAGGTCGTCGCCGTCGAAAAGACCCACGAGGACGGCCGAAGTCCCCGCGTCGCTCAGGAAGTCGCGGCGCCGCGGAAAGTTTCCCGAACCGTCCCCGAACGCCACGGTCACGTCGTACGAAAGATTGTTCGCGAGTGCCACGTCCAGATGACCGTCGCCGTCGAAGTCTCCCGCCGCGATGCCCACGGGCTGGATCCCCGCCGGAAACGACCTGGGCGCACCGAATCCCGCGTTTCCATCGCCCCGGACGAACGTGAACGCATTCTGGTCTCTCGATGCCAGGATCACGTCGAGGACGCCGTCCTCGTCGAAATCGGCGAGCACGGCCGCCCGCGGCGAGGAGCCACAGGGGTATTCCACCCCTTCCTCGAAGCGGCCGGAGCCGCCGTTCCGAAAAACCGTGATGTCGTTCGAGTTCCGGTTGACGGCCACGATGTCCGGGTCCCCGTCTCCGTCCAGGTCCCCCACGAGCGCCGCGACGGGCAAGGCCCCGGTAGCCAGCTCCCCGTCCTCCGAAACCCGGAAGCGCCCGTCTCCCGACCCCAGCAAGACCACCACGGAGCCCAATTCCTCCCCGTTGACGACGACCGCGTCGAGGTGGCCGTCCATGTCGACGTCGAGCCCTTCTCCGCCTTCCACTTCCGCGGCCACGGCCACGGGCGCGTCGAGAACGACCACGCATCGCTCGCGGTTGCACTCTCCGGCGCTCCCGCAGGGTCTTCCCCGAGATGGCGCACACGCCCTCGTCACAGGTCTCGACCGGGGGGCAGTCGGCGGACACCTCGCAGGCCCCGCCCGAGAACTCGCACAGGCCCGGCGTCGACACGACCGCATCCTGCGGACACGTGGGGCCGCCCGTACCCCGTAAAACCGCCACGGAACCCGCGTCCACCGCGAGGAGGTCCCGCAGGCCGTCCTCGTCGAAATCTCCCGTTCCGAGAGCCAGTGTCTGCACGGGCGCCGGGCAGTCCTCTTGAGGCCGGAAGGTACCGTCCCCGAGTCCGAAAAACGCCGCGACCGTGCTCGCCTGCCCCGCGGGAAAGAAGAGGTCGAGATTTCCGTCGCCGTTCAGGTCCGAGGCAACCTGCCCCGTCGTTCCCCCGAAGATTTCTTCGATCCGCGCGGTCCGGAACTGCGGCTGCGCCCAGGTCGAGCCGGCCCATGCGAGAGTTCCGAAGAAAACGAGCCCCAGAGAAATCCGCATGCCTCACCTCCCAGGGTCGGGTTCCAAGCCGATGCCTTCCCACCGGACAAAAGTCAATGGATGCGGTCCCCGAGCCTTTCCCACCGGACCCAACGGTCGTTCCCGTCCCAGGACCAGTAAATCAAAAACGCCTTTCCCTTGATGGCATCGAGGTCGACGAAAGGGCTCGGCTTTCCGTCGATCGTCCAGAAGCGACTGTCGTAGCTGCGGTCCCGATTGTCGCCGAGGACGAACACTTTGCCCGGGGGAACGACCAGAGGACCGTAGTTGTCGCGCGGTCCCAGCGTCGTGCCGTTCTCTCCGTCCGCGAAATAGGCGTGGCAGTCCTGGGCCAACGTGCCGTTGACGTAAACCTTCTTGTCGCGGATCTCGATCGTGTCCCCTTCCACGGCCGCGACGCGCTTGATGAAGTCCTTGCTCGGGTCCACCGGATACACGAAGACGATCACGTCGCCGCGACGGGGCCGCGAGAACGCGTAGAGCCGCTTGCCGAGGAAAGGGACCCGCGGGCCGTAGACCAGTTTGTTGACGAGGATGTAATCCCCGATCTGCAAGGTGGGTTCCATCGAGCCCGAAGGGATCTTGAACGCCTGGACGACGAACGTACGGAGGAGCAGCGCGAGGAGGACCGCGGTACCGAGCGCCTCGGCGTACTCCCGGGCCGCCGACTTCTTTTTCGTCGCTTCCGACGCGGGTTCGTGTTTCCTGGCCACTGTTTCCCCCGCGGTCAGGTTCCGACCTTGAGTACGGCCAGGAACGCCTCCTGCGGGATCTCGACGCGCCCGACCTGTTTCATGCGGCGCTTGCCTTCTTTCTGCCTTTCGAGAAGCTTCCGTTTGCGCGTCACGTCACCGCCGTAACACTTCGCGGTCACGTTCTTCCGGAGGGGCTTGACGACCTCGCGCGCCACGACCTTCGACCCGACGGCTGCCTGGATCACGACCTCGAAAAGCTGGCGCGGGATGAGCTCCCTCATTTTCTGGGCGAGTTCGCGTCCCCGAACGTACGCCTTTTCCCGGTGGACGATCGACGAAAGGGCGTCGAGCGGCTCGCCGTTGATCCTCAGGTCGAGTTTCACCAGGTCGCCCGGGCGCCATTCCAGGAACTCGTAGTCGAGCGAAGCATAGCCGCGCGTCAGGGACTTGAGCCGGTCGTAGAAGTCGAGCACCACTTCGCTCAGGGGTAACTCGTAGCGCAGGAGAAAGCGCCCGCGGCCCAGGAACCTGAGTTCCCTCTGCACCCCTCTTTTTTCCTCGCAGAGACCCAGCACCGAACCGAGCGCCTCCTCCGGCACGTGGATCGTGGCGAGGATGAAAGGTTCCTCGATGGCCGCGATCTTCTGCGGGGGCGGAAGTTTGGCGGGACTGTCCACCGAAAGCGTCTCGCCGGCCGTGGTCCGGACCCGGTACTCCACCGTCGGGGCGGTGGCGATCAGCGCGAGCCCGAACTCGCGCTCGAGCCGTTCCCGCACGATGTCCATGTGAAGGAGCCCGAGAAACCCGCACCGGAAACCGAAGCCGAGAGCGGAGGACGTCTCCGGTTCGTACGTGAAGGACGAGTCGTTGAGCCGGAGCTTTTCGACCGCGTCCCGGAGCGCCCCGTACTGCTGCGTCTCGACGGGGTAGAGACCGCAGAACACCATCGGCTTGACCGGCCGGAATCCCGGCAGGGGGACCGCCACCCCGCGCTCGGCGTACGTGATGGTGTCTCCGATCTGCGTGTCCCGGACTTCCTTGATGCCGGCCATCACGAAGCCCACCTCCCCGGGACCGAGCTCTTCCACCTCGACGGGCCGAGGCGTGAAGACGCCCACCCGGGAGACTTCGAACACCTTCCCGGTCGCCATCATCCGGATCCTCACGCCACGGCGCAGCACGCCGTCGAAGACCCGCACGACGCAGACGGCTCCGTGGTACGAGTCGAACCAGCTGTCGAACACGAGCGCCCGGAGCGGCTCCTGCCGACTTCCCCGCGGAGGGGGAACGACGCGCAAGATCCCCTCGAGGACCTCGCGGATGCCCCGTCCCTCCTTGGCGCTCACGAGCAGGGCCGAACTCGCGTCGAGCCCCACGATGTCCTCGATCTCGGCGCGCACACGGTCGGGATCGGCACTCGGCAAGTCGATCTTGTTGATCACGGGCAGGATCTCGAGGTCGTGTTCCAGAGCCAGGTAGGCGTTCGCCACGGTCTGCGCCTCCACGCCCTGCGTCGCGTCGACGACCAGGATGGCTCCCTCGCACGCCGCGAGGCTACGGGACACCTCGTAGGAAAAGTCGACGTGGCCCGGGGTGTCGATGAGGTTCAGGACGTAGTCTCCGTATCGCAACCGCACGGGACTCGCCTTGATCGTGATCCCCCGCTCGCGCTCGAGCTCCATGCTGTCGAGCATCTGCTCGGTTTTTTCCCGCTCGCTCACGGCCCCGGTGATCTCGAGGAGGCGGTCCGCCAGGGTGGACTTGCCGTGGTCGATGTGGGCGACGATGCAGAAGTTCCGGATCCGAGCGAGGTCCATGGCCCCAAGATCCCGCGCGCCGCGCCCGGCTTCAAGCCCGCTCCGGGAAGAGGATCTGCCGGAAGTAATCGATCGTCCGGCGCAGTCCTTCTTCGAGGGGCACCCGGGGTTCCCACCCGAGCAGCTTCCGCGCTTTCGTGATGTCCGGTCTCCGCGTGTGCGGATCGTCCCGCGTCCGCTCGTCCTCGGGAACCACGAAGACGATCTCGGATCGGCTCCCCGTGAGCCGGCGGACGAGGTGGGCGAATTCCAGAATCGTCATTTCTTCCGGGTTTCCCAGATTGACCGGCTCCACCTCCTCGGAATCGAGAAGGCGCACCATCCCCTCGACCAGGTCGCTCACGTAACAGAAGCTCCGCGTCCTCGCGCCGTCGTCGTACACGGTCAGGGGCTCCCCCCGCAGCGCCTGTGCCACGAAGTTGGTCACCACCCGCCCGTCGTCGGGACGCATCCTCGGCCCGTAGGTGTTGAAGATCCTGCAGATCCTGGTCTCGAGACCGTGGTACCGATGGTAGGCCATCGTAAGGGCCTCGGCAAAGCGCTTCGACTCGTCGTACACCCCCCGAGGTCCGGTCGGGTTCACGTTGCCCCAGTAGCTCTCCGGTTGAGGGTGCACCTGGGGGTCCCCGTAGACTTCGGAGGTCGAAGCGAGAAGAAAGCGGGCCTTCTTGGCCCGGGCGAGGCCGAGCGCCTTGTGCGTTCCCAGGGCACCGACTTTCAGCGTCGGAATGGGTTTGCGCAGGTAGTCCACGGGGCTCGGAAGGGAGGCGAGATGAAGCACGGCGTCCACCGGGCCGTCCACGTACACGTAGTCCGTCACGTCGAGCTTGATGAGCCGGAAGTTCGGGTGGCCCATCAGGTGCTCCACGTTCCGCGGGTGCGAGGTGCTGAAGTTGTCGATGGCGATCACGGAATTCCCGTCGGCGAGAAGCCGGTCGGCGAGGTGCGAGCCGATGAACCCCGCCCCGCCCGTGACGACGACGCGTTTTCCCGTCATGGGAAGATCGGAGCCCGCCCGATCGAGTAGTAGACGAACCCGAACTCCCGCATCTCCGCGGGGTCGTAGACGTTCCGACCGTCGAAGATCACGGGCTGCCGCATGAGGCGCCTCATCCGCTCGAAGTCCGGGCGCCGGTACTGGTTCCACTCCGTGACCAGCAGCAGCGCGTCGGCTCCCTCCAGAGCTTCGTAATTCACGCGATGGTAGACCACGCGGTCCCCGAAGATCTTGCGAGCCTCGCGCATGGCCTCGGGGTCGTGCACGTGGAGCTCCGCGCCCGCCTCGAGGAGCCTACCGACGATCGTGATCGACGGGGCTTGCCTCATGTCGTCGGTCCTCGGCTTGAAGGCGAGTCCCCACACCGCGAGTCGCTTTCCCTCGACGTTTCCCCCGAAATGCGACAGCACCTTTTCCGCCAGGATCCCCTTCTGGCGCTCGTTGACCTCCTCGACGGCCTCGAGAAGCCGGAACGGCAACCCGTGCTGGTTGGCCGTTCGGATCAGAGCACGGACGTCCTTGGGAAAACACGACCCGCCGTAGCCCACGCCCGGGAACAGGAAATGGTGGCCGATCCTCCTGTCGAAACCCACCCCGCGGCGCACGTCGTCCACCTCCGCGCCCGTCCTTTCGCAAAGGTTGGCGATCTCGTTGATCAGCGAGATCCGCGCGGCCAGAAGCGCGTTCGCGGCGTACTTCGTCATTTCGGCGCTTTCCGGACTCATCACCAGAATCGGATGCTCGGTCCGCACGAACGGCGCGTAGAGCTCCCGGAGGAGTTCGATGGCACGCGGCCCGCGACAGCCGATGATCACGCGGTCGGGCTTCATGAAGTCCTCGATCGCCGCCCCTTCCTTGAGAAACTCCGGATTCGAAGCCACGTCGAACTCGTGCCGTGTGCGGCTCGCGACCAGCTCGCGGATTTTTTCCGACGTCCCTACCGGCACGGTGCTTTTCGTCACGATCACGCGATAGCCGTCCATCGCCTCGGCGATTTGCGCCGCGGCTCCGAAAATCCCGCTCAGGTCGGCCCCGCCGTCCTCGGCCTCCGGCGTACCCACGGCGAGGAAACACAGCAGCGACCGCCGTACGGCATCGCGCAGGTCCGTCGTGAAATCGAGTCTCCCGGCCTCCAGGTTCCGGCGGACGAGCTCTTCGAGCCCGGGCTCGTAGATCGGAACGGTGCCCCGGCGAAGTTGTCCGACCTTTTCGGCGTCGATGTCCACGCACACCACGTCGTTCCCGCTCTCGGCGAAGCACGTCCCGGCCACGAGCCCGACGTATCCGGTCCCGACCACGCAGAGTTTCAACGCTTCCTCCTTTCCGTTTCCCCGAAGGCTCTCGGCGCTTCGCCACGCGCCGCCCCGTTCAGGGCGGCACGTCCGTCAGGCTCACGAACTGCCTGTAGCGGCGATCGAGCTCTTCTCGGGTCAGCGTGCGCAGCCTCCCGAGCCCGAAATCCTCCACCGCGAAGGAGGCCAGCACGGTTCCGTAGACGATCGCCCGGCGCACCGCTTGCTCGTCCTCGTGGCCCCACCGAGCGAGGGCCCCCATGAATCCTCCCGCGAAGGTATCGCCCGCCCCGGTCGGGTCGAACACCTCCTCGAGCGGAAACGCGGGGACGGCGAAGACCGAGTCGGGGGAAAAGCGCAGAACCCCGTACTCCCCCCGTTTGACGAGCACGCTCCGCGCTCCCTTCTCCAGGATGCGTCTGGCGGCCCGCACGATGTTGCGTTCTCCCGAGAGCAGTCGCGCCTCCTCGTCGTTGATGACGAGAAAGTCGACCGCGGGCAGCAACGACTCGAGCTCCCGCCGCGAATTCTCGATCCAGTGGTTCATCGTGTCGCAGCCTACCATCCTGGGCCCGCGGAATTGTTCCAGCACGCTGCGCTGCAGGACAGGGTCGATGTTCGCGAGAAAACAGTACGGAGCCTCGCGATACGAGGGCGGCAGCCGCGGGTCGAAGTCCGCGAACACGTTCAACTCGAGCGACAGGGTGTCCCGGAAATTCATGTCTTCGTGGTAGCGCCCCCTCCACCGGCCCGTACGCCCCGGGCGTACTCTCCACCCCGGTCAGGTCGACGCCCCTCGCCTCCAGCGAGGCGAGCTCGCTCCGGGGAAAATCTTCCCCGACCGCCGCGACCATCTTCACCGGGGCGAAAAAACTCGCGGCGAACGAAAAATAGGTGGCCGCCCCTCCCAGCGTTTCCTCGACGAAGCCGTGCGGCGTTTCGATCGTGTCGTAAAAAACCGATCCTACCACGACGATGCTCACCGGCGGCGCCTCCCGTGTCCTTCGAGCAGGGGAGCCAGCTCCTCGCGGACGCGCGGGGGAACGGCTTCCGGGGCCGTGACGACGGCGTTCTCGAGAGCCCGCGAGCACGGGCAGGTCCGTTCGGCCGGCAAGAGTTCGGCGGTTCGGGCGACCACCCGCCGGGCCAGCGAGACGTTCTCGCCCAGAATCCGCAACACGTCCTCGATCTCCACGTCGCCGGACGCAGGATTCCAGCAGTCGTAGTCGGTCACCAGCGAAAGGCTCGCGAAGCACATCTCGGCCTCTCTCGCGAGTTTCGCCTCCTGCACCGCCGTCATCCCGATCACCGTCCCCCCCCAACTCCGATGCAACATCGACTCGGCACGGGTGGAAAACTGCGGCCCCTCCATGCACACGTAGACCCCGCCGTCGTGGACCGTGGCACCACAATCTTCGGCCGCCCGGCGAACGCAGCGGCGAAACTCCGAACACACGGGATCCGCGAACGCGACGTGAGCCACGATCCCGCGGCCGAAAAACGTGCTCGGCCTTCCCCGGGTGCGGTCGAGGAACTGGTCCGGGAGCACCAGGTGTCCCGGGGCCACGTCCTCCCTCAGGCTTCCGACCGCACCGACGCTCAGGAGCCACTCGGCACCGAGGACTTTCAGGGCGAACACGTTGGCCCGGTAGTTGACCTCTCCCGGAAGGTAGCGGTGTCCCACTCCGTGACGCGGTAGGAAGAGAACCCGCACTTCCCCGATGCGGCCGCAGACCACCTCGTCGGACGGCTCGCCGAACGGCGTACGCACCTTCCGCCGCTCGACGTCCGTGAAGCCCCCCATCTCGTAGAGGCCGCTCCCTCCGATGACCGCCAGTGTCCGCAACGCCCTCGCTCCTCAGGCCGCGGCCGGGAGGCTTCCCGCCAGCTGCCCGCACGCCGCGCCGATGTCGCGCCCCCGGCTCGCCCGGACGGTCGCGTGGATCCCACGACGAAGGAGGACCTCCTGGAATCGTCGGGTCGCTTCCGAGGACGGCGGCTCCCCCGGGGCTCCCGGGAAGGAATTGAACGGGATCAGGTTCACCTTGCACCGGATCGGGCGAAGGAGCTCGGCGAGCCGTTCCGCGTCCGCCTCCGAGTCGTTGACACCGCGCAGCAGTACGCACTCGAACGTGATCCTGCGGCGAGTCGGGATGGGAAGCGCCCGGCAGGTTCGAAGAAGCACCTCCACCGGGTAGCGGCGGTTCGCCGGAATCCACTCGCCTCGCGTCGCGTCGTCCGCCGTGAAGAGCGAAACCGCGACCTGGACCCGGGTTTCCCGCACGAGCCGTTCGAGCCCCGGCACGAGCCCGACCGTCGAAACGGTGATACGACGGGAGGCCAGGCGGGGACCCCAGGGGGCCGTCAGGATTCGGATGGCGCCCAGAACGGCGTCCAGATTGTGGAGGGGCTCGCCCATTCCCATGAACACCACGTTCGTGATGCGCTCTTCCGGCCCGAGGATGTCCCGCGCGGCGAGGTACTGCGCGACGATTTCTTCCGCGGCGAGCTGGCGCCTGAGCCCGAGCCGCGCCGTCGCACAGAACTTGCAACCCATCGCACAACCGACCTGGCTCGAGACGCAGAGCGTGAGCCGCTTTCGGTCGGGAATGAGAACGGCCTCGAACCGGTCGCCGCCGCTCGACCGGAACACGAGCTTGCGGGTCCCGTCCACCGAGCGAAAGACCCGTTCCGGCTCCAACCGGACGAGATCGAAGCGCGCGGCGAGTGCCTCCCGGAGTTCCCGTCCCACGTCCGTCAGAGCCGAGAACGACCGGGCCCCCTTGCCGAAAATCCACCGCAGGATCTGCTCGGCTCGATAGGCAGGCTCGCCCCTCTCGGCCAGAAACGCGCGCAACCCTTCCGGCGTGAGAGGCTCGCGCGCCTCAGCGACCGAGCTCGTATTGGCTGAAAAAGAAGGCAATTTCCCAGCGCGCCGTGTCGGGACCATCGGAACCGTGTACCGCGTTTCTCTCGATGTCGGTGCCGAAATCGCCCCGGACCGTACCCGGCGCGGCCTTCGCCGGGTCCGTGGGGCCCATGACTTCTCTCCACTTCTCGATCGCGTTCTCGCCTTCGAGGACGAAAACGAGAACGGGGCCCTCCGACATGAAGCCCACGAGGCTCCGGTAGAAGGGCTTGTCCTTGTGGACGACGTAGAATCGGGCCGCGTCCGAGGGCGTCAGGCGCAGGAATTTGAGACCCACGATCCTGAGGCCGGCCTGCTCCGCACGGCGCAGGACCTCGCCCACGAGATTCCGCGCCACGGCATCCGGCTTCACGATACCGAGCGTACGTTCCACCATACGTTCTCAAGCTCGTCCGAGGACCCTCGCCATCGTGAGCCCGAGCTCCGCCGGGCTGCGGGCTACCGTGACTCCGGCCGCTTCGAACGCGGCGATCTTTTCCGCTGCCGTACCCCGCCCCCCGGCGATGATCGCGCCCGCGTGGCCCATCCGCTTGCCCTTCGGTGCCGTCTGGCCCGCGACGAAAGCCACCACGGGCTTCGACACCCGCTCCCGGATGAACGCCGCCGCCTCCTCTTCGGCCGTGCCTCCGATTTCCCCGATGAGTACGATGGCCTCGGTCTCGGGATCCTGCTCGAAGAGTTCGAGGACGTCGACGAATCCGGTCCCCACGATGGGGTCGCCCCCGATCCCGACGCACGTCGACTGGCCCAAGCCGAGCTTCGTGAGCTGGTAGACGGCCTCGTAGGTGAGCGTTCCGCTCCGGGAGACGACGCCGATCCGCCCGGGCGTGTGGATATACCCGGGCATGATCCCGATCTTGCATTGACCCGGAGTGATGACCCCCGGACAGTTGGGCCCCACGAGTCTCGTCGGTTTCCCCTCGAGAAAGCGCCGTACCCGCACCATGTCGAGCACCGGGATCCCCTCCGTGATGCAAACGACGAGCTCGATTCCGGCGTCGGCCGCCTCGAGAATGGCGTCCGCAGCGAACGGCGGCGGCACGTAGATGACCGAGGCATTGGCGCCCGTCGCCCGCACGGCCTCTTCGACCGTGTCGAAGACGGGAATTCCCTCGAAGTCCGTCCCCCCTTTGCCCGGCGTGACACCGGCCACCATGAGCGTACCGTATTCCCGGCAGGCTCTCGTGTGGAATTGGCCGGTCGCCCCGGTGATGCCCTGCGTGAGGACGCGCGTATTTCGGTCCACGAGGATGCTCATCGCACTCCCTTCGTCCCTCCGCCCTCCGGCCACCTCCGTCCCTCGCGGACGCTAGCCCCTTGTCTTTCCCAAGTCAATTTCGTCCTGCCCGACCCCCCACGTCCGCCGGAAATATTCGTACGTGCGACGCAGGCCCTCCTCGAAGCCGACTTTGGGTCGGTACCCGAGACGCTCGCGCGCCTTCTCGATCGACGCCTCGGTGTGCCGCACGTCGCCGGGCCGGGGGGCCGTGTGACGGCGAGCGATGGGCCGGCCGGAGAAGCGCTCGAACACGTCCAGGATTTCGAGAAGCGTGTGCCGCTCCCCGCACGCTACGTTGAACACCTCCCCGGCCACCCCCGGCGCTGCGAGAGCCAGCAGATTCGCCTCCACCACGTTGTCGATGTAGGTGAAGTCCCTCGACTGCAGTCCGTCTCCGTGCACCTCGGCGGGTTCGCCCCGAAAACAAGCCTGGAGAAAGAGGGGAATCACGGCGGCGTATTTCGATTCCGGGCTCTGGCGCGGCCCGAAAACGTTGAAATAGCGCAGCGACACCGTTTCGAGCCCGTAAAGGTGCGAGAAGACACGACAGTAGTACTCGCCGGTGAGCTTCGAGACCGCATACGGTGAAATCGGGGAGGGAAGCTGGTCTTCCCGTTTCGGGAGTTCCGGGCGATCCCCGTAGACGGAAGAAGACGAGGCGTAAACGAGCCGCCGCACGGTTCCCGAATCGCGCGAGGCGACGAGCAGGTGCAGCGTCCCGCGTACGTTCACGTCGTCCGTGCTCAGCGGGTCGTCCACGGATCGCAGGACGGAGCGGAGCGCCGCCTGGTGGAGAACGAACTCGACCCCCTCGACGGCCCGGCGCACGGCCGCGAGCTCCCGCAGGTCCCCCTCGACGACCTCGATTTTCCCTTCCCACGGCCGGAGGAACTCCCTTCGTCCCGTGCTGAAATTGTCGAAAACGCGCACTCTCTCGCCCCGTTCGACGAGAGCTTCGACCAGATGGCTTCCGATGAAGCCCGCTCCACCCGTCACCAAGTACATCCCTCACCTCCGAAAGAAGTCGACCTTCGGTCCCGCACGGCCCCTCCCGGCACGTCCGTCGCGAGGCGTGGAGGGACCGGCTCTTCACCGAGCCAGAGACCGGCGAAGCGGACCGCACCCACCAGGAATCCGACGCCCCAGGCGGTGTGCATGACCGCGAGAGCGAGCGGCAACCACCGGAAGGACCCGACGGCTCCCGCCCGTCGCCGAATCGAAGCCGTCATTCCGCCGAGAGCCGCGAGATAGGCCGCCCAGCCCCCGAGCCCGAGCCAGCCGAGCGGAGGCACGCCCCAGGAGAGGGCGGGCGACGCCAGAGCGAGAACCAGCGCGGGAGGAACGAAGTGTCGCCAGCTCATCTGCCGCGGGTGCTTCTGGCACACCCGGACCTTCCAGAATCCGTACTCGTAGAACTGGCGTGCCAGAGAGCGGAGGTCCCGGCGATTCTGGTAGGAGGAGCGCATCGTCGGTACCAGAAAGATCCGACCGCCGGCCTTCCGCAGGCGGTAGTTGAATTCGTCGTCCTGGTTCCGAACGAGCTCCTCGTCGAAAAGTCCGACCTCCTCGAAAACCCGGCGTGGCCACATTCCCAGGTAGACGGTATCGACCTCGCGTTCCTCCGTGCCGTAGTGAAAGTAGGCTCCCGCCCCGAAGGGCGAGTTCAACGCGGCTGCAATCGCGTCGCCGACCGGCCCGCCTCCACGGGCCACCATGGGCCCTCCCACGTTGGCCGCACCGGTTCGGCGAAGAGCGAGAACCCCCTGCCGCAGGTAGTCGGGAGCGAACGTGGTGTGGGCGTCGATTCGTGCCACCACGTCCCCCCGGGCCTCGCGGATCGCGAGGTTCAACCCGGTGGGTACGATTCGTTTCGGGTTCTCGAGAAGCCGGACCCGGGCGTCTCGCCGGGACCACTCGTCCACGATGGCACGGGTCCGGTCTTCGGAAGCACCGTCCACCACCAGGACTTCCATCCTGTCGGGCGGGTAATCCTGCGCGAGAATCGACTCGAGACAGGAACCGATGTACGCTTCCTCGTTCCGGCAAGGCAGGACGACGCTCACGAAGGGCCAGCTCGCGCCCCGGGGTGTCTCGGTCGGTCGCGCGGTCATCTCCCCAGGCTCTCGTAGAGAGCTCGCATGCTCTCGAGCATCCGTTCTTTCGAAAAGCGCGCGGCCCGCTCCCGCGCCCGCGAAGAGAACGCCCGCCAGCACGCGGCGTCCGAAAGCAGTGCCGAGCTGTAGTCGACGAACCCGGAAACGTCGCCGGGAGCCACGAGAAACCCTTCCCGACCCGAGCGGAAAAGCTCTCGGGTTCCTCCCACGTCCGTCGCGATCGGAGGCACTCCGCTGGCCATGGCTTCGAGGACCACGTTCGGAAGCCCTTCCCACTCCGAGGTCAGCCAGAAGAGCGACGCCCTGGCAAGAACACCGGGCACGTCTTTCGTGATTCCCGGGAGCGACACCCGACGGCCGAGGCCCAGCTCCCCGACTTTCTTCTCGAGGGACCGCCGGAGAGGGCCTTCTCCGAAGAACACGAAGGACGCGTCGGGCGCTCGCCCCGAAAGGCGCGCTGCCGCGTCGACGAAAAGATCGGGGTTTTTCTGCCGGACGAGTCTTCCCATACCCACGACGAGACCCTCACGCCCGTCTCCCGCCCGCGCGCCGAACTCCCCGAGGTCCACACCGTTGTACACGACCACCACGCGCTCCCGCGGGGCACCATAAGCCCGGCTGACGTAGTCGGCAACCAGTCGCGAATTCGCCACGATCGCGCGGCTCCGGCGGAAGGCGAGACGGTTGAGCACGTCCACGGCTCCCCCCTGGCGCTTGCAGTTGCGCGCCGAGGTGACGAGCGGGATCTCCTTGCGACCCGCGACGGCGAGAAAGGCGTAAGCGTTGCCGAGATAGAGCCAGGAGTGGACGACGCGAACACCGTCTCCGACAAGGGCGGCCCGCAATCTTGCCACGCGCTCCGGGGGAGAACCGCCGAACGCTCTCAGGGGAACCCCCGCAGCGCGGATTTCGTCCCCGAAAGGGTCGGTCTTCTCGCTCGTGGAATACACGATGGGCTCCCACCCCCAGCTCCTGAGAGCGCGCGCGACCAGCGAGAGCTGCCTTTCGGCCCCTCCGGCCGTGAGCTGACCGATGACGAGGCCGATCCTCATGGGTGAAGGGAGGGAGGCTCTCGGTCTCCCGCTTCCGAGCCGCCGAGTGGATTTTCCTCGAGACCGAATTCGCTCAAGATCAGACGGTGGATCGCTTCCAGCGCCCAGCCCTCGATTTCCCGGCCACCGAGAGTCGACGTACACGGCCGGTAGACCCACGAGCCGAACCAGTCGTGGTTCGCGCCGTCCGGTCCGCGGTCGTTTTCCCGGATCCGGAAAGTTCCGTGTCCTACGCTTCCGATCACGCGCCACCCGAGATCCCCGAAGTACGCGAGAAGATCGGGCGCAGGACCGCGCACGGTGCGGTAGAGCTCCTCCGGTGTATGGACGGAAGTTTCGAGGCGCCCACCTTCGGCGGTCTCCAATTCCCGTAGCGCCGCGGCAACCTCGCTCCGCACCCTTTCGTACTCGGTCCGAGCCACGTACCCGCACGGTTCCCGGCCCCGAACGTTGAGGTAGACGCGGCCGCAGTAACCACCGTCGGCCCACGCCACCGTCCGGCGCCAGTCGACGAGTTCCGGGCGAAATTCCGTCGCTCCCCTCGGGGTTTCCCGCAGCCGGAGAAGACCCCGAGCCGCGAGCCAATCGTTGAGGCACACCCCGCCCTCCATTCGACGTGCCCCGTGGTCGGAAAGGACCAACACGCTCGTGTCCGGTCCGACCACCTCCAGGAGCTTCGCCATCTCTTCGTCCAGAAAGCGGTAGTAGTCGCGGAGAACCCACCGGAACGACCCCTCCGGATCGAACCGATCCGAACCGGGGTCGCAAAACGCCCAGAAGGCATGCTGCAAGCGATCGACCGCGATCTCGACGAACACGCAGAGGTCCCAGCGCCGGGTCGCGCAGAGGTACCGCACCAGGTCGAAATCCTTTCTCGTCTTCTCGTAGACCTCGCGCAGGATCCTGGGATATTCGGCCGAACGGAATCCCTCGACGTCGAAGCGGTAACTCCCGAATCGACCCGAAACTTCTTCCGCCAGAGAAGCCGGGAACGTCCACCGTGGCCCCCCCGGCGGCGTGAGAAAGCAACTGACGACCTCGCCCCGAATCTCCGGTGCCGGGTAGGTCTGGGGGACCCCTACGAGAAGGCTCCGGAATCCCCGGCGACCGAGTCGGTCCCAGACGCGCGGAAACGGAACGCTGCGCGAGGAAGCCAGATCGTAAGTACCGTACGAGTACGACGTACGCGTCCGGAAGCCGTAGCATCCGAGCTCCCCGGGGTCCCGTCCCGTGAAAACGCAACTCCACGCCGGAACCGTGATGGGCGGGTGGCAGCTCTCGAGACGCCCCCAGACGCCCTGGGCAGCGAGCGAGGAGAAGGTCGGAAGCTCCTCTCGCCACTCTCGGAAAAGCTTCTCCGGAGAGAGGGCGTCGAGCCCCACGACCAGAAGCTTGTGTCGTTCTCTTCGCATGCTCCCGCCCGTCCGGCCCCGCCGGTCGGCCGGACGCTCGACCTCCCGCTCGCCCGAACCTTCCGCCTACGACTCACGTGTGGCGGAGTCTGCAGGGGTCGGAGACAGGCAGTTTACAGAACCACGTCCAGAACTCCTTCATGTATCGGTCCGGTCTGCGGGCCAGTCGTACCCGGAACGCCAGGACGAGGTTCTCCCATTTCGCCTCTTCGGAGACCCCGAGGAACACGAGCTTGTCCTGCATTCGAAGCCGCAGGTTCCAGTCCGACGGAGCCCCCCGCCGGACGAGCTCTCCCCGGCCGGTGAAATCCACGGTCCAGTCCCCCCCCTGTGGCCCCGTGACCTCCCACCAGGTCACGATGCCTACCCTACGGGCCGCCTCCGGATCCGCCGCCACGACGCGCTGGAAGTAGTCACGGAAGCGGTCGAAGAGGTCCGGCGGCGCCGTGGGCTCCGAGGCGAAATACTCGGCGATCCGGGCTGCGTTTCGCGCGCTCAGTTCCTCGATTTCCTCCATGCGACGCTCCCAGTCGGGCGGCGGAGCGGCCCGCTCCAGTCCCCCCTCGGGCGTCCAGACGTCGCCGGGGTTCATCTGTAACCCCTCGATGTCGGGAGCCTCGGTCGCCAGAGCTGCAATCGCCTCCGCTGGTGTGTTCACGTACTGCGGTGTGTTGAGAAAAAGCTGGTCCGGAGCGAGTAGAGCGTAATTTCCGGCGGCCGGCACGGCTCTTTTCGCCCGCAAGAGGCGAGCCCAGTGGACGAATTCCTCCAGATGGGCGTGCTTGGAGGCTCGATACCGTTCCAGCTTCGACGCCAGGGGGAAGTCGAAACATCCCGGATACTGGCTCGCCCCCGTGAACGTCAGGAAGGCGATGTCGATGTCGTATTCCTCCCCCAGCCGTTTCAGGGTCGCGTCGTCGAGGTGACAGTCGTTCACGTTGAGCAGGGTACGGCCGTCGCTCTGCACGAGGATGGCGCTGTCGTCCCAGGGCCGGTCGGGGGGGACGAGTCGCACGGAAAGACCGGGTGCGAGAGACACCGTCTTCCCGAACGGGAGTTCCCGGATATCCGAGAAACCCAGGTGGCGAATCCGCTCCCGAAATCCCTTTTGCCGAAAATCGGCGATCACGACGGTGGCATCCTTGTCGAGTTCACCGAGCGTGGCGGGATCGAAGTGATCCGGATGCTCGTGGGAAATGTAGAGAAAGTCGATCCTCGGTAGATCCCGTGCCGTGAGCCGCAGCGGCGGGTAATGCCACCACGTCCCGTGGTACGTGGGGTCCTTGAGCCACGGATCCATCAGGATCCGCTTTCCTTGTGCTTCCACGAGCCAGCAGGCGTGGCCCAGATACGTGACCTTCATGACTCGCTCCTTTGCTCCAGCCGAGCGACCAGGGCGGCCACCTCGAGCTTCCTGGACACGGCCTTGGCTTCCCACAGTGTCTCGTAGAGGCGCTCGACCCGCTCCACCATTCTTTCGAGGGAGAACCCGCGCTCCATCGCATGCCGGGCGGCTCGACCCAGGCGCGAAGCGAGGTCCGGATTCTCGAGCACGCGCAGGATCGCGGCGGCGAGCGGGGGGACCTCCCTGGGCGGCACGAGCAGCCCCGAGACTCCTTCCTCGATGAGCTCCGGGGCGCCGCCGACGTTCGTAGCCACGACGGGCTTCCCCGCGGCCATGGCCTCCATGATGGCATTAGACATCCCCTCGTCGTGGGAAGACAACACGAAAATGTCGAAGGCCGCCAGAACCTCGGGCATGTCGGTCCGCGTCCCCAGAAGAAAAAGCCGGCGCTCGAGGTCGAGCTCGCGAACGAGAGCCCAGGGGACCTTTTCTTTCGTGTCCTGACCGACCACGACCACCTGGACCTCCGGACGCGAGCGGGCCACCTCGGCAGCGGCTCGAAGAAATTCTTCGTACCCTTTCCTCACCCTCGCTCTCGTGACCGTCCCGACGACGGGCCGTTCGGGATCCAGACCCAGCCGAGCCTTGAACGGGCGCGCGTCCTCGACGGGGGCGAAGCGCCGCGTGTCGACGCCGTTTTCGATGACGACGATTTTTTCGAGCGGGCAATTCTCGTCCGCCGAGACGAAGTCGCGCACGGCCCGGGCGTTCGCCACCACGACGTCGGCGAGGTAGTTCGCCACGCGACAACCCACCGCTTCCGCACCGCGCCGGTAGTGGCAACCTCGCTTGCCGCAGAGAAGCACCGGCACCCGGGCCAGGCGCGCCGCGAGCGAGCCCACGAATTCCCCGCGGGGCAGGAACGTGTGCACGATATCCACCCGCTCGCGGCGGAAGAGTCGCGCGAGCCGCACGACCGCGAGAGCCGTCGCCGGCGAGAGAAGCGAGCCCGAAAGCCCGCACTCGAAAACCGGAACGCCCAGTGATTCGACCCGCCCGATGAGCTCCCCCCTCCGCCAGAGACAGTGGAGCGAAGGGCGGAACCGCGTCCGGTCCAGCCGCTCGAAAAGCTGTACGAGGTGGTTTTCCGTGCCGCCGCCGAGGCGGAAGTCGCGGATCACGTAGGCGACGCGAAGGGGACGCATGGGCTTCGAAATCTCACCTCAAGGTGGGTAGTGGAACCCGAGATCTACCGGTCCCGAGTCCGGGACCCCATCGACGCGAGTCGTCCGACCGGCGACGCCGGCAGTTCCGGGATCCGTGTCGCCGGCATCCACGGCCGGGCTATCGTAGGGATGGCCCGTCGCCCTCTGCCGAAGACGATAGTCACCGGTATCTTCCGCCACGAAGAGCGGATCCACGACGAGGACGTCGTGGAGACCCGGCGGCGTGGCGGCACCGTAAGGGCCCGTCACGAGATTGTAGTCGCCGACGTACCCGGGGAGAGAGAGCCGATTGACCTGCAAGTCGGCGACCCCGTTTCCGTGAAAGATGTTCCGAAGCACGGAACCGGAGTCCGAAGGCGGCTCGAGGTCGCTACCCCCGAGAAGGAGTCCCCGGTTCGCGTTGCCGACGATCGTATTCTGCACGATCCTGGCCCGAGGTGACCCTTCGGTCTCTCCGCTGACGAGCACGCCCGTCGAGCCGTTGTCGGCGACCAGATTGTTGTGCACGACAAGGTCGGGACAGTCGATCGCTCGCAAGCCGTCTCCACCGTTGGCCCGCAGAAAGGTACCGCTCAGGGTCGCACCGGCAATTTGCACGAGCTGAACGCCGTTCTCCTCGTTCTCCGAAACGTCGGATTCCAGCAGCGAGAGTTCCAGCACGGAGCTCGCCGTCAACCCGTGGCCGCCGTTCTCCTGGAGCTCGGCTCCCGCGACTTCCAGCTCCCCGCCCACCACTCTGATCCCGTCCCCTCGATTTTCCGTCACGTAGGGCGCGACGAGGCGGGCCGCCGTCTGCTGCAGCAAGAGACCTTCCTTCGCGTTGGCACAGGCTCTCGCGCCGACGACTTCCAGAAAGCGAGCGCCCGACACCCAGATACCTGGCCCACCGTTCGCGCAGAACTCCCCTCCTTCGATGTGCCCCTCGGAATCGCCCTGCACCTGGACTCCGGACTGCACGTTCGAGCGCACGGAAGTCGTCCCGATCCAAAACTCGCTGCGCGAAAGCGAGATGCCTTCGGTGCCATTCTCCACGAACTGCGAATCACGAATCCAAACCGAGCTCCCGATCGAATTCAGTCCGCGGCCCCCGTTCGCCCTTGCCCGGACCCGCTCCAGCGTCAGATTCCCCGAATCGGTGCGGACGCCGTCACTGCCGTTCTCCTCGAGTAGGGCGTCCCGAATCGAAACCTCCGCTCCTTCTCTCACGTCGATCCCGACGGACCCGGCACCGCGGACGGCCAGCCGCCGGAGCTCCAGGCGCGTCTTGCCCGGCACACGGAGCCCGCGGGTCTTGCCTCTCGCGTCGAGCACGACCATCCCCCTCCTCCCCCTCAACACCAGCTCCCTGGTCCCGTCACCGTACACCGGTACGTCCAGGTCCCCCTCGGCAAAGACCGGGGATCCCAGCAACACGACGTGCCCCGGTCTCGCCAGGGCCAGCGATCGCGAAAGGGTGCGCAGTGGATCCGCCGGCGTTTGTCCGGATCCTTCGTCCCGGCCTCGCCCCGAGTCCGCGAACAGCGGGACTTTCCGAACCCGAATCCGGCGGCCGGGCCAGTCCACCCGCTCCCGGAGGCGACCCGGGTAGTGGAAACCCGCATCCGCCCACGAGCGGTCCCATCTTCCGTCCGTGCGCGTCGTCCCCCGCGTCAAGCGCAACCGGCGTGCGAAATCCACGCCCGCGTCGACGGCCGGACTGTCGAATGCCTGCCCCGAAGAACGCTGCGCCAGCTCGAAGCGGTCCGACGCGAACATGAGTCCTCCCACCTTGGGCGCGGAGTCGGCGAACCCCACGTCTTCGACCCGCCGATCGGTGGCATCGACGGGCGTCCCGGTGGGAAACCGGTCGGCGGACACGTTGCCCGCCCCCAGGAAGCCCGGGCGCGAGACCTCGTTCACCTGGATTCCCGCGACCGCATTGCCCTGCAAGACGTTGTTGAGCACCCGGCCTCCGGGCGAACCGATCGTGGTTCCCGAAAAGAAAATCCCCCGACCCGCGTTCCCGTAAACGGTGTTGTGCACCACCCACGCGCCGGGAGAGCCGGCGACGTTGCCGGTAACGAGGATCCCGTTCTCCCCGTTCTTGTACACGAGGTTGTTGAAGACGACGACGTTCTTGGAATCTTGAACGTAGATACCGTGGCGCTCGCAAGCGGTGACGATGTTGTTCTGCACGAGGCTACCGTCGGAACCGCTTTTCACGTGCACGCCGAACTGTGGCCCCAGAATCACGAAGCCATCCACCCGGACCTTCAGCTTACCCGAGATTCGGAAACCGGTGTCGAACCCCGTGGCATCCACGACCACGTGGCCAGGATCCGCGCCGGTCATCGTACCGGAGAAGTCGGCCAGGAAGGAAACGTGCCCGAAGGCCCGAGGCTCCAGATTCCCCTCGGTATAGATCCCCGGAGCGACGACGATCGTATCACCGGGGTTCGCACTGGTGGCAGCCCGGCCGATCGTGCGGAATGCCCGCTCCGGAGCAAGCCCATCTCCGTCGTCGTTCCCCCCGGGGGCCACGTAGAAAACCGTCGCCAGAACGCTCGAAGCGTGCAAGAAAAACACGAGACCGAGAACGAATCCAGAGCGGGCTCCGCCCACGATGTGACACTCGGTCCTGCAGGCCCGGGCTTCAGAACAACGTGTAGATGAACGGTCCCAACGCCGAGCTCTGGGCCGTCACCATGATGCCGCCGAAGACCAGCAGAACGAGCACCATGGGGATCATCCACCAGAGCTTGCGCCGCCAGAGAAAGACGAGCAGCTCCCCGGCGATTCCCGCGCGCGCACGAGCCTTCTCGAAAGCCATCTTCGCTCACCTCGCTGGTTTTTCCCGGAGCCAGCCTCCCCGGAGGAGAAAGTCCGCGACGGCCCCGGCCGCGAACTCGTGGCCGGCCGCGTTCCAGTGCCCATCGTACCGATAATAGAACTCTTTCGCACGCTCGTTTTTCATCACGGAACGCCAGGCACGAAAACGGGCACGCCCAGGCGGCGGAACATGGCCTCCGCTCGCTCGCGCGGAGCGTCGCGCTCCGATCCCCGGGCCCGCGCAACGAGGGGTAGGCGTCGAGCAGCTCCTCCCAGCACGAGTCCCGCACACCTCCTCGCGGGAGGGAACGATCACGGCAACCAGCTCCGCTCCGGCCCGGCGCACTTCGCGATTCCGCAGCTCGCGCACCAGTTGCTCGGTCCTTTGCCACGCACGCTCCCACGCGAGCGTCGGGGGGGCCCGTAGACTTCGTAGGCTACCGGTCACGCGCCTTTTTTCGAACCCGCTCGGCCGTACGCTCGCCCACCACCCCGATCCCGGCGAGCCACTCCACCAGTTCCGGCCTGGCCCAGAGGGTCATGCGGCGGAGGTAGCGGTAGGCTTTCGACCAGGCCAACCAGCCGCCCGGGGAAGCTTCTCTCCGTTCGCCCGCTCGCGGGTGAATCCGCACGGGCCGTCCCCGCTCGTCGTAGACGGGCACCAGGACGTCCTCGAGCTCCGGGCTGTTGTTCAGCACGTCGTTCCCCGGATAGAAGGCCAGGAGCACGAGGTCCGGGTCGAACCGCACCCCACGTTCGCGGAAAAAGAGGAGCTCGCCTGCCGTCCCGTAGGCGCTGTGGCCCGCGTTGATCACCTCCACGGGGCGGCCGAGGCGCGAGGAGAGCTCCCGCTCGAGAACTTGCGTGAACGCTCGTTCGAGCGGAACCTGCAGTGCCTCGAGAAAGGAATCCCCGAGGGCGAGGATCCGGAAGACCCCGTCCGCTTTCTCGAGCTTGCGCGGTACGTCCCTGAGCCCGAGATCGTTGATCTCGACCCACACCAGGAACTCGCGCTCCTCCTGCGTCCACCAACCTTTTTTCCCCGGAACGAGGCGAGCCCCGAGCACCGGGTCCGCTTCCCAGAAACGATCGGGTTCGAGCCGCGCGAGACGCACGCCCACCTCGAGAAGGCCGAACCCGAAAAGGACCCCGAGCAGGCCGAGAACGGCCGCGTACGCCCACTCCTTCGGCCTCGACAACTCAGGAGCTCTCCTTCCGGAGGATGCAGTTCCCGAGGACGAGCACGTCCATTTCGCTGCGCTGGAAGGTCGAGAACGCGTTCTCGGGTGTCGTGACGATCGGCTCGCCCTTCAAGTTGAAGGACGTATTGAGCACGACGGGCACCCCCGTCGCGTCGCCGAACCGGCGTATCAGGGCATGGTAGAGAGGGCTTTCCCCGGCGTGCACCGCCTGGAGCCTGGCCGTGCCGTCCACGTGCGTCGTGGCGGGGACTTCGTGTTTTCGCTCGGGCTTCACGTCGACGACGTAAAGCATGAAGCGTGCGGGGTAGTGGCGCCGCGCGTCCGGTAGGTCGAAGTACTTCTCCGCTTCCTCGACCAGGACCGAGGGAGCGAACGGTCGGAAGGGTTCGCGGAACTTGATCTTGGTGTTCACGATTTCTTTCATTTCCTCGCGTCGGGGGTCGGCGAGGATGCTCCGAGCACCGAGCGCCCTCGGGCCCCACTCGAACCGCCCCTGGTACCATCCCACGACCTTGCCGGCTCGGAGCTCTTCGACGACCCGGTCGAGGAGCGCGTCTTCGTTCGACACTTCCTCGTAAGGGTAATTCGACTTCCGCAAAAAGTCGTGCACGGCCCCGTCTCCGTACTCGGCGCCCCAGTAGGCGTGCTCGAGCACGAAGCGCCGCGGCTGTCCCAGCACCGTGTGGTAAGCGTAAAGCGCCGCCCCGAGAGCTCCGCCTCCGTCGCCCGCAGCCGGCTGGATGAAGAGCTCGCGGAAGGGAGTCTCGCGGAGCAGCCTCCCGTTGGCCACGCTGTTCAGCGCCACGCCTCCGGCCAGGCAGAGTCTGTCGAGGCCCGTCCGCGCGTGGAGCGCCCGAGCCATCGTGAGAACGATCTCCTCCGTCACTTTCTGGATGCTCGCCGCGATGTCCGCGTAATGCTGGTTTTTCCGGGCCATCTCGTCGTAGTTCGCGGGTCGCGCGCCGAAATACGACGGGTAGCCGGAGCTCGGGGTGAAGAACTTCCAGCTCGGGTCGCGCGGCTCCCCGAAAAGCTCCTCGAACTTGGGCTTGTACGTTTTGCTGGCCGAGTGGTGGAAGCAAAAGTAGTCCATGTCGAGCCAGATGCTTCCGTCGTCGTGGATCCGTACCAGTTTGCGAACCTTGTCGACGTACTTCGGCTCGCCGTAAGGGGCCATCCCCATGACCTTGTACTCGCCCTCGTTCACTTCGAAACCGAGAAAGGCGGTGAAAGCGCTGTAGAGAAGGCCCACGGAGTGGGGAAACCGAAGCTCCTGGAGCAGTTCGATCGAAGTCCCGCGCCCGCGGCCCATGGTCGCCGTCGCCCACTCGCCCACGCCGTCGATCGTGAGCACGGCCGCCTCTTCGAAAGGAGAGCAGAGAAACGCGCTCGCGGCGTGCGAGACGTGGTGCTCGCTGAAGAGGATGCGCTCCGCCGGAACCCCGAGCTCCTGCTGGATCAGGTTCTTGACCCAGAGTTTGTCGAGAAACCAGGTCGCCATCGCGTCGCCGAAGACTCTCCAGGACCGGGGAACGGCCTGGAGGGTCGTTTTCAGAATGCGTTCGAACTTCACGAAAGGCTTTTCGTAGAAGACCACGTAGTCGAGATCGGGCCCCCGGAGGCCGCCGCGTTCCAGGCAGAATCGAATCGCA
The DNA here is from genome assembly GCA_026004195.1 of Candidatus Binatia bacterium. Classification (NCBI taxonomy): domain Bacteria; phylum Candidatus Binatota; class Binatia (SeqCode); species Binatia bacterium. Next base: position 507,898 of record BPIQ01000001.1, read on the forward strand.
CGCCTCGGGAAATCGTAGTCGTGCTTGATCCGCGAGAACCGCTCTTCTTCGGCCGCGGCCACGAGCTGCCCGTCGCGAAGAAGAGCCGCTGCCGCGTCGTGGTAGAAACACGAAATTCCCAGGATGTTCATGGTCGTCGCTCCCCGCGAAGAATCTGCTCGTAGAGTTCCGTCATCCGCGCGACGTGGTTCTCGATCCGGAACCGATCCCGTACCTCTTCCCGAGCCGCATGGCCGAGCCTCGACCGCAGCTCCGGCTCCACGGCCAGCCGCAGGAGCGCCGCCGCGAGCGCCTCGACGTCTCCCGGCGGCACGAGGAGGCCGGTCCACCCGTCCCGGACGAATTCCACGACACCGCCGGCCGAAGTGGCGATCACGGGCTTTCCGAGAGCCATGGCCTCGAGCAGCACGCGGCCGAACGGTTCCGGGCGGACGGACGCGTGCACGACGATGTCCAGGGCCTGCATCACGTCCGGCACGTCCTGGCGAAAACCCAGAAACAGAACGCGCCGCTCGAGCCCCAACTCGCGCACCCTGCCGACGAGCTTCCGCGCGTACTCTTCGCCCGCCCGATGGACACCGCCCACCACGACACACCAGAGGTCCTCGCGTCCCGACGCGATCGCCCGTGCGAACGCTTCGACCAGGACGGCCTGTCCCTTCCATTCCTGGATCCCGCCCACGATCCCGCAAACGAGTGCGTCGGGGCCCAGTCCCCATTCCGAGCGGACCTCCTCCCTCGACCTCCCCGGTCGGAAGCGGCCGAAGTCCAACGCGTCGTAGATGACGCGGGTACGAGGTGCGACCACGCCCGCCGACTCGCAGTGCAGCCGGATCGCTTCGGTCATGCACACCATCGCGTCGAGCTTCCGTGCCGCCCAGCGCTCGCGGCTTCCGTACTTCTCGAATCCCTTGACGTGACACACGCAGGGCAGCCCGCAAAGCCAGCTCGCCAGGATGCCGTCGAAGTTCGCCCGGACGCCGTTGGCCAGGTGCACGACGTCGGGCTTTTCTTCGCGGAAGATCCGGGCCAGTCGCACCGCGGCGGGGAACTCTTCGAACGCGGTCCTGAGCGAAGTCCGTGCCGCCCGGAAAAGCCGCCGAATTTCGGGGGCACGCCGGGCCCGGTGGTAGACTTGCCAAGCTTGCAGCGGGTGCTCTTTCGGCAACCTCCTTCTCCGTACGTGTCGGACCCGAACGCCGGCCGCCTCGAGCTTCGGCTCGATCCCCTTGGGCTCGTAGAGCACGAGCACGCTTTTCCAGTTCTCGCCCATCCCGTCGATCTGTTGCAGGATCCCCGTGAGCGAGCCCCCGACGATGCCCCCACTCGAAGCCTCGACGAACGCCACGGTCCGCGGCGCCGCGCGCGATTCAGGATCCCGCAGAACGGCTACGACCGGTTTCGAGCTCATCGTTTCCCGCCAGAAGATTTCCGAGCAGTTCGGCCGCGTCGGCGGGCGAGACTTGCGGGGTCAGTCCGACTTCGTAGGTCGGTACGTCCCGGACCAGTCGTTCCACCGCGGCGAGCCGCCCCTGCTCGATGGCCGAGGGTTCCAGGAGTTCCAGTACGGCTGCAAAGGCTCTGTATCTGCGAAGGTCGTTCACGAGATCGTTCGAGGCGAAGATCCGCGAAGCGGCTTCCCTCGAAGAGACGGGGCGGACGAACCGTTCGGGAGCCCGCCTCGGGAAGACGAGCGCGGCCGCCTTTCCCCCCCCGGTCAAGGCCCGGGACGGGAAAAGGAAACCGTCCCGGCCGAGCACGTAGGCGTGGCTCGGAACGCGCTCGAGAAGACCGAGCCGTTCGCCGAGCCATCGCTGGCTCCAACCGTCGAGAAGGACGGGCTCGGGCACGGCCAGAACCGACCGGCCGTCCGTCAGAACGAACGTGTCTCCCAGAAATCGGCCCCCGAGCTCCGACACCAGGGCCACGCAGAGCGTCGATTTGCCCACACCGCTCGGTCCCGCCAGAAGGAGCGTCCGACCACCCACGTCGACCGCCGCGGCGTGAACCGGGTGTGCCGTTCCCTCGTGCTCGAGAGTCCAGAAGACCGGATAGAAAACGAGGTAGTAGAGAAGCGTCGTGAAACGACGACGGCGCCGCCGCTCGAGATCCCGCAGGTTCCAGAGGCGCCGGAGCCGATCCTTCCACGCCACCTTGCTGAGCCTGTGGTAGTAGTCACCCCGGAGCTCGATGGTCGAACCGTCCCAGTCGAACACCAAGTGGAGATCTCGCAGGTCGTCGACCCGAAACCAGTAAGCTCGTCCTTTTCCCGAGTAGAGATCGCGATCCCAGCGCTCGCAGCCCCGGAGCTCCGGATAGGTCGCACGCAGGTCGGAGGGCGGCTGCCCCTCGTGCCAGCGGAGTCGGGCGGAAACCCGGACGGGCCCCTCGCACGCACCCCCGGCCTGCCGCAAGTGGACCTCGGCGTACTCGTCCAGCCGAGGCCAATCCGAGGCGAATTCCACGTCCACGCCGGCGATTCGAACTCGCAGCATGGGGCGTCACATCCGCCGGGCCACCACGACCCAGAAGGAGGGGTTGCGGCTCGGCACGATCTCGACCGCGCGAATCGAGAACCGCGCCAGGGTCCCCAGACCCAGACGCCTCAGGCGGTTCAGTTTTCTCTGGAGTCCCGGGTGCCGGATCGAGCCCAGGAGTTCGACGACCGAGAAGCCGGACCCGGCGAGCTCGGCCTCGAGCGACTCCTCGGTGTACAGCTCGTCGAAAATCGGCTGCCGCGCGACTCGGGCCGGCTCCCGCACCCTCCGGTTCGGAGCGTCGAGGACCAGGATTCCTCCGGGTCGCAGGACCCGTCGCAGCTCGCCGTACAGCCGCTCGCGGTCCGCCGGCGAAAAGTGCCGGACGAACCGGAAGGAGTAGGCGAAGTCCACGCTGGCGTCGCGCAGGGGGAGAGAAAAGGCATCGGCCCGAACGAGCTGCCACCCGTGGCAAGATGCCGCCCCGAGTCTCGTCCGGGCCTCCGCCAGCATCGGTTCGCTGAACTCGACCGCTACACCGAACCGAACCTGGGGCAGCTCGGCCGTGAGCCTCGCCGGACCGGGAGCGATCTCGAGCACGGCTCGAGGCCCGTACCGATCGAGCAGAGACCGCAGGATTTCCACCTGCCTCGTGTGAAGGACCCGGCCCAGGGGGTGGCCGGTTCGCCTCCGCAGGTAGTCTTCCACGACGTCGGACCTGCGGTAGTAGGAACGAAGGTCCGCGGGGCTGTCCAAAGGTCGGAGTTTCATGGCGAGCTGGCGCGAACCTCTACCGGTCGGAACGAGAGTCGAAGCCCCTCCCGGAGCGAAGTTTCCGGACTCCAGCCTAACTCCCGGACGGCCCGTCGGCAATCGTAGACGGCGCTCCGCGAGGCCCGCTCGAGGGCGTGCGCCGACACCGGAGGACGCCGCGAAAGGACACGGAACGGGAACTCCGCGACCCGCACGAAAGGCACGACGAACCCTGGCCGCAGGAACCGAACCCGAAACCTCTCCCCGGAAACCTCCCTTCGCAGCTCGAGATAATCCACCAGGGGGACCTGGGGGTCGACGAGGTGGTAGATCTTCCCTCGCGCCCCCGGGCATTCGAGAACGAGGCGAATTCCCCGAGCGACGTTGTCGACGAAAGAAAGAGGCAGGAGGTAGCGCCTGGTCCCGAACACGACCCGCGTTCCTCGCACCCCGAGGCTCCACCGGCCCAGCGGCGGAGGCCGACCCGGGCCGTAGAGAATTCCGGGCCGTACGACGGACACGGGGACACCACGCCGTGCGGCCTCTACGGCGAGCCGGTCGGCCAGGAGCTTGGACCGCGTGTAGCCGCCGCGGTCGGCGGCGGGATCCTCGAGGGGATTCTCCTCGGTCACCACGTCTCCCCCCGCCCGCAAGGCCACCACCCCGAGGGAGCTTACGTGGACGAGGAGACCGATCCTTCCCGCCTCCGCGAGTTCGACGAACGTGCGGGTCGAGCCGACGTTCGTGCGTTCGAACTCCTCCCACGGCCCCCGCGTCGTCACTCTGGCTCCGGCGTGAACCACGGCGTCCACGCCGTCGGCCGCCCGCTCGATGTCCTCGCGATCGCGGAGATCGCCCCGACGGATCTCGACCGGAGATGGCAGTCCCTCGAGGCGGCTCGGGTGCGCGGCCCGAACGAAGGCACGAACCTCGTGGCCCGCTTCGACGAGGTCGCACACCACGCGCGACCCGAGAAAACCGGAAGCCCCGGTGACGAGAACCCTCATGCGCAAAGCTGCTCGGCCGCCGGCGCGCCCGATGCGAGCTCCCACATACGCTCGAGAAAGGCGACGACTTCGAGACCCTCCTCGGGCGTCGTGGGCGGCGGCGAACCGGCCGCGAGGTGGAGGTAGAAGCGCCGGACGAGCTCGCCCATGCCCGGGTAGAGCCTCTGCCGACCGCGAACGTACTCGACCGAGTTCCGGACGGTCGAGAAGAGAAGCTGACCCGCCTGCTCGAGGTTGGGGACGACCTTCCCCAGAAGCTTCGGTAGCGTCCGCGGCCTTCGGACGACGAGCGTCATCGTGTTGAGGTCCACTTCCGCCGTCGCCCGGGTACCGAGAATGCGGATGCCGTTCAGGACGGGCCGGGCGGACATCGAAAGCGAAAGCGTCCCGAGGCTGCGAGAGCCCCGGGCCAGGGCTCGAACCTCTTCGAGTCCCGCCGCCCCTGCTCGGGCCTCGACTCGTGGCTCCCGAAGCTCTCCCGCGAATTCTCGAAGGAGGTAGACCGGGTGCGGCGCCACGTCCTCGAGGGGGCCCGCCGGGAGAGAACCTTTCCAGTCCCCACGGGGTGCGGTGCTACCCGGCTCCGCCGCGCCGCCTTGAAAAGCTTCCACCCCGACGATCTCCCCGAGCTCGCCCCGTTCCACCATCGCTCGGACGCGCCGCACCGGCGGGTCGAACTTTCGGTTGTGGTCCACCACGAGAGACCGCCCCACCCGTCGCGCGACTTCCACGACCCGCTCGGCGTCGGCGACCCGCAGCGCCATGGGTTTTTCTACCAGCACGTGCAGGCCCGCCTCGAGCGCGGCGAGGCTCGTCCTCGCGTGGTCCTGGGGCGGCGTCAGCACGTGCACGGCGTCGAGTTCCACCGCGGAGAGCATGCTCCGGAAGTCGCCGAACCATCGCACGCCCTCTTTCCGCCCGGCGAACGCTCGGGCTGCTTCTTCCGAGACGTCGCAAACGGCCACGAGACGGACGTGGGGCAATTCGGAGACGTAGGACTCGTGGACGCGCGCGATGCGCCCGCAACCGACGAAACCTACGCGAATCGGAGTGGGTACGACCCTCACCGCCCTGGAAGGGCCTCCGGGTAGGCCGCGTATTTCGTGCCTTTCAGGCGGAGCGCGGCGGCGTTGTGAAACTCCGGCTCCCGATAGTCGATCTCGTGGCCGTTCGACAGGAGGTGCCGCACCTCGAGGATCGCGTCGTCCACCGTCCGCTGCGCTTCGAAGCCGAGCTCTCGACGGATTCTCTCGAAGCGCACCCGATAACTCCTCGGGTCGTTCCGCGACGGGACGGTCTCGAGGCGGATACCGGGCACGAGCGTGGCGACCTTCCTGGCCACCTCCTCCACCGTGAAGTTCTGACCGTCGCTCCCGACGTTGTAGACCCGGAAGCCCACGCGCGGAGCTTCGACCGCGCGGGCGAAGGCCTCGGCCGCGTCCTGGACGTGGACGTGCGGCCTCCACTGCTTCGGGCCGAAGATCCGCACATGGCCCTCGACCACCGCCCGCGCGGTCATCGTGTTGACCATGAGGTCGAACCGCATCCGGGGCGAGACCCCGCAGACGGTAGCGAGCCGTAACACCACCACGTCGACGGGGCCTCGGTTTTCCGCCAAGAACCGCTCCGAAAGAATCCTCGTGCGCGCGTAGAGAGAAACGGGGTTGAGCGGCGACTCCTCGTCGAGGAGGTGGTCCCCGTTGGCGCCGTACACGCTACACGAGGAAGCGAAAACGATCCGACGGACGCCGAGCTCGCGGCAGACCGCGAGCAGGCGCTTGGTCGCCTCGAAGTTGACCTCCATGGTGTAGACAGGGTCGAAGTCGCAAGCGGCGTCGCCGACCAGGGCGGCGAGAGCCACGGCAGCCTCGCATCCCTCGAGAGCTCGCCGCAGGTCCGCCGTGCGACAGATGTCTCCCCGAAGGACCTCGAGCCGGGGCGTCTCCGGAATCCCCTCGAGTCCGCGGTTCCCGTAGAGAAAGCTCTCGAGGACCCGCACATGGACCCCCCGGTCGAGAAGCTTCCGCACCAGATGAGAACCCACGTAGCCGGCACCGCCGGTAACCAGGATTTTTCTCACGGATCTTCCCCCCTTTTCGTCCCGGAACTCAGTCGCGCCGACGTCGGAACTCGCGACGCTCTGCCGAACGAGGTCGTTTCCGCCGGTCCCACGGCTCTACGCCGTGCGCGCGGCGACGTGCGTCCCGGCGCGCACGGAGAGTGCCGCCCCCTGACCGTTCAAAAGGTCGTTCAACGTCGGCACGAAACGGCAGTGAACACCTGCGCTTTCGCATATCTCGACGGTTCTTTCCACCATACTTCGGTCCAGATCGGAAAGACAAACGAAAACTGTACGAACCCCGTTCGCCTGGATGGCCAGCCCGAGCTCCCCGAGCCCGCCGAGAATCTTCACTCCGTGGATCATGGAACCCCAGCGCTCCGGCGACTCGTCGATCAGTCCGGCCGGCTCGTAAGGAACGCTCGGGTCCTCGAGGAGCGCGCGGGCGATCTGTTCCCCTCCGACCCCGGCTCCGACGATCAGGACTTTTTCCTTTTCCTGCCGTCTGCCGCGGGGGTGGCGGCGGACCCAGCTCCGGAGCGCGAACCGGAAGCCGCCCAGGAGAAACAGCGCGAGTGCCCAGTCGATCACGACCACGGACCTCGGAAAATTCTGTAGACCCCCGAGAAACGTGAGACCGGCGACCACGAGCGAACCTACGGTCACGGCCCGGAAAAGGGCCATGAGATCCCAGAGCGCGAAATACTTCAGGATGGCCTGGTATGCCCCGAAGTAGAGAAGAGCCACGGGCCGAACGACGACGAGCAGGAGGAGCGGGTAGACGAGGAACCAGGGGTTGCGGGGCAAGGTGAAATCGAAGCGGACCAGGTATGCGGCGAGGAAGGAGAGCGCGCTCAGCACGACGTCGGCCGCCATGAGCGCGATGCGCCGACGACGCCGCCAGAGATACTTCGTCTTGATCGCGCCGACCACCGTGACCCAGAGCCCTCGCAAGAGCAGCTTCAGGTCTCCGAAGAACGTGGCCTCCTCCACGTACCTGAGATCCCGCTCGAGCTTCTCCGGCAGGATGTTCTCGATGTAGTACCGCTCCGTGTCGACGATGCCCTCCGGATAGCTCTCGAGTTCGTCGCGCCCCTCGATCTGGCTCGGCCCCACGATGCCCGGCCGGACGGAAAGGACTTTCCGCTGTCTCGGCGTGTAAAATTGGACGAAATACGGGTCTTCCGGCCGTGGCCCGATCAGGCTCATTTCGCCCCGCACGACGTTGATCAGTTGTGGCAGCTCGTCGATCTTGAACCACCGCAGTACTTGTCCCACCCGCGTCACCCGGGGGTCTCGCTTCGCCGTGAGCCGCGAACCCATCCGGTAGGCTCCGTCGACCATCGTCCGGAACTTGTAGATCTCGAAGAGCTTGCCGTCCCGTCCCACCCGCTTCTGGCGGAAGAACACGGGCCCCCGGGAATCGAGCTTGATCAGCAGAGCCACGAGCAGGAAGAGCGGTAACAGCAAAACGAGGCCCACCGCCGCGACCAGGACGTCGAAAACACGCTTGGCTCTCATCCGTCACGACCTCGCCGGGAGAAGAATTCCTTTGAGTGTCTCCGTCACGTAGTCGACGTCGTCTTCCGTGAGAGTCGGGTACAGCGGCAGGGACAGCGCTTCCCGGGCCGCCCGGGTCGCCACGGGGAAATCCTCGGGCGTCCAGCCGAAGGTCTCGCGGTAGAACGTATGGAGGTGCAAGGGCACGAAGTGCACGCTCGTACCGATGCCCGCACCTCGAAGGCGCTCGATCACTTCGTCCCTCGTCACGCGAAAACGGCCTTCCTCGATCCTCACGACGTAGAGATGCCAGGCATGCTCCACGCCGTCCCGCGTCGTCGGCAGACGCAGGCCGGGCACGTCGCGCAACCGCTCCGTGTACCACCCCACGATTTCGTTCCGCCGAGCCTGCAAGTCCGCAAGGCGCGCGAGCTGCACGAGTCCGATCGCGGCGTTCAGGTCCGTCGTGTTGTACTTGAACCCGGGGTAGAGAACGTCGTACCGCCAGCTCCCCGACCGCGAGTACCGATTCCAGGCGTCGTAACTGAGACCGTGGAGGCGGCGGGTCCGGACGCGGGCGGCCAGTTCCTCGTCGCCCGTCGTGAGCATGCCGCCTTCGCCCGTCGTCATGTTCTTCGTCGCATAGAAGCTGAAAGCCGTCGCGCGACCGATCGTGCCGATCCGACGGCCCCGGTAGGAAGCCGGAAGAGCGTGGGCCGCGTCCTCGACGACCGCGATGCCGCGGGCGTCGGCGATCTCCAGCAGCCGGTCCATCGAAGCGGGGTGACCGGCGAAGTGGACGGGAACGATGGCGCGTGTTTTCTTCGTGACCTTGCGCTCGACGTCGGCGGGATCGATGTTGAGCGTGTCGGGTTCGCAGTCCGCGAGCACGAGTCGCGCGCCGCAGTGCAAGACGACGGCCCCGGTGGCCGTGAACGTGTACGTCGGGACGATCACCTCGTCCCCTTCCGCCACACCGAGCGCGTCGAGCGCCAGGTGGAGAGCCGCGGTACACGAGGAGACCGCCACGGCGTGCGCGGCGCCGAGCTTTTCGGCGAACGCACTCTCGAACTCCCTGGTCTTCGGACCCATCGTGATCCAGCCCGTGCGCAGCGTCTCGACCACGGCCGCGACCTCCTCGTCGCCGAGCGACGGCCGGTGGAACGGGATTTCTTTGCGCGCCCGGGACCCGAGTTCGACCGAGCCCGTGACCATCAATCCCTACCCTCCTCCGCCCCGGAGCCGACACCGCCGGAGCGCCTCCGCCCCGACCACGGCGCCACGTTCCGGGTGCCCGGTCGCGGCCTCTTCATACGGTCCCTCCTTCCTCCGCGAAGGCGAGCAGCCCGACCGCCTTGCGCCAAAAGGCGCTCGGCCCTCGCGACTCGCTCCCCCGTCGCGCCACCGCCCTGGCCAAGCGGCGAAAAGAGGAGCGGCGGAGAAGCAAAGAAACGGCCGGATGGAACACGACCGCTTGGCGGATCGGCCGTGGCCGGAACCCCATGGAAAACTTGAACTCGTCGAGCGGCCCGACGGGCTCGAGCGACTCGATTCCGAACGTGACTTCGCGGAGCCCCCTTTCGTGGAGCATCTCGTGCAGGGTCCGGTAAACCAGGGCGTTGTTCGGGTAAGCACCCAGGGCGTCCGTGCGAGAGCGCGCCACGGAGAACTCGGCCGAATCTTCGAACACGAGACAAACGAGGAACGCGGCGAGCTCGTTCCCTACCCACGCGCCTCGGACCTCCACGTCGGGCGTTCTCGCCACGGCATCCCAGAAGAGGTCCCACCGAACCCGGCCCCAGTCTCCCTGCCGGCCTTGCCGCACGACGGTATCCCGGTGAGCCTCGTAGCCGTGACGGCGCGCTTCTTCCGCCGAGAGCGGGGCGATCTCGCACCGTCGCAAGCCTCGTCGGACCTTGCTCCGCGTGTTGGCGCTCAGCTTCTCGAGCGAGTAGTCCCTGTCGTCGCACACGATCTGGTAGCTCGCTCTCCCCTTCGCGTGCAGAGGGGCCGTGTAGCGGGCCCCGGCAAAGCCGCCCCGCACGAGCAACTTCCGCAGCTCTTCGGGAGGCGGTTCGCGGAGCTCGTGGGAAGGCGCGCCGAGCAGGAAATAGCGCGCGGCATCGTACCAGAGCCCCGACTCGGTGCGGACGACACGATGCCCGATGGCGGAAAGAAAGGATGCGTACTGCTCGCTCTTCACCGCCGCGCTCCGCCTTCTTCGCACACCGAACGCTGGAGGACGACCGAAAGCCCGATGAACCAGTGGAAGATGATCACGCGCCAGAGGTCGCCGACCAGGGAGAAAGCGAGAAAGACCACGAAGCCCGTACGCAGCGTTCGCACGGTCCAGAGAAAGAGCCACGCATCTCGAACGGCCCTGGCTTCGACGGCTCGCTCCGCTTCGTTGTAATTTCGCAACGTTCTCGCGAACAGCACGAGGTAGAGCACGAGCGACAGGATCCCTCCTTCGGCCAGCGCGGCCAGGTAGGAACTGTGCGGGGGGGCCACGTACCGGGCCGGGTCGCGCAGGTACCGGACGACTTCCCAGTTGCCGACCCCGACACCGATCAAGGGGTTCCGCTCGGCGAGGTCCAGCGCCACCTGGAGACCGTAACCCCGACGCTCGATGGACCCTCCTCCCAGGGGGTCCGCTTCCCGGCCGGTACCGGGCAGCACGGAAAGTCTCTCGAGACTGCGCTCCGGAACCAGGTTCGCGACGAGCGGGAACGCCAGAACGACGACGGTCGCTCCCGCCAGGAGCTTTTTGACCGAGACACCACCTTCGAAAAACAGGAGAAGTCCCGCGAGCGCGAGACCCGCCACGCCACTGCGGGACGCCGTCATGAAGACGGCCAGAACCAAGAGCGGCGTGAGGACCAGAGCCGAAACTCCGGTCGGAAAACCCGGCCTCGACTGCCACAGGTAACGCAGCGCCAGGATCGCGATGATGCAGAACAAGGCGAGTCGATTGGGGTTCCCTGCGGCGGCTACGAAAAGACCCCAGTTGGCGCGATACCCGGCGAATCCTTCGCCCCCGAGGACCCGCACGATCCCCGCGAGACCGCTCGCCACGAAAAGAACGATCGCGAGGACGAAAGCCGCGTACGCGTAACGCCGGTCGCGGACGAAGGCGACGAAAAGAACGAAAAAGGCGAACCGCCCGAACAGGATGTCGGCGGGGTCCTGCCCCCGTCGCTCGAGCTCCCCGACGAGCGAACGCGTGAGCTCGTCGAAGGGATTGAGGAACCGGGAGAAGAGCCCGATCCCCGTGATGGCACCCAGAAGAAGCACCTCGGGCCTTTTCAGGTACGACCAGTCGCCGGTCCGGGCCGACCGGTAGAAAAGAACGAGGGCCAGGAGCCCGCCGAGGGCGTTGTTGAGGCTCACGGGGCCCGCGTTCACGAGCCACGGCGGGTAGGTGTAGAGAAAGGACGAGAGAAGAAAGAGAACACCCAGCTCGGGACGCGAGAGAACGAGAGCGAGGCCGGCGAGCCCGACGACGAGAACCGCCGAAAGCTCGATCCCCAACGTCCACTGGAGCCCGGCGACCACGAGGCCCAGGCCGACCGCCAGGAGGGGGAGCGTCGTCTCCTCACGAGGGCGCGTGGCCACGGTCGCCATCGACGAACCTCAGAGCAGGACTTCGAGGAAGGCGGGAATGTACGTCCGCTTGCGGTTCAACACGGCTCCGAGAAGCCTCGCCCCCACTCTTTCCAGCTGGCGCTTGGCCGCGTCGGCTTCCGCGACCGGTGTCCGGTCGGCCTCCACGACCAGAATGACGCCGTCCGCCTTGGGCGCCAGGAGGGAAGTGTCCGCGTAGAGGTTCACCGGAGCGCCGTCGATCACGACGAAATCGAACCGCCCCCGCAACTTCCCCACCAGATCCCCGAGCACTTCCAGGTCGTCCGGCCGCGGAGCCGCCTCCAGGCTCCCACCCACGGGCAGGACGGAGAATCCCAGTCCCTCGACTCGCACGGTGGCCCTTTCCTCGTCCCCGTCGCCGGCGAGCAAACGGGCGAAGCCACAGTCCGGCGGCAGCGCCAGCGTGCGATGCAGGGCGGGAGTCCGAAGGTTGGCCTCGACGAGCAGCACGCGCGAGTCCTTCTCTTTTCCCAGGGCCCGCGCGAGTCCGAGCGAAACGGTGGTCGCGCCCTCTCCGTGGCCCGGGCTCGTCACGAGGATGGTCCGCACGCCCGTGAGTCCCGCCGCCGTCAGCAGATTCGCCCGCAGCTTCCGGTATTCTTCCTCGACCGCGGGAAGTTTCGGCGGCGACGCCGGCGAGATCCGAGGGAGCGCGGGGGATCGGCTCTGTTCCCGCTCCTGCTCGGCCTTTTTCAGCGCCTCGTAAATCTTGCTCACGGAGTCCGCCTTTCTCAGGCCTCGCCCACCTCGGGGAGCGAACCGAGCGCGGGGAGCCCGAGAAACCGTTCCACGTCGCGTTCGCTACGGATCGTCCGCCCGAAGTACTCCACGCCGAACGTCCCCGCAGCCGCCACCACCAGCCCCGAAAGCAGCGCCACCAGCGTCGATGCCTGCCGCCGTCCGGTCCTCGGAAGCGGCAGCGCGGGCCGCTGCACGACCTCGACGTTCACCATCTTTTCCTGGTCCATCGCCTCGGAAACCCGGGCCTCTTCCTCCCGCTTGATGTAAAGTTCGTACGTGTTCCGCCAGTTCCTGACCTCCTGCAGCAGGCGGTCGTACTCGAGGCTCTTCGCTTTCAGGCGAACGAGCTGTCGGTTCAGCCGGCTCAACTGCTCTTCCAGGGATGCCCGCCGAGCCCTCGCCTCCTGAAGTTTTCCTTGAAGTTCGAGGAGCTCCCGCACCCGGTCGTCCCGGACGGGATTGCGCCGCAAAATCTGCCGGCCGGGTACCGTGGGCTTTTTCGCGAGTTCCTGCTCGAGCTCGTTTCCGAGGTCGCGAATTTCCGCCGTCGCGTCGCGCACGTGTCGTTCCTTCTCCGTGTACTTCCGCAAGAGAGCGATACGGTCGGCCTTCCGAACGGCCAGCTGCTCGGTCAACGCCTCGACGACCGGGTTGACCTCCACGTACTCGTACCACTTGACATCCGGCGGTTCCGAGGCCACCTGCCGCTCGGTCGTGCGGAGCCGTTCCTCGAGACCGCTGATGGCCGCGCGGACCTCGCGGAGCTCTTGCTCGGTTTTCGAAATGGAAAGGACGGCGGCCTGGATCTCCGCCTCCGGGTCGACGATGCCCTCGCGGACGGAAAACTCGCGCAGGGCCCTTTCGGCTCGAGCCAGGCTGTCTTGCAGGCTGCGCCGCTGCTCTTCGTAGAAGCGGGCGAGGCCTTTCGCACCGTGGACGAGCGCGTGGTAGGCCAGATACTCGTCGACGACGCGATTGACGACCAGCGCCGCCTGCCTCGCCTTGGGGTGATAGTAGTCGATCTGGATGACGTTCGAGTTGCGGATCGGCGTCACCTGCAGGCTGTCGGCGAGCCGCAGCACCTGCCGGCCGAGCACCCCGCGGCTTTTGTCCTGGTCTCCGCCGTTTTCCGTGCGCGCGCGAACCCGACGTACGGCACCGTTCCCGTTGAGCTTCTCGACGACCCGCTCGAGCAGTTCCCGGCTCCGGATGATGTGGACCTCGGAGTTGACGACCGATTCGTTCAGGTTGATCGTCGTAAGCCGGGTCAAATCCGTCGGCTGGATGGTGATATCCGCCCGCTGCGTGGTGATGAGAACCTTCGCCGTCGCCACGTAGAGCGGTTCCCGCAACAGCACGAGCACGAGGCCGGGAAGCGACACCAGGAGAAAGAGCGTCAAGAAAAGCCGCCAGCGTTTGAACAGGACGTGCAGGACGTCGCGGATCTGCTCCTGGAGGGCGTAGCCGTTTCCGTTTCCGTTTCCGTTTCCGTTGGGCCGAAAGCGAGAACCGTTCGCCGGTCGCCCGTTCGTCGCGTTTCCGTTGCCTGCCATCGTTCGTTCGAGTCGGGAACCCGGTGTCCCCCCGCAAATTCGGAGGCTTCAGGGCGTGAAGCCGAACCTCGGGGGAATGGGAAGAAGGTTGCGAATATAGAGTCGCACGAAGGTGGCGGCGTCTCCGATGAACGTGCGCGGAACGTAGAGGACGTCGTTGGGACCGAGAACGACCGTTTCCGGAAGGCCCCGGTCCACCACTCCGGTGAGGTCGAGCCGCACACCGCGGTAGTCGGTTTCGTCGGCGGTCACGTAAAGGACGCTGTCGACGCGCGCCGTGTCCGTGAAGCCCCCCCGGTCGAGGATCGCCTGCAGTGGCGTGAGGCCCGGTCTGTAAGGCACGAAGCCCGGCGCCTTCACCTCGCCACCGACGTAGACCTTCTGCTGCCCCAGCATGGCCACGATGACCGTCACTTCGGGTTCACGGAGACGATCCGAAGAAAGCTCTTCGATCTCTCGCGCCAGCTCCTCGGGCGTGCGCCCGGCAGCCACGATTTCCCCCGTGGTCTCGAGCGAGATCTTTCCGTCGGGACGAACGGGCACCCGAGTGTCGTACTCCGGGTGGTAGGTGAACTTCACGCGAAGGAGATCGCCCGGCTGGAGGCGGTAGAGCCCGTCGGCCGGCCGCGCAGGGACGGAGTCAAGCGGCGGCAGGGGCTGCACTTCGGGACGGCGTGCTCCGCATGCCGTGAAAACCGCGAGTGCGAAGACCGCGCAAACGAGAAACCGGAGAGAACGATCGAGAAAATCCATGGTGTTCACGGCCGGCACGCCTTGTCCGACAACGCCGCCGTCCGTGTCGACTCGCTGTCGGCCGATTATCCATATGACCCCCAAAGCGCCTTTTTTTGCAACAGGTTTTTGCAGTCCTGCAACGGCGTATGCACCCCCCGGCGAAAACTCGTCACTCGGTCGTAGACGGCCTCGAAACCGGTCAGAACTTCGGACCGCAGTTGTCCGAGGGGAACCGCTTCCTCTCGGGCCGGACCTCCCGAGTCGAGCGCCACGAGAATCGCCCGGGCCAGACCCGCCGAGTCTCCGTCAAAGGAAAAAACCCGAGTGCCCGCTTTCCGCCCGACCAGGCGAGCGACGGCCCGGCTCGTCACTACGGGAAGGCCCGTCGCGAGGTAGTTCCAGATCTTGATGGGGAAGCCGGACCACGAAGTTCGCGGACACACGAGAACGTCGGCGGCGCAGAGAGCGGACCAGACTCCTTCGAAGTTCTCCGCCACCCGAATTTCCACGTTGGGCCTCCCGGCCACGAGCGTATCCGTCCCGAGACTCGGCGAGCCGGCATGCGTGACGATCCAGAGTTTCGTCTCGGGCCTGACACGAGCGACGGCGTCCATGGCTCGTAGGAGAGCCGGAATGTCCTGGTACGGGTCCAGATTCCCGGCATAGACGACCAGCGGCCCCTCCGGTTCGCGGAGCTTCGGAAAGTCCCTCGCGTGGCGTCGCGGCACGGCTACGGCGGGCGGTAGAATCACGAGTTTCTCCTCGGGAACGCCGCACCGGCGCAAGAACCGCGCCATGGGTTCGGACAGGGCAACGACAGCGTCGGCGGCGGCGGGGACCCGACGGTCGAGATACCGGGCCAGCAGTCGGGCACATTTCCGTCCCGGGGCCGTGCGAAAGTAACGGGCGAGTTCGTCGCTCATCACGTTGTGACCGTGGTAAACGACCGGGATGCCCGTCCACCGTCGTACGAGGTAGGCCAGAATCGGCGCCTCGTAGTTGTGAGCGTGGATCACGTCGATCGAGAAGACCCTGACGACGCGGAACAGTGTCGGGAGGAGGAGGAGCGTGTAGGCGACCCTCCGGAGGGAAGGCCCGTAACATTCGGGGCGCCCGAGAAACGAGGGTGCGCGGTGGACCCACACGCGCTCGGGAGGAGTCCAGGGCTGCCCCGCGGCGTAGCACACGACGTGCACCTCGTGACCGCGCTCCGCCAGGCCTTCGGCCAGGTCACGAACGAGGACCTGCGAGCCCCGCGGCGACGGAAACGGGGCCGCGACGACCATGGCGATCCGGTACGTCATCCGAAGTAGCCGAGGGCGCGCAGCCGCGACTCGATCTCCCGCTCTTCCTCCGAAGAATACGGAGCTTCGACGCCACCCGAGTCGGGAACCGACACCGACACCGCCGCCTCGCCTTCGACGAGCGAAGTTCCCTCCATCCATTCCGGGGGACGAAGTCCGCAGAGGGAAAGGATGGTCGGAGCCACGTCCAGAATGGACACGCCGCTCCTCCGTCCCGGGGCGAGGCCGGGTGCCGCAAGGGCGAACACCCCGTCCGGCCTGTGGCTACCCCCGAGTCCGAGTGCCTTTCCACCTTCGAGTTCCGGCGGAGCCAGCTCCCGGAGGCATTCCCCCGGCCGTCCGGCGCTGCGGAGGCAAAGGTAACTGTAGCCAGCCGGCTCCTCGAGTTCGAGCACGATATCGGGGGCCCGCTCGACGGCGGGGCCCGCGTAGAGTTCCTCCCGGCGCCACGCCCGCCGGATCACGGGACGCCCCGTGGCCGGATCGGACCAGTCGTGCAAATCTTCGATCAGTTCGTCCCGCACTTTCTCGTACTCCGCCGGGTCCACCCGGCCCGAGGCGTCCCGCCCCCGAACGTTGAGCCAGATCGAGGGAAAATAATTGAGCTCCTCGGAAAACGCTCGCGTCCGGGTCCAGTCGATTCCCGCGAACCGAGCCCGGGCTTCGAGCTCCCCGGCCAGCCTTCCACCGCCCAGCCGCACCAGATGGGCCTGCCACCCCGCCGGTACGACGCGGGCGGCCAGAGACCTCGCCCGTCCGAAAACGTCCGCGAAGCTTTTCCCCGTAAAGGCGAGCCAGCCTCTCCGCGCGAGCCACCGGTTCAGGTAAATCCCCCGCGTTCCGCTCCCTCCGAACCCGTGGTCGGAAGCCACGAGCACCGCGCGCGGTGCCGCGACCTCGAGCAGTGTCCCGAGGGCCCTGTCGACGGCCTGGTAGACTCGCTCGATGGCCGTCCCGAGGTGTTCGGGAGTACCCGGTCGGTAGCGCGGAGAATCGGGGTCGAAAAACTGCCAGAAATGGTGGGCCACGGTGTCCGACTCACCGAGCACCAGCACGAAGCAATCCCACGACTCTTCTCGCAGAAGCCGTTCGGCGAGTCTCGTCTTCGTCTCGATGCCGCCGAGAAGGCGCGCGAGAGCTCGCTCGTACCACCCCCGGCCCACATGGAACTCCTGGAAATCGGCGTAAGGAAACCCTCCGGAAGCCAGGACGTCGTCGGCCCACTCCGGAGGGTAGACGAACGATCGTCCCGCCCGGGTCGTGACGGGGGAATCGAATCCCGAAATCATGCGCCCGTTCACGGGCTCCGGGGGGTACGTTCCCGGCATTCCCAGAACGGCGACCCGACGGCCTGCGAGGCTCAACATGCTCCAGATCGTCGGACACCGGCGGTAGCTACCGTTGACGAAGCGAATTCCGTACTCGGGGGTGCGTGCCGTGAAGTCGAAAATCCCGTGGCGACCGGGATTCACGCCGGTCATCAAGGTCGTCCAGTTGGGCATCGTGGCCGGCGGAAGGACCGAACGCAGCTCGCCCCAAGCCGATACCCGCAAGAGCCGGCCGAAATTCGGAAGCCGACCCTCCTCGACCCACGGTTCGAGGAGCCGGAGCGTGCCGCCGTCGAGGCCGAGAACGAAGAGCATCGACCCTCGTCACCTCGAAGGGGCAACGGGCGGCGACCATCCACGTCCGGCGGCGAGCGCCAGCAGCTCTTCGACCTTTTCCGGCATGCGCGACGCCAGATTCTCGGTTTCACCGGGGTCTCGCCCGAGATGGTAGAGTTCGACTTCGTCGAGTCCCCTGGGATTGCCCGGATTGGCCAGCACGAGCTTCCACGGCCCCGCGCGCACCGCGGAAAGAACGTTGCCCTCGAGTTCCTCCTCGGCCCAGAGAAGGTCGGGCGGAGTGTAATCGCCGAAAAGGTCTTTCCCTTCGAAGTCCTCGGGAACCTCGAGGCCCGCCTGCCCGAGCAGCGTGGGGGCCACGTCCAGAAGACGCACGGGATGGCGCACCACGCTCCCGGCGGAACGATTCCCGGGCAGCTTCACGACGAGCGGCACGTGGACCTGCTCCTCGTAGAGCGTCGTACCGTGCCACCACCCGCGGTGTTCGTAGAACTCCTCGCCGTGATCGGACGTCAGCACGATCAGCGCGTCCCGGTAGAGCCCCTTTTTCTTCAGAACCTCGAGCACGCGGCCGATTTCCCCGTCGCCGTACCCTGTGTTCCGGCCGTAGAGCGAGCGAAGCTCGTCGCGCCGCGAGGGGTCGGGAGACGGATCCCGCACCCTGGCGACCCCTTTCCCCGAGTAGGGGATCTCGAAGTAGGGATCGTGAGGGTCCATGTAGTGGAGGAAAAGAAAAAACGGCTGCCGAGGGTTTTC
The DNA here is from genome assembly GCA_026004195.1 of Candidatus Binatia bacterium. Taxonomy (NCBI): domain Bacteria; phylum Candidatus Binatota; class Binatia (SeqCode); species Binatia bacterium. The sequence continues at coordinate 526,053 of BPIQ01000001.1, forward strand.
CTCGAGCCACCGAATGGCCCGATCGCTCACGACCCGCCCATCCTGGTAGAAATTCCGGGGGTAGATCACGTCGGCCCAGAATCGTTCCCGCAGCATCCGCAGGAGCTTGTACAGCGTGAGGCGGGCCGCCGTGTCCGTGGCGCCGAAATAGAACTCCGGGGCGAGGTAGGTGTATTCCACGAAGCCCTGATGGAAGTTGAAAACCGGGGCCACGTTGATGTTGCTCACGAAGGCGCGAGTCCAGTAGCCCGCGTCGCGGAAGGCTTCCGCGACGGTCAGCACGCTGCCCCGCAGCAGCGCGGTCTTGTGTGTCGCGCCGTGCCGACTCGGATGGAGAGAGGTGAGAATCGTGGCAATGGAGGGGCGCGTCCACGAAGCCTGTGCGTAAGCTCGCTCGAAACGGACACCGTCGGCGGCCAGGGAGTCGATCGCCGGGGTCGGATTCGCGGTGTCGGCGTTGGCGGACACCGCGTCCCAACGCAACGTATCCACGACGATCAGGACGACGTTGGGACCACCGGCGGGCGCGGCGACCGAGGGGCCGGCCCCGCGGACCGTGTCGTCCGCCACGCGCATGCCTCCCACCAGGATACTCGCGGTCGCGACGACGGCGAGAAAGGCCGGGATCCCCCATCCCGGTCGCCGGGCCCGGCGGGCGCCGATCCAAGCCAGTCCCGCAAAAAGGGCCCCCGCGACCAGGAGCAGCACGGCATGAGCCACGAGCCCCTCGAAGGTGCCGAACGAAAGCTCTTCGCGGAAAAGGCGCTGGTCGACGTGGTAGCGCCCGACGACGAAAGCGATCGAGCCCAGCACGGCCCCGCCCGGTAGGCCGACGAGGTTCCCGGCTCCGAACGTTGCGAGGACGGCGCCCAGGCCGGCGCCTCCCAGAGCCCCGAAAAGCCCGTAGCCCAGGACGGCGTACGGGACGAAGCCGAAGTCCGGAAGCGAACTCGAGGTGAGCGCGAGCAGCAGTGCCTCGCCGAGACCTGCGAGAACTCCTCCGCAGGCTCCGCCGACGAAGCCTGCCCACGCACCGTAGAAAAGCCGTTTCATGTCCACCCGCGGCGGCGAGAAAAGCAGGCAGCTCCGGTTTCTTCCGAAGCGAGGGCGGGGGAGAACGCCGCCATACCGTCAACCCTCGCCCAGCCTCGCAAGCTGCTCGTCCTGCCGGACCACCCTCCGGATGCGCTCCGAAATCTCGGAAGCGTTCGCCGCGTCTCCGACACCACCGACGAGAACCCGATAGATCGGCTTGCCTCGACCGAGACTGCCCGGCGTTCGCTCGGCCTCGAAACCGTACGCGCGAAGCACGTCCACGACGGAAGAAGCCTGCTGCGCCGAAGGCGTCGAAAAGACCAGAAGACGGAGCCGGCCCGAAGAATCCTCGACGAGGGGGAAACGACCGCTGAGTTCCGGAAGCGCGAGGACCTGCCCTTCCGCGATGCGATCCACGTCCTCGACCTCGGGGTTCGCGAGCTTCACGAGGTCGAGAATCGTGTAACTCGCGCGCCCGTACTTCCGTGCCGCGATTTTCCCGAGCGAGTTTCCGGCCCGAGCCACGACCTCTTCGAAGCGCCGTTCGGCGAGCCTGAGCCCGGCGCTCTCGCTCGCCCGACGTGCGGGAACTTCTCTCTCGGGCTCCGGTGGCTTCGCTCGCGGCTCCGGGATCGGTGCGGCGGGCAGGGAGGGGATCTCGGCGGAGGCACCCTCCGGCTGCTCGGCCGAGGCCGAACGCGCACCTTCCGCCTCGGGGAGCCCCCGTACCGTACCTCCACCGCTCCCGCCGTTCGAGCTCTCGCTTCCGCCCAGGCTTCCTCGAGCCACCGGGACTCGCGTCTCCGAACGCTCGCCCTCCACCGGAGGAACCGGCTCGCGAGCCGCGGGAGCCGGCGCCGCATCGGAAGCCGCCTTCTCGGCGCCGGTCCTTTCGGGGGATACCGCCAAGCTTTCCGGAGCAACCTCCTCGGGAACTTCACGGCGGAGTACGAGGGCGCTTTTTTCCTCGGGCATCGGAACGTGGCCCGGTTCCTCGCTGGGAACCCCCGTGGCGGACACGGGGCCGCCCGACGCGAGCAGTTCCTGGCCCGGACGGATGACGGCGTCCCCCAGGGGACGAGGGGGCGACGCATCCTCCGACGTCACGGGCTTCCGAGTCCGGCCCATGGAAAAGAACCCCACGACCAACGCCAGGGCCACCACGGCGAAGACCACCCACGTCGCGCGGCGGCCTCCTCGGACACTTTCGGCGGCTCCCGTTTCTTCTTTTTTGTCGTCGCGCTCGCTTTCCGCCCCCTCCCGAGCCTCGAGAAGGTCGGCCGCCGCCTCCCGCGCGATGGCGGCGTCGATCCGCTTTTTCCCGAGTGCGTAACCGATCACGAGGGCGTTGTCGCAGATCACGTTGACGAGGCGGGGAATCCCTCGGGAAAAGCGCCAGATTTCCTCCTCCGCCTCCGGCGTGAAGATGCCTCGGTCCGCGCAACCCGCCGCGGCCAACCGGCACTGGATGTACTCCGCGACCTCCGATCGGGAGAGCGGGTAGAGCCGGCAGTGCACCGCGATGCGCTGCCGGAGCTGCCGCAAGGCCGGGTCGCCGAGCTTCTCGGCCAGCTCCGGTTGACCGGCGAGAACGATCTGGAGGATCTTTTCTTTCGCCGTTTCCAGGTTCGAGAGAAGACGCAAGTCCTCGAGCACGGAGACGTCGAGGTCCTGAGCTTCGTCGATCAGAAGCGCCACGTTTCTTCCCGCCCGGAGTTCGTCCAGGAGAAAGGCGTTCAACCGCTGGAGCATGTAGAGACGCTTTCCGCTGTGCACGGGCAGGTCGAACTCGGCGAAAATGTACTCCAGGATGTCGTCGAACGTGACGTTCGTGTTGAAGAGGAAGACCGTCCGGGTGTCGGCATCGAGTTGATCGAGCAGTTTGTTGAGAAGCGTGGTCTTGCCCGTGCCGGCCTCGCCGATCAGGGTCACGAAGCCTTTCCGCTCCGCGATCCCGTAATGCAGGGTAGCCAGGGCCTCCCGGTAACGGTCGTTCAGGTAGAGGAACTTCGGGTCCGGCGTGACGTTGAAGGGCTTTTCGTCGAGCTGGTAAAAGTCGCAGTACATCGGGGGGCTCAGGCGGACGCCTTGCTTTTGTTCTTGCCCCGGTACTCGCTCGGACGCAAGCCGTGGGCCTTGAGCTTGCGGTGCAACGTCGCCTGATCCACGGCCGCGTGGCGTGCACCCCGACTGACGGCGCCGCCGAACTTCTCGAGCAGATGCTCGAGATACCGGCGTTCCGCGTCCCGGAGGTACGCCCGGAGCGGCAAGGCGAAATTCCCGTCGTTCGCCAGCGCTGCCGGCGGGCCGTCGTCGCGGTCCTCGGGCAGGTCCACGTCCTCGATCGCGTTGCCCCGCGCGCGCAGAAGAGCCCGTTCGAGCACGTTGAAGAGCTCGCGCACGTTGCCCGGCCAGGAATAGCGGAGCATCTTCGCGAGCGCCCGGTCCGAGACGTGGCGGATCCCCTTTTCTTTCGCGAAGGGATGGTGGTTCAGGAAATTCGCGGCCAGCAGCGGAATGTCCTCGGGACGCTCGCGGAGCGGGGGAATCCGGACGGGGACCACGTTGATGCGGTAGTAGAAGTCCTCTCGCATTTGTCCGGCTCGTACCGCGCTCTCGAGGTCTCGGTTGCTCGCGGCGACGACGCGCATGTCCACGGGAATTCGTCGGTTGCCACCGAGCCGCTCGACGGCCCTCTCTTCGAGGACCCGCAGCAGCTTGGCTTGCATGCTGAGGGGCATGCTTTCCACCTCGTCGAGGAAGAGCGTCCCCCCGCTCGCCCACTCGATCTTCCCCACCCTCTCCCCGGTCGCCCCCGTGAAGGCTCCCCGCTCGTAGCCGAAAAGCTCGCTTTCCATCAACTGCTCCGGCAGAGCGGCGCAGTTGACGGCCACGAAGCGACCGCCCCGGCGTTTCCCCTGGTAGTGGAGTGCGCGGGCGACGAGCTCTTTGCCGGTGCCGGATTCGCCCGTGACGAGGACCGTGAGATCGCTGTCGGCCAGCAGCCGCACCGTCGCGAAGATCTCGAGCATCGCGCGGTTCCGCGACACCATGTTCGCGAAGGAGTGCTCTTCGAGCTGACGGCGGAGAAACTGGACCTCGTCCTCGAGCCGGCGCCGCTCGAGGACCCTCTCGGCGGCGAGCAGGATCTCTTCCTTCTCGAACGGCTTGGTCACGTAGTCGCTCGCCCCCTGCCGGATCGCCTCCACGGCGCCGCGGATGCTGCCGTGGCCGGTGATCATGACGATGTCCATCCACGGCGCCCGGGATCGGAGTTCCCGCATGAGAGCCACGCCGTCCATGCCCGGAAGTTTCAGGTCCACGACGGCCAGGTCGAACCTCTCCCGCGACACGAGCTCCTTCGCCGGCTCCGGAGCATAGGCCGCGGCGGCCTCGTAACCCGCCTCCGTACAGAAGGACACGACCTGTTCGCAGATGAGGGGATCGTCGTCCACGACCAGGATGCGGGCCTTCACGGACCTGCCTCCGAAAGCGGGAGTCTGAGCGTCCACGCCTCGCCTTCTCCTTCGGCGGAGCGCACCAGGTTGCCCCCGTGGGACTCCACGATTTTCTCCGCGACGGCCCAGGCGAGTCGCATCGGAGCCACCACGCTGCCGAGGGAAACACGGAGACACAACCACGAGCCGCCGTCCGGCCCGGACGACGACGTGGCTTTCGCCTCGAGCGTCCCGGCCTCACCGGGCCGCACGAAGCGCCCGAGCAGCGCGAAGGCGTGACTCAAGCGTCCCGAGTCCACCTGCAACGTCTTGTTCTCGACCGAGCCGTCGCACTCGAGCCGCAAGGAAGGGAGAGCAGCCGACGCGCTCCGTACCACCGCCAGCGCCGGAACGCAGCGCAGGTCGAGCGGGAGCGGAGACACGTAGTCGAAAAGCAGCCGGAACGTCTCCTCGAGCGAAGCGACCGTCTCCCCGACGGGAGGCAGCCCTTCGCCTTCCGCCTTGCGGCAAAAAAAGTGGAGCCGGTGGAAAAGATTCCCGAGAGCGTGCTCCGCTTCGGCGAGCACGGCCGGAGAAAGCACCACGAGCACGGTGGCCTCGTCCGACGGATCCTTGGTCGGCTCTTCCAATCCGAGATCTCCGGAAGGTTCCCGTGGGTCGGCGGACACGTGGCCGGTACTCCGTCCCACGCAAGCCTTATCCCGTAGCCCCCGCGGTTTTTCAAGCGCACGACTTCGTTGACAGCATCGCAACGAACGAAGTAATAAGAGGGCACGCGCCGGGGGTCGACCGGGGGACGTTGTGGAGTTGCGCAAGGCGTTGCTGATCGCGGATTCGCCCGAGCTCGAAGAAACGCTTCGAATCGTGCTCGGCGACCTGATACCGCTACGGCGCGTCCCCCCCGATCGATTCGACGTCTCCGAGCTCGATTCCGAGACGCTCGTGCTCGTCGACGAGCGGTGCGGAGCGCGGCCCGCCCGCACGGGAGCCTGCACGATCCGGCTCGGGGTCCCCGAAGGTGCCACGCCGAGCGAAGCGGGGGTTGCCCTGCCCTTCCCGTTCGAGCCCGACGCTCTACGACGAGCCGTGGAGAAACTTCTCCGCGCTCCCGCACCGGGCCCCGCGCAAGGCTCGCGGTTTCTCTCCTACCCCTTTTTGCCCGAAGCCGCCGCGCAGGTGGCCCGCAAGGCCGTTTCCACCGGCTTGCCGCTCTACGTCTCGGGAGAGGCGGGAACCGGGAAAAGCCGGCTGGCCCGGGCTATCCACGAAAGCCGCGGGGGCGGCTACCTCCACGTGCTCGACCCGGAGGAGAAAGAGCCGCTCGCCGGACTGCCCTTATCGTCCGTCCCCGACGGAAGCAAAATCACGCTCGTCGTGGAAGGCGTGGGCCGTCTCTCCCGGGAAGCCCGGAACTTTCTTTCCACCGTGCTCGAGACGGGCCGACTCCGACGCGATTCGCACTCCTGGGAAACACAGCTCGTCTGCATCGACGGCGCCCCGCCCGAGGCGCACGCCCGGAGCCTGCCGAAAGAGCTCTTCTACCGAATCCAGACCCTCAAGCTCCACCTCCCGCCCCTGCGCGAGCGTCCGGAGGACATCCCGGATCTGGCCCGTGCGGTGGCCGCCGACATCGCCGACCGGTTGGGGCTTCCGCCCGTCGAGTTCACGGACTCGGCACTCGAGCGTCTCCGGAACTATCTCTGGTTCGGGAACCTGGCCGAGCTCGAGAGCGTGCTCGCCCGCACGATCGCCCTCGGACCGAGCCGGCGGATCGACCGGGACGACCTCGCCTTCGGCTACGCGCCCCTTCTGCCGAGGATCGTTCGCGACGACCGGCCGGCCGTCCCCGACGAAGCCACCAGGCCGCCGGCGGCGCTTTCGAACGGACTCGACGGAATCATCCAGGAGCTGGCGCACGAGTTCCGGAATCCGATGGTCACGATCAAGACCTTCGCGCAGCACCTCGAGCACCTCGAGGACGGAAACCCGGGCGAGGAACAGCTCGTGCGACTGACCGAAGAAGCCGTGGCCCGAATGGATCGCGTCCTGGAGAACCTCGTGCAGTTCACTCGCTTTTCCGACCCGGTACCGCAACCCACCGCCCTCGCCTCTCTCGTGCAAACCGCGCTCGAGCGTCTGGCTCCGGAGTTCTCCGAGCGGCAGGTACGGGTCGAGTTCGCGCCGGATGCGCAGGAGGTTCGGGTCGATCCCGCGCAGGCCGTCTACGCTTTCGAGAACGTCCTTCGGGTAGCGTTGCGCGACGCCGCGGACCGCGACGTCCGCTTGCGTGTCTCGGGCCCGTCGGTCGAGGTCGAGTACACCGACGGTCGTCGGGCCCTCGATCGTCTTCTGTCGGGTTCGGGCCCGTCGACGCCGCTCGGTCTCGTCTTCGCCGAAAAGCTCGTGCGCCGCAACGGCGGGACCGTGGGGGTCGAGCGCTCCGACGGAGGTAAGGACCGGGTCAAGATCACGGTTCGGCTTCCCTGACCCGGAAGGACGGGGACCGTCACGGGGAGGAGGAGGGGATGCACAAGGCAAAAGTCCTGATCGTGGACGACGAGCTGAGCGTCCGCGAGTCGCTCCGCATGGTGCTCAAGCAGAAATTCGAACCCGTTCCGGCGGCGAGCGGCGAGGAAGCCCTGGCCGTCCTCTCGCGAGAGGACATACCGGTCGTTCTGCTCGACATCCTCATGCCGGGAATGGACGGGATCGAGGTGCTCGAAAAGATCCGCTCGCTCAGGCCCGCCACCCAGGTCGTCATGGTGACGGCGACCAAGACGGTCAAGACGGCCGTCCAGGCCATGAAGCTCGGCGCCGCCGACTACGTCACGAAACCGTTCGACGTGGACGAGCTCGAGCTGATCGTCGAGCGCGCGCTGCGGCAGTGGCAGCTCCTGCAGGAAGTCGAGGAACTGCGGGACCAGGTGGGGCGACGTTATCGCTTCGAGAACATCGTCGCGCACTCGGGCAAGATGCAGGCGATCCTCAAGACGGTCTCCATGGTGGCCCCGCTCAAGACCACCGTCCTGCTCACCGGGGAGAGCGGGACGGGCAAGGAGGTCATCGCCCGAGCCCTCCATTACAACAGCCCCCGCGCCAAACGGAACTTCGTGGTCATCAACTGCGCCGCGATCCCCGAACAGCTTCTGGAAAGCGAGCTTTTCGGGCACGAGCGCGGGGCGTTCACGGACGCCCACGCCAAAAAGCTCGGCCAGTTCGAGCACGCGCACCAGGGCACGATCTTTCTCGACGAGATCGGAGAAATGAGCCCGGCACTCCAGGCCAAATTGCTGCGCGTGCTCGAACAGGGCACGTTCACGCGCGTGGGTGGGGACCACCCCGTGCAGGTCGACGTCCGGGTCGTGGCAGCCACCAACCGGGACCTCGCGCGCGCCATCGAGGAAGGCACGTTCCGCGCGGACCTCTACTACCGCCTCAACGTGGTTTCCATCCACCTCCCCCCGCTGCGCGAGCGGCGCGAGGACATCGCCCCGCTCATCCGCCACTTCCTCGACCAGAAATCCCGCGAACTCGGCGTCGAGCCGAAAACCTTCGCTCCCGAAAGCCTCGACCTCCTGCTCCAGTACTCCTGGCCCGGGAACGTGCGCGAGCTGGAAAACTTGATCGAACGCGTTCTCGTCCTTTCCCCCGGCCCCGTGATCGGGCCTTCCGACCTGCCCGAGTACGTCGTCCGGGGCCCCCAGCGCATCCATCCGGCGCAACAGTGCGTCCTGCGCGGCGAGATGAGCCTGGCCGAAGCGGTGGAAAAGTTCGAAGGAGAACTGATCCGCGCCGCGCTGGCCCAGACGAACTACAACCAGACGCGCGCCGCGGAGCTCCTCGGTACCACGCGTCGCATCCTGAAGTACAAGATGGACAAGCTCGGACTGACCCAGCAGCCCGAAGCGCGCGACGAGGACCGGGAGGAGGCGGTGGAAGCCCCGCAGGACCAGAGCTCCTAGAGTCCCGCACCGTCCGAGGATCGGTCAACTCCGTACGCCGCCCGTACCGGTTTTTTCCGCTCGAGAGCCCGAATTCCCGGAAAGCGGACGCTTCCCGAAAGTGGCACGCTCCGTGCTTCCAGGGCGTGCACTTCGTGAGTTCTCCGAGCCTAACTTTCCAGGGGGTCGACATGCCGGAGCCCGGAACCTTGCTGATCGTGGACGACGAGCGCGGGCCGATGGAGTCCCTGCGGATGATCTTCAAGCCCTACTACAAGATTTTCACCGCGGACAGCGGAGCCCGGGCGCTCGAAATCGTGCAGCGAGAGCCCATCGACGTGGTGACGCTGGATCTCCGCATGCCGGGAATGTCCGGCATCGAAGTGATGCAGGAAATCAAGAGTCGGGACCCCGACATCGAAGTCATCATCGTGACGGGCTACAGCTCCCTCGAAACCGCGATCCGGGGGCTCCGGTATCGCGCGTTCGACTACATCTCGAAGCCTTTCGACGTCCACGACATCATGGACCTGGTCGAGCGCGCACTCGCGCAGCGACGAAGTCGCTTGCGGCTTCGCAAGGCGAAAGAAGACTTCCTCGCCAACCTCTCGCACGAACTTCGCACGCCGCTCAGCGCCATCATCGGTTACAGCGATATCCTGAGCGAAGAACTGCAGCGCCAACTGAGCCCCGACCTGCGACAGGCTCTCGAGAGAATCCAGGCGAACTCCCAGGAACTGCTGCAACTCATCGAAAACGTCCTGTTCCTGAACTCGCTCGAGGGCGGCGACGTCGGAGCGCGCATCGAGATGGTCGACGTCCGAGCCCTGGCCGAACGCGTGGTCCTGCGTTTCCAGCCGGCAGCCGCGAAAAAGGGCATCGAACTCGCCGTCCAGGGAGCGGCTTCGGGGCTTCCCTTCCCCACCGACCCGGGACACTTCGAACGACTCCTCGGCGCGCTGCTCGACAACGCCGTCAAGTTCAGCGACCGGGGCCCTGTCGTCGTCCGGCTCGAACGGCAGTCGAACGGCGACCTCTGGCTGCAGGTCGTGGACTCGGGCATCGGGATGACCCGGGAAGAACTCGAACAGGTCGTCCAGGGCCTCTCCCAGGCGGATCCTTCGAACACCCGCCGCTACCGGGGACTCGGGCTCGGACTTCGCACGGCCAACCGACTGGCGGAGCTTCTCGGAGGAGCGCTCCACATCCAGAGCGAAAAGGGCCGCGGCACCGTCGCGAGCGTCCACCTTCCCCTCCGCGTCGCCCAGGATGTCCGCGCGACCTCCCATTGAGCCGAGCCGGACGAGCGAACCGCGGATTCTCGTCTGTCTCGACTGCCTCTCGGCGGAGGTCGCCGGGGGAGCTCCCGACGAAGCGGTGGAGGATTTTCGGGCACTCCACGCCGGCCACGTGCTCGAGCCCGGCATTCCCCGGGGTCCGGTCCTGACTTCGGGGCCCCTGTGGGACCCGGCGAGCCCGACCTTCCAGGAAATCGAAGCCGCCGGCCGAACCTGGGTGTTGCGGTCCGAGCGCGCCTCGATCGAGGAACCCAGGCGGTTTTCATTGACAGCGGCGCGCATCGAGCGGGACCCGCCGCTCGTGGAAGTCGAAGCGGCCCACCTCCTCGCGGTCTTGGACCGTGCCTTTTACCCGCAGACGTTCCCCGAGCGGAAGGCACGCAAGGTCCTGCGTGTCCTCGAAGAAACCCTCGCCCGGACACCGCCGGACGAGCTGCTACCGAGTCACGACTGCCCCGAGGATGCCGAAACGAGCTACGCCTCCCTTCCGGAGCATCTCTGGCGGCGCGTTCGGTCCGGGCTTCTCGGCGAGCTCGACCCGTCCGAGATCGAGCGCGTGAGAGAAATCCTCTTCGGAAGGGCGAACGGCCTTCCGTTTTTCGTCGAACTCCGGACTCGCTTCCGCGTCGAGCCCTCGGTTGACTGACCCGCCCGGCTTCTCTATAAGCCGCGACGGGTGCCTCGTGTCTTTCTTCCCCTCCGACGCGGCCGAGTTGCAACGAAGCTTGGGTTCGGTCCGGGCCGAAATCGCCTCGGTACTCGAACGAGCTCTCCGAGAGATCCCGCCGACGCAAGAAGAAGCCCTTCTTCTCCTCCGACACGCGGCGCGACATCCCGCCCCCCTTTTGACGACGGCCCGGCTGCTCCGCGACCGGCACAAGGGTAGGACGATCACCTACTCGCCCAAGGTTTTCCTGCCCCTCACGAACCTCTGCCGGGACTACTGCTCTTACTGCACGTTCCGGAAAGACCCCCGGGATCCGGGCGCGTGGACCATGCTGCCGGAAGAAGTTCGCGACTGGAGTCGCAAGGGGAAGCAGGCGGGCTGCATCGAAGCGCTCTTCTGTCTCGGGGATCGCCCCGAGCGTGCCTTCCGCGAGTACCGGGAAACCCTCGCCGTACTCGGTCACCGGTCGACGCCCGAATACCTGGTCGCCGCCTGCCGGATCGCACTCGACGAAGGGCTTCTGCCCCACACGAACGCCGGGATCCTCCGGAAAGACGAGATGCGGGAGCTCAAGTCCTGCAACGTGAGCCTGGGACTCATGCTCGAGAACGCGAGCCCGAGGTTGCGCCTGCCCGGGCAAGCTCACCACCACGCGCCGGACAAGGACCCCGCGCTGCGGGTACGGATGATCGAAGAAGCAGGAGAGCTCCGGATCCCGTTCACGACGGGGATCCTCCTCGGCATCGGCGAGACCCTGCCCGAACGCGTCGAAAGCCTCTACCTCCTCCGAGACCTGCAGCGGTCCTACGGGCACATCCAGGAAATCATCGTACAGAACTTCCGGGCGAAGCCGGCCACCCGCATGGCCCGGGCTCCCGAACCCGAGACGTGGGAAGTGGCGGCAACGGCCGCCCTTTGCCGTCTCCTCCTGCCGGACGCGAACATCCAGGTGCCCCCCAACCTGAACCCCCACGACCACCGGCTGCTTCTCGCCGCGGGCATCAACGACTGGGGCGGGATTTCCCCCGTCACGCTCGACTACGTGAACCCGGAAGCGCCCTGGCCGCTCGTGGCGTCGCTGGCTCGGACGTGCGCGGAACTCGGCTACGCCCTCCGCCCGCGCCTTCCCGTTTACCCCGAGTACCTTCGCTTTCCCGGTTTCGTCGACGAACCTCTCCGCCGGCGGGCCCTCGAACTGGCCCGCGAAAAGGGGGTGGCTCTATGAACGTCGCAGCACTGCGTTCTTTCGTCCTCGACGCACCCGACGTGGAAACCGCACTCGGCCGCGCTTCGCGTCGGGTCCGTTCGGTCCTCGAGCGGGCGCTCGCGGGCCGGAGGCCGAGCGTGGAGGAAATCGAGGTCCTGCTCGGGACCGAGGGCGAGGATCTCAGGGCCCTTCTACGGGTCGCCGACGAGATCCGCGCCACCGACGTCGGTCCCGAAGTCACCTACGTCGTCAACCGCAACATCAACTTCACGAACGTGTGCTTCGTCGGCTGCCAGTTCTGCGCCTTCGCCCGGCATCGGCGCGACCCCGACGCGCGCACCGACTCCCTCGAACGCGTTCTCGAGAAAGTCGCCGAAGCGGTGGACCGCGGAGCCACCGAGATTTGCATGCAAGGCGGGATCAACCCCGACCTGGACCCTTACCACTACCGCGACCTGCTCGTGGCCATCAAACGGCGCTTCCCGCGGATCCACATCCACGCTTTCTCCCCGATGGAGATTCTCTACGGCGCGCGCCGCACCGGACTTTCTTTCCGCGACTACCTCGCCATGCTGCGCGAGGCCGGGCTCGACACGATCCCGGGGACCGCGGCGGAAATTCTCGACGACGAAGTTCGCGAGATCCTGAGCCACAAGAAGGTCGACGTCCGGACCTGGGTGGAGATCGTCACGACCGCGCACGAGCTCGGTATCCCGTCGACCTCGACGATCATGTACGGGCACATCGAAACTCCGGCCCACGTCGCCCGCCACCTCGACCTGTTGCGGCGCATCCAGGAAAGAACCGGCGGGTTCACCGAACTCGTGCCCCTGCGCTTCATCCACACGTACACGGCCCTCTACCAGAAGGGCCTCGTCGATCCGCCGCCCAAGGGCCTCGTCGACCTCCGCATGTACGGTGTGTGCCGCGTGGCCATGCGGGGGCTCGTCCAGAACCTCCAGACCTCGTGGGTCAAACTCGGAATCCCCCTCGCCCAGCTCTCCCTCGCGGCGGGTTGCAACGACTTCGGCGGCACCCTCATGGAAGAACAGATCTCCAAGTCGGCGGGTGCCGACGCGGGCGAATACCTGCCCGAGGAAGAAATCCGGAAACTCGTCGCCGAGATGGGGAGAATTCCCGTACAACGGACCACCACCTATGGCCGTATCGAAAGACCGTCCGAGGATCGCAGTGCTGGCCGGGGGGGTCGGAGCAGCGCGGTTCTTGAGGGGGCTCTTTTCGCTCGTTGACCCACGCGACGCGACGATCATCGTCAACACCGCGGACGACGACACCTTCTTCGGCCTCCACGTCTCCCCGGACCTCGACACCGTCACCTACACCCTGGCCGGTCGAGCTCCCCTCCGGCGGGGGTGGGGAATTCGCGGGGACACGTTCTTCTGCCTCCGAGCCCTCGCCCGGTTCTACGGAAGCCCCTGGTTCCGGCTCGGGGACCGGGACCTGGCGACGAATCTTTTTCGCACCGAACGACTCCGGGCCGGGCTCACGCTCGCCGAAGTCACGCACCGCATCGCGCGAGCCTTCGGGGTGCGGGCGACCGTCCTCCCGATGACGAACGACCGCGTCCGCACCTTCGTCACGACGGAAGGACGGGGCCCGCTTCCTTTCCAGGAATACCTCGTTCGCCACCGAGCCCGAGGCAAGGTCCGCAAGATCGAGTTCCGGGGCTCGCGCAGCGCGCGGCCCCTGCCCGAGGTGCTGCGCGCGATCGGCGAGGCCGACGCGGTTCTCCTTCCGCCGAGCAACCCGCTGGTCAGCATCGGGCCCATTCTCTCGCTCCGCGGCGTTCGTCGCGCCTTGCGGGAGTGCCGGGCACGCGTGCTCGGCATCAGTCCCCTCGTCCGCGGCCGTGCGCTGAAGGGTCCCGCCCACCGCATGCTCGCGGGACTCGGCCACGAGGTTTCGCCCGTCGGGGTCGCGCGACTCTACGCGGATTTTCTCGACGTCTTCTTCCTGGACGAAGAGGACGAAGCCGAGGCTCCCCGGGTCGCCGAGCTCGGAATCCGCCCCGTCGTGGCCCCGATCCGCATCGCGAGCCCGCGTCGCGCCCGCGAGCTGGCGCGACGGGTCCTCGAGGAGCTCTCGCGGTGAAAGAGCTGCGACTCTTTCCGCTCTCGGGTCTTCCTCCCGTCGTGCCCGGAACCGACCTCGGAGGACTTTTGCTCGACGCCCTCGATCGCTCGGGAATCGAGCCCGAGGACGGCGATATCGTGGTCGTCTGCCAGAAAGTCGTCTCGAAGGCCGAAGGGCGCGTCGTGCGGCTCGCGGAGGTCGAGCCTTCGGAGTTCGCCCGCATCCTCGCGCGCGAGATCGGCAAGGACGCCCGCATTCTCGAAGTCGTACTCCGGGAGACCCGCCGCGTCGTGCGGATGGACCGGGGCCACCTGATCGTGGAAACCCACCACGGCTGGGTCTGCGCCAACGCGGGAGTGGACGAATCCAACGCGCCCGAGTCCGGCTCCGTGGTCCTCCTTCCGGAGGACGCCGACGAGTCCGCCCGCCGGATTCGGGATCGGGTGCGGGAGGCGTCGGGCAAGAAGGTGGCCGTCGTCGTCACGGACACCTTCGGGCGCCCCTGGCGCGAGGGTCTCGTCGAGTTCGCCATCGGCGTCGCTGGCATCGCCCCCCTTCTGGACCTCCGACGGCGGCGAGATTTCACGGGCCGCCCGCTCGAGCACACCGTGGTGGCGCAGGTGGACGCCATCGCCGCAGCGGCGGGCCTCCTCATGCGCAAAGACGCCGGTATCCCCGCGGTCCTCCTCCGGGGGTACGAGTTCCGTCCGGCCGAAGAAAGCGCTCGGCGGCTCGTGCGCAGGGCCGAGGAAGACCTTTTCCGCTGAGCCGTTTGCCGGTCCGGTCGGCTGTGTTAGCATCGGTCCGCATGGGATCGCCCCGCACGCGAACCCTTGCCCGCGGAAATTTCCGGCGCAAAGCCTCTCCCTGGACGTGGGAAGAGGTTCTCCGCAACCTGACGGACGCCGTCCTGCTCGTGGGCGGGGACGGGATCGTGCTTTCCTGCAACCCTGCCGCGGAAGACCTCCTCGACCTGCCCCAGGCCCACATCTGCGGGCGTCCTCTCCGAGAAGTGCTCTCGTCGACCCCGAAGGTCGTACGACTCGTCGAGCGGAGTCTCGGCTCCGGCCAGAGCCAGACCGACGCCCGAGCCTCGCTCGCCCGCCGTGGCGGCGAGATCCCCGTCCGGGTCGCCGTCTCCCCGCTTCTCGACGAGAAGGACCGGGTCGACGGCGTCGCGCTCGTCCTCCACGACCTTCGGTACGAGAGGACGCTCGAGGAAGGCAACCGGAGGAACGAACACCTCGAGAAGCTCGCGACGGTGGTTGCAGGGCTCGCCCACGAGCTGCGCAATCCCCTCGGCGGGATCCGGGGCGCCGCCCAGCTTCTCGAGCGACTGGTCCTGCCGAGCGTGCCCGAGGCAAGGCGCTACACGGACCTCATCGCCCGCGAGACGAACCGCCTTTCCGAGCTCGTCGACGAGCTCCTCACGTTCGGTACCCTCGCACCGCCCCGGGACGGGGCCGTCAACATCCACAGGGTCCTTCGAGAAGTACTCGAACTCGTGTCGCCTGCCCGCGAACGGGGGGTCGCCGTGCTCTGCGAATTCGACCCGAGCCTCCCCCCCGTGCGCGGCGACGAACGCCAACTCAAACAGCTCTTCTTGAACCTCGTCCGGAACGCGATCGAAGCCATGGAAGCGCGGGGCACGCTCACGCTCGTCACCAAGATGGAGACCGACTTTCACATCGTGCGTCCTGCGACCGGAAACTCGCGCTTCATCCGCGTCGAGGTCCGGGACACGGGTCCGGGGATCCCGACCGAGAACCTCCACCGGATCTTCGACCCCTTCTTCACGACCAAGCCCGGAGGGAGCGGGCTCGGGCTGGCGATCTGCGAGAAGATCGCCACGGCCCACGGCGGCGGCCTGAGCGCGAGGAACGCCCGAAACGCGGGAGCCGTTTTCGTCGTCAACCTGCCCGTGGCGAGGGACGTTCCATGACCCCCGGACGCATTCTCGTGGCCGACGACGAGGAGTCGATTCGCTTCGTCCTCGAAGAGGCGTTCCGGCAGGAGGGCTTCCGGGTCTCGACCGCGGCCGACGGCGAGGCGGCTCTGGCCGCCCTCCTGGCCGGAGAAGCGGACGCGGCCTTCGTGGACATCCGGATGCCCGGGCTCGACGGGCTCGAACTCCTGCGCCGCCTCCGGGAAGCCGGACGCAGCCTGCCCGTCGTCGTCATCACGGCGCAGGACACGATGGAGAACGCCGTCGAGGCGATGAAGCAGGGGGCCTACGACTACCTGACGAAGCCCTTCGACCTGGAAAAGGTCTGCGCCCTCGCCCGCAGGGCCCTCGAAGTGCGCCATCTCGCGCGAGACCTCGAACGCCTGGAACGCGAGATGCGGACCCGATTTTCCCTCGGGGTGGGCATCGTGGGACGTTCGTCCGCCATGCAGGAAATCTACAAGGCCATCGGCCGGCTCGCCTCGACCGACGTCACCGTGCTTTTGCAGGGAGAAAGCGGTACCGGCAAGGAGCTCGTCGCCAAGGCCATCCACTACCACTCGCGACGCTGGAGCGGGCCTTTCGTACCCGTCAACTGCGCGGCCGTACCCCGCGAGCTCCTCGAGAGCGAGCTTTTCGGCCACGAAAAAGGCGCCTTCACGGGAGCCCTGGAAACGCGCGTCGGGAAGTTCGAGCAGGCACAGGGTGGGACCCTTTTTCTCGACGAGATCGGGGAAATGCCCCTCGAGCTACAGACGAAGCTCCTCCGCGTGCTCGAGGACCGGGAGGTCTGGAGGGTGGGAGGACGGGCACCGGTTTCCGTCGACTGCCGGATCGTGGCCGCGACGAACCTCGACCTCGAGAAAGCCGTCGCTGCGGGGAGGTTCCGGGCCGACCTCTACTACCGGTTGAACGTCGTACCGCTCAAGCTTCCGCCGCTCCGCGAACGGAGGGAGGACATCCCCGAGCTCGTCCGCTACTTCGTCGAAAAGGTCAACCGGGAGCTGGGGCTCGGCGTGCGCGGCGTGTCCGAGAGCGCGATCCGCCGACTCCGCGCTCGGCCTTGGCCGGGCAACGTCCGGGAGCTCGAGAACACGATCGTCCGGGCCGCCGTGCTCGCGCCGGGCCGAACGCTGACCGACGAGGACTTCGGCTTCGCCGAAGCTCCCAGGCCCGACTACCGCGACGTTCCGCTGGACGAGGTTCTGCGCGCGCGTTTCGACGCGTTGCTCGAGAAGGCCGAACGGGGCGAGCTCGAAGACACCTACCGCCACGTCCTCCACGGGATCGAAAAACCCCTGCTCGCCCGCGCGCTGGAACGCACCGGCGGGAACCAGCTCCGGGCGGCCGCGCTGCTCGGTCTGAACCGCAACACGCTGCGGAAAAAAATGGTGGAACTGGGCCTCGCGACGCAGGAAAAGACGGAAGGCCGGTCGCCCGTGGCCTCCTCCCGGAAATGACGGCGCGCCCGTTCCGTTTTCCCCAGCCCCTCTATCCCATTCTCGACCCTTCCTGGACGAAAGGAGACTTTCTCGACTTCGCCGAGCGTGTCCTGCGGGCAGGGACGGCCCTCGTCCAGCTCCGCGTCAAAGGAGCGTCCACGCGCGAGTTCCTGGAACTGGCCCGCGAGTTGCGCCGGCGCACGCGGGAGCGCGGCGTGCTCCTCGTGGTGAACGACAGGGTCGACGTCGCGCTCGCCGCCGGAGCGGACGGCGTGCACCTCGGACAGCGCGACCTTCCGCCGGAAGAGGCGCGAAGACTTCTCGGTCCCTCGGCCGTCGTAGGATGGTCCACCCACTGCGTCGAGGAGATCGAGCGAGCGAACCACCGCTCCCACCTGCTCGACTACGTGAGCTTCGGACCCGTCTTCCCGACGAGCACGAAGAGCGACGCGGAAGCGCCGAAAGGCCTCGAGGCGCTCCGAGAAGCTTGCCGGAAAAGTCGCCTTCCCGTGGTGGCCGTGGGGGGCATTTCGCTCGACCGCATCCCGTGCGTCCTCGAAGCCGGAGCCCGTGCCGCGGCCGTCATCTCGGCTCTTTCGCTTCACCCGGCTCCCGAGGAAGCCCTCTCCCGTGTCCTCGGGGGGCCGGTCCTGGCCACCCGACCGTCGACACGGGAAGGCTAGAGCTCCCGAACCCGAGGAGACTCGCGACAACCTCCGCGGAGGCCGGCGCCGTCCCGAAGCCGTCCCGGTGGTGTCCGCAAGCTACCACCACGGAGGGAATGCCCGGCAGAGTCGCCACGATCGGCCGCCGGATCGCCGAGCAAGGGCGAATCCCCGACCAGTGGCGACGCAACGGCACCTCGGCCAGGGCAGGAAAGAGAGCGCTCGCCCGGCCGCGAAGCTCCGTCGCGATGGCGGGCGAGGGCTCGATCACGTCGTCGTAGAAGACGACGCTTCCCGCCCAGAGCTCCTCCCCTTGCGGGAAAATGCGGGTCTCCCCGCGGGCCGCCACGGCCGAAAGCTCCGTCACCCGCGGAAAAGCCACGAGCTCCCCGCGCGCCGGCCGGACCGGCAGCCGGAAACCCAGCGGGCGGAGAAGATCCGGAGTTCGAAACCCGGCGGCCAGGACGGCGCGGCCCACCTCGAGGGGACCCGCGTCCGTGCGGAGCGTCACGTGGGAGCGCGAGGGTTCGACGGCGCGGACGAAATCCGTCGCGAACTCCGCGCCCATCCGGAGCACCGCATGACGCAAAGCGAGGAGAAAGACACGCGGATCGACGCGTTGCCCTTCCGGAAACCAGAGAGCCCACCGGAAGCGGGAAGCTACTCCGGGAGCCAGCCCCTCGAGGTCTTTTCTCTCGAGGACCTCGGCTCGCACCCCCTCCCCGCGGAGCTTCCCGCACCTGCTCTCCGCCTCCTCGAGTTCTCGTTCCTCGAGAAGCTCGAGTTTTCCCGCCCGCGACCATCCCACCGAACGACCGAGATCGTGCTCGAGCTCCTGCGCGATCTCCTCGAGCTTTCGCTCCCCCCGCCGCAGCAGCTCGAAACGAACTCCCCGCCGGGCCCGCATCGCGGCGGAGGAGACGAAGCCCGCCGCCGCGACCGAAGCCTCGCCACCGAGTCTGCCGTGATCGAGGACCAGGAGCCCCCGGGCTCCCCGCCGCAAGAGCTCGTAGGCGGCCGTGAGCCCGACGATCCCCCCTCCCACGACGGCGATCTCCACGCTGCGGACCATCGCCGCGTCAGGCCTAGTGCGTGGCTTTGGGGGGTGTCGTCGTCCCTTCCCCTTCTCCGCTCTCGTCCCGTGCGTCCACTTCGGTATGGAGGTTTCTCCCGCAGCGGGTGCATCTGCCGTCCGCAGGCAGAGCGGAGTGCACGGCACCACAGTGTCGGCAAACGTACTGCATCTTCCCGATAGTTGCCCGATCGCTCCTTCCTTGTCCAATTTCCCGGGGCGGCCGCCCGAGAGGCCGGCGCTCGGGTCCTCGAGCGCTCAGCTCTGCGAGCGGAGGATGAGGCGGGCTTCGGGACCCGTCTGGCCCGCGACGTTCCGCAGGCGTACGACGAGCAGCGTGTCGCCCCGCGGAAATTGAAGCGGCTTCGCGATCGTCGCACAGAACTGCACACGGCTGAGCGGGTTCACGAAGCGGAATTCCCCGTCGGGGTGCAGCACGCACGCCTCCGAGGCCGGCCGTCCCACGGGCTCGCCCCGCCCGTTCACGAAACGACAGGCGAAGTCGTTGATGGCATCCGTGATGGTTTGCGTCGGGGCGAACGACGGCGGCGAGACGGCAGGGACGCCGCCGAAGTTGTCGGGCGGATCGTTGTCGCAGACGGCCGGACTCCCGTTCCCGAGCGGACGGTCGGCCACGATCTGCAGGTCGGGACGGGTGAGAGGATCTCCCGGAACGTGTCGAAACGTGCTGTTCCCCACGGGAACTCCGTCCGGTCCGGGCCGCCCCTCGACCACGACGATGAAACCGAAGCCCAGGATCCGCTCGTAGATCGGCGTCCCGTCCGCAGCGAATCCGACGGGTTCTACCTTCACGCCCTGTGCGTCCAGGATCCCGAAAAAGCTCACCCGGGGGCCCGGCGGCTCGGTCGGCGTGGCGGTGGGCGTGATCGTAGGCGTGCGGGTGATCGTGGGCGTGCGGCTCGGCGTCCGGGTCCAGGTGGGCGTGGCCGTCCGGCTCGGGGTTCTCGTCGCCGTGGGCGTCCGCGTCACGCTCGGAGTCGAGGTGACGGTGGCGGTCCGCGAGGGCGTGCGGGTGGCGGTCGGCGTCCGTGTCGGGGTGGGTGTGGGTGTGCGGGAAGGCGTACGCGTGGTGGTGGGCGTGCGCGTGAAGGAAGGAGTGGCGGAAGGCGTGCGCGTCGGGCTCGGCGTCGGAGTGCGCGTACGGGAAGGCGTCGGCGTGGGAGTGCGTGTCGGGAGAGGCGAGCCGGTGAAGGTGCGGGTCGGCGTAGAGGACGGAGTCGCGGTGCGTGTGGGGGATGACGTCGGGGTCCGCGTCGGAGGGAGCGTGCCCGTAGGCGTGAAGCTCGGTGGCGGGGAAGGAGTGAAGGTCGGGATTCGGGTGGGCGTGGAGGTCGGCCCGAACGGCGTCCGCGTGGGGGTCGAGGAGGGTCCCGGGCTTCCGGTTACCGAGGGTGTTCGGGTCGGCGTCCTCGAGCTCGTCGGTGTCCGGGTAGCGTCCGGGCCCGTGCCGGTGGGGGACGGAGTTACTGTAACCCTGGCCGTACTCGTGCGGGTCGCCGTGCGGGTCCGTGTCGGAGTGGCGGTCCGGACCACCGTGGTCCCCTCCGAGGGGGACGGGGTGAACGTGGGAGAGCGCGTGGGGAATCGGGGCGAAGTCCCGGTAGGAGTGGGGCTCGCCAGCGGGCTCGGCGTGAACGTGGGTACCCGGGAGGGAGTCGGGGTGGCGGGCTTCGTCGGCGTTCGCGTGGGGGTCGACGAGGGAACCGGAGTCTCGGTCGGCGTCGGCGTTTCCGTTGCCGTCGGAAGCAGCGGCAAACCGGCGCGGACGAGGATTTGCCGGACTTCACCCTCCTCCCCGTCCTCGTCCACGAGCCGCACCGTGAGGAGGACCTCCGCCCTGGGGAAGGCAAAGAGCGAGTCCACGAGTGCGCAGAACTGCACCCGTGCATCCGGCACGACGAAGCCGTTTCGACCGAACGGATCGAGCGTGCAGGCTACCGCCGGGTTGGTCGCCACCCGAAACCGACAGCCGAAGTCGTTCAGCGCCCGGTCGATCTCGGGACCGCCCCCGAAGCGCGGGGGATCGACGGCCGGTATGCCCCCCACGCAAGGCTGCGGGTCACCGTCACCCAGAGGATGGCTGCTCACGATACGGAGGTCGGGACGGCCTCCGGAGACGAACACATCCTGGCCGACGGGCCGCCCTCCCGGGCCCGGTACGGCTTCCACGACCAGCTTGAAGCCGATTCCGCTCGGCCGCTGGTAGACCGGAATCCCGGCGGCCGTCGTGGCGAACGGCGCGAGAACCGTCCCGTCCGCCGCGGCCAGGCCGAAAAAAACGATGCGCGGCCCGGGCTCGGGCGGAGGAAACAGCGCCCCGAGAAGCGCCACGAGATCCGCGGCGCCGACGCGACCGTCCCGGTTCGCGTCGGCCGAATCGCACTCGGCGCCCCGGAAAACCGCCGAAATCAGGGAAGGTAAGTCGTCCGGGGCGAGCCTGGAGTCGCAGATGGCTTCGTCGTGCGCCGCCTCTGCCGGCCCGGTTGCCAGGAGGAAGAGGAGGCCGACCCCCAGCGCCACGTCTCGCCAAGCTCGCATTCCCCTGGTCCTTCCGCCGGCCCCCGAAACGAGCGCGGGATTTTGCCGATTGCGCGCCGGCCCGTCAACGAGCCGGACGGCCGGTTTCCCTTGTCCTGGCTTTCAATGGGAAAAACTTCGGCGCCGTCCACCTTGCGCCCGGCCCATCTCTGACATACAAACCATGTCGTCGTGGCGCGGAACGACGCCACTCGAGGAGGGACGAAAACCATGGCGGTGAAAAAGAAAAAGGCGACCCCGAAACGCTCGGCGGGAGCCGCTTCGGCTCCGAGCGCGGTCCTCAGGAGGTTCGAGCGTCTCCGCAAAGAAGCCGAAAGAGTCCTGAAGAAGGGCCAACAGCAAGCGACGCGCGTTCGAGACGACCTCGAAAAGCGCGCCCAGCGGGTCACCAAAGAGCTCGAAACGCGAGCGGAGCGTTACCTTTCCACGCTCGAGAAGACCGTCGAGAAAACGGTGCTCCGGAGACTGGACATTCCGTCCCGCAAAGAGATCCAGTCACTGGCTCGACGGATTGCCGAGCTGGAAAAGAAAGTCGCTTCCCTCGGCACGAAAGCGACCACGTCCCCCTCGCCCGCCCCTGGCGAGCCCGCCAGTACCTCCACAGCCTGAAGGCGGGCGGGCTATTGGGTCAACGCCGCCACCGCCGGAGCGAGCCAGGCCGGGCGGCGTCGGCTCGTGGGAACGGGGGAGAGGTCCGGAACGGAGGGGAGCAACTCGACGACCACCCGCCCTACTCCGGGCTCGAGGATGCCCAGGCGGCGAGCGGCTTCACGGGAGAGGTCGATTCCCCTTCCTTCGACGAAGGGGCCCCGGTCGTCGATCTTCAGGATCAGGCTTCGCCCGTTCCGTAGGTTCGTGACCCGCACATCGCTTCCCAGGGGATAGGTCCGATGCGCCGCGGTGAGCCTTGCCGGATCGAAAGGCCGGCCACTCGCGGTCGTTTTCCCTTCGAAGCGCGGGCCGTACCACGAAGCGAGCGTCACGGTTGCCGCCACGTTTTCCACCCAGCGGGCCTCGGCTGCCGACACGACCGCTCCGCAGAGCAGCGCTGTCGCGACGGAAGCGAACCTTCTTCGTGCTTCGGCCATTCGATTCCTTCGAAGCGCGCCGGTGGAGCTCCCAACACGTCCCGTGCCAAGCCATCCGCCACAGAAAACCCTGCGGCACGGGGAGCACGCTCGGCGATGAACTTCTTTTCTTGCCCACCCCGCGTACAGACCGCGCACGCTCGACGCAAGAGGTCCGTCACGGCACCTGCGGCAAAAATGTAACAGATACCTCCGTCCTTTCGGGTCTCCCTGGGGAAGTCCGTCGAGCTACGGCGGTTGGCACATGCCGTGCTTTGCTCGAGTCGCAAACTTCCTCTGGGAGGAACGAGTGATGGAAGAAGGAAACCACCGCGCGAAAGGCCGAGCCATCACGGAGCTCCGGCGAAAGCTCAACATGACGCAGGAGGAGTTCGCCCACGCTATCGGGGTGACCGTGTCGACCGTGAATCGGTGGGAAAACGGACACATCGCGCCCAGTCGGCTCGCGCGGAAAGCCATGGAGAATCTCGCGGCCAGGGCCAATCTCTCGCTCGATCTCGACGGGGCGGCACGCGAAAAAGCGGCCTGACGGGCTTTCCCTCGATTGACTTGCCCCCGTGCCCGACGTAACGTTCGCCGGTCCCGAACGAAGGAGGAGTTCTCATGACCGAGCGACCTGGGGCAGTCACGATGCGGGGCAACCCGGTCACCCTGGTGGGTCCGGAGCTCAAACCCGGAGACCCGGCCCCGAGGTTCCGAGCCGTGGGCCGCGATCTTTCTCCTTTCGACAGCGAAACTCTCCGGGGGAAGGTCCGGATCGTGAGCTCCGTCCCCTCCGTCGACACTCCCGTCTGCGACGCGCAAACCAAGCGCTTCAACGAAGAGGCAGCCAAGCTCGAAGGCGCGGAAATTCTCACGATCAGCATGGACCTTCCGTTCGCGCTGAATCGCTGGTGCGCCGCGGCAGGGGTCGACAGGCTCCGGATGTTGTCCGATCACAGGGAGGCGTCTTTCGGGCAGGCCTGGGGCACGCTGATCAAGGACCTCCGGCTCCTCGCGCGCGCCGTCTTCGTGGTCGACAAGAACGACAGGATCGTCCACGCCGAATACGTGAAGGAAATCGCCAACCACCCCGACTACGAGGCGGCTCTCGAAGCCGCGCGTCGAGCCCTCTCTTCGTGAGTTTCCCGGGCGCGGCGCCGCGCCGGCGAAGATGGAGAGGCGAGAGTCCTTCAAGGTGGTCGTCGCGAAGGACTACCTGAAGTTCTCCGCGGCGCACTTCATCGCGTACCCCGGCTTTCGGGAACCCCTGCACGGCCACAACTACCGGGTCTCCGTCGAAGTCGCCGGCGAGCTCGGGCCGCAGGGCTACGTGGTAGACTTCGGGATCGTGAAAAAGCTGGCCCGAGCGGTATGCGCCGAGCTCGACGAAAAAGTCCTCGTCCCCGCCCGCAGCGATTGTCTGGCAGTGCGCGAGGAGGGAGATTGCATTTCCCTCCGGTCCGAAAGCGGCGAGTTCCGTTTTCCGCGGCGGGACTGCGTTCTTCTCCCGATCGTCCACAGCTCGGCCGAAGAGCTCGCCCGCTACCTCGCGGGAGAGCTTCTCGCGGCGCTCGGCCGCGAGGGCGTCACGAAGGTGGCCTCCATCGAAGTGGGAGTGGAAGAAACGCCGGGGCAAACCGCCTACTTCCGGCTGGACAGCTCTTCTTGACGTGCAAGTTCGGGGTCTTCTTCCGGCGGCGTGCGCGGCACTCCTCGCGGCCTGTACGCGGATTCCCGAGCCCGACTCGCCGGGGGGCCAGGTTTACGCGCGCCGCTGCGGGACCACCTGCCACGGGCCCTACCGTCCGGAGAGCCTCAAGTTCGAGATGTGGAAGTTCCTGGTCGAGCGAATGGAAGCGGAGATGGCACGCCGCGGTTTGCCTCCCCTCGAGGAAGAAGAACGTCGCCTCCTGATGGACTACCTCCGCAAGCACTCCGGGTAAGGGCGTGAAGGTCCGGCTTTCGAACGAACCCGCCGAACGCGTCGTCGCGGATCTGCTCCTCCTCGTCGTCCGGAGCCGGGAAGAGGAGGCGGTGCGACGCCTCGACCGGTTGGCCGAAGGTCGGGTCGGGCGCCTCCTCGATGTGGCCGGCGCCTCCGAAACGACCAGGCCTTTGCTTTCTCCGACCGACGGAAGGAAGCTGCGCTGCCGAATGCTCGGGGTCCTTTTGCTGCCCCCGGACACTCCTGCCGACTGGCGCCTGGTCGCCGACTCGGCACTTTCCGTCGCACGCGACCTGCGGGCCCGGCGGCTGGCGGTCCACCTGCCCGCCGCCGATGCCGTGCCGCCCGTCGCCGAGACGCTGCTCCTTGGAAGCTATGCGTTCGACGTCTTCCGGAGCGAGCCGCCGAGCTACCGGGCGCCGGAGCAGGTTCTGCTTCTCGGCAAAGACCTGGCCGGAGAACGCAAGAACCTCGAGCGCGCCGAACTTTTCGCGCGCGCCACCTGCTTCGCACGCGATCTCGTCAACCTACCGGCGGCGGTGGCCACGCCCGCCTACCTCGCGCGAGTAGCCCGCAAGCTCGCACGAGAAGGAGGACTCCGCTGCCGGGTTTACGACCGTTCCCGCCTCCGGCGGCTCGGCATGGGGGGCATCCTCGGCGTGGGACAGGGGAGCGCCCACTCCCCCTGCCTCGTCGAACTCGTCTACCTCCCACGCCGTCCGCGGCTCCGGGTAGCGCTGGTGGGCAAAGGGATCACGTTCGACAGCGGCGGGCTCGTCCTGAAAAACGCCCAGTCCATCCAGACGCAAAAGCGCGACATGGCCGGCGGGGCTTCGGTGCTCGGAGTGTTCTCGGCGCTACCGAAGCTCGGCCTTCCCGTCGAGGTCCGGGGTTACGTGCCTCTCGCCGAGAACATGCCGGATGCGCGGGCGATCAAACCGGGCGACGTCGTCCGCATCCACGGAGGCACGACCGTCGAGGTCCTCAACACGGACGCCGAAGGTCGGCTCGTGCTGGCCGACGCGCTCTCCTTCGCGCAGCGAACGCGGCCCCACGTCGTCGTCGACTGCGCCACGCTCACGGCCGCCGTGCGCGTGGCCCTCGGAAATCGCTACGCGGCAGTCCTGGGCAACGATCGGGGCCTCGTCGAGCTCTTGCGGGAAGCGGGCGAGTCCGTCGGCGAGAAACTCTGGGAGCTCCCGCTCGTCGACGAATACCGCAAGGACCTCGAAAGCTCCGTGGCCGACTTGAAGAACGTGGGCGAAAACCGCGCGGGCACGATCGTGGCGGGGCTTTTCCTCGAGCGGTTCGTCCGAAAGGGGCTTCCCTGGGCCCACATCGACTTTTCGAGTACGGCCTTCACGGAGAGCCCCTTTCCCGGTCACCCGGCGGGTGCCTCGGGCTTCGGGGTGCGCACGCTTTTGCGCTTTCTCGAGCTCGCGCCCGAAAAGCTCGGACGCGGCTGATCACCGGCGCTTTTCCCGGTCGAGGACGAGGCGCCGCGCTTTCGCCGAGACCGCGTCGGACACGTTCTTGCTTTTGGCCAGAAGCCGCACGTCGCGGTCCCAGAGCGAGTCGAGGAGCTTGAGAGCGAGCGGCACCGGAGTCCTCGGGTTCTGGACCAGGGCGAGCCGGACCTGGTAGTTCCTCGTCCAGTCCCGATTGTCCGCCACCGAGACGAGGAGCTCGGAGTCCGCCGTCCGGTTGCGGCAAAGGGCCAGGACCTCGTCCACGGTGAGCCGCGGGTTCTGGAGCACGAGACGGCGAACGAGCCGGTTCGAGTCCCGCAGCAGGAGCCCCCTCGCCTCGCGGTTCCCGCGAAGCGCAAGTTTGATCCTTTCTCCGACCGACATGGAACGGACGCGGGCCCAGAGCGACTCGGGCAGCGGACGAGGAGTCTCGGGCTCCACGAGCCATTCCTCGGGAACGTCGATCGAGTCCTCGCCTCGCTCGACGCTCCGGGCGATCTCCTCGAGGGTTCGCTCGTCCGGCTCCACTTCAGGCCTTTTCCTGCCTGGCCGCCTGCGCTTCCTTGATGACCTTCTCGGCGATGTGCGGCGGAGCTTCCTCGTAACCCGCGAGCTCCATCGTGAAGCTCCCCCGCCCCCCCGTGATCGAACGAAGGTCCGGGGCGTAGCGGAGAACCTCCGACATCGGCACGATCGCTCGGATCACCTGCCCCCCGGGCTTCGGATCCACGCCCAGAACCCGTCCGCGGCGGCTGTTCAGGTCTCCGATCACATCCCCGAGACATTCGTCGGGCACGGTGACCTCGAGCCGCATCATCGGCTCGAGCAACACCGGCTTCGCCTGCGCGCAGGCGTTCTTGAACCCCATCGACGCCGCGATCTTGAACGCCATGTCCGAAGAATCCACCTCGTGGTACGAGCCGTCGAAAAGCGTCGCCTTGATGTCCACCATGGGATAGCCGGCGAGAAAGCCCTCGTTCATGGCCTCGCGGATGCCCTTCTCCACGGCCGGAATGTAGTTCTTGGGAACGGCGCCCCCCACGATCGTGCTGACGAACTCGAACCCCTTTCCGCGGGGCAGGGGCTCGATCTCGATCCAGGTGTCGGCGAACTGCCCCCGCCCCCCCGTCTGCTTCTTGAGGCGTCCCTGCGCTTTCGCCTTCGCCTTGATCGTTTCGAGGTAGGGAACCTTCGGGGCCTTGAGCTCGACCTCGACGCCGTATTTGCGTTTGAGCTTCTCGACGACGACCTCGACGTGAAGCTGGCCCACGCCGGAGAGAATGAGCTCGTGGGTGCGCGGATCGCGGTGCACCTTGAGACCGATGTCCTCTTCCATCATCCGCTGCAGCGCCTGCGAAGCCTTTTCTTCGTCGGCCTTCGACTTCGGCTCGAGCGCGAACGAAATCGCGATGGCAGGCTCGACGAGGCCCGGGTAGCGGATGGGAGCCTTTTCGCTCGCGAGCGTGTCGCCCGAAGCCGTCTCCTTGAGCTTCGCCACCGCCACGATCTCGCCCGCCACGGCCTTGGGGACGGGCTGCTGTTTTTTCCCCTCGAGCCGGAAGAGCTGCCCCAGGTGCTCTTTCGAGTCCTTGTTCACGTTGAGCACCGTGGAGTCCGAAGACACCGTGCCCGAGAGGACGTGGAAGACGCTGAGCCTCCCCGCGAAGGGATCCACGATCGTTTTGAGAACGAGGGCCGAAAACGGCGCCTCGGGGTCGGGCTGTCGCTCCACTTCCTCCCCGAGCACCGGGTCGAGCCCCCGAGCGGGTGGCCGCTCGGCGGGGGAAGGGAGGAGTTCCACGACCGCGTCGAGCAGGGGCTGGATTCCCACCGCTCTCGTGCCCGACGCGAAAAAGACCGGGACGAACTTCCGCGCTCGGGTGCCGACACGGAGCGCCTCCACGATCTCTTCCTCCGAAAGCGTGCCCTCTTCGAGGTATTTCTCGGTGAGCTCGTCCGTGGCTTCGGCCACGGTCTCCACGAGCTTTTCGCGCGCCTCCTCGGCTTTCGTACGCAAGGACGCCGGAATCTCCTCCTCGGCCACGCCGCCCTCGCGTGTGACGATCGCCTTCCGGCGAACCAGGTCGACCACCCCACGGAACTCCTCGCCGGTCCCGAGCGGTAGTTCGACCGGGACGGGTCGGGCCCCCAGCACCTCGGCGAACTCCAGCAGGGCCTTCTCGTAGTCCACGGGGTCCCGGTCGAGCCGCGTCACGACCCCCAGGACCGGAAGCTCGAGCTCCCGAGCCCGCGCCCAGACCTTTTCCGCTTCGACCTTGATGTCTCCCGGGCTCGGCGAAAGGACGAACAGCGCCCCGGTGCAGGCACGCAGGCAGTTCATCGTGTCGGCGAGGAAGTTCGCGTAACCCGGCAGGTCGACGATCGTGATCCGGTGCTTTTTCCAGTCGACCGGGTAGAAAGCCGCGGACAGACTCAACTGCCGCCGAATCTCCTCGGGCTCGAAGTCGAAGTTCGAGGTTCCCTCGGTGACCGAGCCGAGCCGGTTCGTCGCCCCGGCCACGTAGAGCAACGCCTCGCCGAGCGAGGTCTTCCCCACACCCCCCTGGCCGACGATCCCCAGGTTCCGCATGCGTCTTACGTCCTCTGCCATGGCACCTCCGATTCCGAAGTTCGATCCGAAAGGAAACTACAAGCGATTGCGTTCGTAAAGAATCCTGAGCCCCTCGAGAGTGAGAAATTCGTCGACCTCGTCGATGGTCTCGGACTCGGGTGCGATCCAGCGGGCGTACCCTCCGGTCGCGAGCACACGAGGGCGGGTCCCCTGCTCCTCCGCGATCCGGCGTACGATCCCGTCGACGAGTCCCACGTAGCCGTAGAGGAGGCCCGACTGGAGAGCTTCCCTCGTGCTGCGGCCGACGACGTGTCTCGGCTTGGCGAACTCCACGCGGTAGAGCTTCGCGGCCCGCTCGAAGAGTGCGTCGGCCGCCACGCCGAGCCCCGGAGCGAGAACACCGCCCATGTACTCGCCGCGGGCCGAGACGTAGTCGAAGGTGGTCGCGGTCCCGAAGTCGACGACGACCGTGACGTCGCGGGTTTTCTCGTAGGCGGCCACGGCGTTCACGATCCGGTCCGCCCCGATTTCCCAGGGGCTCTCGTAGTGGATCGCCACGCCGGTCTTCACGCCGGGGGCGACGACGAAGGGTGCGACGCCCAGGTGCCGCTCGCACATCTCGACGACCACCGTGGTCATGTCGGGAACGACGCTCGCGACCGCCACGCCTTCGACCGACCCGAAACCCTCCTGTCCGAGGAGGTTGCGGACCAGAAGACCGTACTCGTCGGCCGTTCGCCGAGGGTCGGTGTGGAGTCTCCAATCGCGGAGAAGCTTCCGGCCCGCGAAAAGACCGAGGACGGTGTGCGTGTTTCCCACGTCGATCGCGAGAAGCTCGCCCCGAGGCTTACGCGCCGTCACGCATCCCTCCACCGAGGACGGTGGCTTCCCCTCCGTCGACGTGCACCGAGCCTCCGGCCGTCCGGATCTCGAGTCTCCCCCGCACGTCCACGGGGCCCGCGACCCCTTCGACGGCCTCGCCTCCCCGAACGACGCGAATCCTTTTGCCCGAGAGTCCGTGCCACCGGTTCCACTCGTCCTGCAAGGAACGAAAACCTCCGGCCAGAAAGGACTCGTAGCGCTTTTCGAGGCGCTCGAGCAACCGGGCGCAAAAGACGGCCCGATCGACGACCCGGCCCGTCGCGAGCCGCACCGACGTGGCCCGATCCCGCAGCTCCTCGGGGAACTCCGTCGCGTTGAGGTTCACGCCTACGCCCGCGATCACGAACTCGACCCGCCCGGCTTCCCCCTCGAGTTCGCAGAGCACCCCCGCCACCTTTTTCCCCGCGATCTCCACGTCGTTCGGCCACTTGATCCGAGTCCTCTCGCCCGCCCACTCGGCCACGGTTTCCGCCACCCCGAGACCGACCACGAGCGGCAAACCGAGCACTTCCTCGGGAGCTCTTCCCGGCCGCAAGACCAGCGAGGCGTAGAGGTTCACCCCCGGCGGCGAGACCCAGGAGCGCCCGAACCGCCCCCGGCCCTTCGTCTGCGCGTCCGCCAGAACCAGGGTCCCCTCCGGGCTCCCGGAACGCGCGAGGTCTCGCGCCCGCGTGTTCGTCGAGTCGACGACCCGATGGAATTCGACGATCCGGCCGAGGCTCCGCGCCTCCGAAAGCGACCGCACCCGCTCGGGCGAGAGGTCCGAAGGGAACAAAGGACCCGCTCCCCCTCAGGCGTCCGCGACACCGAGGAGCATGCTGAAGTCGAGCGCCGGGGCGGAGTGGGTCAGCGCCCCGACCGAGACGAAGTCGACGCCCGCCGCGGCCACCTCGCGCACGTTCTCGAGCGAGATGCCACCGGATGCCTCGACGAGGGCCCGGCCCGCGACGAGCTCGACCGCTCGACGCACGTCCGCGACTCCCATGTTGTCGAGGAGGATCGCGTCCGCGCCGGCACCGAGAGCCTCCTCCACCTCGGCGAGCGTTCGACACTCCACCTCGACCCGAAGGAGATGCGGGCGACGGGCCCGCGCCATCTCCACGGCCCGCCGCACTCCGCCGACGACCGCCACGTGGTTTTCTTTGACCAGGATGCCGTCGTCGAGACCGAACCGGTGGTTCTTCCCGCCTCCCACCCGTACCGCGTACTTCTCGAGTGCCCGGAGTCCCGGCAGGGTTTTCCTCGTGTCGACGACCACGGCCTTCGTCCCCGCTACCCTCTCGGCGAACTTCGAGGTCAGCGTCGCAATTCCGCTCAGGTGACCGAGGAGATTCAACGCCACCCTCTCGCCCGCGAGAAGCGTCCTCGCCCTTCCCTCCACACGTGCCACGACCGAGCCCGGGCGCAACCGCACCCCGTCCCCGAGCACCGAAACGACACGTACCCCGCCTCCTGCCTCCTCGAAGACGAGCGGCAAGAGGAACGAGCCCGCCAGCACCCCTTCCGCCTTGGCCACGATCCGGCCCTCGATCGCCGCCTCGGGCGGAACGAGAAGCTCCGACGTCACGTCCCCGCGTCCGAGGTCTTCTTCCAGCGCAGCCCGTACGAGAGCGCGGGTCCCCGGCGAGAAGAGAGGCACGCTCACGACACCGCCTGCTCGAGCGTTTCGAGGTGTCTTTCGAGGGTCCGCTTACGCTCGGCCAGCTCGCCCGCTTTCGCGCGCTCCTTGGCCACCACTTCGGCGGGAGCCCGCTCGACGAAGTCTTTGCGGGCGAGCTTTTTCTCCACCCTCTCGAGCTCCGCGCGCACCTTCTCGAGGTCGCGCGCGATCCGCCCCCGGAGCTCGGCCGGATCGACGAGCCCCCGGAGAGGCACGTACACCTCGCCGATCCCCTCGACGGGCACGAAAGGCTCGCCCACCGGCTTTCCCGACTCCGCGAGCCGCTCGATCCGCTCCACCCGCGCGAGGGCCTTCACGTAGGGCTCGAGGACGTCGAGGAGACCGGCCGAGTCCGACGGGACCACCCTCAACACGAGCCTCGCCGAGGGCCGGATGCCGAGCTCCGCACGGACGTTCCGGACCCCGCGCACGAACTCGACGAGGCTCCCGATTTCGCGCTCCGCCCGCTCGTCCCGCAGCGCCTCGTCGGGCGCGGGGTACGGAGCCACCACGATGCTCTCGGCTTCCCTCGGAGACGGCAGCGCCTGCCAGATCTCTTCGGTCAGAAACGGCATGAACGGGTGGAGGAGTCGCAGGTAGCGCTCGAGGACGTGGACCAGCGTAGCCCGTGCGGCCGAGCCCGGACCCGGGGCCTCCCCTCCGAGGACGAGCTTCGCGAGCTCGATGTACCAGTCGCAGAACTCGCCCCAGAAAAACCGGTAGAGGCCCATGGCCGCCTCGTGGAAGCGAAGGCCGTCGAGAGCATCCCGAGTTTCCCGCGTGACGGCCTCGAGCCGCGAGAGAATCCATCGGTCCGGCAAGGCGAGCTCCGAACGCGGGGGCAGAGGGACGAACCCCTCGGTCGAGCGAAGAACGAAACGCGCGGCGTTCCACACCTTGTTGGCGAAGTTCCGGCCGAACTCGGTCTTCTCGGGCGCGAAGCGGAGATCTTCGGTAGCGGGGGCGGAAGCGACCACGGTGAACCGGAGGGCGTCCGCACCGTAGGTTTCGATGACCTCGAGAGGATCGGGAGAATTGCCGAGCGACTTCGACATCTTCCGCCCCTGGAGGTCCCGGACGATGCTGTGGAAGAGGACCGTCCGGAACGGGCAGTCGCCCGTGAACTCGTAGCCCGCCATGACCATCCGGGCGACCCAGAAGAAGATGATGTCGGCACCCGTGACGAGGACGTCCGTCGGATAGAAGCGCTCGAGGAGCCGGGTGCGTTCCGGCCAGCCCATCGTCGAGAAAGGCCAGAGCCAGGAGCTGAACCAGGTGTCCAGCACGTCCGGGTCCTGCACGATTTCCCCCGACCCGCAGGAGGCACACCGGTCGGGATCCTCGCGCGCCACCGTCTCGGCTCCGCAAGCCGAGCAGTACCAGACCGGGATCCTGTGGCCCCACCAGAGCTGGCGGCTGATGCACCAGTCGCGGATGTTCTCGAGCCAGTGCAGGTAGACGCCTACCCAGCGCTCGGGAACGAGTTCGAGGCGCCCCGTCCGGACGGCTTCGATCGCCGGCCCGGCGAGAGGTTTCATCCGGACGAACCACTGCTCGGACAAGTACGGTTCCACGACCGTCTCGCAACGCTGGCAGCGGCGGACCGGCACGCGGTAGGGCTCCGTGCGCACCAGAAGCCCGAGTTTTTCGAGGTCGGAGACGATACGGCGCCGTGCCTCCATCCGGTCGAGCCCCGCGTAGGGGCCACCTTCCGCGTTGATGCGCCCCTGCGTGTCCATCACGCAGAGCGGCGGGAGACCGTGCCTTTGCCCGATCTCGAAGTCGTTCGCGTCGTGGGCGGGAGTGACCTTGACGGCACCCGTACCGAAGGAGGGGTCGACCGCGTCGTCCGCGACGACCGGAACGGGGCGCCCGAGAAGAGGGAGCACCACCCGCTTGCCGACGAGCTCCCGGTACCGTTCGTCCTCGGGATGCACGGCGACCCCGGTGTCGCCGAGCATGGTCTCGGGGCGCGTCGTCGCCACGACGACACCCTCGCCGCCGTCTTCGGCCGGATAGCGAATGTACCAGAGATGGCCCGCCTCTCCTCCTTCCGTCGTGACCGCCTCTTCGTCCGAAAGCGCCGTCTGGCACCTCGGACACCAGTGGATGATGCGGCGTCCCCGGTAGACGAGCCCTTTTTCGTAGAGTCGCACGAAGACCTCCCGCACGGCCCGCGAGAGTCCCTCGTCCATCGTGAAGCGCTCCCTTTCCCAGTCGCAGGAGCATCCGAGACGCTGGAGCTGCTCGAGGATGGTCCGCCCGTATTTTTCCTTCCACGCCCACACCCGCTCGAGGAACCTCTCGCGCCCGAGCCGATGACGGTCGAGGCCCTCCCGGGCCAGGGCACGCTCGACGACGTTCTGCGTCGCGATGCCGGCATGGTCCGTCCCGGGCATCCAGAGGGTGACCTTCCCGCACATCCTCTGGTAACGAACCAGGATGTCCTGGAGCGTGTTGTTGAGAACGTGCCCCATGGTGAGGCTCCCCGTCACGTTCGGCGGCGGGATCACGACCGAGAAGCGCGGGCCCGGGCGGTTTTCGTCGGCGTGAAAGTAGCCCTTTTCGAGCCACGCGGCATACCAGCGTCGTTCGACGGTACGGGGGTCGTAAGTCTTCGGAAGCTCGCGCATCGTCCGGAGTCATCGCTAGCGAAAAGGGTTCGGGCACGCAACCGAGGCGCCCGGCCGACCTTGACCGTCCGGATATCCGCCGCTACTTAACGATTTCGGGCGAAAGTGGCGGAACTGGCAGACGCGCAGGATTCAGGATCCTGTGGGGTCACACCCGTGGGGGTTCAAGTCCCCCCTTTCGCACTTTTCGGGAAGCGGCCGGGAGCGCGGAGCTTTCGGCCGCACCGCCGGTTCCCCCACGCGAGTCTCCGTGCTCGGGCACACCGAAGAGCCCTTCCTCGCCGGCGGTCGCGTCCGCCCGTACACCCGAACCATGCCCTACCGGCGAGCGGCACCGCCCGCCGCCTCCGCGCAGGAGAAGACTTCCCGCCCGGGCACCGTCGACTCCGGCCGAGCGTCCGGTTCCCTCGAGGATCGAGTCCTCCGCATCCTCGCGAGAAGTCCGAGGTGCAGAGTCCGCGGAAGCGGCCCTAAGAGGCCTCTCGCAAGAAGCGGTCGATCACCCGGGCGACCTGGTTGCCGGAACGCACGGCGTAGTTCGTCCCCCGGTCCTCGGGGTAGATCTGCGCCATGGACGCGCTGAAGAGCCCGGGCAAGGGTGTGACGTAGGGTAGCAGCTTCTCGAAAAACCGGACTCCGACGATAGGCTGCGTGTAGCGGTCGCGGGCGAAGACGACCTTCTCGATCCAGCTCGGGTCGAAGGCAGGCTGGATGCGGGCGAGATGGGGAAGGTAGCGGCGGAGGATCTCGTCGGAGGGAAGCCGATAGTACTCCTCGTCCGTGTAGGTGTAGTGGGAAAGGTAGACGATGTGCCTCCCGCCGTACTCGGCCGCCGGGATGTAGTTCGTGTGTTCGATGACTCCACCGAAGGGTACGGACGGGTCGGCGACGTTCATCCAGTAGATGGGAGAAAGCGACCTTTTGAGGACGAGCGTCGTGCAGAGGACGCCCGTGTACTCGATGCTCCTGGCCTTCGATTTCCAGTCGGGGGGAAGCTCCTCGGCCCATTCGGCGAGAAGCGCCGGAGCCACCGTGCTGAGCACGGCGTCGCAGACGAACTCGCCGCGGTTCGTCCGGACGCGCAGCTCCCGCGGCCGGACGCGCAGCCATCGATCCGGAGGGCTCGCGTGGTTCTCGGAGGGTCGGAGGTTGGAGAGAAAACCGGGGAGCCCCGCGCCCCGAAGCTCGGGAGAAGGAGGCCCGGTCACGATCCGCGAGACGACGTGGCCCGTGCGGATCTCGCCACCGAGCTTCCGGATTTCGCTTTCGAGCTTGTCGGTGAGGGCACCGAAACTCCCCTCGACGTAGCCCAGGCTTTCCTTGGTTCCCGCTTGCTTTCGGGACGTGCCCCGAAGCCTCATCTTCCCCCACATCCACACCATCGAGACGTTTTCGGCGTTGCGCCCGAACTTGACGCGCAGGAGCGGGCCCACCGTGGCTTCGAAAGCCTTCGGACCGATCCAGCGTCGGTACCACTCCGCCGCCGTGACGTTCTCGAACCTGCGCGCGTCCGGGTAGTGCTGGAGGAAAAGTGCCACGGCGCCGAAGCGCACCCGATCGGGCAAGCTCAGGGGCCGGAACCTGAGAAGGTCGATCGGCGTCGTGAAAGGATAGACGCGCCCGCCGTGGAACATGCCCATGGGCGGGGAAGGCCAGCGGACCGCGACGCCGAGCTCGCGGGCGAGCGCCAGGATGTCGCGGTCGCTCGTGAAGAGATGGTGGTAGTACTTCTCGATGCGCGAACCGAGAAGGTCGTACGTCATCGCGAGGCCGCCGAGCCGGTGGGAACGCTCGAGCACGGTCACGCGGTGCCCGGCCCGGAGCAGGCGGTAAGCCGCCGTGAGCCCCGTGTACCCCGCCCCTACCACGACCACGTGTTTCGGTCGGCCCTCGTGCGACATTGCAATCCCGGAACGATCGTTATAGCGTCCGCGGGCCGAAAGCCCAACTTCGTCCGATGCGGCATCTGGCTCTCTGGTGGGGGCTGCTCGAAGCCCTGGGTCTTCTCGCCCTGCCCCTGGGCTTCCGCTACCTCTCCCCGAGCCTCGCCCACGGATACCCCTTCGCCAAAACGGCCGCGATCCTTTTCGTGACGGCCGTGTCCTGGGTGCTCGGGATGGCGGGCCTGCCCTTGCGGCTCGGGATCGCGACGGGCCTGGTTCTCCTCTTCGGCACGGGTGCGGCGGTGGCGTGGCAGCAGCGGAAGGAGCTCGTCGCCTGGCTCCGTCGAGGCGGCGTGCGCACGCTCCTCTGGCACGACGCGGTCTGGACCGGCGCCTTTCTGTTTTTCGCCTGGCAGCGTTCTCTCGCGCCGGACATTTTCGGGGCGGAAAAGTACATGGACTTCGCCTTCCTCAACGCCCTCGCCCGCGCCGACACGCTGCCTCCCCCGGATCCGTGGATGGCGACGAAGCCCTTCCACTACTACTACCTGGGCTACCTCTCCTTCGCCCACCTGGTGCGGCTTTCGGGGATCCCGCCGGCCGTCGCTTACAATCTCTGCATCGCCACCGTGGCGGGTCTTTCCTTCGCGGCGTTCGTCGCGCTCGGGGAGCGCCTCGCCTCGACCCGCTCCGCCGGACTTCTCGCGGGCGCGATCGGCCTTCTTCTCGGAAACCTCGACGGTTTCCTCCAGTTCGCCGAACGAGGCCACCTGGTACCCATCGACTACTGGCGGTCCTCCCGGGTCGTGGGCCGCGGGGACACGATCAACGAATTTCCCTTCTTCAGCACGATCCACGGCGACCTCCACCCCCACTTCCAGGTGATGCCGGTCACGCTCTTTTTTCTCGCCCTTCTCCTCGATCGGCGGCTCTTCGCCGAAAAGGAGCCCTACCGCTCCCGGCCGGGACTTTTCGCGCTCTGGTTCACGTTCACCTGCATGCTGGCATTCAGCCCCTGGGAGCTACCGGTGGGCGCCCTCACGATGGTGCTGCTTCTCCAGAGGTCCCTGCCCCTCTTCCCGCTCTTCTCCCGGGAAAGGCTTCTCTGCGTCGGCGCCGCTCTCGGGGTCGCCGCCGCGGCCTACCTCCCCCTCCGGCTCGGCTTCGAAACGCCGCCGCTCGGCGGCGTGGGCGTGAAGCTCGCCCGGACGAAGCTCTCGGAGTTTCTCACCGTTTTCGGCCATCTTCTGCTCCCGCTCGCCTGGGTACTCGCGCTCGAGATCTACCGGCGGGCGGAAGCGCTCCGTGCGGGACGGGATTTCCTGCTCGCCTCGGCGGCCCTGCTCGTGGCCGTGGGCGTTCTCGGGGGGAACGCCGTCCTCCCGCTTCTCGTCGTCCTTCTCCTCGCCGGACTGTTCGTCTGGCACGCGCGTCCCGAAGAATCGTGGCGGGCTCCCCTCGGGCTCGGGCTCGCGGCGCTCGCCGCGCTGCTCGCCTGCGAGGTGGTCTACCTCCGGGACTCCTACGGACTCCGCCTCTACCGGATGAACACGGTCTTCAAGCTCTACTTTCAGTCCTGGCTTCTCCTCTCGCCGGCCGCCGCGTGGGCCGTCCTCTCGCTCGCGCGGATCGATGCCCCACGGCTCCGGCAGGGGGCGCTCGCCGCGACCGCCGTGCTCTTTCTCGGCGCGTGCTTCTACCCGGTAGGCCTCACGCGCACGAGGCTCGGAAGTCCCTGGCCGCGCACGCTCGACGGCAACGCCTATCTCGCCCGCGAACACCCCGACGACTTCGCCGCGATCGAATGGCTCCGCGAAAACGTGCGGGGGCTTCCCGTCGTCCTCGAAGCCACGGGCGACCCCTACTCCTACTACGCCCGGATTTCGAGCAACACGGGGCTTCCGACCGTGATGGGATGGGCCAACCACGAGGGTCTCTGGCGCGGGCACGACCCGGACGTGGAGAAGGCCAGGAAGGACGTGCTACGCATCTACCAGGCCCCCACCCTCGGCGAGGTGGCTCCGCTCCTCGACGCCTACGGCGTTCGCTACGTCGTGGTCGGCGAACTCGAGCGCAAGGACTACGGGGAGGCGGGTCTCGCGAAGTTCCGCGAGCTTCCCGTCGCGTTCTCGCACGGGGGCACGACCGTCTACGAGTGGAGCCCGGGGTCCTGAGCCGGTGCGGATTCTCGTCGCCCTCACCTACTACCGCCCGCACGTGAGCGGGCTCACGATCTACGCGGAGCGGCTCGCGCGGGGACTCGCGCGCCGGGGACACGAAGTCACGGTCCTCACCTCGCGTTTTCACCCTCGCCTTCTCGCCTCCGAGAGGCTCGACGGCGTGAGGGTCGTTCGCGTCCCCGTGGTCGCCAAGGTGAGCAAGGGAGTCGTGATGCCGCTTTTCCCCCTGTACGCCCGGACGGAGATCCGGCGGCACGACCTCGTGAACGTCCACATGCCGCAGCTCGAAGCCGCGCTCCTCGCCGCGCTCGGCCGGCTCCACCGCAAGACCGTCGTCCTGACCTACCAGTGCGACCTCCGTCTCCCCCCGGGTCTCTTGAACCGTATCGTCCAGGGCGCACTCGTACCCCTGAACCACCTGGCGGCGCGTCTGGCCCATCGGGTCACGGCCATGACCCGTGACTACGCGGACCACTCTCCTTTCCTGCGCCGCTACCAGGAGAAATTCCGCGTGACGCCCCCGCTCGTCGAGCTGCCGCCGCCACGGCCCGCGGTGACGGCGCGGTTCGTCGATCGGTACGGTCTCGCAGGGAGGCGGCGGATCGCCTTCGCCGCACGCTTCGCCGCGGAGAAGGGCGTCGAGATGCTTTTGCGGGCTCTTCCGAGGGTGGCGAGCGAAATCCCGGACGTTTGCGTCGTCTTCACCGGGGCCGCGCACGAGACCGTGGGCGAGCAAAAGTACCACGAGAAACTTCGACCTTTGCTCGAAGAACAACGGGAGCGCCTTTTCTTCTTCGACCTCCTCTCGGCCGAAGAAATGGCGAGCTTTTTCGCCCTGGCCGACGTCCTCGCCGTCACGAGCCTCAACTCCACCGAGTCCTTCGGGCTCGTGCAGGCCGAAGCCATGCTCTCGGGGACTCCGGTCGTGGCGACGGACCTCCCGGGCGTGCGGGAGGCCGTGCGGCGGACCGGCATGGGGGAAATCGTACCGCCGGGGGATCCGGAGGCGCTGGCTCGGGCACTCCTGCGTGTTCTTCGGCATCCCGAGCGGTACGTCCGCCCCCGCGAGGAGATTCTCCGCACCTTCTCCGTCGACGAAGCGCTCGACCGCGTCGAGGAAGTGTTCCGGGACGCTTCCCACGAGACACCGTGACGGGCGACGTTTTCGACGAACGTTACTTTCGCGAACGCGGAGACCGGATCGCGCTCTGGTACTACGCCCGTGTCGTCCGCCACCTCGCTCCGCGGGGAGGGAAGCTTCTCGACTTCGGCTGCGGCACGGGGCATTTCCTCCGCCGGCTCGAGCCCCACTTCGAAACCTACGCTTTCGATCCCTCCCCCGCGGCTCGCGCGGAGACGCGAAAAAACGCGTCCGAGACCACGCTGCTCGACGACTGGCGGGAGCTTCCGCCCGCCTTCCTCGACGTCGTGACCGCACTCCACTCGCTCGAGCACCTCTCCGAGCCGGGAGAGGTCCTCGGGGGTCTCGCGGCCAGACTCCGTCCCGGCGGCCTCTTTTTCGCGGTGGTACCCAACCCCGAAGGACTCGGAGCCCGGCTCAAGGGAGACCGCTGGTTCGGCTTCCGGGATCCCACCCACCTCCAGCTTCTCCCCCGGGCGCAGTGGGAAGAGCTTTTCCGGCTGGCCGGGCTCGCGGTGCGGCGAGTTCGGGGCGACGGAATGTGGGACGCGCCCTACGTCCGGGGGCTTCCCGTCTTCTTCCAGAAGCTCGTTTTCGGCCTGCCGGCGGGCCTGCAGGTTTTTTCCCCCTTCCCCCGGCTCTTCCTCCCGCCCCTCCTCGGGGAATGCCTGGTGATCGAAGCCAGGAGAGAAGCCGATCCGTCGGCGGAGTCCTCCCGTGCTCCCGAACCGCATGCGTGACCTCGCTCCCGCGCCGTCCGGAACTTCTTTTCCCGGAACGTCCTCGTCCGGCCGAACTTCTCGCGTCCCCGTCCCTCGCGTTGCAATCGGAGCCCCTTCTGGTTAGCGTTCCTCTCCCCGACCGGTCCATGCGCTACGATTCGAGGCGTTTTCGCTGGGTCCTCCTCCTGCTTTTCTCCGCGGCCCTTGCCGTCCGACTCTTCCGCCTCGACTGGGACCAGTACCACTTCTTCCACCCGGACGAGCGCGCCGTCGCCTACGCGATCCAGCGGCTTTCCTTCCGCCCGCTCCAGTTGAACCCCCAGTTTTTCGCCTACGGGTCTTTTCCCTTTTACGTGACGAAGGCCGCGACGAGCCTCCTCGGCCTCCTCGACCCCTGGTACCGCGGCTACGACGGGACGATCATGACCGGCCGGGCGATCTCCGCTCTCTGGGGAGCTGCCACGTGCGTGCTTCTGGCCCTGTTCGGCCGCCGGCTCTACGAGCCGCGGGTCGGACTCCTCGCGGGCTTCTACCTCGCCTTTTCCGTCTTTCACCTCCAGAACTCGCACTTCGCGACGAACGACATCCCGCTCACCTTTCTCGTTCTCCTGGCCCTCTACGCCCTTTCGGCCGCGGCCGAATCGGGAAGCCCCCGGAGCTTTCTTCTGGCCGGAGCCTCCGTGGGACTCGCCGTCGCGACGAAATTCAGCGCCATGCCCGTGCTCCTTCCCCTCGGCGTGGCGGTCCTCGTCCGGATGTTTCGTGAGGGGACGCTCGCACGACCTCTCGGTCTCGGCGCGGCGTCGTTCGGCGTCGCCCTCGCCACGTTCGCGCTCGGGCAGCCTTACGCGATTCTCGACTACCGATCCTACGTCCACGACATCCTCGAGCAGAGTCGGATGGTGCGGAACGCGGGGCTCTTCCCCTACACGAACCAGTACATCGGGACGCCGAAATACCTCTACGAGCTGCGGGAGCTCGTGCTCTGGGGAATGGGCCCCTGCCTCGGTCTCGCCGCCGTGGCCGGCACCCTCGTCCGACTCGGCCGCAGAATCGGGACGGGGGAGTTGCTTCTTCTCTCGTGGGTCCTGCCCTACTTCGTGATCAGCGGGTCCTTCGACGTGAAGTTCCCGCGCTATCTCCTCCCGATCTACCCCTTTCTCTGCCTCTGGGCCGCGAAGCTCGTCGTGGACCTCTCGCGGGCGAGACCGCTCCTGGGACGTCTCGTATCCCTTGCGGTGTCGGTCGGCACGCTCCTTTACGCCGCGGCCTTTCTCTCGATCTACACCCGGCCCCACACGGTCGTACGCGCCTCGGAGTGGTTCTACGCGAACGTTCCCCGCGGCTCGAAGGTCCTGACGCAGCACTGGGACGAAGGTTTCCCGATGCCCCTTCCCGGCAGAAGCCCGAGCCACTACACGATCGTCCCGCTTCCTTACTACGAGCCGGACTCGCCCTCGAAAATCGCTTCGATCGCCCGGGAGCTCGCCACGGCCGACTACCTCGTCTTCCAGACCAAACGGCTCTACGGTGCCGTCACGCGGGCGCCGGAGAAATTTCCGCTGACGAACAACCTCTTCTACGAGCTTTTTGCGGGCGACCTGGGCTACGTGCTCGTCCGCGAGTTCGCCTCCCGTCCGGGTCTTTTCGGCATCGAGCTTCCTTCCGAGCTCGCGGACGAGTCGTTTTCCGTTTACGACCACCCGAAGGTGCTCGTCTTCAAGAACGAAGGGCGGCTTTCGGCCGAGGAGATCCAGCGGAAGGTGCTCCACGGGGTACCGTCCCGGCCGCTCGCACGGCGGGACCTGCTTCTCGCGAGCCCGAAAGGCGAGAGCCCTCTTTCCGGGCGAGAGACCGAGTGGGTCCGCTCCTCGTGGGTCGCGCTCCTTCTCTGGGTCTCGTTCCTCGAGGTGCTGGGGCTCGCGGCCTACGCGCTTCTCCGCGGACCGCTCGCCGGGAGGCCGGGCCTCTACGCCCTCGGGAAGCCCGTCGGGTTTCTCGTCTTTTCCTACCTGCCGTGGCTTTTCGCCGGGATCGGCTGGCTTCCCTTCACCCGAGGCTCCGCCCTCGGGGCGTTCATCGTCCTCGCGCTCGCAGGGCTCCGGGCTTTTCTCCGGACTCGCGACTTCCCTTTTCCGCGGCGCGAAGCGTGGGCCACCGAAATTCTCTTCTGGTCGGTCTTCGCTTTCTTTCTCACCGTGCGCGCCTTCAACCCGGAGATCTACTGGGGCGAGAAGCCCATGGACTTCTCGTTCCTGAACGCGATGTACCGCACGGTTTCCCTCCCACCGCCGGAACCGTGGTTCGCGGGCTCGGCGCTGCACTACACGTACTTCGGCTACTTCGCCGTCGCCGCTCTCGGCAAGGCGACCACCGTGCACCCTGCCCTCGCGTTCAACCTGGCGATCGGTAGCACGGCAGCGCTCACGGCTTCGGGTGTCCTCGGAGCCGGCACGCTCCTCGCCCGCGCGTGGCCCGCCGGTGTTCTCGCGGCCGTGCTCGCCGTGATCGCGGGGAACCTCGCGGGACTCCGCGAGTACCTGGCTCGCGGCGTCGTGAACTTCGACTACTACTGGGCCACCTCGCGTGTCATCCGCGACACGATCAACGAGTTCCCTCTCTGGACGTTCCTTTTCGCGGATCTCCACGCGCACATGATGGTCATGCCGTTCACGATGGCCTTCACGGGGCTTCTCTTCGCCTGGACCCGCAGGGCCGAGCGCCCCTCCGACCACGTGCCGCTCCTTTCCGCACCCGTCCTGCTCGTTCTCCTCTCGCTTTCGCTCGGGGCCGTCATGATGACGAACGGCTGGAGCACGCCCACGTACGTGACCCTCCTTCCCTGGGTTCTTTTCGTCCACTGGGTGGGCCATGTCCGCGCCGAGGGAGTGTTCCGTCGCCTCGCGAGCTTCGCGGGCCGCGTCGTCCTGCCCACGGCGACCGTCCTCGCCGGCGCTCTCGTTTTCCTGCGTCCCTTCTACTGGCACTACACGCCCCCGGAAATCCACTGGGGATGGGAACACGTACAGTTCGCGAGACCGTACGATTTCTTCACCATTTTCGGCCTCTTTCTCGTCCTCGTCCTACCGTCGTTTTTCGTCCTCTGGTCGAGACTCCTGCGCGGGGAGGCGCCTCGGCTCTCCCGCACGCGTGCGCTCGCGATCGGTCTCGTCGCCTCGGGTCTTCTTCTGTCTCTTTTCGACCTCGAGGCCCTCGCCTCTCTCCGAATCGTGGAGGCGCGCTCGATTCGGATTTTTGCCGCGCTTTCCGCACTGCTCGGTGTTTTCGTGGCCCTCCACCCGAGGACCGAGCGCGCATGGCGGTTGCCGACGGCCCTCGGAGCTTTCGCCCTCGCGGTCACGGCGGGCTGCGACGTCGTGTACGTCTGGGACCGGATGAACACGGTCTTCAAGTTCTACCTGGAATCCTGGTTTCTCTTCGCCCTGGCTTCGGGCGCCGTGCTCCGGGCTCTCGTCCGTGGCGAACTCGGGCGAGGGGCGCCCCGGGCGCTGTGGCTCGCCGTGCTCGGCGTCGCGTCGGTGCTCTCGCTCTTCACGACGGTGACGGACGTGGTGGGCATCCTGCGCACGCGGCGGGTCGAGACGCCGCGCCCCACGCTCGACGGCACGGCGTACCTGCGGCTCAAGAGCCCCGAGGAGTACGCGGCTTTCGAGTGGCTCAACCGCAACGTCCGCGGCATCCCCGTCATCGTGGAAGCGTACGGCCCGTCCTACCAGGAGTACACGCGCGTGAGCATGAACACCGGACTGCCGACGGTCCTGGGCTGGGACTACCACGTCTACCAGCGGGCCCATCCCTGGCACGAGATCAACCGCCGGAAGGCGGAC
The DNA here is from genome assembly GCA_026004195.1 of Candidatus Binatia bacterium. NCBI lineage: Bacteria > Candidatus Binatota > Binatia (SeqCode) > Binatia bacterium. The sequence goes on from BPIQ01000001.1 coordinate 569,441, forward strand.
ATCGAAGCCGTCTACACTTCCGACCTCGAGGCCAAGGTCGCGAGCATCCTCGACCGCTACAAGGTCTCGCTCGTCTACGTAGGGCCGCTCGAGCGCCGCACGTACGCGGGGGCGAACCTCCGGAACTTCCGAGCCTGGAAGAACACGCTGACCCCGGTCTACGAAAACCCGGGCGTGACGATCTTCGCCGTGAACGGCCGGTTCGCCGGCGGCGTGCCCGTGACCCACATCGAGGAGATCGCCGCCGTGGGAGAAGAAGCGGAGCCAGAGCCCCCCGGTTTTCTCCAGCAACCTCGGGGCGTCGCCGTCGACGCCCAGGGCTTCGCCTACGTCTGCGACTTCGGAAACAACCGGATCCAGAAGTTCGATCCTACCCTCGAATCCGCCCGGGCCTGGGGAGGTCGCGGCGAGTTGCCGGGAGAGTTCAAGGATCCGTGCGGCGTGGACCTGGGTCCCGACGGCAACGTGTACGTCGCCGACACGTGGAACCAGCGTATCCAGGTCTTCGACCCCGAAGGGAACTACCTGCGCGAATTCGGTGAGGGCTTCTACGGTCCCCGCGGCGTCGCCGTCGACCCCGGCACCGGACAGGTGTTCGTCGCGGACACCGGAAACCACCGCGTCGTCCGGTACACGCCCGACGGGCGTAAAGCGGGCGAGTGGGGAGGCCGCGGCGAGGCTCCCGGGAAGTTCTTCGAGCCCGTGGGGATCGACGTCTCGGCCTCGGGAGAAGTCTACGTCTGCGACAACGGGAACGCCCGCGTCCAGGTTTTCAGCCGCGAGGGGCAGTTCCTGCGGAGCTTTCCCGTGCCGGGTTGGCGGAGCGAGGTCTTCTCCGAACCGAACGTGGCCGTGGACGAAAGCCGGGGGCGTGTATGGGTCACCGTTCCGCTCGAAGGCGAAATCCGCGCGTACACGCCGGAGGGAAAGCTCGTCGCTACGATTCGTGGGGACGACGTCCCCGGCGCCCGTTTCGAGAAGCCCATGGGGATTGCCGTGGCTCCGGACGGAAGCCTCGTGGTGACGGACCTCGAGCACCGCGTCCTTCGCGTGCCTCATGCAACGGGTGGCTGATCCGCGTTTTCGTCTCGTGCTCCTCCTTCTGGCCGCCCTCGGTGCGGCCCTCGGCCTCCGGGCCGAGCCCTGGAGCCGCGACTTTCTCGCCTGCTGGGCCCTCGCGTTCGCGACCTTCGGCGCTCTTCTTGCGACGGACCCGGGACCGGAACTCCCGGGAAAGGAAAACCCGCCTCTCCCCGGCGAGTGGCTCCTCGCCGCTCTCGTCCTGGCCTCGGGCGTTTTCTTTCGCGTCTTCCGCCTCGACCTGATCCCTTCGGGCCTCAACCACGACGCCGCCTGGAACGGCCTCTACGCGCTTCGCATTCTGCGCGGGGAGCCTTACACGCCCTACGTCGCGGAAGCGTGGGGGCGGGAGACGCTGATGCATTACATCCAGGCAGCGTTTCTCTACTTCACCGGGCCGAGTCTCTGGGGAGTCGTCTTCGCGGCCGTTTTCGTCGGCGTCGTCCTCCTGCCCTTCGAGTACCTCTGGCTCCGGGAGATGTTCGGCACGAGGGCCGCGCTCGTCGGAACGTTCCTTCTCGGCACCTCGGGCTGGCACATCGTGCTGAGTCGGGTCGGATGGCGGGCGATCACGCTTCCGACGGTGGCGGCCATGGCGTGCTTCTTTTTCTGGCACGCGCTCGAGCGGCGGAAACTCGCGAGCTACGCGCTCGCCGGCGCCGCCGTCGCAGGGACGGTGTACACCTACAACGCGGGACGCATTTTTCCGCCGTTTTTCGCCCTTTTCTGCCTTTTCCTCCTCGCGCGGAAAAAGACCCGCAGGACCCACGGACGGGGCCTTGCGGTCCTCGGCGTGGCGTTCGCCCTTTTCGTCTTCCCCATGGCGCACTACGCAGCCACGCACTGGATCCAGTGGCAGGGACGGGCCGTGGCGGCTTTCCACGAGCGAAAAGGTCTTTTCGAGAACCTGCGAGCTGCCCTCCTTCTCTACGGCTATTCGGGCAACGGAGACGACTTTTTCGTCGAGGAGCCGCTCCTCGAGGCGCCGGCGGCCGCCGCTCTCGCCTTCGGCCTCCTCTGGTCGCTCCGGCGGCTCCGCGACCCTCGGGCGTCGTTCCTTCTCCTGGGCCTTTTCCTCTGCCACGTGCCGGGTGTGCTGAGTCGGCCGAACGGGAATCGGGCGATCGGCACGCTTCCTTTCGTCTACGCCTTCTGCGCCCTCGGCGTCGCGTACTTCGAGAAGGAAATCCGGCGAGCGTTCCCGCGGCTCCGGCCGCTCGCCCCGGCGCTCGTGCTCTCCTTTCTCGCGCTCTCCGCCGCAGCCACGTACGAGCAGTACTTCGGGCCGCGCCGGCGTGACATCTTCGGCTTCTACCCCGAAACGACCTCGCTGGGCCTTTACATGAAATCCATCTTGCCGCGCTACACGGTCTGGGTCGGCGGGGCGAACTTCCCCCGGGATACGCTCACCTTCCTCACGTACTCCGGGGAGGGCCACCCCGAGGAACGCCGCTACCGCTGGGTCGACGACGTGACGGCCCTTCCGCGGATGGAACTCCTGCCGGAACCCGGAAAGGGTGTCGCCGTGATCCTGCCGACCACGGGCCCCGGCGCTCTCGCCTTCGAGGAGCTCCGGGAACGATTTCCCGAACACGAGGTCGAAGAGCTCCGCTGCGCGGCGCTGGGGGACCGGGTTTTCGCGAAAGCGCTGCTGGTCCCCCGCGAAGCCGTCGAGAAACAGATCCTCCCGCCGGCCGCGCTCGAGAAGCGAGGAGATCGGCCACCCGTTCTCCTTGCCGCGGCGACGCGCGGCAGCGGGTGGGGCCAGTTCCTCGACCCGAAAAACGTGGCCGTGGGGCCGAACGGCGAGCTTTACGTGGCCGACACGGGAAACCACCGCGTGCAGAAATTCTCCCCGGATCTTCTTCTCGAAAGGGTCTGGGGCAAGCAGGGGGCCGCGGACGGGCGCTTCCACGAGCCCAACGCACTCGCCGTGGACTCCCGCGGCCTCGTCCACGTCGTCGACACCTGGAACCAGCGCGTCCAGGTCTTCGACTCCGAAGGAAGGTTCCTGCGCGCCTACAAGAGACCGCGTGGATTTTTCGGACCCCGCGGCATCGCCATCGCGCAGGGCCGCGTCTACGTGACCGACGGCGGCAACAGCCTCGTCGTCGTCTTCGACGAGGAGGGGAAGTTCGTCTTCGAGTTCGGCGGCAAGGGGAGCGAGCCGGGAAAGCTCCTCCAGCCCGTCGGGATCGCCGTGACACCGTCGGAGAAGATCTGGGTCGTCGACAGCAGCAACAACCGCGTCCAGATCTTCGACCGGCACGGCAAGCCTCTCGCCGCGATTCCCGTGCCGGGCTGGCAGGGGGACGCCCTCAAGGAAGCGTATCTCGCCGCGGCGGGAGACGACGCGGTGTTCCTCACGGACCCGGTGGGACGCAGGCTCCTGCGCATCGAGGAAAACGGCAGCGTCGAGGTCGTGCGTTCGGACCTCGAGGGACCGGCGGGGGTCGCCGTCCGGGGCGACGAGTGCTTCGTGACGCAACGAGGCCCGGCCCGCGTGGTTCGCTTCCGCTGCCGGGAAAAAGCGTGAGGTGGGCAAGGTGAAGGCTTTCCGCATCCTCCGACGCCTTCTCGGGTTTCTCGCCCTCGGAGGTGCCGCTTACGCGCAGTACGGAATCCGGGTTTCTCCGGCCGACTCCGGGGCGACGGCGCTGTTTCTCTTGTGCGCGGCTCTCGCGGCTCTCGCCTTCGGTTTCGAGGGCGAGACCCGGGAAAAGCTGCCTTCTTTTCCCGACCGGTCTCGCACCCGTGCGGCGCTGGCCGGTATTCTCGTGGCGCTCGGTTTTCTCGCGCTCGGCACGGGTGCCGCGCTGCTCTCGCTCGACTGGCGCAGGTGGTTTTTCGCGGGCTGGGCTCTCTACCTCGCCGCCGCGCTCGTCTCGTCCTCGGGCCTCGGGCTCCTCGACCCGCCGAAGACCGGGGAGCGCCGCTGGACGAGAAGCGAGGCTTTTCTTCTCCTCGGTATTTTCGCGCTCGGCACCTGGCTTCGCTTCCACCGGTACGCGGAGTTCCCCCCGCCCTACTCCGCGCACGCGGTCGAGGAACCGCAGACGGGAATGGGCGGCTACAACATCCTGGTCTTCGGGACGCGCCCCTGGGAGTTCTTCCTGGACCACTGGGCCGCAGCGGCCGCCCTAGCTTTCGCCGAAAAGCCGAACTTCACGGTCCTGCGCGTCCCCTTCACGATCGCGAGCGCACTCACGATCCTGCCGCTGCACGTCCTGCTGCGACAGGTCGTCGGCACCCCGGCGGCACTGGCCGGCACGTTCTTTTTCGCCGTCTCGAGCTGGAACGTCATCTACAGCCGCTGCGCCCACAACATTTTTCTCCCGAACCTTCTCGTCGTCACGGCCTTCGCCCTCGCGCTCTACTTCCGGCGGACCTACCGGCTTCGGGCCGTTCCCTGGCTCGCGCTCCTTTCCGGGTACACGCTCTACGCCTACGCCGGCTACCGGGGGACGAGTCTTTTCGTTTTTCTCTTTCTCGCGGGAGGCGCGCTTTCCGACCTGCGAAAGCTCGGCCTCCGGGCGGGGCGGAGCATTCTGCGACGTGATTTGGCGGCACTTACCGTCTTTCTCGTCTTCGTCCTCGGCGTCGCGGCCCCTCTCGTCCCGATCAACCGCTCGAACCCCGCACAGCCGCTCTACTACTTCGAAGCCGCCCGCCGCTCGCTCGCGAACCGCGAGTACTACACGAGCGACCCCCGGGCGTTCGTGGCCCAGAGGGTGCGGCGCATCCGTGAGACGGCTGCCATTTTCCTCCACCGGGGCGACGACTCGCCTACCTTCAACGCTCCGAACGAACCCATGGTGGACCCCGTGACGGGGGTCTTTTTCGTGCCCGGGCTTTTCGTCGCGCTTTTTTTCGTGCGCCGGCGCTTTCACGCCTTCCTCCTCTTTCTTTTCGTGGCGCTGCTTCTCGGCGGAGCCGTCTTCGTCCAGAACCTCGACGTCCGCCGCCTCCAGGGGGTCACGCCCTTCGTCGCGGCTCTGGCCGCCCTTTTTCTCGACCGGGTGGACGGGGCGTTGCGCAGCCTTCCGCGAAGCGCCCGGAGCGCGGCCTATCTTCTTTTTCTCCCCGTCGCTGCCTTCTCCCTCTTCTGGAACTACGACGTCCACTTCCGGAAGATGGCCCGCGACCCCCGCGTGCGGGCGGCGTTCCAGAACCGCTACACGGTGCTCGTCCGCTACGGCCACACGGAGGGAGCGGGCCGGGAAATCCTGCTTCTCTCCGAAGTGCGGAACTTTTTCACGCCTTCGGACTACTGGTGGCTCGTACGCGACCACATTCCCGGACGGAACCTCGCGGACGTGACGGAACTTCTCGCGCCCGGAGCGTTGCGTTCCCGGAGCGGAAAACCGGTCTCCGTCGTCGTCCAGGACCCCTTCGAGCGCAAGGCCGTGGCCGAGCTTCTGCGGGCTGCTTATCCCGGCACCGTTTGCCGGGAGATCACCGACCCGGACAACGCCCACCTCGTTCTCACGGCGTGCGACCTGCCCTCCGATCTGGTCGCGCCGCGCGTCGAGCCTCGGCTCCGGGCCCGCTACTGGGTCGACGGCCGCGGAGAGGGCCCGCCCGCTCTCGAGAGGCTCGAGCCCATGATCGCCTTCGCGGGCACGCCGCCTCTCTGCTACTCGGGGCCGAGGCCGGGGGAAAGCGAGAACTGTCTCGCGGAGTGGGAAGGAGAGATCGAAGTTCCCGAACCCTCGCAGTTCGCCCTGGCGCTGCGGGCCGGACGGCTCCTCGAGGCTTGGGCCGACGGCGAGCGGCTCTGGGTTCGCGGAAGGATCTTTTCTCTTCCGGCCGGCCGGCACCGCGTCGTTCTGCGGGCGGAATTCCCCCGGGGCGGAGAAAACGGTGCGCAACTTCTCCGGCTACGCATGCCGGAGAACGAGGTCGTCGAGTTCTACGGGGTGGCGGGCCCTGCTTTTCCGGGTGGGCTCGAGGGAGAAACCGAAGGCGCCTACCATGCGGCCCGCGCGCACCGCCCGGGTTGACGCCACGGGGGCACCGTGTTTCGTTCGCACCTTTGGACCGACTCTTACCGGGAGGTGTCTTGCGTGCAGACTAACGTTTTCGTGTCGCTGGCAATTACCCTGTTTTTGGCGCTTCCCGCTCCGTCGTCGGCCCGGCTACGCCTCTTCGTGCCCAACTCCGGGGACGACACAGTGTCCGTCATCGACGGAGACGAGGACCGCGAAGTCGCGGTTCTCGAAGTGGGCGCCATGCCGCAGGCCGTGGCCCTCCGCCCCGACCCGCCACTTCTCGCCGTCGCGAACTCGAGAGGAAATTCCGTGACCCTCGTCGATCCGGTCGAGTTGCGAGTACTCGGCGACCCGATTCCCGCTGGACGCTTCCCGGTCCATCTCACCTTCTCGGCAGACGGCCGTTTTCTTTTCTCTTCGGCCTACGACGACGACGCCGTCCACGTCATCGACGTGGTAGCGCGCACTCTCTCCGGCGATCCGATTCGCCTGCCCGCCCGCGCGAGACGCCTTCTGCTGACCCCTCGGAACGAGCTGCTCGCCCTCGTCTATGCCGAAAACGGGGTTCTCGCTCTTCTCGACCTCGAAAAACGCGTCGTGGCGAAAACCGTCGGGGTCGGCAAGGCCCCCACGGACCTCGTTCTCGCACCGGACGGAAAGCACATCTGGGTCGCCGCTTTCCAGAGCGACACTCTGAGCCTGGTCGACCTAGAGACGTTCCGGGTCCGAAAGACCTTCGACGCGAGCGTCGGCAACGGCCTCGTGCTCGACCCGTTCCGTCACCTGCTCTACTCCATCGATACGTTCGAAAATCGTGTGTGGGTCTTCGACTACGAAAAGGGAGAGCATGCGGGGGACATTCCGGTGGGCGAGGACCCCGTGTACAGCGCGATGACCCCCGACGGGAGATACCTTTACGTCGTCAACAGCACGGACGGAAACCTGACCAAGGTCGACCTCGAGAGCCGAAAATTCCTCCGCAGGATCGCCGTCGGTACGGAGCCCATCGGGATTGTCGTCTTCGAACTTCCGCGAGCGCCGTACAGGGGAATTCTGACGGCCTTGGCCGCCGCGGTGGTAATACTCTTTCTTTTCGGCGTCGGCCTCCGAGGTGTCCGAAAGCGGAAGAAGAGGCACTGAGCCCGGCGAGAAGCGGAACCGAGCGATTTTCGGGAAAAAAAAGAAGGGCAGGGAAAAACCCCTGCCCTTCTCTTGACGGCCGCGAAAAACGTCGGTCTCAGAGACCTTGTGTGACCGTACCCATTTCGGCCAGTAGATCCTGATCGACCGTAGTGCAGTCGGGGTTGTCCGGCGTAAAGCCGCCCGCCACGACGGAACCCTCGAAACAGCAAGCCTTGAGGGTGTTACCGAAAATGGTTTTCGAGCTGATGGTCGGGCCGTCGGCCACACGGACGTGTCGGACCTCCGTCACCTTGTCCACGTCCGGACAGGGATCACCCGAGCCCGTCGTGATCCCGAGCACGCCCTTGCAGTTCCCCTTCTTGCAGTCGATCCGTTCGACCTGACTCACGGAGTAGTTGGTTTTGCCATGGATGGCGACACTACCCGCGAAGCAGGTCTTGGGGGTGCTGTTGCCGTCCTTGTCGATGTCCTCGTCCATGATCGTGCTCAGAACCTCGATCTGTGCACAAAGCTGGCTGGGGACCGCGGCGTCGTCGTTGAAACCGTCGTCGTCCGAATCGTTCGTCCTTTCGGGAAGAAGAGCACCGTCGACGGTACACGTATCCTTCGGGTCCACAGGACAGCTATCGTCCGCAGGATCCGGCGGGGTCTCCTGACCGTCCGCGTCGGTGCAAGGAACTCCCGTTTTGCTGCAGAGACTCTGTCCGATCCCGCAACGGACCTTGCCCATCTTGATCTGCGGGTCCTTCCCGACGATCGTTTTGAACTTCCCCTTCTCGAAAATGCAGTTGTTCCCGAAGCTGTCGTTAGCATCCGAGGTCTTTTTCTCCGCGTCGGCAAGTAGCGTGGTCACCTCGGGGTCCGAGTGCTCGTAGGCCGGGACGAGGTCGCCGAGCACTTTTTTCGACTTGAGCTTGAAGGGGATTCCTTCGGCCCCGGACAGCCCCGAGCCGAGGCTCCAGGCCAGTGCCGTTCCAAGCAGCAGCCATGTCGTTTTTCGCATAACCCTTACCTCCTTCGAAAGAGATTTCTTCTGGGCTTTTCCCCCTTGCCTTCGTATCCCCATAACTCGGTCGATTGATTCATGTCAAGCGAGAATTTCACGCCGCCCGTAACCCCTCCCGCCCCCTACTTCAGTCGTCCAGGACCCCCACGCTCGCCACGTCGCCACCGCCAAGGTCCTGCGGCACCTGATCTTCACCTAGAACTGGAAGGACCAGCACTCCGGCGGAATCCGAGTCGGTCCAGGTGTCGCACGAAAACGGCACGCCCGTCCTCTGCACCTGCAACACCCCGCCGGTGATCCCCGTCGACGAAGGATGGGGCTCTTCGATGCGTGCCGTGGCGGTTGCCGTGGTGAACGGCGTCAGCACGGCCGGCACGGAGGAAAAATCCACGGTGTCACACTGCGCCACGGCATTCGCGGGGTTGAAGTCGGGAGGCACGGGCGGCACGTTCACGACCGCCACCATCGCCGTAAAGGAAGCCGACCCGGGCCCCACGGGAGCACCCAGTCCCGTCTCGGCCACCGGCGTCTCACCAGGACCACTCCCGTTGCTATCGAGCGTGAGGCGAACCCCGTGGGGCGTCCCTCCGTCGCAGTCGATCGTCCCCGAACTACCGGCTGCAAAAATACGGATACACACAGCGCTGTTGTCGAGGACAGCCCAGCCGATCGTGGTGTCCTCGGCCACGGAGATCGGTGCCACACCGTCCGGCCCAGGATCGCCGGCCACCAGCCGGATTTCTCCTACGAAAGGATTCTGGCTCACGTCGATCGGCACCACGGAAGTAAAAAAACCGCTCTGGGACGGCTTCGGAGCAATCGTGAAGACCCTGACACCGAGACCCCCCCCCGGCGTCGGGGTGGGCGGAGCCACGACCTGGGGGCACGTGGCGGCATCGGACAGAAAAGAATCCACCGTGGCTCCGAGGTCGATCGAGTCCACGGTGCCGCTTCCGTCCTGATCGCAGTTCGGACACGTCGAGAGCGGCGCCGTCCCTGCGGCGATGTTGATGCAGGTCTGGACCTCGGTGATCCGTACGACGTCGTCCTCGTTGCAGTCCCCGACGCACACGGCAAGCGCCGGTTTCCGCAAAAAGAAACGAGGCTGCGAGAGCCAGGACGGCCAGCGCTTTCGTCACGACGTCTCCCTTTTACGAGCCTTCGGGTCTCTGGGTTTGATACACCCGCGAGAAAGTCGCTGTCAATGAAGAATTGGGGCCGTCCGGAGTCCCGGTTCAAGGGAAGTACGACCTGGAAGGCCCTCTTGTGGTCACAGCGGCCGTCTGGCGCGAGCAGCGCGAGGAGCTCGGACTGCTACCCGAGCGGGCGTGGTGTGACCGCAAGAGCGCGAGCGCCGACCGGCGCCTGCCCCCGTAGCTCGCCTCCCCTGCCCGGCCAGTCCCACGGAAACACTCACGAGGCGCCTTCGACCGCCCCGCTAGACGGGCCTCGGCTCGCAGAATCCAGCTCGCCGGAGTCGAAAAAAAAGGGTGGGGGTTCGAGACCCCCACCCCAGAACAAGAACGCCGCCGGGCGAGCCCTAGTTCGCTCCCATCCCGAGGAGCTGGATCACGTCGATGTTCACGATGGGCGCATCTTCGGCAATCACGGCGGAAACAAGAGCGCCCGGTCCGTCCGCCTGCGTCCAGTTCGAGCAGTCGAAAGCCTCGCCTTCTCGCGAGGCGCTCGTCACTGACGTCCCCGCTCTCGGGTTTTCGATGGTGGCGTCGATCCGGCTCGTCGAGAAGACGAACTGCTCGGCTGGCGGATAGGTCTGCGCCATGCACTCCTCCACCGTCGGAGCGGAGTTCCCGTCGAGCTGCACCGTGCTGACCATCACGTCGAGCACGGCATTTCCGGGCCCACTCGGCTCTCCCGTCACCTCGAAGACGGTGGGACCTCCGGGATCGGCCCCGTTGCTGTTCCTGCTGGCCCGTACGTCGGTTACGCTTCCACCGTCACAGTCGACGAACCCCGTGCTGCCCGCGGCTTCGAACTTCATGCAAAGCCCCAGGCCGCCGAGCGGGATGCCGATGGCCAGATAACCGTCCTCGGCAAGCGCAAGCTGCGCCACTCCGTTCTCGTCCGGCGTGCCAGCCGTAAGGCGCAGGATTCCCGTCATGTTGCTTCCCACATCGAGGAAGCCGGCGGCCGAAGTGAGAAAGACCGTCTTCATGTTGGCCGGGTTTTTCACGATCGGGAACTCCCTCTCGCCGAGCGCTGCCGGCGCCCCCTCGCAGAGACACTCGGCGCTGCAGGTCTCGCCCTCGGCGCAGTCGGCGTCGGTCTCGCATTCCTCGCCCCCCTCGACCACACCGTTGCCGCAAACCGCCGCGGCCTCGCAGAGGCACTCGGCCGTGCAGGTCTCGCCTTCGGCGCAGTCGGCGTCGGTCTCGCACTCCTCGCCCTCCTCGACGACAGCGTTGCCGCAAACCGGGCCGACGACTTCCGTAGGCGTCGCCGTCACGGTCGCCGTGGGAGGCGCCGGTGTCTCCGTGTGCGTCGCCGTCGGGGGCGGTGGCGGAGAGGTGGGCGTGGCTGTCGGAGCCGCACGGCTGCGTCGGCGTCGAAGTCGCCACGGGCGGCTGTTCTTCTTCGTCGTCGTCGCCGTTGCAAGCCGCCAGAAAGACCAGGCTACCGGAGACGAGCAAAAGCCCCGCTACGCGCCAGAATCGCATGGTTCACCCTCCTTCCTCTGCTTCTCGTTTCGTTCCCCGTATTCGAGCAATCGCTCGGTCAAGAGCGCCTAGCCAAGTTTTTTCGCCCTTGTCAAGAGGAGAACCGGGAAATTCCGGCCCGAGGCCGCACCGCAACTCCACGGAGTTGAGAAGCCGGACCTCGCGGTAGCCGAGCTCCTCGAGGGCGAGTTCGTCGATCTGAGGCGAGTAGCAGAGAACCTCGCGGCAACTTCCGGGATCGAGATCCTTCGTCCTGCGCACTCGCGGCGAGAGACCGTAGAGGCGGTTCACGGGGTGCGAGGGGTCGAGGACCCCGGCGAACCGATCGTCCGTAAGGTAAAGGCAAACTTCCGCGGGGGCGAACCGCTGGTGCGCTTCGATGATCCCGTCGAGCATCGTGTAGCCGGTGCGACCGGGCTGCATGCGAAAGACGACATCCGAGATGCCGAAAGACGCCCACACCGCGAGCACGGGCAGGACGACCTTCGTCGAGGAAAGCCAGCGGTGGAAGGGGAGAAAGGCGAAGTACGTGGCCATCGGGATGAGATGGAGAGCCCGCTTGACCGAGACGTTGGCGTAGGGCCCCTGCGAGAAGACGAGCGCCACGACCTGCACGGCGTAGAGCGCGAGGATTCGGTACCCGCCCGGAAGATACTTCCCGAAGACCAGTGCGGCCGCCACTCCGGGAACGAAAAGCCAGCGGAAGCCCGGAGGCAGTTGCGGGCCGAAAGCCCCGGCACTCTGGATCTCGGACTGGAAGGGCAACGACAGCGCTTCGCGGAAAAAGCGCAGGATCTTCGCCCAGCTCCAGTTCGGGTTTTCGACGAGGCTGAAAAGACGGTCCCCGCGGCCCGTGGCCCACTGCACGAAGACGGGAGTGGCCACGAGAAGACCCGTCGACGCCGCGAGCACGAAGTCCCGGGGCTCGTACCGGCCCCGCAACACGCCCCAGCCGAGCCAGGCCCAGACGCACGCCGCGAGGTACCAGCCGTTCGGCGTGAGAAACAGCATGAAGCCCGAAAGCGCCCCGAGAAGAAGCCAGGCCCGGCGCGAGCGGGGCTCCCGCTCGATCCAGAGCCCCAGGGCGATGGCCGCGTACCCGCTCGCGATCCCGTCCATGAAGGGAACGCTCGCGTAGGTGTAAACGATCCAGATCGAGGTCGTGGCCGACGCCCCCGCCACGAGAAGCCCGAAGGGACGCGAGACGAGACGGGCGAAAACCGCATACACGCTCGCGAGAGCGAGAACTCCCACGAACACCTTCCCCACGCGATGCCAGAAGAGCGTGGGCTCGACGAGGTGCATGAACGCGTTGTGGAGAACCATCTGGAGGTAGCCGAAATTGTCCGCCCCGTAGAGGCTCAGAAAGCTCTTGAAGGGCCCCCGCTCGGCGAGGTGAAGGCCGCCGAGAGGCCAGCCGAGGTTGTCCCCCGTCATGGACCAGCGCCAGTTCGTGCCGAAGGGCACGAGCGCCGCGACGTAGAGCGCGTAGAACCACCAAGGGTGCGAGAGGCGACCGTGAGGGCTTTTCTCCCCCGGGGGCCACCAGGCGACGAGCCAGAGAAGAGAGCCCAGAAGCCATGCGGCATCGACCGAAGGCTGCCAGCGCGCTTCGTCGAAAAAGGCAAGGAAGTAGGCGAAGACGAGGAGCGAGGCGCCGGAAAGCACGAACGAACGAGAAAACCGCACGTTTCCTCCCCGCACCCTCAGGAGCTTTCGCGAATCTCGAGGATGATCGCCTGAAGGACGAGCTCGAATCCGAGAAGGAAAGGCAGCACGCTCAGCATGACCGTGCCCGTGGTCGCCGGGTGTCCCGTCACCAGCGAGCGCGCCCACGTCCAGAGACCGAAGCCCGTCCCCCACACGAGGAGCGGGGCGCCCAGGAACCAGAAGACCCCGATCGGAGAGAAGTCCCGCAGGATGTACTTCTCGTAGACGCGGTACCAGAAGCCGCGGAAGAGCTTGTAGGGAAACGTGAGGAGAACCTGCCGGATTCGAAGCGACGACTCCTCGTCCCCGTAACGAGCCTCGAGCGGCACGTCGCACACGCGCACGCCGTGCACGTTGAGGTGGATCAGCATGTCGTTCTCGAAAAAGAAGTCCTCGGAGATCTTCCCGAGGTCGAGAAGCCGGAGGACCTCGGCGCGCGCGGCCACGTAGCCGTTCTGCGGGTCGAAGATCCGCCAGTAACCCGAGGCGAGCTTCGTGAGAAACGTGAGGAGAAAGTTGCCCACGAGTCTCGGGCGCGGCATCCGCCGGAGCGCGTCGGCGTGGAGAAAGCGGTTTCCCTTCGCGTAGCCGCAGCCGTCGCAGAGCGGGTCGAGCAGCCGGGGCAGGAAAGCCGGGTCCATCTGGCCGTCCCCGTCCACCTTGGCGAGGAGATCCGCGCCTTCCTCGAGCGCGCGGCGGAACCCGGCGAGCGTGGCCCCGCCGACGCCTCGGGGCTGCTCGTGCCGAAGCACCTCGATGCGAGGGTCCGAAACCGCACGGGCCGCTTCCGAGGTACCGTCCGTGCTGCCGTCGTCGACGACGAACACGCGGTCGACGAACTCGGGGATCGCGCGGAGCACACCGGGCAGGTGGCGCGCTTCGTTGTGGGCGGGAACGACGACGGCCACGCGGCGGCCCCGGTACATGCTCAGCGCTCCACCCAGCCCGGAGCCTCGAGCGCCGCCACGATCTCGGGCGTCATCTGCTCGAAGGCGGCCGTGTCCCGGTAGTCCTTCACCATGAACCAGGCGTTCGGATGCCCGCCCGTCGGCACGACGCGCAACTCGACGGGCCTCCCCGGCTCGACTTCCGAAGCCGGCAGGACGAGGACGAAAACGCCGGATTTCCCGGCGACGAGCTGCTTTCCGCGGAAAAAGAGGCGGTAGCCCCCGCGCTCCCATTTCCGCGCGTCGAAATCGATTCCCAGGTCGAATTCCAGCGCGTACTTGCCGTCGACCCAGAGCTCCGCGCGCCCGGATTCCTCCCCCATCGAGGCCGTGAAGACGAACGCCGTCGTTTTCTTGGCCGGTACCGGCGCCGTGCGCCACACCACCTCGGCCTGCGCATCCCGCTCGTACGTCCACCACGAACGCGTGCCTCCGCGGTAATCCGGATAGGATTCCTGGGTGTGAACGAAGCGGACGATCTCCGCGAAGCCCTCCACGACCTCGAGCTCCTCGGCCCGCGTCCGCTCCGCGGGAGGCGGAGGCGGTACGCTCGCGGGAATCTCGGCCACGTAGCGCAAGTCCTCGAAGTCCCTTCCGTCGAGATCCGTAAGCCGCGCGACGAAATACCATCCTCCCACGATCTCGCAACTTTTCACGAGAAGCACGTTCCGTCCCTCGCGGAGCGCGACCTCCCTCGTCTTCGGGCGCTCCCCGAAACGCTCGGGCACCGGAGTCAAGAGCTCCCCGTTGAGCCAGACCTTTCCCGGGTCTTCCGAGCCCCACATCTCGAGGAGCGCAGGCCGTGCCGTGGGCGCCTCCACCGTCGTGAGCGCGTAGGCGCACGCGTACTCGGGGTTCCCCGGGTGGTCGCGGTCCTGCCACGCGAAAAATACGTTGAGGTCGACGCGGATGAACTGCGGCGAGATGCGGCGCCAGAAAACCGGGCCGTACTTCCCGGGGTACTGCTTTTTTTCGATGGCAGCGACGTCCAGGAACTCCCGGTGGAGACCCTGCCCCCCGCGGTTGTCGAAGGGCCCGAGAACCATCCAGTCCGTGATGTAGTTCTTCCTCTTCCGCACCTCCGCGATCACGAACTCCACCTGTCCCCCGGGCGCCACGACCTCCTTCAGGACGTCGTAGTCCGAAAAATACTGGAGGTCCGAAGGCCGGAGCGAGTAGAGGATCCGCCGGTCCATCGAATAGCGACGGTATTCGCTCGGGTCGAGGACAAGGTAGCCAGGGTCGTGGGTTCTCGCGAACTCCCGGGGGTCCTTGCGCGTGTAGAAAAGCGCGAAGATGTAAGGCTGGTTCACTTCCGTGGCCGTCAGCATCAGGAGGTCGTAGTCCTTGCGGCGCGGCTCCATGAACTCGATCACTTCCCGGTAGCCGTACTGGAAGCCTCCGTACGTCGGAGCCGAGTACTTCACGTACTCGCGGAAGTAGAGGTGCAGGTAGCGGGCGATCTCGGGGTAGGCCGCGGAAGCGAGCCCGACGAGACCGAGCGCCTGGAGCGAAAGGGCAAGGGAGCGGCGCCGGCCGATCCATCCGATCGCACGGAAAAAAGCCCCGATTCCGGCGGCCGTGACGAGGCAGAACGCCGGCGCCCCGATGAAGCCCCGCGAGGCGCTCGGAATCTCCGTCATGAGCGCCGCCCCTGCCGGGTAGAGGGCGAGCCACCAGAGGACGAGCTTCGTTGCCCGGTCGCGCCGGAAGAGCAGCACGAGCAGACCCAGGAGAAGGAACGGAAGAAAAAAGGGATAGAGCTCGCCGTGCCCGCGAACCGCGTGGCGGACGATCGGGTCTCCCGCCTCGAAGAGAAACCGGGGGGAGAAAAACTCCGCGTAGTTCCGGGCGTAGATCCGCAAGAACTCTTCCCACCCGAGACCGGGCCGCAGGATCGTCGTGTTGTAGAAGTAGTTCATCCCGCGCCTGTGCGTGAGATCGAACCAGACCACGGGCGCGGCCGTAAGAAGAAGCACCGGCACGGCCACGAGCCACTCCTTCGGGCGCCGCCAGAGCGTGGGCAGGTAGAGAAGACCGAAGCCCAGGAGGAAGAGCGGCACGAAAAGCTTCGAGATCGCGTACGCGTAGGGGCAGGCGGCGAGAAAGAAGAACGCGAGCGGCAGCGTCTTTCTGCCTTGCGCGAAGCGGACGAGAAACACGAAGCCGAGGACGAAAAGAAAAGGAAAGGAGACGAGTTCGAAGGCGATCCGGCTGAAGTGGAGGTGCCAGGGCACGATCGCGAGCAGCGCGGCGAACCAGAGCCCCACCCACGTCCCCAGGAGCGCGCGCCCGAGAAAAAAGGCGGCCGCTACCGTGCCCGTCCCGAAGAGCGCCGAAGGAAGACGGGTCGTGAACTCGTCGAGGCCCAGGAGCCGGATGGGAATCGCGGCGGCGTAGATGAAGACGGGGTTTTTGTATCCTCCGAACGACCAGACGAAAAGCGGCCACCGCACGCCGTTCTCGTCGATTCCGTAGTGCGCGATGGCCCAGGCGTTGTAGCCGAGCGCCGCCTCGTCGCAGAAGAGGCCCGCCGGGAGGTCGCGGAGGTCGTGGACGCGCAACGCGAGCGCCAGGGTCACGATGGCGGCGAAAAGAACCCAGTGGGGTCGCCGCGTCTCCTCGCTCGGCCGAGCCTTCGCCCCCATGGTCCGCTTCCCCTCACGCCCGGCGCTCGGCCCTCCCGCCGAGACTCCGCAAAGCCAGGAGTCCGTACCCGCAAATCGTCCGCACGGGCCTCATCTTGCTCGTGCCCGCCTTCCAGTCGTAGCGCAGGACGAAGGGAATCTCGCAACACCGGGCACCGACCAGGTGGAGCTTCCAGAGAAGCTCGGCCGTGCAGATGAAGCCCCAGCCGCGGAGGGAAAGAAGTTCGTTTTCGAACCGGAAGACCGCGCGTCGCAGAACCTCGACGCGCACGGCCCGGTAGCCGCAGGCGTAATCCCGGACGCCCGGAATCCGAAGGAAAAGCCGCAGGAGAGCGTTCGCCCCCCGACTGAAAAGCTCGCGGTGCGCGGGCACGCCCACCACCTCGGCACCCGGTCGAAAGCGGGAAGCCACGACGACGTCGCAGCCGGCTTCGATCCGCTCGAGCATCGCGGGGACGTAAGCCGGGTCGTGCGTATCGTCGGCGTCCATCGTGACGAGGACGTCCTCGTCCGACGCGCGATCCGCCACCCACTCGAGACCGTCGCGCAAGGTTTCCGCGAGCCCCCGGTTGAAGCGGTGCCGGAGGATCTCGAGCGGCATTCGGGCCGCTTCCTCGCGCAGGATGTCCTGGCTTCCGTCGCGACTTCCGTCGTCGACGGCGAGGACGCGGTACGGAATCCCGGCCCCCTCGCAGGTCTCCCGGATTCGCCGCAGCAGCGACGGGAGTCCGGATGCTTCGTTGTAGACCGGGAGGAGAAACAAGACGCGGCGCATCTCCGGAGGTCAGCGGCGTTCGGTTCCCCGAGCGCGAGAGTCGGTTGACACGTCCGTCCTGCCCATATAGGTAGCTCGAACTCCTCGGTGCGGGCTCCGAACCGTCCAGACCGTATGGCAGAGAGCGCCCTCGACCGCAAACTCGGCCGCTACACGCTCGAGCAAGTCGCGCACGCCGTCCTCCTTGCGATCGCGCTCTTCTTGCGCCTTTTCCTCCTCGAGCAGAAGCCCCAGCACCACGACGAATCCATCCACGCGTTCTTTTCCTGGAAGATCACCGAAGACGGGATCGCCCACTACCAGTACGACCCCGTCTACCACGGCCCCGTGCTCTACTACAGCACGGCCGCGATCCTCGCGCTTCTGGGCGACAACGACTTCACGGTGCGGCTCAGCGCCGTGCTCTTCGGGATGGGCGTCCTTCTCTTCGCCTGGCCGCTCCGCCGCTACCTCGGGCGTGCCGGCGCCCTCGCCTTCCTCGCGCTCCTCACCTTCTCGCCCGCCTTCACCTACTTCACGAGGTTTTTGCGCCACGACATCTACCTCGCGCTCTGCAACCTCGGCGCCGTCTACTTCGCCTTCCGCTACGGCGAGACGCGAGTCCCCAAGTTTCTCTACGCGAGCGCCGTCTCTCTCTCGCTCGCCTTCTGCACGAAAGAGGACATGTACCTCCTCACGCCCCTCTTTCTCGTCTCGTTCGCGGGCATGCTCCTCTGGGAAGTCCTCGGGGCCGAAAGGCGGCGCGAAGCCTGGCGTGCCGCGTGGCAGGAGACGCGCGAGTTTTTCCGGGCGAGCTGGCTTCCCATCCTGACGAGCGGCGTCCTTTTCTCGCTCGTCTGGCTCGTCTTCTACACGTCTTTTTTCACGCACCCCGAGAACTGGAACGGCGTCCGCCGCGCCCTCGTGTACTGGTGGGGCCAGCACAAGATCCAGCGGATCGGGGGCCCCTGGTGGTACTACGTGCCGCAGCTTTCGCTCTACGAGCCGCTCCTCGCCTTTCCGTTCGTCGCCGTGCTCGTGCCGCCGCTCCTCGGCAGCGGGATCCCGTCCCGCCTCGGGAAGTGGCTCCGCGGGCTCGCCGGGGCGGCGCTCCTCGCCTTCGTGGTCCTTCTCGTCGGCGGCTGGCCCTTCGCCCCGCAAGCTCTCCTTCTCGCCCTCCTCCTGGGCACGGCCGCGCTCGCGACCGTCCGCGTACCCGACCGCTTCTTCCGCTTCGCCTTTCTCTGGTCGCTCGGCGCGCTCGCGATCTACGCCTGGGCACAGGAAAAGGTCCCGTGGCTTCTCGTCCCGATGCTGCTGCCGCTTTCGCTCGTCGCGGGTCGCTGGTTCGGGGACGCCTGGGAGCGGGGTGCTCTCCGGAGGCTCGGGACCCTCGCCATCCTTCTTCCCGTGGGTGCCGGAACGCTCTGGTCGCTCGTCGCCGTCAACTACCTCTACGACGCGCCCGACCCGAAGGAGCCCAAAGACCGGCGGCACTCGGAGATGCTCGTCTACGTCCAGTCGACCTACGACATCCTCCGCACGATGGAGAAGATCGAGGAAATCGGCGAGAAACTCGGCACGGGCACGCAGACACGGCTCCAGGTCTCGGGCAACGCCACGTGGCCCTTCAGCTGGTATCTGCGGCACTACCCCGTCAACTGGGCCGCGAACCCCCGCGTCGTCGACACGCCCGTCGTGATCGTGGACCGCGAAGTGAAAGCCCTCGACGAACCGCTCCGCGAAGAATACGACCGCCGCATCATCGAAATTCGCGGCTGGTGGGAGCCCGACTGGAAGAACCTCACCCTGCCGAAGCTCCTGCGCTGGTACTTCACGCGCGTGGCCTGGAACATGACGGGCTCGAGCGACGCGCTGGTCTTCACCCACAAGAACCCGCGGCCCGGAATGACCTTCCGCAGGATCGAGGTGAACCCCCCGCCGGCACCGCGGGATTATCCCACGGTGCCGGCCGTCCGGCGGAGCGAGTTCACCTTCGGCGAGCCGGGATCGGGGCCGGGCCAGTTCCAGGAACCGCGCGACATCGCCGTGGCCCGCGACGGCACGCTCTACGTCGTGGACACGAAAAACCACCGCATCCAGCACCTCCGAGCCGACGGAACTTTCCTCCACGCCTGGGGACGGCAAGGGAACGGGCCGGGCGAGTTCCAGGACCCGCACGGCATCGCGCTGGGCCCCGACGGGAGCGTCTACGTCGCCGACACCTGGAACCACCGGATCCAGAAGTTCGACGCCACGGGCCGCTTCCTCCTCGAGTTCGCTCCCCAGTCGGGCTTCTGGGGGCCCCGCGACCTGGTCGTCGCGGAGGACGGGACCGTCTACGTGAGCGACACGGGCAACAAGCGCATCGTCGTCTTCACGAGCGAGGGCCAGGAGCTACGGACCTGGGGCAAGGAAGGCTCGGGGCCGGGCGAGTTCATCGAACCCGTGGGCATCGCCATCGACACGAAGGGGCGCATCGTCGTGGCCGACACCGGAAACCGCCGGCTCCAGTTCTTCGACCCGCAGGGACGGTTCCTCGAGCAGTGGCAGGTGTTCGGGTGGGAGGAGTTCTACACCGAACCCTACATCGCCATCGACGGAGACCAGATCTACGTCACGGACTCCTTCAACCACCGCTTCGCCCGCTATTCCGGGAGCGGGAAACTCACGGGCACGTGGGGAAAGCCCGGAACGGAGCGGGGAGCCTTCAACCGCCCGATCGGAATCGCCGTCGGGCCCAACGGCGAGGTCTACGTCTCGGACACGATGAACCACCGCATCCAGCGGTTCTTCCTTCCCCGGCCCGAAGGGGGAGCTAGCTAGCGCCCCTCGGTCACGATCCGGCGCCAGAGGCGAAAGAGGTCGTAGAAGGCCCGGAGGATGACCCGCAGGTGGGCTCCGGTCTGCTCGCCCGCCTCGCGCGGGTAGTGGTGGACGCCCACTTCCTCGATGCCGAAGCCTTTCCGGATGGCCCGACCGTAGA
The DNA here is from genome assembly GCA_026004195.1 of Candidatus Binatia bacterium. Lineage (NCBI taxonomy): Bacteria > Candidatus Binatota > Binatia (SeqCode) > Binatia bacterium. The sequence continues at coordinate 589,384 of BPIQ01000001.1, forward strand.
GTTCGGCGTTGATGAGGGCTCCGGTCGACTCGAGCCGCACCGACTCGAGGACTTTGCGCGGAATGAGCTTGAAAGCACAGTTCAGGTCGCGGACCCGAACCCCCAGAAGGAGTCGCACGAGCACGCGGCCGAAGAGAAAAGCGTTGAGCTTGCGGACGAAAGGGTCGCGCCGTTCGAGGCGGTAACCGGTCACGATGCGATCCTCGTCCCCGGCCAGCGGCAGGAGCCGGTCGAGATCCCCGATGTCGAACTGGCCGTCTCCGTCCATGTAGAAGACGAACTTCATCCGCGCGGCTTCGAACCCCGTGCGCAACGCCGCCCCGTAGCCCCGGTTCGAGGGATGGTGGAGGGGGCGTAGTTCGGGGATTTCGCGTGCGAGCTCCTCGAGGATCCGCCCGGTCGCGTCCGTGCTCCCGTCGTCGACGACCAGGATCTCGTGCCGCAGATCACGCGCGCGCAGGTATTCCGAAACGCGCCGCACCACGCGCTCGATGTTCGCTTCCTCGTTGTAGGCCGGGAGAACGACCGAAAGTTCCGTCACACTCCCCGGTTTGCTTTTCGCTCCTTCGCCCATAGAATCCGCCACTCCCGTGACGATCGAATGTCCGCAGTGTCGAACCCGCTTTCGCCGGCCGCCGGCTTCCCGGCTCGGGAGCCCCGAGCCGCTCTTCCAGTGCTCCCGCTGCCGTCATATCTTCCGGGCCCCCTCGACTCAACGATCCGAGGAGGAACGAGACACCGAAGAGGCACCCGGTCCCGCCGAGCCTCCACCCGCGCAACCCTCGCTCCCCTTCGACCTCGACGAGTTCGAACTGCGCCCGGCAGCGGAAGCGGCGGAGTTCGACCTGGTGACCGAGGAAACCCCGGTCTTTTCCATGCGCCCCTTCTACGTTCTTCTGTTCCTCGTCGGCAGCTTCTTCGTCCTCTCGGGGGCGCTCCTCGCCCGCCCTCCGCTCGCGCTCGTTCCTCTCCTTTCGGCCGCGGGCCTTCTCGGCCCACCGCCGCTCGCGCGAGAACTCTCCGTCGAAAAGCTCGAGAGCTCGTACGTCCGGCTCAAGACGGGCGAAACGATCCTGGTCGTTCGCGGTCGGGTGCGCAACGACGGTGTCCGAACTCTCCGGGAAGCCGAGGTCGAGGCGCGCGTTCTCGACGGGGAAGGACGCGAGCTCGCGCGCTCGAGCTCGCTCTGGGGAGACTTTCCTTCGCTCCGCTTTCTGGCCGAACTCTCACCCCCGGAACTCCGGAACCTCGAGGAAACCCCGCCGCCGGCGTCCTTCGGCGTCTCTCCCGGCGAGGCCGCGCCGTTCACCGTCGTGTTTTTCGCCCCGCCGGAAAAAGCCTCGTTCGTCACCGTTCGGGTGACTCGGGCGCGCTAGCTTTCCGCCTTCCGCTCCGCCCCTTCGGGTGTTTCGCCTTCTTTTTTCGGCGTGACGTCGATCTCGTCCGGTGCCTTCACGGCTTTCCGGAAATTCCGAATGCCCCGTCCGAGCCCCTCGCCGATCTCGGGCAACTTGCCGGCACCGAAGATGATCAACACAATCACCAGAATCAGAAGGAGCTCGCTGAAACCTAGGCCGAACATGGCTCCGGCCCGCACTATACGCGAACCCCCGAGGAGCACGCAAGGAGCTCTCCCCCGAAGCCCGAAGCTGCGCTTCCTGCCCGCCTTTTCCGCCTCGGTGCTCCTCCATTCGCTCTTTTTCCTCTGGATGGTCCTGGTCTCGGCGCCTCCCCTTCCCGGCCCCGACCGACGTCCTCCGCCGCGGATTGCCGTCTCGGTCGAGCCCCGTGTCCCCCCGGGATCCCGAACCGAGCTTCCCCCCGAGCCGGCCCCGCCGGTACCCGAGCGGCAGATCGTCGCACCACCCGAAGCCGGGAGGGAAGTGGCTCCGGAGAACACCCGGCTCCTCAGCGACGTCGACCGCAGCACGGAGGTCGAGCAAATCGCGAGGGGAGAGTCCGGCGAGAGTTCGGCCGGCCGCCGACTCGAAGTTCCCGAGGACCGGCCCGAGACGCAAGAGAGCGCGCGCAGCGAGACCGGCGACACCGACGCTTCTCCCGGCGAACCTCCGCCCCGGGTGGCGCTCGCCGACCTCCTGCCCGACACCCGGGAACTTCTCGGATCGGGATGGGCCGAAGCGCCCGCCCCGAAACGCGAACCGCCGCAGGAAGCTTTTGCGGAGCGGGCGGCCCGGACGAACCTCTTCCTCTCGCCTGGCTCCCGCGACTACCTCCCGGGCCTCCGCGAAGGGGACATCACGCTGCTGAACACCAAGGCCTACCGGTTCGCCCCCTTCGTGCGGCGGGTGGCCGGGAGGGTGTTCGACCACCTCGTCATCGCGCTCCGGCGGACGATCCACGACCCCGGCGTTCACCCCGGCCGGGAGATCGCCCGGGTCGAAGCGGTCATGGACGGGGCGGGCAATTTTCTCTACGCGCGCGTCCTCGAAAGGGTCGGCAGCAACGGGCTGCGTCTGGACCAGCAACTGCTCCGGGCCGCGACGCCCCGCACGTTCTTCGACGCCAACCCGCCGCCCGGAGTCGCCGCGGAGGACGGGAACATCCACTTTCTTCTCTTCCTCGACCTCTCGGTCTTCCCGGCCCTGAATCCGGTCTCCGGTCTCACCGTGCTGGGCTACCGGGGTGTGGCCGGGGTCGGGCTTCGCTGAGGGGCCGGGTTTCGGATTTGAGTTAACGCCGGTGTCGTGGCTAGAATGCGTCTTGCGCTCGTCTCTTGCTTCCCATGAACAGGAGAGCCTTCCTCAAACGGCTGGCAACGACGGTCCTCGGCGTGGGTTTGGCCCCTTCGGCTCTCGCGGAAGTTCTGCCGGCTTCGCACGGCCCCTCGAGCAGTTCCTCGCCCGACCTTCTCGACCGCCACATTCGCGACTACCTCTACAAGATGCGGCACTTCGACGAGCCGCACCCGGACGACATCGTGCTGCCGGAGGAGGAGCTGCCGCTGTTGCGGGCTTGCGTCGAGAAACTCGAGCGGCTCCAGCGCACGGTGGGCCACGGGAACTTCCAGATCCTGAGCTTCGACGAAGCCCTGCGCTTCGCGCGCCGCTACTCGCAGGTCGGCGAGTTTTCCCGGGTCGAGGTCGCCTTCCTCGAGAGGATCTTCTACGCCGATGCGTCCCGTTACGGCTTTTTCGGCGAAAAACCGGTCAAGGAAATCACCGACCGGATCCCGCCCCGCGAAGTCGTGAAGATTCCCCGCACCGGAAATTACCTCTACCGCGGAACGGCACAGGAGCGCTACGAGCAGATCCGCAAGGAGATCGGCGAGGAGGTGATCCTGACCTCGGGGGTCCGGAGCGTCATCAAGCAGTTCCTGCTTTTCCTCCGCAAGGCGGCGGACAACCGGGGCAACCTCTCGCTGGCTTCGCGGTCGCTCGCGCCGCCCGGCTTTTCGTACCACGGCGTCGGAGACTTCGACGTGGGGCAGGTCGGCCTCGGTGCCGCGAACTTCACGGAAAAATTCGTGTCGACACCCGTCTACCGGAAACTCAAAGAGCTCGGCTACCTCGACCTTCGTTACCCGGAGGGCAACTTCCTCGGCGTCCGCTTCGAGCCCTGGCACATCAAGATGCAGCCCCACGTCTGAGGGGGGTGCGGGGAACCGAGCGGGAGGCCGGCCGACCCCAGGAGGTCGAGACGGGGAAGCAGGACGTTTCCGTCCTTTCGGAGAAGACGAGGCAGCCCGTGGGATGAGACCGGCTCCCGAAACCGGACCTTTCACGGCCCTTCGGGGAAAAACGTTCGAGCTCCGAAGGCGAAACGGCATGCCTTCGGGTTGCTCTCCGGAACGGGGGCCGCACGGGGACTCAATCCTCGTGGGACTCCTGGCCGCACTCGTTGCCGCGTTCTGGGTCCTCCGGGTCGTCCTGCCCGCCCACCGAAACGTGCCGCGGCTCGAGCTGTCCAATAGCGACCTATTCACCGAAATCTACCCCATGTCCTATCGGGCAGCGGCGTGGTGGAAAGAAGGCATCGTTCCTCTCTGGAATCCCTTCCAGTTGGCCGGCCAGCCGTTCCTCGCCGCCCAGCTCTACGGAGTGGTCTACCCCTTCCACGCCTTCTACCTCTTTTTGGACACGGCCACGGCAATCGAGGTGGTGGCGGCGTTCCACGTCTTTCTCGCAGCGGGGCTCTCTTACTTCTGTGCCCGCGAGCTCGGTCTCGGGAGGACGGGCGCTTTTCTCGGAGGTGTGGCCTTCGCTCTTTCGGGCTACACGCTCGCACAGGCCGTGTCATTTCCTTCGGGGTGTGCTGCCCTCTCGTGGCTTCCCCTGGGGATTCTCGGCGTGGAGCGGCTTTCCCGGGGTCGGAGCCGGGCTGGCCTTGGGTTCCTCTGCCTTGCCGTAGGGCTTTCTCTTCTTGCCGCGTACGCCCAGTTCTCGCTTTATGCCGTCTACGGGATCGTCGCCTATGCCCTCTGGAAGTGGCTCGGGCTCGTGCGGCGTCGTGACCCGGGGTGGAAGACTTTCCCGCTTTACGTGGCGCTCGGGGGAGCCATGGGCCTGTGTCTCGGGGCCGTTCAGTGGCTTCCCACGCTGGAGCTTCTACCCGAAGCTTCCCGGAGTCTCGAGAACCTCCCGGCTCACAGCCGTCTTTCTTTCGATTATGAGCCCCGGGAATTCTTGGAGTTGGCGCTCCACACGGACGCGGATCTGCCGACAAGGCCGTATGTCGGTGTCGTGCCTTTTCTGCTCGCCTGCGTGGGCATTTTTTCCCGTCGCGGGCGGAGCTCGGGCCTTTTCTGGGGTCTTCTCGGCGTACTTGCAGCCCTGATTTCCCTGGGCTCCCACACGCCCGTCTACGGCTGGTACAAGCAGGTTGCACCTACGGGATGGCTTCGGAACGAGCCTCACCGCATCCTGCTTCTCTACGCCTTTTCCGTTTCCCTTCTCGCGGCGCTCGGATTAGAGGAAATCGAGCGAAGCCCCGGGTGGGCTCCCATCACGAAGCTCCTCGGCGGAGCATTCGTCGTTTTTTTTCGCGCGGGTTCGTGCTTCCCCACCGGACGGCGTCTTTTTGGCCTTGCTACTCTCGGCACTTGCGCTCGCCCTCCTCGGCGTCCTGTCGAAGGGCATCCGGTCTCGGCGAGCCTTTGGGGTTCTCCTCGCCGTCCTGGCTTCGGCGGAGCTTTTTCGTGGGAACGTGGAGGCCCGGGTACACCCGATCCACAGGGCCGACCTGTTTCACCGGCACGCATCGCTTCTCGAATGGATGCGTGAGCACCAGGGTCTTTACCGGTGCTACTTCTCCTGGGGCGTGGCACCTCCAGTTTCGCTCGCGCCCAAGCAGGGGACGCTCCGCGGTGTCTTTTCCCTGACCGATCACGAGCCGCTCGCGCTAGCTCGGTACGGCCATGTGTTTTCTCTACTCGATTCAACCGACCCAACGATCTGGGATATCTTCCGTCGGGACGGACGAATCGAGCTCGACCCGGCAAGTCCCCACCTGCGCCTCCTCGACCTCTTTTCCCTGCGCTTCGTGGCGGTGCCGCGGAACGAGCAGGCGCGGTTTCGTGCCGTTTGGGGGGAAGGCTCGGGATGGCTCGAGGCTCGATCCGCCCCGACTCTCACGCACGTCGTCTTCGTCCGCGCAAATCCCCTGCCGCGCGCCTACGTGGTCTTTTCGTGGAAGGGGGTCACCTCGCGCGAGGAAGCCTTCTCGGCTCTGACGTCGGCCGATTTCGACCCGAGGCGGGAAGCGATCGTCGAAGCTCCGAAGGGGGAACACCTCCCGGGCGAGGGGGGAAAAGGGCCCGAGCTCTTCCCGGCCAGAGTGGCAAGCTATCGCCCGACGGCAGTGGAAGTGGAGGTTTCTCTCGAGGAACCCGGGCTCCTGGTTCTCACCGACGCCTACTACCCGGGATGGAAGGCCAGGCTCGACGGCGAGCCGGCGGAGATTCTCAGAACCAACTACCTCTTTCGCGGGGTGTTCGTTCCGAGGGGGGATCACCGCGTGGTCTTCCGGTACGAGCCAGCGTCTTTTCGCCTGGGGCTCGGGCTTTCGGCCGCGGCCCTGCTTGCACTCGGGGCTCTCCTCGCCGGAAGGAAATAGCCCGCGAGTCCCGCCCGGGCACGGAACTCAGCCCACCCCACGTTCCGGACGCCACCGCAGCACCGGCTTCCGCGCGGCTCGCGCTTCGTCGAGACGCGCGAGCGGCGTCCTCTCCGGAGCGTTCCTGAGCCGTTCGGGAGCCGTTTTCGCTTCTTCGGCTATGGCCCGCATGGCTTCCACGAACTCGTCGAGCGTCCTTTTGGACTCCGTTTCCGTCGGTTCGATCATCATGGCACCGCTTACCACCTGCGGGAAGTAGATCGTCGGGGCGTAGAAGCCGTGGTCGAGAAGGCGCTTGGCGATGTCGAGGGTCTTCACGCCGTATCGTTCGAACCCTCGGTCGGTGAGCACGCACTCGTGCATGCAGGGCCGCGGATAGGGCGTGTGGAAGACGCCTTCGAGCCGTTTCCGGACGTAGTTCGCGGCCAGGATGGCGAGCCGTGTCGCCTCCCGAAGCCCTTCCGAGCCCATGGCAGCGAGATAGGCGTAAGCCCGCACGAGCACACCCACGTTCCCGTAGAACGAACGGACCCGGCCGATCGAACGGGGAAAATCCTCCGACCAGTTCCACCGCCCGTCCGCACGCACGAGCCGGGGAACCGGCAGGTAGGGCTCGAGAAGGCGACGGACGGCCACCGGTCCCGCACCCGGGCCGCCTCCGCCGTGGGGTGTCGAGAACGTCTTGTGCAAGTTGAACTGGAGCACGTCCACCCCCATGTCTCCCGGCTTCGCCACGCCGAGCAGCGCGTTCAGGTTCGCCCCGTCCATGTAGACGAGACCTCCGCGCTCGTGGACGATTTCGGAAACCTCGCAGATCTCGCGCTCGAAAAGTCCGAGCGTGTTCGGGTTCGTCACCATGAGAGCCGCCACTTCGTCGTCCATGACTTCCGCGACCCGCGAAGCCTCGAGGATCCCTTCTTTCCCCACGGGAACCTCCACGACCGAGTAGCCGGAGAGCGCCGCGCTCGCGGGGTTCGTGCCGTGGGCCGTGGCGGGGATCAGGACCTTCGAGCGGGGCCGGCCCCGCTCGGCGTGGTAGGCACGGATCATTTTCATGCCCGTGAGCTCGCCGTGGGCACCGGCCGCGGGCTCGAGCGTGACCGCGTCGAGGCCCGCGATTTCCGCGAGCCACCTCTCGAGCTCCGCCAGGCACTCGAGCAGACCCTGCGCCAGTTCCTCGGGAACGAGGGGGTGAAGCCTCGCGAAACCGGGAAGCCGTGCCACGACCTCGTCGGCCACCGGGTTGTACTTCATCGTGCACGACCCGAGGGGATAGAAGGTCGTGGCAGCCCCGAGGTTCCACTGCGAGAGCCTGAGAAAATGGCGGAGAACCTCCGGCTCGGAGAGTTCGGGGAACCCCTCGAGGCTCTCGCGCCGCATTCCCTCCGGCACGTCGGCCACCTCGTTTTCTTCGAGATCGACGCCACGAGCGCCGGGCCGGCTCAGCTCGAAGATCAAGGGCTCGTCGAGGACGAGGCCCGCACGCTTTTCCCTCTCGACGCTCATGCGAGGCAGCGCACCAGACGCTCGATTTCTTCGTCGGTGGGAAGTTCGGTCACGCAGACGAGAAGGCTCTCCGCGAGCTCCGGATACCACCTTCCCAGAGGAAAACCCCCGAGAACGCCCGCCCGCGCACAGCTCCGGAGCGCTTCGTCGGCGTCCGCACCGGCGAGCACGAACTCGTTGAAAAAAACCCCGGGAAAGCGGAGCTGCCAGCGCCCGCTCGCCACGAGTCGCTCCGCTACCTCGTGCGCCCGGCGATAGTTCATCTGCGCGAGCGCCCGCAGGCCTCGCTTGCCGAGCAGCGAGAGGTACACCGTGGCCGCCAGCGCCCCGAGCGCGTGGTTCGTGCACACGTTCGAGGTGGCTCTCTCGCGCCGGATGTGCTGCTCGCGAGTGGCGAGAGTGAGGACGAAGCCGCGCTTTCCCCGCGCGTCGACGGTCTGGCCCACGAGCCGCCCGGGCATGGCCCGGACGTAAGCTTCCTTCGTGGCGAAAAGGCCCAACCCGGGACCCCCGTAAGACAACGGGAGGCCGAAACTCTGCCCCTCGCCCACCGCGATGTCGACGCCGAAATCGCCGGGGGGACGGAAGAGCGCGAGCGCGAGCGGTTCGAGCGTCACGGAGACGACCCGGGCGCCCACGCGGCTCGCGACGCGCGTGGTCTCGGCGAGGTCTTCGAGAATTCCGAAGACGTTGGGGTATCCCACGACGACGGCGGAGGTATTCTCGTCGCAGAGGGCCCCGAGGCGTTCGACGTCGGTGCTCCCCGTCTCGTTCCACGGGACTTCGGCCACCTCCACGTGCGGCAACCCATCGAGGTAGGTGCGCACGACGGCTCGCACCTGCGGGTGGAGCGCCGAGCTCAGCACGACCCGCTCGCGATTCGGGGCGAGCCGCCGCGCCATGAGGACGGCCTCGGCCGCCGCCGACGCCCCGTCGTAGAGGCTCGCGTTGGCGACTTCCATCCCGAAGAGCGTCGCCACGAGCGACTGGAACTCGAAGGCCGCCTGCAGCGTCCCCTGGCTCACTTCGGGCTGGTACGGCGTGTAAGCGCTCCAGAACTCCGCCCGGGAGAGGACGTGATCGACGACGGCCGGGACGAAGTGCGGGTAAGCCCCCGCCCCGAGAAAGCAGGGCATCTTCGCTCCCGGATTCGCCTCGGCCTTCTCCTCGAGACGGCGGAGGACTTCCTGCTCGCTCCCCGAAGGGCCGATGCGAAGCTGCGCTCGCTCACGGAGCGACTTCGGAACGTCGGCGAGCAGCTCGTCGATCGACGACACCCCCACGGCTCGGAGCATCTCGGCGACGTCGTCCGGCGTGTGGGGCAAGAACCTCATCGTCCGGCGGCCATGTCACTCCGCTTCTTCCTCTTCGGCGATGTACGCCTGGTATTCTTCGGCCGTGAGGAGGTCGTCGAGCTCCGTCGTGTCCGTCATCTCGATCCTCACGATCCAACCGTCGCCGTAGGGGTCCTCGTTGACGAGCGTCGGGTTGTCGGGAAGGTCCTCGTTCACCTCCACCACCGTACCGCTCACGGGCGCGTAGATATCCGAGACCGTTTTCACGGATTCCACGACGGCGAAGGCATCCCCCTTCGAGACCTTGTCGCCGACGGAAGGCAGCTCCACGTACACGATTTCTCCGAGCTGATCCTGGGCGTAGTCCGTGATGCCGACCGTCGCCGTGTTTTCCTCGACGAGAACCCACTCGTGCTCGCGCGTGTATTTCACATCTTCCGGAAACTCCATGACGGCCTCCCCGAAGTTCAGCGACGCCTGTAGAACGGAAGCGGAACGACTTCCGCGGCGACGCGGCGACCTCGAATACCGATCGCGAGTGGGCGCCCCGCCTCCGCGAACTCCGGCCTCACATAGCCGAGAGCGACGGGCTTGCCAAGGGAGTAAGAGAAGGTGCCGCTCGTCACGTGTCCCACCGCACGCTCGCCCGCGAAAATCTCGTTTCCCGGTCGTGCCAGAGCGTTTCCCCGGACCTCGAGACCCACGAGCCTCCGCGGGACGCCCTCGCGGAGCTGTCGCTCGAGCGCTTCTCTCCCGACGAAGGCGTGCCCGAGGTCCACGAAGCGTCCGAGCCCGGCCTCCCACGGGGTCGTCGACTCGTCGATCTCGTGCCCGTAGAGCGGGAGTGCGGCTTCGATGCGCAGCGTATCCCGCGCTCCGAGCCCCGCGGGGACGAGTCCCCAGGAGCGCCCCGCGTCGAGCAGAGCGGCCCAGAGTCGCTCGCCGAGCCCGGGAGCTCGCAGGTAGATCTCCCAACCGTCCTCTCCCGTGTAGCCGGTGCGGGCCAGGAGGACCGGCATGTCCAGGATCCGCGCCTCGACGAAAGCGAAGCGTCCGACGGACCGGAGGTCCAGGGGGACGGAGGACGAGAGGATTTCCGTGGCGGCGGGACCCTGCAGCGCGAGCTGCACGAACTCGGCGCTCGCGTCGCGGACTTCCGCGTCCCGAGGGGCGTGGCGCCGGATCCAGGCGAAATCCCTTTCCGTGTTCGCGGCGTTCACGCAAAGAAAAAACCGCTCCCCCGAGAGCCGGTGCACCGTCACGTCGTCGAGGATCCCGCCCTGCGGAGAACAGAGGAGCGAGTACTGCACCCTTCCGTCCCGCAGCCGCCGGGCGTCGTTCGTCGCGACCCCGAGAACCAGCTCCAGGGCAGCCGGCCCTTCGATCTCGATCTCCCCCATGTGGCTTACGTCGAAAAGCCCGGCACGGTGCCGCACGGCTTCGTGCTCCTCCCGAATACTCGAGTACCAGAGCGGCATTTCCCAGCCGGCAAAGCGCGTGAACCGGGCGCCGAGGGCCCGGTGAGCGCCGTGGAGGGGGGACCGTCTAGGCTCTTCCGGCACGGAGCTCCGACTCTCCCCGCCCGGCCCGGCGTTTGGCTGCTTCGACGGTATTCCAGAGAAGCATGGCAATCGTCATCGGCCCGACCCCGCCGGGCACCGGGGTCACGAACGCGGCGCGTTCGATGGCTTTCTCGGATTCGACGTCGCCCACGAGCTTCCCCTCGGGCGTGCGGTTGATCCCG